>JAISHF010000001.1 GCA_031262695.1 Candidatus Nomurabacteria bacterium | reverse complement strand
CTTTTTTCTTTTTCCTTTCGCGCACCTAAGAAATACCGTGCACTTTACTCTCATACCGCAGTTTGCTATACTATAACCACGATTGCGAGCGCTAAAACGCTTGGGGTCGTGGTTATTCTTTTGCTCTCAATATGATATAATATAACTATGAAACCAGAAATCAACGCCCAATCCTTAGAACGCGCTCGCGACGCTTTGCGTCAGGCTATCGGCGATTACGATGAGCAAGAACGGCTCAACCCTAAGTTGCTTTTCTCTCTTCGTTCTGGTGTCATCCAGAACTATGAAGTCGCTTACGAACTCGCTAGAAAGGCTATTGACCGCTGGCTCGCCTTTAATTTTTCAGAGAACGTTGATGCTATGTCGCGCCAAGAAATCTACGCTTCAGCCTTTAGCCATAATTTAATTGACGACCCAAAACTTTGGTACACTTTCCACCTCGCCCGCAACAATACCTCACATAATTATGACAATGCCACCGCTACTGATGCTTTTGCCGTAAGCCGGATTTTTTTGCCAGAGCTAGAAAACCTAATCAGCAAACTACAAGGCGGCAACAATGCTCAAAATTGACCAAGCCGACCTAGATATTGTGCTTAAAATCGCCAAAATGGAAATCCCTGACGCCAAAATCTTTGCTTTTGGCTCGCGGGTTTATGGCGAGCCGCGCGATCGCTCTGATTTTGACATCGCTGTTTCTGGTGCTACCCCAGAGCACTTCCAGCAATTCAAAGATTATCTCTCGGTCGCCCCTACTAGCATCAGAATTGACGCCTCCAACTACGACTATCTCGCCGATTGGCTCCGCCAAATCGTTGACGAAAAGGGCGAGCAAATCTTCCCATTGCAAAATTAAACCAAGTGTGATATAATAAAATCACTTAGGCTAATCAGGGCTATATCTTGTTTGTGCGAAGTGTAAATGGCGAATAAAGAAAGGAAATATGAGCCAAAATCTATTTGTAGGAAGTCTTGCGTTTGCAACGCGTGACGACGGTTTGAAGGCATTCTTTGAACAAATCGGCGAGGTCAAAAGCGCCCGCGTAATCAGCGACCGCGAAACTGGCCGCAGTAAAGGCTTC
The DNA here is from genome assembly GCA_031262695.1 of Candidatus Nomurabacteria bacterium. Classification (GTDB taxonomy): domain Bacteria; phylum Patescibacteriota; class Saccharimonadia; order Saccharimonadales; family Saccharimonadaceae; genus WQUV01. The sequence goes on along the minus strand of JAISHF010000001.1, from coordinate 157,870 downwards.
GGCTTTGTGGAATTTGCTGACGAAGCAAACAACCAAAAAGCCATTGACGCACTAAACGGTAAAGAATTGGACGGTCGTCCGATCAACATCTCGCTTGCCCAACCAAAGCCAGAGGGTGGCGCTCGCCGCGAAGGTGGCTTTGGTGGCAACCGTGGCAACTTCGGCGGCAATCGTGGCGGTTTCCGCGGCGATCGCGGTGGCAACCGCAACTTCCGCGACACCGGCAACAGCATCCGCGGCTTCTAATCCCCAGTAGGTTTTTAGAATAAGCGCATCACCATAGCGAGCATTGCGGGGGTGAATTGGCCGAAGGCCAAGAGGGGGCGCCTGAGCGCCCCTGGCTGTTTATGCGAGTCTTGGTGATGTGCTTATTCGTTAACTGCGGGTTGTTTCTTTAATCGCATACTGTCGTAGATATTTTCGTCAATCTTGTGGTGGCCGAGTTTCTCTGCTGCTTTCACCACATCCATCACATTATCCGTAATCTTATAAATCGTGCGGTCGCCCTTAGCAACCAAATTATTCGCCTCCATTCGCGTCGTAATGAACTTCTCCAGCGGCTTCCAAAAAGTCTTACCCATCAAAAACATCGGCATTTTCGGCATTTTGCCCGTCTGCATCAGCACCAAAATATCAAAAAACTCGTCCATCGTGCCAAACCCACCCGGATAAAACACATAAACTTTCGCCGCCATCGTCAGCATCACCTTACGCGCAAAAAAGTAGCGAAACTCCAAATTGTCCGTCGTGTAAGGGTTCAGCGTCTGCTCGTGTGGCAACTCAATATTCAGCCCCAGCACCCGCCCGCCATACTCGTGCGCCCCGCGACTCGCCGCCGCCATAATCCCATAGCCGCCCCCCGTCACAATGGAATGCCCATACTGTGCGAGCAGCCCGCCAAGTTCCCGCGCCGAGCGATAATACTTGCTATTTTCGCCGAGCCGCGCCGACCCAAACACACTCACACCCTGCTGAAACGACCGCAGTTTAATCAACCCCTGCAACAAATCCTTGGCATACGCCACGCTCCGCTCCACGTCCACCGGCTTCAAGTCGTCGCCCGCGTCATCCTTCTGATATTTTAGTAGTTCCTTACACCACTCATTCAACAATTCTTCCATAAGCGTATTATATCACACGCCTCAAAAACTGAAAAAACCGAAAAAATTAGATCCGCTCCACGCTTGGCACGCCCAAAATAGCCAAACACTCTTCCAGCACTTGCACGTAGCCTTGTACCAGTTTCTGCCGCAACGCAACTTTTCCGCTACCTGCTACGCGGTCATTCTCGTAGAATCGGCTAAACTTTTGCGCCAACTTATATATATAGGTACAAACCCGATGTGGCGCCAACTCGTCTACCGCCAGCCCTAACACCTGTCGCCACTCTAAAAGCGCCAATAGCAACGCCCGCTCAAACTCATCCAAATCAAACGAGCTCAAATCGCCACTCAATTCGCCAGCCTCCGCCACCCCCCGCAAAATACTCTTCGCCCGTGCTAGCGAATATTGCAAATACGGCCCGCTATCGCCCTGCAAACTGACCGACTCTTTGACGCTGAAAATAATTTCGCCCGGCTCAATTTTCGGTTTCAATAGTGCATATTTCACCGCGCCCAGCACCACTACCTCGTCCGCCGCACCTGTTGCCGTCCGTTGCTCAGCTGCTACCATATCTAGCACTTCCACGGCGCGCAAAAAATTCCCTTTACGCGACGACATCTTCACCCCGCCCGCCAACTTAACATTGCCATGCACAATGTGTCGCGTCCGCTCCGAAAGCGTAGGTGCAAACTGCTCCACCGACTTCAAAACCACCTTCATATATTCAGTAATGTCCGCCCCCGTAATCACTACTGACAAATCAAACTGATAATCCTGCCACTTTTTTTGCAGTAGCCCGACATCTTTCGCCTCATAAGTCGGCAAACCCTCTTTATTTATAAATACCCGCGTATGCAAACCATACGGCTCGCCTTTAAACACCACCGCGCCATCGCTTTCCTCATAGCCGCCCGCCTTAATATTATTCCGCACCGTTTCTAGCCCCAGCCCTGCCGTCTCCGACTCAGGATAATACTTTTCAAATTCCACCTGCATCCGCGCATAAAACGCATCAAAATATTCATAACTCCACGCCCGACACTGCCAATAAACTTGCGCAACATCAGACGAATGGTCGCCCGCCGCCGTGAGTTGATAAATCGCCTTGTTTAATTCTACAATTTCCGTCTTCGCTGCCTCAGAATCCTCATAAGCATTCGTCCCCTCTACATAGCGCGCCGCAATCCAATCCATTCGCTCAGCAATCTCGCCGCTCGGCAATCTTACCACATCAAACTCGCCGAGTTGCTGCTTAATCGCCCACATTGTTTTTGCCACATGCAAGCCGACATCGCCGCCAAAATTCACCCGATGCACCTTGCCGCCCGCCCGTTCAATCAGATTAGAAATCGCATTGCCAACAACCGAGGTATACAAATGCCCGACATGCAGAACCTTAAATGGGTTTGGGTCGGAAAATTCCGTCACCACTACTTTATCTTGATAGGTTGAGCATTTATAAAATTCGTCTGGTCGCTCCACGCTCGCCACCAACTCTGCCACCAAATCGCTGTCTGCCAGCGTAAAATTCAGGAATCCCGGCCCTGCCACTTCCACCTTAATCCCCGTCGCCGCCAAACTAGCCGCCAATTTTTCGCCGACTGCTCGCGGGTTCCGCTCCACCTGCTTCGCAATCTGCATCGCCACATTACTCGCAAAATCGGCATGCTCGCTCGGCTCCACACGCGGCCGCACATCAACCCCAAATTCTTGGCTGATAATCTTTGTCAGTTGTTTTACGACCTCTTCCATAATTCCCTTTCCCCTATATCTTACCACAAAATATGCTATAATACTAGAATGTTAAGGTATTTTGTGCGACATTGGTGGCGAGTCCTGCTCCTATTTGCGGGGCTAGTCTTGCAAGTCTGGTCGGCGCTAGAATTGCCAACTTATATGGCTGAAATTGTCAATCGCGGCATTATCGGCGGCGACCAGCCCATCATCTGGCAAATCGGCACGCAAATGCTTGGCGTCGCCGCCATTGGTGGCGTCGGTATGGTGCTGGCTGGCCTTTTTAGCTCGCAAATTTCCTCACTTATCGCTGCCCAAATCCGCACTGATGTCTTCCGCCAAGTCCTCCAATTCACCACGCCCGATATAGACAAATTCTCCACTGCCTCGCTCATCACTCGCACCACCAACGACGCCATGCAAATCTCCCAGTCGCTCGTGATGTTGCTCCGTATGTCCGCCCAAGCTCCGATTATGGCGATTGGCGCCGTCTTCAAAGCCTTCCAAACCGCTCCCGACCTCACTTGGATTATGGCGCTCAGCGTTGCCGTGCTACTTTGCGTTGTTTTTTCGGCAATGTTTATTGCCTTGCCTAAGTTCAAGGCGATGCAAACCGCCCTAGACCGCCTCAATCAAATCGCCCGCGAGAACCTCACTGGTCTCCGCGTCATCCGCGCCTTCAACGCCGAACGCCGCGAAGAATCTCGCTTCCACCATGCCAACACTCACTTTGCTAGCCTTGGCTTTTTTGCCTCCGCCGTGATGTCAACCGCCTTTCCGCTAGTCGCTTTCGTAATGAACCTCGCCACTCTCGCCGTCGTTTGGTTCGGCGCTCACCAAATCGCCGAATCGGGACTCGAAATCGGCAATATGATGGCCTTTTTGCAATACGCAATTCAGGTGATTATCTCGTTTATGTTCCTCTCCATGGCCTTCGTGATTTTGCCGCGCGCAATCGTGTCATGGAAGCGCATTCGCGAGGTTTTGCGCACCACCCCAACCAAAGTTACTCATAGAGTAATATTGCCTTCTACCCCTGTTAAAAATCTCCCAATTTTGCAAATTTCCGAAATGTCCTATCGCTACGGCAATGCCGACGAAAACGCCGTTTCCGACATTTCGCTAGAACTTTTTGCAGGCGAAAAATTGGCAATTCTCGGCGGCACAGGCTCTGGCAAAACCACGCTCGTTAATTTAATCGCGGGCGTGCTTGATGCTTGCGAGGGCGAGATTATTTTACGCGGCACACTCGGCCTAATCCCACAAAAGAACCTACTTTTCAAAGGCACGGTGCGCGAGAATCTCAAACTCGGCCACAAAATCAGCGACACCGAATTGCAAAAATCCATCACCAACGCTTGCGCCGCCGACTTCCTCGCCGAACACGGCTTAAATACTGCTGTCGCCCAAAACGGCAACAACTTTTCTGGCGGCCAACGCCAGCGGCTTTGTATCGCCCGCGCCCTAGCCCAAAACCCCAACTTGCTAATTTTTGACGACTCCTTCTCCGCCCTAGATCTCAAAACCGACGCCCGCCTTCGCGCCAATCTCGCTAAAAACTACCAAGCCACTGCTCAAATCATTGTTGCCCAACGCATTTCTACCATCAAATCCGCCGACCAAATTATCGTCATTGACGCCGGCCGCATTGTCGGCCGCGGCACTCACGCCGAACTCCTAAAATCCAACCAAACCTACCAAGCCATCGCCAAGTCGCAAATGTCCGATGCCGAGTATGCCACTGAACGAAAGGCGGTTAGATGAGGCTAAAGAACCTTTGGCGCGTCGTTTCCGCTCACAAATGGCTACTGCTCGTCGTCGTTTTACTCGCACTCGTTTCTACCATTTTCGCCATCGTCGGGCCAAAACTGCTCGGCAATATCACGACCGAAGTCGCAAACGCCCTCATCAAAGCCGTCACCGCCCAATCGCCAATCAGCATTAACTTTTCCGCCATCGCCAAAATCGCCACCTTTTTGCTGACCCTATATATTATCTCCGTCGCCGCCGAAATCGCGAGCGGCATCCTAATGGCCAAAATCGCCCAAAAACTCACCCTCACCCTCCGCCGCCAAATCGTCCAAAAAATCAACCGACTGCCCATCGCCTATTTTGACCGCCATAAATTCGGCGACACCCTTGCCCGCATCACCAATGATGTTGACACAATTCTCGGCAACCTTGCGCAGGCCTTCACCCAAATCATTTCTAGCATTATGATGCTCGGCGGTATTCTTGTGATGATGTTTACCATCTCGTGGCAACTTTCGCTTATTGCTCTCGCCACTGTCCCCGTCGCCACAATTTTTATCGGTTTTGTGAGTAAAAAATCGCAAAAATACTTCAAAGCCACCCAAAATCACCTAGCCGAAATCACCGCCGAGGCCGAAGAAGTCTATGCCGGCCATACTGTCGTCAAGGCTTTCGCCGCCGAAGACCTAATGACCCAAAAATTCACCGCCGAAAACCACCGCCTTCAACAAAACACCTTCAAGTCGCAATTTATTTCGGGGCTACTTTTCCCAATTACCCACCTCATCGGCAATTTTGGCTATGTTTTTGTCGCTGCCATCGGCGCCGGCCTTGCGATTGACGGCAAGATTAACATCGGCGACATTCAGGCGTTTATTCAATATATCAATCAATTCAACCGACCGCTTGCCCAAATCGGCCAAACTATCACGCTCTTGCAATCTACCGCTGCCGCCAGCGAACGCGTCTTTGACTTTTTAGACGAACCCGACGAACCAACCCACCGTGCCACCGCCAAATTACCAAAAAACATCCGCGGCGAAATCATCTGCCAAAACCTCGTTTTTCAATACGCCGACAGCGACACCCCAGCCATCAAAAACCTCTCATTTACCACGCATGCCGGCCAAAAAGTCGCCATCGTCGGCCCAACTGGCGCCGGCAAAACCACCCTCGTCAATTTACTAATGCGTTTTTACGACCTCCAAAGCGGGCAGATTTTGTTAGACGGCACCGACATTGCCACCGTACCGCGAGCCGAAGTCCGCGCCCGTTTTGGTATGGTCTTGCAACAAACTTGGTTAATTGACGACACTCTAAGAGAAAATCTCCGCTACGGCAAACCCCACGCCACCGACGCCGAAATAATGACAGTCGCGAAAGCCGCGGGCATCGAACATCTGATTAACGACCTGCCGCAAGGTTTAGATACCCCAATCGGCGAAGAGCACGAAATCTTGAGTAGCGGCGAAAAGCAACTCATCACCATCGCTCGTGCTATGCTCGCCGACGCCCCAATGCTAATCCTAGACGAGGCCACCTCCAATGTTGACACTCGCACCGAGCAAACTATCGCGAGCGCAATGCAAAACCTCACCAAAAACCGCACCTCTTTCATCATTGCCCACCGCCTGTCTACTATCCGGGGCGCCGACTTAATTCTGGTCGTCAACAATGGCGACATTGTTGAGCAAGGCACCCACCAACAACTCCTCAAACTTAACGGCTTCTACGCCGACCTCTACAACTCCCAATACCAATCCGCCCCCACCGAATAACCCCTTCACTTGACACATTGTAGGCTTTTTGCTTGACACATTGTAGACTTGCGATTTTAGGAGATTTGTGGTAATATCAAGATATGAATGAGAGAATTTTAGCACGAGAATTGGGTGAGCATATTGGCGAGCAGGTTTTAATTCGTGGCTGGCTGCATAAAAAGCGGTTGCTTGGCGGCCTGAACTTTTTGAGCGTCCGCGACAGGTCAGGTTTGACGCAACTTTTGGTTGAAGATAAAGCCGAAATTGAAAAATTGCGCGGTATGCAAATTGGCACAGTTTTGCGAGTGGAGGGAACGGTCGTTGCCGACGAGCGCGCGCCATTTGGCGCCGAGTTGCACGAGGTTACTCTTGGAGTAGAATCGCCCGTAACAGATGAGCCGCCGATAGAAATTGACAAAAACATTGACCACCGCTCCGAGAACCTAGATACCCTTTTTGATAACCGCGTGCTAAATATTCGCAATCTCAACGAGCAAAAAATCTTCAAGATTCGCGCTGCGATGACGCAATATTTGCGTGAGTGGCTGACTGAGCGTGAGTTTATTGAAATTGACACGCCAAAACTTCTCGGCGCAGCGACTGAAGGCGGCGCGGAAGTTTTTGAGCTAGATTATTTTGGCAAAACTGCCACCCTTGCCCAAAGCCCACAATTCTACAAGCAGATTATGGTCGGGGCTTTTGAACGAGTTTTTGAGCTAAACCACGCCTACCGTGCCGAGCCGAGCGCTACCACTCGCCACACTACTGAACTAACAATGCTTGATGTTGAAATCGGCTTTGTTAAAGACCACGCCGAAGTCCGCCAAATTATCGGCGAGATGGTTTCTGACGTTCTCCGCAAAACCTATAACAAATTCGCCGCCGAACTGGGGAGCCTGCAAGCCCCAGAGCTCAAACTTGCCGATAAAATCCCTGAATTCACCATCGCCGAAATCCACGAACTTTATACCAAAAAAACCGGCACCGACACCACCGCCGAAAAGGACCTCACCCCCGACGAAGAAAAATTCATCTGTGAACACGCCCGCAAAAACCTTGGCTCCGACCTCGTTTTTGCTACTGACTTCCCAGTTGAGGCCGCCAAATTCTACCACAAAATTGACGCCGAAAAGGGCGTCGTCTACTGGGCCGACCTTCTCTACCGCGGTTTAGAAGTTGCCACCTGTCCACTCCGCGAAAATAACTACGACAAAATGATTGAACAAATGCAAAAAGCCGGTCTAGACACCAATCATATCGGCTATAAGTATTACCTCCAAGCCTTCAAATACGGCCTGCCGATTCACGGCGGTTGCGGCTTTGGTGTGGACCGCTTTGTCAAACAAACCATCGGCCTCGCCAATGTCAAAGAGGCTATGCTCTTCCCTCGTGATATTAATAGGCTCACACCATAAAACACTAGCATTTTGTATAAAACCATATATAATATATATATGGATAATAATGGGACAGGTGGGCTCGCCCCACAAGAGCAGCAAGCACAGACCGTCAGTTTGGCGACTTTAATGGAAGCCGCCGTCACCAAAAACGCCAGCGACATCCACTTACAGGTCGGCTCGCCCGTGATTTTTCGCCTAGATGGCATTTTGGTGCCAATCGGCAGTGTCCGCTTAAACACCGAACAAGTCCAAAAACTCCTCCGCGAGCTAATGGACGACGACCAGTGGCAACGCTTTGAAAAAGACCGCGAAATTGACTTCTCGTTCTCTTTTGCCGGCCACGCCCGCTTCCGCATCAACGCCTTCACCGAAAAGGGCCTACCTGCCGCCGCTCTCCGCTTAATCCCTGCCCGCATTCCCAATTTTGCCGAACTCGGCGTGCCAAATGTAATTGAATCTTTTGCTGACTACCCTCGCGGTCTTGTCCTCATCACTGGACCAACTGGCTCGGGCAAAACCACCACTCTTGCCGCACTGGTAGAAAAAATCAACAACGAACGCCCAACCCACATCATCTCTATTGAAGACCCAATTGAATATACTTACACCCCTCGCCGTGCCGTTATTGCTCAGCGTGAAGTCCACCATGACACCTTCTCCTACGCCGCCGCTCTCCGTTCTGCCCTCCGCCAAGACCCAGACGTCGTCCTCATCGGCGAGATGCGCGACCTTGAAACCATCTCGTCCGCCATTACTCTCGCCGAAACCGGCCACTTAGTCCTCGGCACCTTGCACACCAACTCGGCCGCCCAATCCATTGACCGCATCATTGACGTTTTTCCTGCCGGCCAGCAACAAATGATTCGCACCCAACTTGCCAACATTTTGATGGCTATCTGCTCACAGCGACTCTTGCCAAAACTCGCTGGCGGCCGTATCGCCGCTTGTGAAATTCTCATCGCCAACAATGCCGTCCGCGGCATCATCCGCGAGGGCAAATCGCACCAACTTGACACCGTGATTCAGACTGGCGCCGATGTCGGTATGCAGACTATGGATCGCACGCTTGCCAAAATGGTCAAGTCAGGTATTGTCGCCTATGATGTCGCTCGCACCGCCACCGTTGACCCGAACGAATTTGAAAGGGCCTTGCAATGAATCGCTATAATTATATTGCCAAAGACAACAAAACTGGCGAAATCATCAAGGGCAGTGTGCAGGCCGAAAACAAAATGGCGGCCGGCAAGCTGCTGGTGGAACGCAATATGGTGCCACGCCAACTCCGCGAATTCGGCTCTGGCCCGCTTGATAAATTCTTAAACCGCATCACCGCCAAAGACCGCATCACCTTTACCCGCCAATTTGCGACCCTTATCGGTGCCGGTGTGCCGCTCTCAGAATCTCTCCGCACTGTCGCCGAACAAACCGAAAACAAATCTATGAAAGCCGTCGTTGAAGATGTTACCACCGCCGTAGACGCTGGCGAGCCGCTCGCCCAAGCCCTCGGCCGCTACCCCAAAACTTTTGACCACGTCTACATTGAACTCATCAAGGCCGGTGAACTTTCTGGAACACTTGACAAAGCCCTAATGCGCCTCGCGAACCAGCTAGAAAAAGACGCCGCCGTCCTCAGTAAAATCCGTTCCGCCCTGATGTATCCAGTTATCGTCGTCGTCGTGATTATCGCCGTGATGGGCTTTATGCTCTTCACCATCGTGCCGCAAGTTGAAGGCCTTTATGACGACCTCGGCGAACCGCTCCCCGTCCTCACTCAAATTATGGTTCGCTTCGCCAACTTCCTGATTGAATACTGGTGGGTCGTGGCCATTATCGCCGCCATTATCGCCTATATGCTCTTCCAATTTACCAAATCCAAAAAAGGCATTCAATTCCGCGACCTCTTTTATCTCAATGTGCCGATGTTCAAGCAACTTTTTCGCCGCCTTTATATGGGGCGTTTTGCTCGCACCGCCCAAATCCTTCTCTCCACTGGCGTACCAATGGTTGAAACTCTCAAAATCTCCACTGACGCCGTCAACAATGTGATTGTCCAAGAAAACCTTGAAAAAGCCACCGCCCGCGTCGCTAACGGCAAGGCGCTCAGCGAAAGCCTCAAAATCCAAAAATACATTATGCCGATTCTACCACAAATGATTGCCATCGGCGAGAGTTCAGGCAAAATTGACGAAATGCTCGGCAAGGCCGCAACCGTCCTAGAAGACGAATTAGACGAAATGGTCCGCACTATCTCCACAATGATAGAGCCAATTTTAATGGTCTTGCTCGCTGTTATGGCTGGTGGCATGATCGCCGCCGTCCTCTTCCCGATTTATTCGTTGGTAGAAACTGTCTAAAACCCTTGACATCCGCAAACTGCTTGTGCTATTATAATAATATATGTCAAAAGGAATAACTATGAGTAAAAAACAGGGTTTCACAATTATTGAGGTCGTTCTCGTCCTCGCTATCGGTGGTTTGATTTTCTTGATGGTATTCCTCGCGTTGCCAACCTTGCAGCGCAACCAACGCGACACCCAACGCCGCAACGACCTTGACCGTGTCGCTGCCCAAATCACGCAATACTCCACCAACAACCAAGGCCGCGTGCCATTTACTGGCCCAGCCGCTAACGAAAACGGCGCATGGAACAACTTCCGCCTGAACTACCTCTGCTCTACGGCCGATTGCGCTGGCGACGAAGAAGAATTCCGCGATCCAAATGGCGAGCTCTACATTATGTCCTACCAAGGCAACGCTACAGGCGAAATCGGCAGCGAAGCCATTCCGTTTGGCGCAGTTACTGTCGGCTCCAGCACTGGTATGCCAATCCGTATCTATGGCTCTGCCGAATGTAGCGGCGAAAACGCTATCCCAGTTGCTAGTGGCACCCGCCGTGTTGCCGTCCGTATCAAACTTGAAGGTTCTGGTACTTATTGCAAAGATAACGGCGCATAAAGCGAACACTTATGGACCTCGGCATATTCTATACCAAGCTCGGCGTCATCATTCTCGTGGTGGCGCTGGGCTTTTTGCTCGGCCGTATCAAGATCATCAACGACAAAGCCAATCTCGTTTTTGTTAATTTGCTGCTTTCCGTCTTAATGCCAGCCAGCCTTTTTTCCGCCTTCCCCGCCACATTTGATCATTCCACCTTTTCTTTCTTTTTACGCGGTTTTACTTCTGGAGTAGTCGTTCTCACCTCTGTTATAATTTTGGCCAAACTACTTTTTACTCCAAGAGTAAGTAAGGGCGAGTTTCGCTACTCCGCCCAATTCGCCTTCATTTTTAACAACGCTACCTTCCTCGGCTACCCACTAATCAGCCAAACTTTTGGCACTGACGGTATGATGGCTTATCTCGGCTTTATCGTCATTTTCAACATTGCCTTATTCTCTTATGGCGTCTGGCTCTTTGAACGCAAACTCAGTTGGCGGCTCGTTTTTCGCACTATCACCAACCCTAACATCATTGCCGTCATTCTCGGTGCCGTCATTTTTATCTTTTCGCTCCCCGTGCCACAATTTATTACCGGCTCCGTTAGCAGTATCGCTGGTGCCACCACCCCGCTCGCCCTAATTTGCGTCGGCTTTATGCTCTCTCGCGCCAATCTCAAAGCCGTTTTCAAAAAACGCAAACTCTTTTTCACCGCCGCCGCCCAACTCGTGCTTGGCCCTCTCGCCACTTGGCTAATTTTAACCGCTATCGGCATTACCGACACCACTCGCGCGGTCTGCGTAATCTTGCAAGCCCTCCCAACTGCAACTTCCCTCGCCCTCTTCGCTAAAAAATACGGCAGCGACAACCTAGAAGCCAGTGAACTCGTCGTCATCTCCACTCTTCTCTCGGTCATCACTCTCCCAATCGCCGTCGCGCTGATCTTCTAGATTTTTTAGAGACAAGGGCAAGCACATCACCATAGCGAGCATTGCTGGGGTGAATTGGCAAAGCTTTGCTTTGCCAAGAGGGCGCGCCTGAGCGCCATGGCTGTTTATGCGAGTCTTGGTGATGTGCTTGCCCTTGATTACAAAGAGTCTCGCCCGATCCAGAGCATCCCCGCCGCTGTGATGAACGACGGGTCAAGTTCTACCGCCGAGCGATTACGCAACCCAGGCAATGCCTCAAACTCCAAAACTTGTATCGCAGGGTGTTTGATGAGCGGCAAATCCTCACCGAACGCCTCATCTTCCAGAGTCGCCTTAATTGCGGGCAGTCCTGCGCCACCACCCGAAAGCAAAATCTTAGACGGCAAATGGTCTAGCCCCGTAAAAGTTTCTAGCAATAACTCCACACCACTTCGCCAAACCAGCAAATTATCTTGCACCGCCTCTTCAACTTTCGCCACATCCGCCGGCACATCCGAAACTTTCAGTCGCTCTGCCTCATCCAAATTCAAGTTCAGTTTCTGCGAAATCTCGCGCGTAAAACTCCGCCCACCAATCGCAAATGATTGCGTGCCTTCCACGCCGCCTTCATTAACCACGGCCAAGTCCGTTGTGCCGCCACCAATATCCAACATAATCGCCGTCAAATTACTGCTTTCGTCGTCGCCAATCGCCGCCCGATAGACCGCAAACGGCTCAGTCGTGATACTAATCAGATCCAACTCTAATTCGTTCGCGATTTTCTCCACCGCGCCAATATGCACCAGTGGCGCAAACGCCGTATAAATCTGCACTGCCACCTCTGACCCCTGAAAATCAATCGGTGAATTCACCTTATAGCCGTCAATTTCTACCGCCACCAGAGCCGAATTAATCAGCCGCAACTTTACCTGCGTGCCGGTTTCTAGTGCCATTTCTTTTTGTGCCCGTTGCAATGCGCGCAACTCTACCGCCCGCACAATCTTGCTCATCTCCTCTTCGGTAATTCGCGTGTCCGCATTTGGCCGCCGATAAACCACTCGCCGCGTTTCGCCCCGCACCAACTCGCCCGCGATCCCGACCACCGTCTTCACCGCCCGCTCGCCCGTCTGTCGCTCAATTTCCAAAAGCGCCTTTTCTGTCGCCTGCAACACCCCCCGAATATCCGCAATTGCCCCTGCGTTCATATTGCCTGCTGCCTGCCGCACCTTAGCCGCCGCCAAAATATCCACCTTGCCTGCCGTCGTCGCCGCCAGTGCCTTAATATATTCCGTGCCGATATCAAGTGCCAGCACCAACTCGCCGTTTTTCATCCGATTTGCCACCCGTGCCGCCTTCTGCCCCACTACTTGCTTGATTTTTTCTTGCAACTTCATATATTTATTATACCACAACCACTTTCAACAGGAAACACCCGCCGCCACTCGGCTGTGTTATAATATATTTATGACAATCCCCATCACCATTTTTGCCTTCATTTTTGGCGCGATTTTTGGTAGTTTTATTTGCTGCCAAGTCCGCCGCATCATTGCCAAAGAACACCTCCACGGCTTCCAAAAACTCCGCCAAGCCCCTTCGCACTGCGAATCTTGTGAGCAGAAACTCCACTGGTGGGAGATGCTCCCCGTCCTCTCGTGGTTTTGTCTTCGCGGTAAATGCCGCAACTGCCACGCGCCAATCGGCATCGCAGAACTCCTTGCCGAACTCGGTCTCGGGGCAGTCTTCGCCATCACCATTTATTCCGCCATTAGTGGCAGTTTTTCCACTACCTTAACCGTTTTTGACCAAGTTTTTACCGCTGCCAATACCACCAACTTCACTCCCAGTCTCCTCCCCGCCCTACCATATTTTACAGGGGTAATTTTCTTTCTCGTTCTCGCCTGCGCCCTCACCGCCGTTTTCGTTTTTGACTTCTTAACAGGCGAAATCCCCACCCACCTATTGACTTTTTGCATCATCTGTGCTATACTGTTCATAGGCTTGGAGTGGGCCGCGGCGTTTTTTGTTGGTCAATTTACCCTCGGTCTACCCCTGTTAACCATCGCCAGCGCCGTCGTCCTCTCTGGTTTCTACTTCGTTTTGTCTGTCGTCCCTAGCCGCAAGCAAGCAGGTTCTGAGGACCATACGGAGCGCGGCAGCCGTTTAGTCGGCGACGGTGATTGGCTTATCGCTCTGCCTCTCGCCCTCATCCTCGCCCACCCTCTCCTTGCCGTCGCTAACCTCTTTCTCGCCAACATTACCGGCGCCCTCATTGCTATCCCCTTTATGCTTGCCCACAAGTGGCGTGCCACCACCCGCATCCCCTTTGCGCCCCTCCTTATTGCTGCCTTTTTCATTGTTTTCTTTGCTAAAAGTTCCATTTTGAATATGTTTATGGTATTATAATAGTATGAGAAGAGTGGGTTTTACTATCATTGAAGTAATGATGTTTTTGGCTATCACTGGCCTACTCCTGATGGGTATGCTCGTCGGCACGGGCGCCAACCTCGCGCGCGAACGCTATAACGACGGCGTTGCGACAGTAGAAGAATTCATCGCCCAACAATTCAACCTTGTGCAAAACCCCGAACGCCCCACCGACGGTTCTAACAACCAAGCTTGTATTGCATTTAACGCCTCTGGCAACAAACTCACTCTTGCTGGTGGCGCACCCGACATCTTCAACTCCGATACTGCCTATATTAGCACCGCCGAAGTCGCCGGCGAATACCGCGGCCGCTCCGACTGTCTAATTTATGGCCGCATCATTGAGTTTTGGTATGGCACGTCAGTTTTTGACAATACCGCCAACGACGCCAATGGCGCCGATAATCAACAAAACCAAAACTCCTTGCAACGCATCGCCGCCACCACTGTTGTCGGCCGCGACTTAGAGAACTGCCTTGACACCCAAAGTGGCGCCCATGGCCGCTGCAATGTTTCTAATAATGACATTGACTACCGCGCCAACCTCCTGACCTGGACCGACGAAGAGCTCATCGCCGCCACCAAAATTGGTCGCGCCAATGATACTACTGTCTTCACCCCCGACTGGGGCGTTTCGCTCGCTGGCTACACCAAAACCGACGGCAGCCCAATCGTCAGCGACCCCGAGACCCAGCCCCAAGGCTCAATTCTGATTTTGCGTTTGCCGATTTCTGGCTCCGTCCGCACCTACATCACCACCAACAATGACACCCGCAATATCAAAACCCTCACTAGCCTCGCTATCAAAGCCAACTCTACTGCCAGCCGCTACTTCTGCGTCATCCCCGACGGCGCTGGTATCTGGACCCCAAATCGCAAAATCATCCGCATCTTGCAAAACATCGGTAATGTCTCGGCGGTCACCACCCTCCCAACCGACACCGCCTCTGACGACGAAGGGCAACTCATCCAATGTCGCGGCTAAAAGGCGAAACCATCGTTGAAGTGATGTTTGCCGTTGCGATTTTTGGCGTCGTCGCGATTGTCGCAATCCAGATTATGAACCGCGGCACCGTCACCGCCCAAGCCGCCATTGAAGCCCAGCAAGCCCGCAACGAAATGGATGCCCAAGCCGCTGCAATTAAGTTTATCCATGACAGTTTCGTCGCCGAGCGTGGCTATCCTGACACTGTCCGCCAATTTGAAACCATTTGGGACGAGATGACTCGCAACCCCCGCATCTCTGCTCCTTTGCTTCACCCAGACGACGACAGTTGTAATTTTGCTATCAACGACTCTGCCGCTTCGGCTGGCTCGTTCATCATCAATACCCGCGCCCTGCAAGCCAACGCCACCAACATCATCCGCCGCCCCAACAACACTACTTTTACCGTTCCAACCATCTACCCGCGCGTCGTCTATAATTCGCCCGCCACCGAACTTTCCGAGTCGGCCGTCTATGATCAAGTTGTCGCCGTTGAAGGTCTCCAAGTTTTCGCCGTTGAAAGCAGCAAAAAAATCAACGGCCAGCCCGAATATTACGACTTCCACATCCGCGCCTGCTGGCGCGCCGCCGGCCAAAATTCCGACAGCAAACTCTCCACCATCACCCGCACTCTTAACCCAAAGGTCATAGAATGAGGCTCGGCGAATTGCTACCTAGTCTCCAAGGGCACTGCGGGGGTGAATTGGCGACGCGCCAGCGGCGCCAAGAGGGGGTGCAAGCGCCCCTGTGTTCGTGCCCGAGGAGGGCAGGTAGAATTCGCCGAGCCTCTGGCTTCACTATCATTGAGCTGATGCTCGCAATGACTTTCGTTTCTATTTTAATTATCGGCATCACTGTTCTCGTGATGAATATTCAGGGCATCTATCGTCGCGGCATCGCCACGCGCGAGGTCAATTCTACCAGCCGCTCCGTCGTAGACGACATCACTCGTGCCATCGCCAGCGCCCCAACCACTTCCGCTAACGTTCCGCACGCTGTTGAGTTTATCAACGGCTCACGCGTTGAAGGCGGCGTTTTTTGCACCGGCTTTTATTCTTATATCTGGAAGCAAGCCGACTTTCTTTGGGACAACAGCAGTAGTAGCGGCGGCGGCGCCGTCCAAGTTAACGGCAGCAAAGATTATCGCCTGCTCAAAGCCCGCGATGTCGGCCGCGAACTTTGCCAACCTTCCGCCATCGGCGCCTCTACCTGCCCCAATAATAACGGCAAACTGCTTTGCCCTGTTGCAGGCTCACCAAATCTTACCGCCACCGATACCACCGAGTTAATTTCTAGCGGCGGCCTAGAACTCGCCCTCTTTGATTTTGATATTTTCAAGCCTGCCAAATCCAACATCACTGACCAAGTTTTTTATGCAGGCTCATTTATCCTCGGCACGCCACGCGGCGCCAATGTCCTCGGCGGTCTTGTCTCGGCCGAAGTCTGCGAGCCACCATCCACCACTGCCGACGCTGTCTTAGATTTTCAATACTGCTCAATCAACAAGTTTAATTTTGCGGCGTCATCACTTGGCACCGTCGGGGAGGGGTGATATAATATGCTTATGAAATCTGCAAGAACCGTTTTGGAGGGTCGCAAAAAAGGCGCTGTCTCCTTATATATTGTCTTGTTTGCCACGCTTTTAATCACCGTCATCGCTCTCGGCTTTACGCGGATTATGCTCAACGAACGCCGCCAAGTTTCTGATTCCGACCTCTCACAAACCGCCTACGATTCCGCTATGACCGGCATTGAAGACGCCAAGCTGGCGGTTCTTCGCTACAATGAGTGTCTCAGCACAGATGCCCAATATCCAAGCGGCAGCACCACGCGCACTTGCGCCGACATCACCTCGGTAATGCGCACGGGCCAGCCGACGGCTGGTAGCATCAACGCTTGCGACGGTATTGCTTATATCTTGGGCCGCCCTACCAATAACGAAACCCCAATCCAAGAGGGCGGTGCCGATAGTGCTACCTTTGAGCAAACCGACCAAGCTTACACTTGCGTCCGCGTCAGCGACGATACGATTGACTTCCTCAGCACTTTTGACGCCCAGACCCGCGCTCGCCTCATTCCGCTCCGCACTGGTGGCGTGGAATTTAACCAAATCGTCATCTCATGGAGTCGCGCCCGCAATAATATTTCTACCGCCAGCTTGCCAACTAATAGCACTAGCTCCAACCCACCGATTCAACTGCCTGAGGTTTGGGCGGAGTCTGCGCCACCCGTCCTTTCCGCCACCCTCATCCAGACCGCCAAGAGTTTCACGCTTTCACAATTTGAAACTGCCAGCGGTAGCACTACCAACCGTGCCGGCTTGCTCCTCGTGCCAGTCCGCGGCGGTGGTGCTAACACCATTGCCGCTTCAGCTGCCGCTAACTTCACCAATGTCGGCGGCGTCCTGCAAACCAACGACCAAAAAATCAACAACCCCTTCCCGATTTCCTGCACCAACCCAGTCGGTGGCGATTATTCTTGTTCCGTCACTATCAACTTACCAAGCCCCGTCGGCGGTTCTCGCCACGACGGCACCTCGTTCCTGATGCTAGAGAGCGTTTACCCGTCTGGCACCCATGATTTCCAAGTTCGCGCCCAAAACAACGGCACCGTCGTCCCGCTCGTCGGCGTTCAAGTCGCCGTGGACAGCACCGGCCGCAACGCCGACTCGCTCCGCCGCATTGAAGGTCGCATTGAAGTCGTTGACACCGCCTACCCATACCCCGAATGGGCCGTCCAACTCAATGGCGAATCAGGCGCCTCCTTCTGTAAGAACTTCATCGTCACCACCAACAACTGGATCACCGGCCAAAACGTCTACGACTACTCCTCTTGCTAAGCAAAAGACAAGGTAAAGCAAGCGCATCACCTGTGCTCGCATTGCTGGGGTGAATTGGCAAAGCTTTGCTTTGCCAAGAGGGCGCGCCTGAGCGCCCTGGCTGTTTATGTGAGTCTTGGTGAGGCGCTTGCTTTACCTTGGGTTAGTGCTTACTCCAAGAGTAAAACTCGTTTCTCATCTGTTAATTTTTCAATTTTGATGGTTTTTGCGTTTTTTGTGAGGTCGCCCAAAATCCCGCCCCATTCTATTACAATCACATTATTTTTGTCCGCCATTAGTTCTTCTAATTCATTTTTCATCACCCCCAAATCCTGCAAACGATAAAAGTCAAAATGATGCAGTATCAAATTTTCTTGCGTTGGTGATTTCTGCGGCATTAAGGGCGGTTCTGTCGCAGAAGGTGCCGTTGCAGGAGGGCTAGCCGGATATTCCTTATGCACCTGAAAGGTCGGGCTTGTAATCGGCTCGGCAATTCCT
Source organism: Candidatus Nomurabacteria bacterium (assembly GCA_031262695.1). Classification (GTDB taxonomy): domain Bacteria; phylum Patescibacteriota; class Saccharimonadia; order Saccharimonadales; family Saccharimonadaceae; genus WQUV01. The sequence goes on along the minus strand of JAISHF010000001.1, from coordinate 139,553 downwards.
AGCCCGCGCGCAATTCCTCGCGTCAAAGTTGTTTTGCCCGCGCCCAAATCGCCCACCAGTTGTAATACTAACGCTTCATTTCGCTCCGCCAAAAAAACTTGCACTAACTCCGCACCCAGCCGCTCCATTTCTTGTTCGCTATCAACTTCCAATCGCCGCTTTTCCATAAATCTATTCTACAACATTTACATCCAATAGTCTAGTTTTGGTACTGCATTTCATCGCAAACCAGCCGAGCAAAATCACGCCATAAATCGCCACCGCTTGCCAAAAACTAATCGGCATGGCGAGCGTCGCCCACTCAATTTGCCCAAAAAACTCAATTACCACCAAGTTATATTTTAGCACCAAGGTCGCAAGCGACCCGACTAGCCCCGCTAGCACCCCTGTAAAAATCGCCAATACGCCCGTCGCAAAACTTAATAACATTGCGATAGGTATCGTCGGCAAAATCAGCAAATTCGGTAGTAGCGAAATCAGCGACAATGATCCAAAATTATATAGCAATAATGGCATCGTCGTAATTGTCGCACTAATCGTTTCAATCGCAACTTGCGATAATGCTCGTGGTTTTGCCTCACCATAGAAAAATCGGGTCAATACTGGCGCTACTAGTAGCACGCCAGCAAACGCCGCAAACGATAGCTGCCAGCCCAAATCCAAAATAAAGCTCGGTCGCGCAATCAAAGTCGTCGCCGCAGCAAGCAAAATCAGCCGCACGGGATGCACTGGCCGCCCAAAATACCACGCGGTGAGCGCTAGCGCCGAAACTAACCCCGCCCGCACCAAACTTGGTGCAAAACCGATAATGCCCACCATCACCCCAACTGCCAAAAGCGCTAGCGCAAACGCCCGCCGTCGTGATTTGCCAAACAACCGCCGCACCATTCGCGTAATAATCGTTAAATTCGCACCGCTCGCCACTACAATGTGTGTCAAACCCGTAATCGCAAGCACCTCCAAGAGCGCACTCGGCAGCGCTCGTTTTTGCCCCAGCAAATAACCGAGCGCCAACGCCGATTCTGGTTCAGGAATATGTTTTTCTACCATTCCACTAAACCAATTTCGCATTTTTAGAAAAATGTCAGGCGTCTTACTCTTGGAGTAACTTACCAATTCACCCCTGTAAATCGTTCCCGAAAACGCACCAAATCCATTTCCCAGCTTTCCCTGCACCACAACCGTGTCGCCTCGCTCTAGGTCGGCATCACCCGCCGAAATTGTCGCAAAAACTTGATTGCCATCATTTATTCGCACTCGCACCTTCACCAAGCTGCCATCAAAATCAGGGTCGTCATACAATTTCCCCTGCACCACCACAGTCTGCCCTACATGTGCCCGCATTTTTTCTGCCGCCGCATTCGGCAAGCATACCCGCAAGCCAGCAAGCAAAAGCAAAGCCCCCAAAAAGACATTAGCTGGAACTTTTACCCACCGCCATAGGCGAGTAAACATTATTTTGCGTATTCAATCGCCCGCGTTTCGCGAATCACATTTATTTTAATCACACCCGGATAAGACATCGTGCTTTCAATTTTGTCGGCAATGTCGCGCGCCAATTTATAAGCCGTCAAATCATCAATCTGCTTTGGCTCCACGATCACCCGAATCTCGCGGCCCGCTTGCAAAGCATAGGCCTTTTCAATCCCACCAAACGACAATGCCACGTTCTCTAACTCCTTCATCCGCTCAGCAAAGTTCTCGGCGCTAATATTTCGCGCACCCGGCCGTGCCGCGCTAATCGCATCCACAATCTTCACAATCACCGCCTCAATCGTCGTCGGCTCAATGTCGTTATGATGCGCTTCCATTGCGTGCACTACCTTTTCTTCAATGCCGTATTTTCGGGCAATTTCCGCACCGATTTCTGCGTGCTTGCCCTCAATTTTGTGCGTTACCGCCTTGCCCAAATCGTGCAATAATGTTGCCGTTTTAGTAATTCGCACATCGGCGCCAACTTCTTTTGCAATCATACCAGCAATGTGTGCCATCTCCACTGAGTGCAGCAACACATTCTGCCCATAAGAAGTGCGGAACTTCAACTCGCCAAGCAAGTGCAAAATATCGTGTGGCAAGCCCGTAATCCCAACCTCACGTGCGGCGTCCTCGCCTGCCTGCGTTGCCTCCTTGTCTATTAACTTTGTTGCTTTTTCTACGGCCGCTTCAATTGAACTTGGGTTAATCCGCCCGTCTTTTAAGAGTAATTCCAACGCCGCCCGCGCCACCTGCCGTCGCACTGGGTCAAACGAACTCAGCACTACCATACCCGGCGTATCATCCACCAAAAAATCCACGCCCGTCGCCGCCTGCAAGGCCTGCACATTCCGTCCCTCTTTGCCGATAATCCGCCCCTTCATATCGTCGTCAATTTTCACCGCCGTCACCGTGCGGTCGGCCGTTACCTCACTACTCATTCGCTCCATTGCCGCAACCAAAATCGCCGCCACTACATCCTCGGCATCGTGGCTCGCCGCCTCTTGTTCCTTTTTAATCAGCCCCGCCAAATCTTCCTTGACATCACGCTCAGTCATCTGGAACAGTTTTTCTTTCGCGTCCGCCTTTGACAACCCCGCAATTTTTTCCAACTTTTCTTGTTGTTTAACGCGCAAATCTTTAATCTCGCCTTTCAAAGAATCTAATTCCTTGGCTTCCTTCTCTAATTTTTCGGCTTTTTTATCCAGTTGCTCTAACTTTTTGTCCAAGTTTTCCTCACGCTCTAACAACCGCGACTCAGTTTTTTTGATGTCTTTGCGATGCTCGTCTTCCTCACGCTTTGCCGCGTCCTTGATTTCTAGTGCATTTTTTTGCGCCTCCATCACCAATTTTTCCGCGTCCTTTTTTGCCTTACCTAGCAACGCATCAGCCTTCTCGGCCGCGCCCTTCTCTTTGCTTTTATTGTAAACCGCAATTCCGCCAGCCCCCAACGCCAACCCTGCAACACCCACTAAAATTTCTACTAACATATCTTCCTTTATCTACTATATAAATTTTAGACCAAATTCATTTTGGGCTAAAATTTTTAACTGATTCTTTTGCTGAACTTTTCTTGCTAAGAAAAGTTCGATGTGATTGGTGCGGGTAGACGGAATCGAACCATCATCTCGAGTTTGGAAAACTCATATAATAACCGCTATACTATACCCGCAAATTATCTGTACATATATAATATATAGTATTTTGCCCAATTTTGCAAGGTTTAGCCTATTTCTGCCGCCAAATTCGTCCCCGATAGCCTCGTACCCTAAAAGTTTTGAAACCCGACTTTTAAAACTTTCGCGCTCTATCGTTCAAATGCTTCTAGTACTGTGTCATAAGAAACAAGTTCTTCTGGGCGAAACCAATGAGCAATCTCCTCGGTCGCCTCTTTGGCGTCGCCACTTGCGTGAATCAAATTTGGCGTCGCCTTATGTTTAGAACTCGCATAACCAAAACTGACATGCGCATAATCACCTCGTACCGTTCCCATATCCGCAGCCTTTGGCTCGGTCGCGCCGACGATTTTTCGCACCACCGCTACCGCCTCCACGCCCTCCAAGACAAACGCAATCACCGGTCCAGAGGTAATATATTTCATATAATCATCAAAAACCTCTTGCCCGCGCCGTGTAATCATCTTGCCAATCGTCTCATAATGTGTAAATAAATGCTCATAAGTCGGGCTCACCATCTTACTCCCAACAATCTTCAGCCCAACCCGCTCAAACCGCTGCAAAATCTCCCCCACAATCCCCCGCTGCACCGCATCCGGCTTCATCACAATCAACGTCCGCTCCAATTCCATAACTCTCCTTTCCTCCATTATAACATTTTGCAACCCCGCTTCCAAAACTTTCCCACCCAAAACCCTTGACAAGGTGCGGGGGGGGGTATATTAAAAGCAGAATGCTATCAAATACAGCATTCTGCCAATCAAGCGAAAGGAGAAAATGAGCGAAGAGCAAGCTAGCGCCTCGGGGGTGCATAATAATAACAATAACCATAATAACATAACGGTTAATGTAACTGGTGGCGTAACAGTTAAGCCGCATAAGGTTAACGCCATCGTGTATTTGCTATTAGCATTTTTCCTCGGTTGGCTCGGCGTGCATCGGTTCCTGAGCGGCAGCATTGGTATGGGCATTCTATATCTATTTACGGCTGGTCTTTTTGGCATCGGCTGGCTCGTAGATGTTATTATGGCAATTACATACTTGGGTAAAATGGATGCGGAATACAATATTTGGTTCCTTAACGGCAAACAAGTGGACGTTCAATAAATAAATTAAAGGAGAAAGAAGTATATGAAAAAAGATGAAGCAATAAACTGTGCCTTGCTAGCTTGGGCTGGGGTTGGCGGCCTTATTTTAGCAAATCTAGTGGCGACAGCCGCTTTTAATACAGACTTAGTAGAAGTCGCACTGAGGATTATGAGTTATCTAGATAATTTCCTAGGTGGAGGAATACTCAGACGTATCATCAGTATCTTGGCGGTCGGTATTATTGGTGTCGCTATACCGTTAGTTATATTAAAAGCGCGTGATGACGACGCAAGCCCAAAGAAGGCTCTATGATTGAGGCTGCCAAGGCGCAAGCTGCACGGTCGGGTGTTAGCTCGGCTAGGAAAAGGCGCGACGCCCAGTTTGCCTTTATGTGGGCGCTCATATGTCTTATCGCAAGTGGTGTACTATGGCTGTTTTATATTATGGTGGCAGTAATGGCAGATGGTGCTGAGGGCGCCATTGAGTCAGTGCTCCTAGCTTTTCTTGTATGTGTATCGTTAGCATGGCGAATACCCATGATGTTCATGATGGATAAAATTCGTAAAGGGGAGCGGAAAAATACTATAGCATTCGGAGTTTGCACGCTAATCTTTTTAGACTTCATCTCCGGCATTGTGCTGCTTTGTGCATCAGAAGAGCCTAACGAGGGTTAGCCAGAAATATAGCGTCGTATGTCTCGTATTATGAAGAAAGTAAATGGATAGTCAGTTAAGAGTTAGAGTGCCAAACAAAAAGATGCCCTATTGGCTCAATACAGTGCCGCATGCATCTCTGTGTTTTTATTTTATCACAAACACTACTTGATTTCAATGATTTTTTCGGATTTTGTGATTAGAATAATTCTCTTGATGCGAACGTGGCTAGATTTAAGGTGAAACCGGATACGGCTCTCGGCTTGCTCTGAACGCATTTCTGTTTCTGACAGACAGATCACGACGTTCTCGGACTGGTTATCGGCTCGACGAAGATTAGTTTGGATAGTGTTTTTTGAGTTTCCCCTAATATTCTTTATCTCCCACCGCTGCCCCGTTTTTAGTATCTGTATGTCTGGGGTAGTTGATGATGCTCGTTCTATAAATCTGACATCACTTCTGAAATATTCAGCGACGAGCTCTGCTACCCTTTCTTCTATCTGAGTGGGTTTTGGCTTCATCCCTACGGGTATGATTAGGTTGTATTTGCTCACACTAGCCATTCTTGCGCCCTACTCTTCCGCAATCTCGCCAATCAGCTTCTTGGATTCGGCGGTGGGGAGAGTTTCTACCGAGCGGAGTTTTCGTTCAATCGTGCGCGAGGTAGTTTCGGCATCACCGATTTTATTCGCCGTTTCTTCTAGTTTTCGTTTGGTTGCCGCTAGCAAATCGCCAAACTTGCCGAATTGCGTTTTGACTGCCCCAAGCAACTCCCAAACTTCACTACTCCGTTGCTCAATCGCCAGCGTCCTAAACCCAAGTAGTAAACTATTCAAGAGCGCCGTTAAAGTGGACGGGCTCACCACCGTCACCTTATACTTTTGGCGAATTTCATCAAATAGTCCCGGAATCCGCAAAATCTCGGCATAGAGCGACTCGGTCGGCACAAACATAATCCCAAAATCCGTCGTATGTGGCGCCGACACATACTTCTCGCTAATCTTTTTCGCCTGCGTCTTGACATCCGTCGCCAAAGCCTTCTGCACCGTCGCAATCAAATCTTTCTCGCCCGCCTCATACGCCGAAATCAGTCGCGAATAATTTTCAATCGGGAACTTAGAGTCAATCGGCAGCCACACCACGGCGTCGTCGGCCCGCCCTGGCATTTTTACTGCAAACTCCACAGGGTCGCGCGAGCCCGGCACGGTCGCAATATTCTCCTCATACTGCTCGGCCGTCAAAATATCTTTCAAAATTGCCCCGAGCTGCACCTCGCCATAAATCCCCCGCGTTTTTACTCCCTCCATCACCTTTTTCAAGTTGCCGACCCCCACCGCCAGCGTCTGCATCTCGCCTAAGCCTTTATGCACCTGCTCCAATTGCCCCGAAATCGCCTTAAAACTTTCGTTAAATCGTTTTTCCACCGATGCTTGCAATTTTTCGTCCACCGTTTCACGCATCTTGTCCAGTTGATTGCGGTTGCCCTCTTGTAGGTCGCTCAGTTGTTTTAGCGTGCCACTACGCATCTCGTCTAGTTGTCTTTGCGTGCCGTCGCGCATTTTCTCCAAGTTCTCCGCCGTTTCCTTCCGCACCTTGTCTTGGTTTGTAAATACCACAAACACTAGCACTAGATTTATGACGAGCAATATCAATAACGCAATTTCCATAGCGCGCTACTTCTCCGCTTTCTTCGGGTCGCTTGGTAGCGGATATTTTAGCGCCATTTTCTCAACTTCTTTCTTCAATTCCGCCAATTTTGCTTCGTCGTCGCGGAAATCAATTGCCGCTTTTAGCCATTTTGCAATTTGTGGCATCTCTTTTTCGGTTAGGCCGCGTGTCGTCATTGCGGGCGTGCCAAGCCGAATCCCACTTGGCGTAAATGGCGGCAACGGGTCGTTCGGAATTGCATTTTTATTCAGCGACAAGCCAATTTTGTCAATCGCATTTTCGGCCACTTTGCCGTCAATCCCAAAACTACTTTGCACATCAGCCAAAATCAGGTGATTACTTGTGCCGCCCGTCACTAACTTAAAGCCTAATTTCTGCATTTCATCCGCCAGCACTGCCGCATTTTTCACAATTTGCGCCGCATACTTTTGAAAGTCAGGTTTCAAAGCTTCACCAAACGCCACCGCCTTCGCTGCAATGATATGCATTAGCGGCCCACCTTGCGTGCCAGGGAACACCGAACGGTCAATCAAAGTCGGGATGTTTTCCAGAGTTTTTTCGGGCTTTTTCAGCGGGTTGCCTACGACCCCACGGCTCAAAATCAAGCCGCCACGTGGCCCACGCAAAGTTTTATGCGTCGTCGTCGTAACCACATGAAATCCATAATCAAACGGATTTTTATGCACGCCACCGACAATTAACCCCGCCACATGTGCCATATCGGCCATCAGGAGCGCACCAACTTTCTTGCCAATCTCTGCCACTCGCGCATAATCAAATTCACGCGGATACGCCGAATAACCCACCAAAATAATCTTTGGCTTATGTTCCAAGGCCATTTTTTCTAGTTCGTCATAGTCAATCTCGCCCGTCGCCACATCTTTGATGCCATAATTTATAAAGTTATAAATTCGTGCCGATTGCGTCACTGGCGACCCGTGCGTCAAATGTCCACCGTGCGCCAAACTCATCCCCAGCACCGTATCGCCTGGTTCTAGCCACGCATTGTATACGGCGTTATTCGCTTGCGCCCCTGAGTGCGGCTGCACATTAGCGTGGTCCGCCTTAAACAAACGGCACGCCCGTGCAATCGCCAGCCGCTCCACGCGGTCCGTATTCTCTTGACCGCCATAATAGCGCCGATCTGGCAAAATCTCATCTGCAATTCTCTCGTCATCCCACTCAGTCAAACCCTCAAACGACGGGTAGCCCTCAGAATATTTATTGGTGAATACGCTCCCCATTGCCTCCAAGACACCTTGCGACACATAATTCTCACTCGGAATCAACTCAAACCCATGGCGTTGGCGTTCTTGCTCATCAGCGATTAGCCCAGCAATCTCCTTGTCCATACTACCTCCTCTTTTCTTTATTTTACCCTATCTGGTGGCACATTACAAGTTAATATATATGCGCATCGCAAACCGCCATAACTATTTAACGCTTATTTCCCTCTTTGTTTTTTCGCCTTTTCCCCAGCACTATCCACCAAAGCGCCCCAAGCAACAGCACTGCCCATGCCCCCACAATCGCCCAAATATACCGCAGCCCTGACGATTGCTTCTCTGCCGTGAGAACTGCATCTGGCACCTCAATATCCGAAAACTTATCTGTCTCATCTGAGCCATCACTTGTTTCTTGTTGAGTTTCGGTGCTATTTTGTAGCTGCTCGTCTAACCCATAAGCTTTGGCGCTTGCCGATTGTGTCGTGACGGCCGGCCCAGGTGTCTCAGTATGTTCCGCATCAGGCTCGCTTACTACCTCTGTTACGATAGGCGTTGCAGGTTCAGTATGTTCCGTTTCTGGCTCCGCCGGCACACTCGGCTCTGACACCTCTGGTGTCGGTTCCGGCTCGTTAGTTTCTGGTTCGGGCTCCACAGGCTCACTTGGCTCCACGGGCCCGCTCGGCAATTCAGGCTCCACGGGCATGCTTGGTTCAATTGGTTCAGGCGTCACTGGCGTCGGATCTGGCTCACTTGGCTCTGACTCCACAGGCTCCACTGGCTCAGTAGGCTCAAATGGTTCACTTGGCTCAGTAGGCTCCACAGGCTCACTTGGCTCTGGCTCAGTAGGCTCCACTGGCTCACTTGGCTCTGGCTCAGTAGGCTCTGGCTCCACTACTGGCTCCTCTACAACTGGTTTTGGCGCATGTACAATCACATACATCGCTTCTCTTGTAGTCCCTGAAATCGTCGGCCGCACCTGCACCTTGATATCTTTCGTAAGGTCCATGCTATAAATACTTATCGTGCGCGCCGCATTTTTGTCAAAGTCTTTATAATGCACGTCATTAATGTATAGCCGGTATCTTGTTGCATTACTTACTCCCGTCCAATTAATTTTCAGATAATCGTTGAGGAGGGCATCTGTTTGCACCCATGCGTTTACCCAAATATCACTCCAATTTTCGTTCTCACTTATAGTATATTGTGCCGAGGCGGTATTGCTCAAACCATTGCGGTCCACCACTCGCACCTGCATATAGCCGCTGCCAACCGTAGTATAAGTATAATCCAAGCGCAGGCTAGCCAAGCCTTGCTCGGCCCCCAAAATATCAAAGATGCCGTCGCCTTCCATATCCCAGTCGGCATAAGCTAGTTCTGCTGAAACGCCTGTTGAACCAGTTGCGTCAAAAGTGATTGAGCGCCCCTTCTTTTCCGCATAACTACTACTTGACAGTCGCGCAATTGGCCGCTCCATCATCTCGTCCAGCATCTGCGCTACACCTTTTTGGCCGTTGCCGTTATCGGTCGCATCACCCGCCGTCCGCACAGACAACATTTTTTGCTGTGTCATTTGGTCGTAGTGAGACTTTGCTGGCTCACCACTGTAAGGAAACACTTTATAAATATAAATATTCACTGGGTCAAGCGCTAGCGCTGCCCGTTGCGCATCCGTCATCGTCCAGCCAGTGGTCGGGTCAGGATCGTGAAAGCCAGCATCCGTAAAAATCACTAGCGCCTTAGACGCCCCATTTCGCCACGTCAAGTTCTCAAAGGCATTTTGCACCCCATGTAGCATCGACTCATCATAATTACCGCCACCGTCCGCCACTAGACCATCTAGCAGCTCTGCCATACCTTCAGTCGTGCAATCGGCAAAATCACATAGCACCCGCGACGGCATATTCTCACTAAACGCCGAATCCACATCACGATATTCCAAAAGTGCCACTCGCCCACCATTTGCTAGCACTTGCTCAGACACCCGCTTTATCTCCTTAATTGTTGTTGCAAATTCAAGCAGCTGCTGGTCCATAGAGCCAGTTGTATCCAGCAAAATCGCCACATCTTGCCCCGGCGTCAGCGTATTTGGTGATACGCTGACCGACCCATCCAAAAACAATGCCGGCATCACCTGCCGCATCGCCGCCACAATCCGCTGCGCTCCGTCTAGATATAGCCCATTTTCAATATACGCCGCGTGGTCATATAGTGCCGTTAAATCTACTGGATTGCCACAAACAAAATCCTGCAAATTGCAATAACTTGCTACTTTATTCACTTGAAAAGTCTGCAAATATGGCACTCGTGCTCCTAAAATTCCCGCATTTGCCTTGCAATTTGGCACGTGCGCCCGCCATGGCGATAAGTCCTTGCCCCGGCAAGCCGCTGGGTCCAAGCCCTTGCCCTCTGGCAAATACAGTTTTGGGTCGCCATACAGCACCGAATAAACCACTTGCGTGTCTATCTCTTGCGGCAACTGGACTAATGCGTCCCCAATTACTTGCGCTCCTTGCGAATAGCCGCCCAACGCAAAATATGTCCGTGGGCAAACCGCCAGCCGCTCCTCCAAATACGCCTGCAATTCTGCCTCGCCCGCTGCTACACTCTCGCCATAAGCATACTCCTCGCCTTCGCTCAATTTTGCATCCAGTAGCACCTGCACGCCCTCTGGCGTCAGCTCAAACACTTTTTGCGCTGGATAGCCATTCTCCGCTGTACCGAGTTCGTAAAAATTTGCCGCCCCACTAAAACCACTGCTCGTGAGCGCCTGCTCAATCCGCTGTCGGAACTCCGCGTATTCTGCCGCCCCCATCTCCGACCCCGACCCACGCGCCCAAATAAACTCAATGTCATAACACCCGCCCAGACTATCGCCGTCGGTTGCACTAACATTTTGGGGGTTGCTCGCTCCAATTACGCTTACGGTTAGCGCAGCAGCAACTCCAAAAGCCGCACTCGCCCGCATTTTTTGCATTAAATTTTTCATACCATCAGCCTACACTATCGCCCTACAAAAACTAAGCATAAGTGTCAACGGTTATGTTTATTTTGACCCCAAGAGGGTATAGAGGTCAAAAACTTTATAAAAAAATCATCAAAAAAAGCCTTGATTTTACGATTTTTTGCCTACTTCTCATGCAAAACTTCACGCAAATTCGCACCCAGCTTTCACGCAAAATTGCCACATAATTAAGTATAAGCAATATGCTCTTAGCGGCCATTATGATATATTGTGGATTATGAAAAAAGCAGAAGTTTTTGTTCCTGATGACTACGCGCCAGAACCGCACGAAATTGAGGTGGCGGAGTAAGCGGGCAGATGAGTTCTTGGCTAAAGATATTGCAAAAGAGTTAAAAACTCGGCGAATGAAGCGAAAAATTCTTTTCATCACCAAAACTCAAAAAGCACTTGACATAATCAAATGAAATTGACACAATATTATTCACGCCACAAAAACACCGCTCTTGACACCTCGCTAAGCATAAGCTAAAATAAGAATATGAAACAACCACACCGAACTCTGGGGGGGGGGCGATTAAAAGCCCACTCACCTAAACGCCTCCGCTACTTCCTCGCCGCCGCAATTCTCACTCTCTCCTCCCTCTTTGCCCTCGTGCCACAAAACGCGCTCGCTACTGGGTCTCTTAAAGTAAGCTGTTATGACTATATGCAAGGCGATAGCCAGTATGCAGACAAAATGGTTATCATTCTAGACAGCACAGACCCCACAATGTTTGAAGGGCAAAAAAAATACGTGTGGGACAGCCCGACGGTTACCTGTATAGAATATCTACCAACGGTCACGGAAGGCGGCTCATTCGGTTCTTATAGTGTTAAAAACCCCACAGTAAACGTCACGAGTATGGCCGAGGGCCGCCAGGACTTCAACGATCTTAGTCGGGCACTCTCCTCCAACTCAAGCTTTAGGCTAGATGAAGATACTACTGACGGGACCACGCCTGATGCCGACCGCACCTACTACGCTAGATGTCGGGACAATAACAATGTGCTTACACTGTTTCTTGAAAACACCAAGGGCAGCACTGGTACTGATGTCGTAGACGGCAGGACCGGGATACTATACTACATCAACAGCCCTTTGAGCTGTAGCGAAATTGCTCCAAATACGCCCTACCAAGGCCTACCTAATAATACCGGCAAGGAAGTATCACTTGATCATATTTTTGCCTATAGAGCATGGGTCACGGCCTTTGTCGGAGACCCAGACAAACCTGGAACCGCCCTAGAGGAAGATGACTCCGACAGTGTCGACCCTCCCGCCTCCACCTGTGAACTCGGCAAATTTGGCTGGGCGCTTTGTCCATTGATTGAGGGGATGGACGCGATGCTCGGTGGCATCTATACGGAAGTCGTTGAGCCATTTTTGCAAATTGACATTCAATTTTACGAGGCCAACGATAGTAATGGCACCTATGTAGCGTGGGGCACCTTCCGCAACATTGCCAACATCTTTTTTGTTATATTCTTTCTCATCGTCATCTTTTCCCAAGTCACTAGCGTCGGCATCAGCAACTACGGCATCAAAAAAATGTTGCCCGAAATCATCCTTGCCGCCCTCCTCATCAACCTCTCCTACTTCATCTGCCAAGCCATGGTGGATATTTCCAATATCGTCGGCGTGTCCATTAGCGATTTGCTGGATACTATTACTCGCGAAATCACAAAAGTCAATCCTGCACCAGATGGTACTGGCGGGTTTATCCACAATATCATCACAATTTTGGCCATCGGCGGCACGGCCGCGGCCGCCATCACCATCGCCACCGTTTTGACGGGCGGCATCTCCGCCGTGCTCGCTGGCATTATTCTGCTTTTGCTTTCTGGCTTAATCGGCGCCCTGATTTTATTCCTTTTGCTTATTGTTCGCCAAGTCGGCGTGGTGCTGCTAATCGTCCTCGCCCCGCTTGCCTTCGCTGCTCGCATTCTGCCCAACACCCAAGGCCTCTTCAAAAATTGGTGGAAAACTTTCACGACCCTTCTAGTAGTCTACCCTGCCTGCGGCCTCGTTATCGGCGGAGGCAAACTTGCTGGCGCGATTATCGCCTCTACTTCCGAGGGCAAGCCATTGGTCGCTATCGCCGCCGGCATCGCCATGATTGCCCCATACTTTGCAGTAATCAGTATCATTAAAGGCTCGCTTAACGGTCTCGGCAAACTCGGCGGCGCTATTACGGGCAAACTCAATGGTGCTGGCGCAGGTCTGAACAAGTTAAGCCGCACTGGTGTAGGCGCCGCTGGCAACAAAATAGGCCAGCTTACAGGTTATTCTGCTGGTCGCCAAGCCCGCCTTGCCACTGCTAAGGCTAAAATAGAAGCCAAGGACGCCGAAAGGATGGCGGAAGGCAAGGGGCATTTTGGCACATTGCAAAGGGCTCAAATCACTGCCGCCCAAGCCAAAAGCGACGCCGAGCTTGCCAATCTCGGGCAATATCACGGCGACAACGAAAAATTCCAAAAAATCAGTGCCGCTCGCGCCGCCGAACTTGGTGTAGACCCAAATACTGGCCTCAAGACCCGCGAACCAGAAAACGCTGTGGAGCGCGAACTCCAAGCCGCCGCCAAAACCGCTCGCAACAAAGCCGATGCCCGAGCCGCCGAAGAAGCTGCCGCCGGCTTTGCTGGTCGTAAATATGGCGAAGTCTACGACGAATTCTACAAAGACGGCAAAATCAAGGATGGTTCCGACCAAATCTCTACCGAACAGGCCATTAAATATATGGAAGATAACGGCGAGTGGGAAAAATCGGCCGCCTTGCAAGATGCTTATATGAAGAAATGGGGTGGTGATGCCCGTGGCCGTGGCCGCCTTGGGCAGATTCTCAACAGCCCAAAGGCCAAAGAAGAATCTTTTGCTCGCAGCGCTTATGGTAAAGCCATGTTTGAGAAAGGCTACACGGGTTCTTTTGCTGACTTCATGGGGGATAAGGAGAACGGCATCGGCAAGGTAATCAAGGACGGCAAATATAAAAAGACCTACGGCACTATGCACGGTGAAGCCCTCAAAGAACTCGCGCAATATGACAAGGACGGTTCGCTCCGCCGCCAAATTGCCGCACAGATGAACCTGCAAACCGTTGGCCAACTAGATAATAATATGGACGCATTCCTGACCAACTATGGCGCCGACGGCAAGCCAGACGGCACCAAACTTGACGCCACCGAGCTGTTCAAGCATGTCGCTCAAGACTACGTTGATGCCGGCAATAACGCCGCCACCTTTGGCTACTCCAACGGCCTCAAAAATACCATCGGCATCCCAGCCGCCCAAGCTGCGGCTGCTGGGGAGCGTCCTCACATTATATTACCGCCATAACGCTCTCCCCTGCCGTTTCACTACGGCGCAGAGCGGCCGCTTATGCAAAAATCCGAGCCGCTCTGCATCGGAGTGAAGCCCCGATATGATATAATATATATATGGACGATTTTGCTTATCTCAGCCCCGACGCCGCCTATTTTGATGCGGCCTGCCAGAGCCTGCGCCCTGCCCCAGTAATTCAAGCCCTTAACGATTATTATCAAAATTTCAATTCTTGCGGCGAGCGCGTCAAATACGCTTGGGGCAAACAAACTGACGAAAAAGTCGCCGCCACCCGCGCCAAAGTCCTTCAATATCTCAAACTTAGCCCACGCGAATATTTCACATCTTTTACCCTCAACACTACTTATGGCCTCAATTTAATCTTGTCGCAAATTGCACCAAACCAATTCGTCAAAATCATCACCAGCAACTTAGAACATAACTCGCCGTTCCTCGCCACCATCGCCGCCGCCAAACGGCTCGGCATCCCGCGTGAAGTCATTGACCGTGAACCTGACGGCAGCATCAACTCTAGCCACGATTTCACAAAGTCCATTGTCGTGTTTGGCGCTGTTTCTAACATTGACGGCCGCGAACTCAAAAACTTGAAAGAAATCGTCAAAAAAATCCATCAGCAGGGAGGTATTATTATTCTTGACGCCGCCCAAGCCCTTGCCCACAACGCCGAACTCCTCGCCAAGACCGAAGCCGACGCCATTTGCGCCAGTGCCCACAAAATGTATGCCCCAAGCCTTGGCATTATCGTCGCCCATAAAGACCTTTTGCCAAAACTAGAAGTCAATTTTCTGGGCGGTGGTATGGTTGATGATGTTGAAAAGTCCACCTTCCAACTCTCCGCCGAAAATCCCGCCCACATTTACACTCGTTTTGAGGCTGGTCTCCAAGCGTGGGGCGAAATCATTGCCCTCGGCGCTGCGATTGACTGGCGAATGCAGCAAAACACCAAAAATCTCATGGCTTACTCCAAGAGTAATTTTGAGTTTTTAAGGGGTCAGAATCGCATAAAATTACTAAATCGCGAATTTTCGCCGACCCTCAGTTTTTGTGTGGAAGGCCTTGATTCGCACCTGCTTGGAGCTGCACTAAGTCATGAAAACATTATGGTCCGCACTGGTTATTTTTGCGCCCACTATTATTTGAGCCACCAAAACAACTATCCGCCGCTCGTCCGCGTGTCGCTCGGGCTGCACAACCGCGAATCCGATATTGCTAAGTTCCAAGACGCCATGCGAAAGGTTTTGGAGGCTTAATGGTTTGCGTTGCGGCGTTTATTGTCCTCGCCCTGCTCTCAGTTTTTGTGGCGGTTCTGTCAATTTTTCGCCGCGACATCGGCGCCAAATATTGGGTCACCTTCAAAAAGGCTTGGGGCTGCGTCTGGAAAAAGGTCCGCCTCCAAAAATGCGAAACCAACTTCAAGGACGACATCAAAAACAGCATTTTGAGTAAAGTTGTCGTAAGAAAGCCGAAACTCGTCAAGCCAATTTCTGCGGGCATTGAAGTCGCCGCCGTTCTTATCGTTGCCTTGACTGTTTGGAGCCTTGTTGAGGGCGCCAAAGCCGGCCTTTCGCTCTGGGTTTTTGGCACCTGCAATGTTTCGCAACCATCTAACTGCTCACTCTCGGCCGATGTTTGCGGCATTGACCAAGCCGAACCGAAAAACCCGCTTGAAGCCGCTGGCCGCTGGTTCACCGAATGGGGCGAAATCTTCGTTGGCATCCCCGACCGCATTCGCCGCTGGGACGCCAAGCAATATCTGCCACAAAATACCAGTTATTGGAGTTATGACGCGAGCCGCGCGACCGCCCTTGACATTTTTGACCCCGGCTGCGCCATCTGCCTTGCCTCCTTCCGTAACCAGCAAGCCGACGGCTTTTTTGACCGCTATAATGTCGCCTATATTCCCTATGTTATCGTAAACCCCAGTACGGGCGCCGACCGCTTCCCGAACTCCCGCCTTGTTGCCAGTTATTTAACGGCAATTCGCCTTGCCGAAGTCAAGCCAAGCGACGGCACGCCTTATGACTGGCGTATTTTAGAACGCATTTTTACTGCTAGCGACCAAAATGGCATCAACTACCAAGAGGCCATCAAACGCCTGGATGCCACCGCCGCCACTAACTTGCTAGACAGCTGGCTTTTGGAGTTTGGCGCCAGCCCGATAGAAATTGACCGCGTCCGCAACCTGTCAGAAAGCGACGAGGTCAAAGACGCCCTGCAAAGTTATCGCCACATCGTAGACGACCGCATTAACGCCAAAGGCATCCCAACCCTCATCTTTGGCGGGCGAAGACACACGGGGCTTTATGAATAAAACCAAAGCGGTGGGCAATAAAGCGGCAGCCCTAGACCAGCCAACCAAAGCGTCCGAGCCAAACATCGAGGTCGGGCATATCGGCACCTCCAAGCGCTATTCGCAAGGTTTCGCCACGGGCGTTTTTGGGCTTGTCGCGAACTTAATTTTGTCAGTCGCCAAACTTATCGTTGGCGCTATCAGTGGTAGTATCGCCGTTATTGCCGACGGTGTCAATAACCTCACCGACGCTTCCAGCGCCCTTGTCGTTTTAATCGGCTTCAAAATCGCCGCCAAAAGCAAAGACGCCGACCACCCTCACGGTCACGGCCGCGCCGAATACATTGGCGGTATGATTGTTTCGTTTTTTATTTTTATCGCCGTTTTGGCGCTTGCCCGCTCTTCAATCCAGAGCATCATCCAGCCAGAACCCGTCAATTTCAGTTATGCAGTGCTGGTCGTGCTGGTGATTTCTATCATCGCCAAAGCCGTGATGGCGTTCGTCTATTATTGGCGCAACCGCGCCCTTAAATCCGTGCTGATTTCCGCCGCCGCCCGCGATTCGCTCAGTGATGTCGCCGTCACCTCAGTCGTTTTTGCCGCCGCCCTGCTTGCTCGCTCCACCGGCATCGCCATTGACGGCGTCGCCGGTCTTATCGTGGTCGTTTTTGTCGCCTACCAAGCAATCCGTGCCTTCACCGATAGCCTCAGTCTCCTCCTCGGTCGCGCCGCCGACCCGAAAAAACTCGCCGCTATCCGCGAACTCGTCCTCAAAAACCCCGCATTCACCCAAGTTGTCGGTATAGATTTCCACGACTACGGCGAAAACTACCAGCGCGCCTACATCAAAGTCAAAATCAAATACGGCCTCAAGTCCGCCCAAGTCCGCCGCGCCATCGAAGACACCCACCTCACCCTCCAAAACCTCCAAAACATTGACGCTACTTTTGTCTACTGGTATTAGTAGTGTATAATATATCTATGACAATTTGGCTAGCGATTATTTATGGCGTGGTGCAGGGGCTGACCGAGTTTATTCCGGTTAGTTCCAGCGGGCATTTGGCACTGGCGCAAGACTATTTGGCGGGCGGTGTCGACCATCTATTTGTTGAGATGATTAACCTCGGCACTTTGCTTGCCCTACTCGTCGCTTTTCGCAAGAAAATCTGGCAAATTATTACCGACGTTTTTGCCCGCAAAAAATGGGGCTTAGCAATTAACTTACTAATTACCGCAATCCCAGCCGGCATTCTCGGCCTAACGCTCAGCGATTTTATCGCAAACACTAGCTTTTTTGGCCACGCCGCCGTCGTCGCTATCGCAATGGCAACAGTCGGTTTAATTATGATTTTCTTAAACCAAATCGTTGTCAAAATCAAAGCCAAGCCACTAGAATTTGACAAAATCAAAAAATCCCAAGCCCTCGTTATCGGCCTTAGCCAATCAGTCGCACTAATTCCGGGCGTTTCCCGTTCAGGCGCTACGATTATCACCGGCCGCCTGCTCGGGCTCAACTCCCATGATGCCGCCGAATATTCCTTCCTCGCCAGCATCCCGCTTTTTCTGGGCGTCGTCGCCAAAGGATTTTTATCTAGCACTGACCGTGCCTACTGGGGAGAGAACCTCCTCCCGCTTATTCTCGGCAACCTCGCCGCCTTCATCGTCGGCGTCATTGTTATTAAATACCTCCTCGCCTACCTCCAACGCAAGAATTCCCTCCGCGTTTTCGGTATCTACCGCGTCGCGCTCGCTAGTGTTGTCCTAGTAGCATTATCGTTAACGCAACTATAACCAGCCCCGCAAATAGCCAGCCCGTTTTTTGCCAAATCGTTTTGCGGCTGTCGGCATGGTGGATTTCTAGTAGCACATGAAAAGCGATATACAAAAAGAACCCACTTGCCAGCCCCAAAAGCCACGACGCCGACAGCTCGCCATCCGAGCCAAACGCAAACGCCACCGCAGCCGCCGCTACCGTGAACAATGCACTCACCACATTCAGCAAAATCGTCTTTTTTCGCCCGACCCCACTATGCAGCAACAGCCCAGCATCGCCGACCTCCTGCGGCAGTTCGTGTGCAATTACCGTCAAGACTACGATAATTCCGCTCGGCACCGACACCAAGAACCCCGCCGCAATCACCGCGCCGTCTATAATATTATGCACCGTATCACCAATCACCACCATCGCCGCCAAATGTTTGCCTTTGCCAAGATGATTTAGCACCAACTCAATCACAAAGAACAGCAAAATCCCGACCAGCACAAACGCAAATGGCCAATCGCCCTCGTCGTGTGCCTCGTGCGCCAAGTGTGGCAACAAGTCAAACGCCACCGTCGCCAGCAGCGCCCCCGCCGCAAACGCCGCCGCATAGCCCGCGAGCCGCTTGCAATCCTTCCGCATCATCAAAATCACCCCACCCACCAGCGACAACAATGCCGCCGCCGCCGAAAAAACAACCACATAAATCATAGCATAATTATACCATATCTGGTATGATTAAATCATACAAATAAGGCTTGCATCGTAATATGCGAGCCTTATTCTACTTCCATAACTTCGCCAAAATGGATCTTTTTATACTTTGCGCCATTTTCGGTGCAAACTTTGCTAATCCAGTTGTCGCAAACCGTATTGCCAAAATCAGAATTAAGCGCATCGTGTGCAGGGATAACAATCTTTACTCCAGATTCTTTAAGAAAACCCATTGTTTCAGAAAGCCGTAGCCACGGCGCCGCAACTGGCGCGGCGATAATTGCTGGCATTTTAGGCGGCAAGTCAAATGAGTCGCCTGAGTTAGCAAAAACGCCGTCCACCAAAGTGCCGATATTTTTGCAAAGGAATTCCCCAGGTATAATTTCGGCGTGGTTCTCGCCGTAAAACTCCAAACCAAAAACTCCAACAGCCGTTTTGTCGCCGCCCAGTGCAATAGTGGCAACGTCTTTTAGTGCCTCGTTATCTTCGGTTGTAAAAATCTTTGCCTGTGGGTTGTCTTGGCGAAGCTTATTTAATACCTCTGGCTGAAAATGATCGCCGTGAATATGTGTGATTATAATCGCATCAAGATTTGTGATGCTAGGTAATTTATGGGTAAACTCCACGGGGTCAAAAAGCAGCCCTCGACCATCTTTTTCTAACAAAAAACAAGAATGGTCAAACTTGGTGATTTTCATCTTTCGTCCTTTTTAATAAAAAACAACCACGGAATCAGCGACACCAAGCACGCAATCACCACCACGGGCGGGAAAATTGGCGCGAGCAGCAGCGAAACAGCAACAAGCGAGATTGAAAAAGCCGACCGAGCCCAGCGCGGCTTTTGTTTATTCTCGCGGTAAACCTCGCACGATAGCAAAAAATAAATCGTATTTGCCGCCAGCATCACCAGTCCATACAGCACCTCTGGTGCAATCGCTAGCCAATGCTCGTCTACCCACGCCGTCGTAAAAGTAAACAGACTCAGCACAAACAGCAGCAAAATATTCAGCCACAAAATCCGGTGATTAATCTTCTCTACACTTGCAAACAAAGTGTGATGATTCTTCCAATAGATCGCAATCGCAAAAAACGACAACGCATAAATCAACAGGCTCAGCCCCGTCCGTGCCAACCCCGCAAAACTACTATCCACCGGCGGCGTCAACTGCAACACCATAATCGTCATCGCAATCGCCAGCACCGCATCCGTAAACGACTCCAATCTCGCCTTATTCATACCCATATTATATCACACCCAGCCCCAAAACTTAGCACAACCATCTCGTTTTCAAAACTCTCCAAAAACCGCAAGTTTTGAAAATAGACTTTCAAAACTTTTAGCGCCTACACTTTAAATACAGTTTGCTCGTCATAATCTTTGGCTACCGCTTGCACATTTGCCAAGTAGAGTATTTGAAAATCAGGGTTATCTAAGGTGTAGCCTTCCTCTTCTAAATCGTCAAAAGTTTGCAAAAATAGTTGCTTGCATGCCATATTCTCACTGTCGTCAATCAAATTACAATAAATTCTTAGCCACTGAAAATCCTTCTCTTTGTCAAAGGCTGTGATGCAAGCCCGATTATCTGCCGTCAGTTCTCGTGATACATTTTTTGTCCGTTTAGTGATAAGATAAATCTTGCCGTCAAACATCACTGGCGCTCCAAACGGCCGGCTATCTACGCCATGCTCCTCACTAACCGTGCTAATCGTCATTACTTCAGCAGACTTCAAAAACTCAAAAATCTCTTCCATCTTAATCCTTTCCTAATTGGTGGCGCTATCAGCGGTAGATTCAAACGCGTACGAAAATCTGCTTAAATCTGCGGCTAACTGCCACCAATCAGATTATAACACGAAAACGGCTTGGTCGCAGGGTTTTTCGGCAAATTATGGCAAAATTGTGGAAAATCATGCTCGTAAAGCAAAAGTGCTCTATGACTCAAACCAAGCGAAGAAGATGGCGCGGGATTATCGGGATGGGAAGTCATTGAGCATGATATCCATTGAATATGGGTTGAGCCGGACGACGGCGCGGCGGATAATGGCTGAACATGGGGTAGATATAGAGAAGCATCGGCGGTCATCGATAATTGGGTCGGAATCGAGGATATTGGGGTTATATAAAGACGGAATCAGCGCCAAGAAAATATCGGAGCAACTCGAAATCAGCCATCCATCAGTGCTGAAATTCCTGCAACGACAGGGAGTTTATGCCTAAAACGGCGGTATAATATAATACGGATACAAATGATTCGCTCTCGAATTAATACCCTTGGGTATACTTCCTAAAAAATCTCAGGTAGAAGCGGATCAGTAAAAACACCTCTTATAGGGGTATTTTTGTTGAAATCTTCTGGACTTTTCTAGCCATTCAAGTGATGAATGGGTAAAAGGAGTAAAACTATGAGTAAAAAATTTATATCAACCACGATCGAGGAAAAGCATGTTTATCATCATATAAGCTTCTCGGCGAGCGATGCGTTCGTTGGCATCGGCTGGGGTGTATTGCTGGTCGTCGGGATTTTAGTCGTAAAGGAGGCGATATGTTGGTTATAGACATCTATGCTATGATTAATGACCAGATGGCGGTAATGCGCCAAATGTCGCCCGAAAACAGCTCAAAACAGGTATTCCTGCGAGACAAAACCAAGATATTATTACCATCATGGACATCGATCAGTTCTTGGAACTAATACGGGTGGCGTCGCGAAAAAAGACTAAGTTTCACGAATACGATAATTTTGAAGATCTCAGCCCTCAAATGTTGGCGGATAGTATGAGATTGGCGGAAGACGGAAAACTGACGATTTCTCGCATCCAAGCCCAGTTTAATTACGGGTATACGAAGGCGATGCGGGTTATCGAGCAATTGAAAGAAATCGGGATTGAGAATTACCCGCAAGAGAAGAAGTAATAACTACTTGCTTATTGCTCGGATGAGGTCTTCGTAGGTTGAGATGACGTCGTATTTTACTTTTCCTTCCGAGATGGTCGCGAAGTGCTTCTTGGCACAGGCGATTTTGGCTTTTTCGATTTCTGTGGTGTGAAATGCCGCGGAGGCGAGGCCACCTTCTTTGCCTTTTGTTTCGGCGACGAAGTAGATGTGTTTCACATCGCCGTCTTTTATTGCTATTGCCCAGTCTGGGTTGTATTTCCCCATTGGGGTTGTGATGTAGAATTTCTTCGGAAGTTTGATATATAGCTCGATTTTGTCGGAAACATCCATGTTTTCGGCGAGAGTTTTCTCGATATTTGAGTCGTAGCGGAGTTTGTCGTAGAGATGGCGTTTGGCGTCTATTACGTTTATACCATATTGACCTTTTTCGGTGTCGTTGACAAAGATGTCCTCGCTGTCCCATGTTTCATTTATCACATTGTAGGTAATGTGTTCCACGACGGTGGCGGCTTTTTCGCCAGCGATGAGATCGGCGGCGTTATGAATAAACTCTTCGGGGTTTGACGTATATAGCGCGAATTTATCTTGATGGATACGCGTCAATATCTCAGCGGTGCTTATTCTCGTTAGGTCTACTCGCTCGGAGATTTCGCCGATGAGGTCGAAAGAGATTTCGGAGTTTGTTGCCGAAACGATATTCTCGGTTGAACTCTTGTATTTTCGCATGTTGATGTCGTCTTCTTTGACTTGTAGGCCGCCAGTATCAATAATAGCGGTGGTTTTCGTCACGAATAAGCGCTCGTCAATGGCTTTTACGCATTTTTCAATTAGCTCGGATTCATCGAATTTTACTTCATAAACGGTTTTGTGGTTGATATTTCCCCAAAGTTCCTTAAAGGTATTGCTGGCGTATTTTTCTTTGTCTAGGTAAAGTTCGACGGGCTTTCGGGCGTCAGAGACGATTGGGTTTTTCTTCGGATCATAGACGGAATTGATGAGATTTATCACGCCACCGACGGCTGGCTTTAGATTGTCGGGTAGGATTTCAGTGATTTTTTCATCTTTAAGTTCGGGAGTTAGATTGTAATAATTGTCGGTTAATTGCTCTTGATAGACGAAGCCTTGGTCTTCGAGTTTCACGAAAATACGGGCGGCTTCGGCAGGGGTAATTTCGTGGGTATTTCCGGCGGTATCCGTGATGGTTTTTCCGGCAAATAATTCTGGAGAGATTTTTTTCGGGCGATTTTTTATCACTTCGGCAAATTCGTCTTGGAGGTCGCGGGCGAAGGTTTCGTAGCTTTCGTTGGCAATGACGGTTAGGGCGTTGATATCTTGGACGGCGTCATAGCCAAGATTTTCCTCGTCTTGACGCTCGCCGTCGGCGTTGACGCAAAGGCGAAGCCCGCGGCCGATTTCTTGACGCTTTTTGATGGTTGCTTGGCTCTCGCGGAGGGTGCAGATTTGAAAAACATTGGGGTTATCCCAGCCTTCGCGGAGGGCGGAGTGCGAGAATATGAAGCGAACAGGTTCCCTGAACGACAGCAGTCGCTCTTTGTCTTTCATGATAAGATCATAAGCGCTTGCGTCGTCTTCGGTGCTTTTTTCTTTGGAGTTGATTGGCTTGCCTTTTTTATCCACGGAGAAGTAGCCGGCGTCCACGGTTTTTGTTAAAGATTCTTTTAAGAATTCGCGATAGCTCTCGTCTGCCTGAAATGGCAGTTCGCCGCTCAGGATTCCTTCAATGGCGTTTTTGTATTCGCGGTCAAAAATCTCGGCATAAATACCATTTTCGTCTTTTTCGCCTCGGTATTTGGCGACTTCGTCAATGAAAAAGAGCGACAAAACTTTGATGTTTTTGCGGAAAAGCTCGCGTTCTTTTTCTAGATGGCTCATAATGGTTTCGCGGATTTGGATGCGGCGAATATCTTCTTTGTTGGCGTTGCCGACACATTCGCCCTCTGCGAGTTTTAGCCCGCCAGTGAATTCTACGACGCCTGAATTGTTGTCGTTGATGGCGGAAATTGTAAAGCCGTTTTTGTACGCTTCCACGCCGCCGGAATGGTTGTAAATATTGTCGCCAAGTTGGAAGATTTTGGTCTTTTTATGGACGCCGCTTTTTGTTTCGGAATTATATTCCATGACGATGGTGGCGTCGGGATTTTTGTTTGGATAGGTGTTGATACTCTGCAAGTAGAGGTAGCCACTCGTGGCATTTTCGCCGACGATGGAGACACCTTTGACGGTGATTTTCTTGACGAGTTTTTGCTGGTAGGCATCTACGGCATCAAGGCGATAGACCATATTGAAGTTTTCGCGGTGGGTGGCAGAATAATTGATAAAAAATAGCGGGTTGAAGTTTTTTAGGCTGTCGCGAGTGATATTCTTTTTATCTTCTACGCCAATGACGCTTTGCGGTTCGTCAATAATGACGATAGGGTTGACGCTGGCGATAACATCAATCGGCTTTCGTCCGCGGAAAGTATCTAATTCCATATAGATTCGGCGAGCATCGGCGCCGCGGGCATTGAAGGCCTGTGAGTTGATAATCATTACATTTATACTGGGGTCGTCGGCGAAGGTCTCAAGGTCGGTTAGGCGAGAGGAATTGTAGACGAAAAAGCGGGCTTTTTTGCCATAGCGATCGGCGAAATGGTCGGCAGTAATCTGGAAAGTTTTAAGCACACCCTCGCGAATAGCGATGCTCGGCACAACGACGATATATTTGTTCCAGCCATAGCGGTTAGACAGTTCAAACATTGTGTTTATATAGGTGTAAGTTTTACCTGTGCCAGTTTCCATTTCTACGGTGAAGGCAGGTTTACCGTTTAACTTCTCTAGCCGCGGCGATCGTTGAGCGATGCTGTTCTGCCCTTGGACAAAGCGGAGGTTTTTCAGAATCTCATCGTCGCGGAGTTTGATTTCGGGATTAGCAAAGCCGCGTCGCTCAAATAGTTGTGCTGTTTTGCCTTGATCAATTAAGAACTCGCGGGACAAGTTTGGCTGACTGGTAAATATATCTGCGACGGCTCGCGTGGCGTCGTCTTGGAACTTTTGGTGCTTGAATTTCAGTTTCATTTTTTACCTTCCAGTTTTTTTGCCTCATCTTTTAGTGATTTGAGATAATCGTTTTCTACAGGCGATAAAGTTTTAACTTGGAATTTACGATACTCGTGTTCGGCTTTTTTAACTGCGTCCTCATGGCTAATTGCACCAGTGCCGATTAGCACACCTTCGCTGTAAGCGGTTAAAATTATGTCCAACCCTTTGAGGTGGTCGCTCATTGACATCATAGAATTGTCAAGCGCTTTGCCCTCGGCGAGTTCAAAATATGCTGAAACAAGCCGATTTAATTTATCTAATTCTTTTTCGTCAAGATAATTTTTGGCTATTCGCACTTCGTCAAGCACTGGCAAGTCGCCACGAAAGGATTTTAGCCCCATAAAATCTTTGTCGGCATCGGCACGATTATAAATGACCTCGGCTGCGGTATGGCGATGGACGGCATAATGGAACTTATTTTGGACGATTTTGAAAAATTTGAGCGAATCGCGAGATTTTGGGTCATAGTCGGAGCTAGTAGCGTAAAGGTCAAGGACTTGGCGATAAATTGCTTTTTCGCTTGAGCGGATGTCGCGAATACGGGCGAGGAGTTGTTTGAAATATGCTCCGCCACCGTGACCTTTGAGTCGTTCGTCGTCAAGCGCGAAGCCTTTTATGGTATATTCTTGGACAATTTCGCCCGCCCAACGACGAAATCGCACGGCACGTGGGTTATTAATTTTGAAGCCGACAGCGATAATAGCTTGGAGGCTATAATGGTCGATTTCGCGTCGGACTTCACGTTTTCCCTCTGTTTGAACTATTAGGAATTTCCTAATAGTTGCCTCACGCTCAATTTCACCATCTTCAAAAATATTCCGTAAATGCTCGGCGATAGTTGGAATTTCTACGTCGTAAAGCTCTGCCATGAGTTTTTGCGAAAGCCATAAGTTGTCATCCTCAAAACGCATTTCAATATTATCGCTACCACCAGTCGTAGTAATGTAGGTTAGATAACTCGCGGCGTCGGATCTGATGGTGGGGGATTTCTTTTTCATATCACGCGCACTTTCGTATCAGGGGAGAGGTTTTTGAAGATTTGGGTGAGGTTGATTTTTGACGCGGAGTCCGGGAAGGTGGATTCGCGGAAGACGGCTAAGTTGGGTTTTAGGCGGGCGAATTCTTCGATGGTTTCGCGGGAGAGAGTCGGGGCGAAGCAAGCGAGGACGCCGGTTAGTTCGCCGTCGTGGTCGTAGAGGTAATACGGTGTGTCGTTTGCGGACGCGGTTTCAAGTTTTTTGCCCAAGGGCAAGGCGACGGCGGTGAGGACGCCGAAGAGGAGGTCGAGGTCGGTGCGGTCAGGTTTGGTGTTTTCTACTTTGTCAAGGAGCGAGGCTTGATTTTCGGTGGTGGCGGGCTCAAAAATGTTGTCTTTGATGTTGGTGCTGTCAATGACAAGTCGGCGGAAGCCGGCGTCGCCGTGCCAGTCGGGGTTTTCGGTGGTGATTTTCTCGCCGGCGCGTTTGATGCGTTCGCGGGCGATTTCGGGGATGGTGGCGTAACCAGCTTTCTTTGCCTCGGAGTTTTCGGGCGTTTCCTCGGGGAGTTGGACGAGGATGAATTTGCGGTTGCCGCCGTCTTCGGTGTTTAGTTTCATCACGGCGTGGGCGGTCGTTCCCGAACCGGAGAAGAAGTCGCAGATGATGGCGTCTTTGTCGGAGCCAGCAGTAATTGCATCTTTAAGAAAATCGACAGATTTTGGATTTTCAAATAAATTCGCAATGCCAAATAAATTTTTTACCTCTCGCCCACCGTTTCCAGTATCATACTTCGGGTCAATCCAGACAGTTTTTGGTTTTAGCTTTCGCTGTTCGCCATTTACCACATCTCGCATTTTAACGTAAACTCGCCAGTTTTCTCCGACTTGGCGGGCTACGAGCTCTGTGTCCTTGTTTTTGCGGAAGGTATCCTTGCCCCATCGCCAACGCCCATCAACTCCGTTGATGGGTGTTGGTAGAATCGCCAACGCCCCGCTTTCTGGTTTATCAAAGAACTCTTTGGTTTCTGGATTGTAATATATTTCATAATACATGTTTGGACGATCAATTCTGCGATTGCTTTTACCAGTTTTTTGTAGTGATACTTCCTTATACCTACTAATTCCATCATTAAACTTATATTCTTCTTGCATGTTTTCTGGTAACTCAAAGCCATTTATAACTGCTTGGTCAATTTTCCGAGCATAACATAACATGTACTCGCTGGCTGTTGCATAAAATTCATCGTCAGAACGCCCTTTGAGATTATTTACGACTGAAATTGTTGCTAGAAAATTCTCCTCCCCAAAAACCTCATCACAGAGGAGTTTGAGGTTGGCTTGTTCGTTGTCGTCGATGCTGATGAAGATGACGCCGTCGTCCATGAGGAGGTTGCGCGCGAGTTTGAGGCGGGGGAGCATCATGGAGAGCCAGTCGCTGTGGAAGCGGCCGTTCGTTTTATCGTTTTTCTTGAAGTTTTTGTTGCCCTCGGCGTCAATTCGCCCTGTTTCTTCGTCGTATTCTTCGGCGGTTTGGTGGAAGTTGTCGTGATAGACGAAATCTTTGCCGGTGTTATAGGGCGGGTCGATGTAGATCATTTTGACGGCGCCGAGGTAGGATTCTTGGAGGAGTTTTAGGGCGTCCAAATTGTCGCCCTCAATATAGAGGTTTTCGGTGTTATTGAAGTCAATGGAGTTTTCGGGGTCGGGGCGGAGGATTTTGTTCACGGGCATGGCGGCCTCGGCGATTGCGGCGGCTTTGCCGCGCCAAGTAAAGTCGTAATGCTCTTTCGCGTCTTCGGCGCGTTCAACATAGTCTTTCAATTCCGCGATGGATTCTGAAACAAGTTCAGAATGACACACCGGAGTGTCGATATTTAATTTCTGGATTGCTTCGTCGCCTTCGGCTCCTCGCAATGACGGTTGATTGTCCATTAGTTTTTCTCCTTTAGTTTCTTTGATGCTACGCCTTTAAGTTGTTTCGGGTGGAGGCGTTTTTCGAGGGTTTTTATGTGCTCCGTTTCGGGCGGGAGTTCCTCGGGCATAGTTCCGCCAATTTTTTCGATAGTTTTCCGGACTTCCTGACCGACATCGAAATGTGTTTTTGTAGAGGCGGAGTCGCCAAGGCAGTTACCTTTTTCAAATTCATTTTTTAGTTTATCTTGAGTTTGAGTTATACGGAAAAGGTTGGCGGCAAGTTCCGTTGCGCCTGCACGATCAAGAACTTTATCTTTTCCGAGTTGTTTTTTCTGGCGGATTTCTTTTGAACGCATACCATAAAGACCGAGGTAGCCAGCATCGTAAAATGTTCCATATTTTTCGACACCATGGGCTTTTGCTGCATCAAATAGCTTTTTGTCTTCTTGGGTGACTTGC
Source organism: Candidatus Nomurabacteria bacterium (assembly GCA_031262695.1). Taxonomy (GTDB): domain Bacteria; phylum Patescibacteriota; class Saccharimonadia; order Saccharimonadales; family Saccharimonadaceae; genus WQUV01. The sequence goes on along the minus strand of JAISHF010000001.1, from coordinate 111,317 downwards.
TGGCGAGTATAGAGGCGACGTTCTTCGTCGGTCATATGGTCAAGCTGTTCTTGGCGGAAGGTCTGGATTATGAAATAACTTTGGGCGTTTGCAATCTCGGGTTTTGAGACATCGCCGTTTTGGGCGATAAGAGAGCATGCGTAATACGTTAATTCGTAATCAGATACGGAAATAGTATATGCGCCATGCTGATTCTTCTTTTCGAGCTGTTTCGTGACTTTACGAAACTGCTCGCTTATGCTTAAATACTCTTTCGCTTTGCTTGACTGAAACGAATCCATCGCGCGAAGAATGGCCTTTTCGAAGTTCTCCCAACGATCGTAGCCGAGGTAAGACATGAGCTCGCGGGCGCTCCAGATGGACTCGCCTTTTTCGTTTGTATGTTTTATAGTCTCGAATAATACTATTTCTTTTTCTCCCATCGCTTACCTCCTTTTCTTATGATAAGTATATCATATTTTCAGGAGGGAATACCATTTCGTCGAGACCAACGAAATGGTCAGAGAGTCTGGAGTTTTTGTTCTAGTTCGTGGCGCTTCTTGGCGAGGGATTGGCGTTTGTTTATGGCGGGTTCTTTGGCGATTTCGGTGGTTAGTTTCGCTATTTTTGCTTCTAGTTCTTTTCGGAGTTTGGCGTTTTCTATCTCTTTTTCAGGGGTGGTTTCGCCTTGGATATTGACTTTTTCGTCAAGGTGTGATATAATTGAGAGATAGAGTGCTTTCATCGTTCGCCCTGTTGGGGCGATTTTTTGTTCTTTTGCCCAGTCGGAGGCGAAGTGGTGGTTGATGGTTTTGCCGGATTTTGCGGCGATTATCGCTTTTTTGTAGCCAGTCGGACGCTCCAGGATAAATAGGACTGGACGGGGGATGTTTTTGTCGATTAGTTCTATGGCTTTTTGGTTTAAGTCGGAAGTTTTAAGTTTTATATGGAAGATGTCGATTTCGGGGTAGTCGGGGGAGGATTCTACTGGGAGAGTGGCCGGGGAGATTTTGTGCGTCCAGGTGATTTTTTCGATTTCGTCCGTAAAGATTTCACGAAGTTTTGGGGTGAAAGCGGCGTGTTTATAGAAGGATTCTTTTGGGACGAAGCGGTTGACGATAGTTGAGGCGGGAAGCTCGATCATTTTACTACCAAGAAATTGATTAGTTCGAAGTCGCCGAGGCCTTTGATGGGGTTCTCTAACGCGGAGGTCTCTCCTGCCGAAAAGAGCGAATCGATGTCGGTTTCGGATTTTACGGTGATAATTGACTCGATGGCGCGGGCGAGGAGGTCGGAATATTTTTTCATGTTTTTACCGTCCTCGGTTTCTTCGTTAAACTCGGCGAGAAGAGGTTTTATAGGCGTATCGGTATTCATGCAGAGGTGCTTGAATTTGTCTAAGAGGTCTTTTGGGTTTAGGTGGTTCGTTATGACTTCGCCGTTATTTTTTAGGTAGACGAGATAGAAAGGGTGGAGACGATTTTGGTGGTCAATATTTACGCCTTGGTTGAGGTTTTTCAGAACGAAGATGACGCCACTAGGCTCATCTTTTCCATTCGCGGCAACGGCGTGGATGCCGTGAGGCATATTGTCGGCTTCGCCGTATTTTTTAAGTAAGGATTGAAGGTCGAGGTGGAATTCGTTTAGCCCGAGGTCCATGATATTTACGCCGCCTGACATTTCTTCAATATCTACAACTTCGTCTTGGAGCTTTTTGAGTTGGGATTTACGATATTCGAGGTCTGGATCGGAGTTTTCGAGGGTGTTTTCGCCGGTTGCCGTTATCGAGACAAGTTTCATGCGGTTTTCGACACGGGCTTTCAAGTTTATGTAGTCATCGAGGGTGATGTTTGGCCAGAAATTCACGAGCTGGATTTCTTTGTTTTTACTTCCGATGCGGTCAATTCGACCGAAGCGTTGGATGATGCGGACGGGGTTCCAGTGGATGTCGTAGTTTATGAGGTAGTCGCAATCTTGGAGGTTCTGACCTTCGGAAATACAGTCAGTGGCGACGAGAATATCTATGTCTTCGGGGACTTCTTTTCGATCGGCGTAAAGGGCGGATTTGTCTTTGCTTTTTGGACTAAAATTAGTTAGGATTTCGTTAAAGTCGCGGCTCCTCAAGTTTATGGTCGTTTCGGGGGTCTTCGTTCCGGTGACTTTTGCGGAGTTTAGATTAAAATTGTCGAATAGCGGGTCTTTTAGGTTTTCGTAGAGGTAGTCGGCGGTGTCGGCGAAGGCGGTGAAAATGAGGATTTTTTTGTTGTTGCCGTTGATTGGGTTTTCGATTTTGTTCTTTATCGTCCTTTTTAGATCTTTTAGTTTCGAGTCGTGGTCGGGGGTGATTTTTTTGGTAGTTTCGAGCATTTCGTCGAGGACTTTTTTGTCTGATTCAAGTTTTTCGCGCCATGCTACGTAATCGATATCTTCGAGGGCGATTTTGAACTTTTTACCGACGGCGAAATCTTCTTCGTCGCCTTCGGCAAAAGTGGTTTCGTCGTCAAATGTTTCGTTTCCTCCTCGTCCTTGTTCGAACTTCTCAATCGAGTCGAGGGTATTGTTTATAAGGTCGTAGATTTTTTGGGAAGTTAGGCGGAAGGCGTAGATTGAGCTTTCGGCGCGTTTTAGGAGATTCGTCGTCATGAGGGCGTTTCGGCCTTGTTCGCGGTTGAGGTAGGTTTTTGCGGCGCTGTTATTTTCCATGTTTATATATTTTTCGAGTTTTGAGGGGTAGACGTATTTTAGGGGGGTGTAGATGTCGAGGTTCAGTGCGTCTATGTATTTGAAAAGAGTGTTGTAGTCAATTCCGTCAATGTCCGTAAGCTCTGGGCGGGGGTTCTTCGGCTTTAAGCGGGTCGGGAAATTGCCGAGGTTCGGGTCTTTGTAATATGTTTCGATATGTTTGCGGCTTCGGGCTATAGTAACGGAATCGAGGAGTTCGAAAAAGTCAAAAGAGAGACTAGCTAGGAGTTTTTCGGTCGTGCGTTCGGCCGGCAGGAGCTCGCTCCATGCGTTAAAGGCGGCGTTGGCGTTTTTGAAAATGATATCGATCGGATTATCGGTTTTTAGCGTGTCCCCGAGAGTTGCTAAGTCACCTTCGGCGGCGATTTTTAGTTGGTTTTTTAGGTCATCAAAGCCGATATTCACTGGGGTTGCGGAGAGCATTAGGACTTTCGTTTTTACGCCTTTTTGGATGATTTTGTGGAGGAGTTTTTGGTAGCGATTCTCATAGTCTTCGTCTTTTTTATGGGTCGAATGTTCGCCGTTTCGGAAGTTGTGGCTTTCATCGATGACGACGAGGTCATAATTTCCCCAGTTTATCATCGAGAGGTCGATGTCGCCGCTCATGCCGCGGTCGCGGTCGAGGTCGGTATGGAACAAGACATCATAACGAAGACGGTCATCGGCGAGTTGGTTGTTTTTATAATTATGTTTGTAGGTTCGCCAGTTTTGTTCGAGGCGTTTCGGACAGAGGACGAGGACGGTTTTGTTGCGGGATTCGTAGTATTTTATAACGCCGAGGGCGGAGAAAGTTTTTCCCAAGCCTACTGAGTCGGCGAGGATGCACCCGCCATGTTTTTCAAGCTTTGAGATACAGCCGAGAACGGCATCTTTTTGGAAATTATAGAGCATGCCCCATATTTTTGAGTTTTTGAAACCAGTGGCTTCGTTCGGGAGGAAGTCAGCGTTTAGGTCTTCGAGAAATTCGGAGAAGATGTTATATAGGGCGAGGTAATATATAAGTTCGGGGGAGTTTTCTTTATAAGCGGCGGTGATACTATCTAGGACTTGGTCAGTTACTTCGGTTAGTTTATCCTCATCACTCCAGACGGAATTGAAGTTATCCAGGAGCTGCTTCGACTGAGGGGCGAAGAGTTTCGTGGTTGTCGAGTAGGCGTTGTGGCCACGGTCGAGTCCGAGTTCGGCGGTCGTGAAGTTGTTAAATGGATTATAGGCGATTTTTTCGTCACCGTTTTCTACGACCATCAAAGGGCTAATAAAATCTTGACTAACGTTGGCGCGGAAGCGGGCTTTTTTCTTAATCCATGCGGCGCATTCTTTTGCGATAGCTTGTTGGTTCAGTTCGTTTCGGAGTTTGATTTCAAAGTCGGTCCCATAAAGGCTTCGTTCGGAGTCAAGACGCGGGATGTAGAACTCACGGGCTTCTTTTTTGGTTTTTTCAGCCGTGAAGGCTTCGTGCGTGAATAGAAATCTGAGCTCGTCGATGTTTTTTAGTTCTTTTTTCAAGGCTTCATATGCGTAAATCGAGAAGCTTGCGGCAGCGATACAAACACGGCTATTATGCCGAAGAGTTTGGGAGAGATCGTCAATAGCTCTACTTTGGATATTATCGAGGAGTTTTGGCGCATCGCTCGTTTCTTGGTGGCCTTTGAAAATGTTTAATGGCATATATGTCTACATTATACCACTAATTTACGTTGTTCTCTAAAGCGAATTGGTTAGCCCCAAAGCTTCGCTTTACGGTTTTTGTATCTTTGCCACGTTCTCTGACTTTGTAGTTTCCAAGGAATCCAACTCGAACGGAGCCGGTGGTTTTTCTATCCTTCTTTAGAGTGTAGTTACCGGTGAATAGGCCCTGTCGGAGAGTTACTTTTGTGCCGTCGTCGTTATAGACTATTTTGTTTCCGAACATGCCGGTTCTTACTTTTGCCATGCTTCCATATTATCACAAGGCAACAAAAATATAGACCATCTCTGGTCTCCATTTCGGGATTTAAGCCCAAAAAACCAAGATCTTTTGGACCTTGGTTTGAGTAAGGCGGCATTGGTGGGGGCGGTTGGATTTGAACCAACGACCAACTGGTTATGAGCCGGCTGCTCTAACCCCTGAGCTACGCCCCCACATCTAAATCATACCACAAACACCCCTCAAACGCCAGTCTAACACCCAAAACCGCAAGCACAGAAAAGCCCCCTTACCCACCATTATATCACACTTATGCTTAAAAGTCAATATTTACGCCGTTTACGCTTGTGGTATAATATATATGTATGAGTTTAATTAACGGGTTGGGCGAATTTTTCGCAATAGATATCGGCACGAACAGCCTTCGCGTTGCCGAACTCACGGGCAGCCTGCACTCTGGCTGGACGCTCAAACACTTCGGTTATGTGCCAATCGCCGAGGGACTTGTGCAAGACGACTCCAACGCTGGCCGCCAAGCCTTTATGGCTACGGTCAAAATGCTGGTTGAACAATCTGGCATCGTCACCAAAAATTGCGTCCTCGGTCTCCCTAGCAGCAAGGCCTTCACTAGTATTATCAAAGTCCCTACCCAAGACGACGCTGACCTCAAAAAAACCATGATGTATCAACTAGATAGCCTTGTCCCGACCGCCCTCTCTGACGCCGAAGTTGACTGGAAAAACCTCGGCTCTATCCCGAGCGACCCCGAAAATATTGACATCTTACTTTCTAGCACCACCAGCGCCTTTGCCGAGAGCCGCCTTGACCTCTTTGAGGATGCCGGCTTCAATGTCTATGCCGCCGAGCCCGAAGTTATCGCCATGTGCCGCGCCCTCTACCCATTTGAGGCCACCGATGCCCGCCTAATCGTCGACTACGGTGAGGCCACCACTGACATCGCCGTCTATTATTACGGCGCGCCGCGCCTCCTCCGCTCTGTCCCGCTCGGCCTCCGCGACCTCGTCAAAGTCGCTAGCACCTCCCTCTCTATCAAAGAAGACCAAGCCCGCCAATTCCTCCTCAAATTTGGCCTCGCCCAAGACAAACTAGACGGCAAAATCTTCATCGCTATCAACGCCGCGCTAGACACCTTCGTTTACGAACTTGCCAAAGTCGTCCGCACCTTCAACACTAACTACCCAACCGTGCCAATCGGCGGTGCGATTGTCGCGAACTACGGCGAATCCGTGCCACTAATGCTAGACTATATTTCTGGCCGCCTTAAAATGCCCGTTGACGCCGCGAACCCGTGGCGCAAAGTCGCCGTTCCGCCCGAATATCGTGACGCCCTCCGCACTGTCGCTACCGAATTCTCGGTCGTGCTCGGCCTTGCCGAACGCACCAACGATGTCGCCCCATACATCGAACCAAGCAAATGGCTCAAACTCCTCAACTTCACCCAAACCGTCGGCGAAAAGGCAGCCATTGCGGGCCAAAAATTGCTTGACGGCGCCAAAGACCCGACCAACCCAGGTGGAGGTGCCAAATAATGCAAAATAATTCACCGCAAGGCAACGGCCTGTTTGAAATCAACCTCGTCCCACAAATCAAACGCGACGCCCTCCGCACTCAGAAAATCCGCAACCTCGTGATTGCAGGCTGCATTTTGGTCGGTGCCACCTGTGGTATTTTGCTTGCCATTTTTGGCACCACTTTTGCCGTGCAAAAAGCCATCACCGCAAACCGCACCGAACAAATCAAAGAAAACCACGCCAAGCTCCAAGGTCTTGTCCAAGACGACAAATACGACCTCCAATATTACCTTACTATCCAAAACCAATTAAAAGAACTCGGCGAAATCGGCCAGCAAAAATCCGTTTTCTCGCGCGTTCTTGGCATTGTTTCGGATGTTGTGCCGCGCCACCCACAAACTGGCGAGCCAACCATTCAATTCACTGAGCTTAACTATAATGTTACTTCTTATCGCGTTTCCTTTGACGCCCAAAGTATATATAGTTACGAGGCCCTAAACGCTCTTAAAGCCACAATGGAGCGGCTCTATTATGATTACGGCTATTACACTGGTCCCGACGGCAACGAAATCCAAGTAGAGCGCGAAGATATTGACACCGAGGCCGACAGCCCAACTCGTGGCATCATTTATGGCATCACCCGCGCCCAAGATGGCAGTGAAATCCGCATTTATCGCGACGGTCGTGATTATAACGGCTTCAAATTTGAATCACAGTGTTTGCTCCCCGACGGCGTAACTAGTAGTTGTAAATTAATCCCCGACGAATCAGTCGCCGACGACGAACTCCCAACCCTAGAAGTCAACTCGGGCGGCGCGCCAACCCTCCGCTTCAAAATGTCCTTTGACATTGACCCCGGCGCCCTCAATATGCAACACCGTTTTGTCCGCGTGCTTGGCATCCCGCGCCAAACCGTCACCGACTCCTACTTGCAAATCAACAATAACTGGTTTGCCGCCGCGCCAACCACCGAGGAGGAAGAATAATGGCCCGCAAAGGTTTACAATCCAGCAAACGCGCAATTATTGACAAGGCCAATTACCTGATGTTTATTTCGGTTGCCGCCGCTGCTGCGCTCATCGCCGTCACTGCCGTCACTGTCAACTACCTTTCCAAAATGATTACCTTCCAAACCGAAGTCAATAAGCAAAAACAAGCCACCCTTGAAGTCACTGAAAATAACATTAAAAACTTTGAGGTCGTGATGGCGGACATTAACGATCTTCGCGATAACCAAAACCTAATTGATACCGCCAAAAGCCAAGAATATCGTGACGAGCCACTCCGCGTCGTTGCTAACGCCCTGCCAGCCTACCACAATCTTGCCGCCTTTGGCGCCAGCGTCGCTAATCTCGTCATTACTCGTGTCGGCGACAATGAGGCAGTCACCCAAGGCATCTCTGTTGGTCGCGATTCTACTATCACGCCGACCCTCAATACTTCGGCCAAAACAATGAATATGTCCTTCCAAGTTGTCGGCGCTCTCGGCTGCACGGGGCAGGCCACCTCTTGCGACCAGCCAGTTGGCATCTCGGCTATTCTTAATAACCTTGAGCGTTCTATTCGCCTAATTGAAGTCAATGCTGCCACCTTCGTCTTCCGCTCGCCAACTCTGATTGAACTTTCTGTCCAAGGCAACGGTTTTTACACCTCACCCAAAACCGTCAATATGACCACCACCCAAATCAACGCCGCATCCGTTCTTGCCAAGAAAAAATCTAAATCGCTACCCGGCACTAGCACAGGAGGAACCCAATGAAAAAAGTTGATATTATCGTTTGTTTCGCGCTCGCTGTGCTTTCGGCGATTCTCGCCGTCGTCGTCACCCGCGCCATTTTCGGCGAACCCGAAAAAGCCACAGCAATTATTGAGCAAGTTGAGGCGATTCCAGCCGGCGTCACCCAGCCCGATCCATTGATTTTTAACAACAAGGCGATTGACCCAACCATTGAAGTCTGTATCGGCGATATGAACCAAGGCTCCGAAATCTCGCAGGAAGATTGTTACGGCCAATTTGAGGTCGTTGACCCAACTTGCGACCCTGAGGAAAACCCTGCCTGCGTCTTACCAGAGGAAGAAGACGACGAAGAAACTACGCCAAGCACTAACACTAGCGGAGGCCGCTGATGGATTTTGGCGCCGATACGCAGGCGAAAATCGCTAAACTGATAATTGACAACGGCCTTGTTGACGCCCTCCGCGTCCGCATTTTGCCACCCGAAAAGCAAAACCCCAAAGCTTGGCTGGATGACGGTTTGATTAGCCCGCAAATCCTCGCCCATGCCATTGCCCACGAGTTTAACATTCCTTTTGCTTATCTTGATGGCGCTCTCATTGGCGTGGATATTTTACACCTAGTTTCGGAGGATTCCGCCAACAAAATGCGCGCCGTGCCACTTGCCGAGCGTGACGGCAAAGTTTATGTCGCTCTTGAAAACGCCACTGACACCCAAAAAATCGACTACCTCTCCAATATGCTGCACAAGCCACTCGTCGTTTATATGGCCAGCCCCGACGCCATCGGCGACATTTTAGAGCAATATCGCTCCGACCTTTCTGTTGTTGATAACGCCGTTGAAGCGAACCGTGCCATGGACGACGAAGTCAATACCGAAGTTAAAACCATTGTTCAGGATAGCCCGATTGCGAAAGCCTTAGTTTCACTCTTGGAGTATTCGGTCAAGTCGCGTGCTTCTGATATTCACATTGAGCCCGAAGAAACTCGCCTACTTGTCCGTTGCCGTATTGACGGCGTCTTGCGTGAGGTGATGAATTTGCCTAAAACTATTGAGGGTCAACTTGTTGCCCGCATCAAAATTCTCGCTGGTTTGAAAATCGACGAAAAACGCGCCCCGCAAGACGGTCAATTTTCTGTAAAAGTCGGCGACCAAGCGATTGACTTGCGTATTGCGACCTCGCCTGTTGTTTGGGGCGAGCAAGTCGTAATCCGTATTTTGCAAAAAGAAACTGGCCAAATTGGCATTGAAAAAATGGGCATCGTCGGCCGCTCGCTCCGCACGATTCGCCGCGGCATCGACCAGCCAAACGGCATGGTCATCACGTCTGGTCCAACTGGCTCTGGTAAGTCCACTACGCTCTATTCGTTGATTCAAGAAATCAAATCGCCTGAAATCAATATTATCACCCTTGAAGATCCAGTAGAATACAAAATCGCTGGTGTCAATCAAATCCAAGTTAATCCCGCGGCAGGGCTCACTTTTGCCAACGGCCTCCGCAGCATTCTTCGCCAAGACCCTGACGTGATTATGGTCGGTGAGATTCGCGACACCGAGACCGCCCAGCTCGCCGTCCAAGCCGCCCTCACTGGCCACTTGGTTTTTAGCACCCTCCACACTAATTCCGCCTCGGGTATTTTGCCCCGTCTGCTTGATATGGGCATCGAGCCGTTTTTGATTGCCTCTACATTGAATACGATTATTGGCCAACGGCTCTGCCGCCGCGTCGCTCCAAACGCCGAAGATGTTGTAGCAAATGACATTGAAACTAGTGAAATCCGCGAAACCGTCGGCTGGCTCTTGCCACCAAAAGTTGAAGATATCCCAAAGTTTGCCGAAGATCTCGGCTATGACGGCTTGCCACTCAAAGACGCCAAAGAGTTTATGCTCCGCCGTGGCCGTGATTCTGAGGATACCCCTGACGGCTACCGCGGCCGCACCGGCGTTTATGAGGCCCTAGAAATTGACAGTGATGTCCAAAAGCTAATCGTCGCCCACGCCACCGCCAGCGACATCCAAAAAATGGCCATCGCCAAAGGTATGATTACTCTTCGCCAAGACGGTATGTTCAAGGCCTTGAAGGGCATCACCACGGTCCAAGAAGTTAACCGCGTCACCTCCGACCAAGCAATGTAATTCTAATCGCTCGCTCGTGTGATATTTATCACTTGCCCTTCCAAATGCTCGTCACCATAATCCGAATAAATCGCCCGAAAATCAAAATCATATTCACCCATTTCTGGCGCCTCGCCCCAGCAGGCTAGCGTCCCCCATTTTTTTGCACCACCCCACGCGCAAAAACTAAATTGCCGCCGCTCGCCATTCGCGCTCCGCATTTTTTCTGCCACCATCAAGCAAACGTGCTCGTTATTTTTACCCATCGTTCGCTTTTCGCAGAGTCGCCCGCGCAAACGCAAAACTGGCTCCGCATTACCCTGCCCAAACGGCGCCAAACTTTGCAACTCCTGCCATAACGCCAAGTCCAGTTCCGCAAAATCTTCCACCGTCGCATCTGCCTGCTCCCGCAAAAAACGTGCCTGATTTTGCAGCCCCAATTCGTCATAATATTCGTTCAGGGCTTTTTTTATTGCCGCAAAATTTGCTTTTGGCGCACTCGCCCCACCCGCCGCCGCATGCCCACCGCCTTTTTCAATCAGCCCCAATTCGCGTAGCCGCCCAATCGCTTCTGCACACGAAAATTCGCCAAAACTCCGCGCGCTGCACTTAATTTTTTCGCTCGTCTCCGTCCAAACAAACGCAGGCTTACCATATTGCTCCACCAATTTACCCGCAATCAGCCCAATTAAGCCCTCTTCCCATTTTCCGCTAACTATCAAGATTTTATCATTTTCTACCCCTGTTAAACCGTTTTTTACTCCAAGAGTAACTTCCAGTTCCGCGAGGGCTTTTTCTTGTTTTTTCTTCCGCAGGTCGTTTAGTTTGTTTAATTTTTGTGCCAATTCCGCCGCCCGCGGTTTATTGTCTTCTAGTAATAATTCTAATGCCAATCGTGGCGATTCTAGTCGCCCACTAGCGTTAATTTTTGGCCCCACCCGAAACGCTAGTGCATACGCATCCAACTTTTTTACATCTTTCGTCAATTCCTGTAAGCCCGCCCACTTCGTTTTCGGCATCACTTTCAGCCCATACTGCACTAAAATCCGATTGTCGCCGAGCAGCGGCACCTGATCGCAGACCGTCCCCACTGCCACTAAATCCAGCAGCCATTTCGTCCAACCATCACTAGCAACCGCTCGCACCAGTTGAAACGCCACCCCCACCCCTGCCAAATCCCGAAACGGATAATTACTATCGGCTCGCTTAGGGTTGACGACCGCCACCGCCTCTGGCAAAACATCTCGCAACACCCCGTCCGCTCCCTTTTCTTGCCCCACCTCGTGGTGGTCGGTAATAATTACATCCACCCCCTGCTCCTTCAATTTCTGCACCACCGCCAAATCACGACTCCCGCAATCCACCGTAATCACTAATTTTACATCCTTAGGCATTGTTTCCAAAATCCGCATCGGCAAACCATAACCGTCAGTCGTTCGCTCTGGCAAATCCCATACCACCTTCGCCCCCAAATGCCTTAGCCCTCGCACCAGCACCGCCGTCGCTGTAATCCCGTCCGCATCATAATCACCAAACACCAAAATCTTTTCATTATTTTTAATCGCCCGCCAAATCCGTGCCACCGCCACCGCCACATCTGGCAAATCGTCAGGAGCATTCAATTTTTCATACACTGGCTGCAAAAAATCCGCTGCACTTTCCAGCCCAATTCCCCGCGCCTGCAATATTTTTGTGAATAACGGGCTATATTTTGCCCCCGTGGCAGTTTTTTCATTTTTCATCAAATCGCCACCATTTTACAGAGGTCATCAAGTCGCTTACTCTTGGAGTAAACGACCCCACCGCTCTGCGATTTTTTTACTAAATACCCCAAACTCGTGAGTTTTGCCAGCTCCCGCTGTACATTGCCAGCGTTCATTTTTAACGCCCGTGCAAGTTCCCTTACCCCAACCTCAATTTCGCCGCCCGCAAAAAACCGCAAAACTTTTACCCTCGCCCGCGGCACTCCCAATTCCTCCAACATATATATATTATACTATGTTTTTCGCCCCATTTCTTACGATTTTTTTATAAAGTTTCTGACCCCTACCCCCTCCTGGGGTCAGAATAAACATAACCGTTGACACTTATGCTTAGATTTATTTTACGTTGTGCTAGGCTAGAATTGTGAGTGTATCGTTAAGAATTTTGTTCTTACGCATTACCATTTCGCTCTTTTCAGGGCGAAAACGGTAAAAACTTAACCGCTATTACTAGCAGTTAAGTGTCCTCACAATGAGGTGCACCCCTTGCGCTGGTGCGCCTCTATGAAATCATTATACCAAAACCATTATCAAAAATCAAGCAAAAAACGCGAAAAATCGGCAATAAATTACCAAAAGCACTTATAAATTTTACCAAAATGTGCTATACTTATATCAGTATGGACGAAAATTCAACCAAACCCAAGGCGCTCCCGCGTCGCACCCTGCACTATTATTGGCAGGAGTTGCGACATTACAAATTGGCGTTTTTTATTATGCTCGCTACCAGTGTCGCAGGTGTTTTGTTAGTTGACACTTATGTGCCGCTAGTTTTTTCGCGTATTATTGACAAGCTCGCCGCCGGCAACTTCGGTGCCAATATCTTAGCCGAGTTCCTACCACTTGTTCTCACCGCTGTCGGCGTAATGCTCGCAGGCGAACTCGTCCGCCGCTGGCAACTCTGGGTCCTCTGGAAGAACGAGGTCAAAATGATGGCCGACCTTGACCTCGTCTGTTTTCAAGCCGTCGCCAACCAATCTATGACCTTCCACAACAACCGCTTCTCTGGCTCGCTCGTCAATTATACTGGCCGTTTCGTCTCTGCTTTTGAGAGCTTGCTTGATAACCTCGTTTTTCGTATCGTGCCATTTATTGCCCTGCTCGTCGCTTCTTGTGTTGTCCTCTTTCGCTATATTCCTGCTTATGCCATCACGCTTATTGTAGTGATTATTCTCTTTTTTGTCTTTACATTTTTCCTCAATCGCCGCGTCTATAATCTGCGTGAAGAATCCGCCCGCGCCAGCAGCGAAAAAACCGGCAAACTTGCCGACGCCATCGGCAATATTTTAACCGTCAAATCCTATGCCCGCGAAACCGACGAGAAAAAGCGCTATCAGCAGGCCACCGAAAAGGTCGTTGCCCTAGATCTCAAACGCCTCCGTTTTACCACCAATCGCCACATTTTCAATTCTATCGTCTTGGCACTTTTGCTAGCCACGGCTCTTGTTTTTGTCATCGGTGGCACCCAGTGGTTTGGGCTCTCGCTTGGCACCGCCGTGCTGATTTATACTTACACCCAGCTGATTTTTGGTCGTATGTGGGATATCAATGGCATCATCAAAGACATCATTGAGGCTTTTGGCAACGCCACCGAGATGACCGAGATTTTAGAGGAGAACCCCGCCATCACCGACAACTCGCCCCAACGCCTCTCGGTCGACAAAGGCGACATCCTGTTTGACAATATCACTTTTCGCTACGACGAGGGCAAAGCTAACGTTTTTCAAGATTTTACTCTTGGAGTAAAATCAGGCGAACGCGTCGGTTTGGTCGGCGTTTCTGGCTCTGGCAAGACCACCCTCACCAAATTACTGCTCCGATTTTCTGATGTTGAGGCTGGCGCAATCCTCATTGACGGCCAAGACATCAAAGATGTTACCCAAAAATCCCTGCGTGAAAATATCGCCTATGTGCCGCAAGAGAGTCTCCTCTTTCACCGTTCTATCGCTGAAAATGTTTCCTACGGCCGCGAACACGCTACAACCGAAGAAATCATCAAAGCGTTAAAACAAGCCAACGCTTGGGAATTCGTCAAAGACCTGCCAAAAGGCCTAGAAACTCTTGTCGGCGAACGCGGCGTTAAACTCTCTGGTGGCCAACGCCAACGCATTGCCATCGCCCGTGCCATCCTTAAAGACGCCCCAATCCTTATTCTAGATGAAGCCACCTCCGCCCTAGACAGTGAGTCCGAGGCGCTAATTCAGGACGCTCTGCAAAAACTGATGCGCGGCCGCACTTCTGTCGTTATCGCCCACCGCCTTTCTACGGTCGCCAATCTTGACCGTGTCGTCGTGCTAGCAAATGGCAAAATCACCGAAAGCGGCACTCATCAAGACCTCCTCAAAAACGACAGCACCTATGCCAAACTCTGGGCCCGCCAAACCAAAAGCTACCAAACTGAGGCCCTAGATGAATGACCTCATCTCTAACACCGAAGGTTTAATTGTCGGTCGCCCCGCGCCTAAAAAGAAACGCGTTGTTCGCCCAGCACCGAAACCTATTCATAAACCTAAAACTCAACCAGAACAAAAAAAAGAACCAGAGCAAAAGGCAAAACCTGCCCTCAATATTCTTATTTTGCCAATTATTTTCTACGCCGCCGCCTTCGTGAGCGAAATCATTCTCAAAATCTTTCTCGGCGGCTGGAGTATCCGCGCCGTTTGGCTAATTGCCGTTTTTTCGCTCGTTTGGGCCTTTATTGGTTTTTTGATTAGCTTTTTGCCACGCCTTGCTGCCCGCATTACCGCCACCGTTTTTTGCGCTATTCTCGCCGTGCTTTTTATCACCCAATTTGCCCTCATCCAAATCCGTGACTTGCCCGCCAGCTTCGCTCAAATGGGTATGGTCAAGTCCGAAGTCGGCCCCGTCATCACCGCTTTTTGGCAAGAACTCGGCCAAAATTGGCCAATCGTCGTCGCATTTCTTGCCGTGGCTGGCGCGGCAATTTTTGCCGTCTGGTTTTTCAATTTTTCGCACCTCAAAATGCAAAAATGGTGGCAAACTATCGTCTTTACTCTTGGAGTAATTATTGCTTTAACAGGGGTGGTTTTTCTCACTTTACAAACTTTTGGCAAAAAATTCGGTAGCCCCAATTATCTCTATTTTGAGTCTAGCGATATGCGTGCGCAAGTCCGCGAACTTGGCTTAATCGCCACCGAAACGATTGACATCCGCCAAGTGATGCTCGGTTTTGAGCCGACCGTCATCGCCGCCGCCGATCCGACCGCCCACGGCCCGCTTGCCGACGATTATGCCCCGCAAACTACACTTGACCTTGTCGCTGTCGCCAAAACTCAGCCCAAAAAACTCGCCGAAATTAGCCAAGCTTTGGCTGGTTCTAGCCCGTCCTACACCAACGCTCACACCGGATTGCTTAAAGACAAAAACCTCATTCTTATCGTCGCCGAGAGCTTCAATTCTGCCGCCGTGGACGAGACCTTGACGCCAAACCTCTACCAAATGGCCAACTCCGGCTTTGTTTTTGATAATTTTTATTCGCCCTATATATTATCTACTATCGGCGGCGAGTTTCAGGTGTTGACGGGTCTGCTCCCAACTCAAACTCTGCTCAAGACTTGGCGCGACGGTGAAACGACTTTTCCGCTTGCGATTGGCAATAGTTTTGCCGAGAATGGTTTTGACGCCAAAAGTTCCTACACTCTCACCGAAAGTTCCTACTACGACCGCGTTGCCACTCGTCCGACGCTCGGTTTTTCGGATTTTCTTGCCTGTGGTCAAGGTATGGACGCGCTAGTCGGCGCCAGAACTTGCAGCCAATGGATTCAGTCCGATACCGAGCTTATTGACACCGTTTTGCCGTTCATCACCGAAAAGGCTAAAGCCCGCAATGACGATGGTAGCCGCATTCCTTTTGCGACTTACCTGCTGACAATGTCTGGCCATGGCGAATACAGCAGCTGGAATGACCAGTGGGTGGCTAATCGCCATAAAAAAGCCGTCGCTAAACTCAGCCTCTCTACCCAGGCTAAGATTTATCAAGCTTCGCAAATTGAATTAGATCTTGCTGTCGGCAAGCTCGTAGAAGGTCTCCGTAATGCGGGCGAGCTAGACAACACCGTCATTGTGCTGGCTGGCGACCATTACCCGTACATGATGAGTCTAGACAATCTGAATGAGCTCTCTACTTACGAGCGCGACGCTACAATTGAAGCCAACCGCAGTAATCTGATTATCTGGAACCCGTCAATGCCGACCGCCCGCGTAGAAAAAGTTGGTTCTAGCGCCGACATTTTGCCGACACTCCTCAACCTCTGGGGCATTAAATTTGACAGCCGCCTGATGATGGGGCGCGATATTTTAGACGAATCCGCCTCTGGCCTTGCCATTTTCGCCGACCGCTCATGGGTCAGCGATTACGGCCGCTATTACGCCAGCAAAAAGCTTTTCGTCCCACGTGAGGGCCTTGACGCCGCCGCTATCCCTGCTAATTATGCCCAACTCATCAACCAACTCGTTGCCAGCCGTTTCAACCTCTCCGAAACCATCGTCCAAAATAATTATTATACTAGTTTAGCGTTTTAATAAATTCACCTCTTCCCTATCGGACTCGGTGGTGATACAATATAGATATGATAAACGGGTTAACTAAAAAAACGCACGCAGTAAATTCGGCGTCAGCCGCCAAATATATTTTTGTTGTTGGTGGGGTTTTGTCAGGCGTTGGCAAGGGTATTACGGCCGCCAGCATCGGCGCTATCTTACAGGCCAAGGGGCTAAAAGTCTCTATTCAGAAGTGCGACCCATATCTTAATGTGGATGCAGGTATGCTTAACCCGATTGAGCACGGCGAGTGCTTCGTCACCCACGACGGCCGCGAAACCGACCTTGACCTCGGCCATTACGAACGCTTTCTAGATATTGAAACTAACCGTTTCTCTACCACCCTTTCTGGCGATTTATTTAGCCAACTAATCGCCAGCGAACGCGCCGGCAAATTCGGCGGCCGCACCGTGCAACTTGTGCCACATTTTACCAATTTAATCCAAGATACGATTGAAAAGTCGCAGCAAAGTCAAGGCTCAGACGTGCATATTGTGGAGATTGGCGGCACCGTCGGCGACATTGAAAGCCAGAGTTTCATTGAGGCGATTCGCGAGTTCCGCCGCCGCGTCGGCATCGAAAACTGCTTATATGTCAGTGTCGTTTGGGTGCCATGGATTAATACCAGCAAAGAACTTAAAACCAAGCCCGCCCAAAATGCCCTCCGCGACCTCCGTGGCTTCGGTATTATTGCTGACCTCGTTTGCGCTCGCACCGAGCGCCCTGCTCCGCGCGAGATTTGTGCCAAAATCGCCAACTTTGCGAGCCTCCCCGAGGACGCAGTTGTCAATTTGCCAGACGTGTCTAGCGTCTATGATGTGCCGCTGAATCTTGTTCAATCAGGCGTGCTAGACATATTGGACAAATTCGCTGGCGGTAAAAAAGCCGACATGGCAAAATGGCACAAAATCAGCGCGGCCCGCACTAAAAAATACCCTCGCACCGTGCGTGTCGGCCTAGTCGCCAAATATGTTGGCAACGAGGATGCCTACATTTGTGTTGCCGAATCGCTCAAAGCCGCCGCTGCCGCCAACAAGACTAACCTCGAAATCGTCTGGATTAATGCTGAAAAGGCTGGCTCTGACCACGACTTTGCCTTGCGTGAATTTGGTGATGTGGACGGTTTGCTTGTGCCGGGCGGGTTTGGCACTCGTGGCGTTGATGGCAAAATCGCCGCTGCTACTTACGCCTTGCAAAATGACAAGCCTTACCTCGGTATCTGTCTTGGCCTGCAAGTTGCGGCAATCGCTGCCGCTCGGCTTGGCGGGGTAGAGGGTGCAAGCAGCGAAGAATTCGGCGCCGACAGCAAAAACAACATCATCTATATTATGAACGACCAAAAAGGCCTAGAACTCACTGGTGGCACCATGCGACTCGGCGATTATCCTGCTAAAATCGTGCCAAAAACCAAAACCGCAACAATCTACTCCAAGAGTAATCTCGTGGAACGCCACCGCCACCGCTATGAAGTCAACCAAAAGTTCCTACCGCAAATCAAAAAAGGTGGCTTGGTCGTCTCTGGCACCAGCCCTGACGGCAAATTAGTAGAATTTATGGAGTCTCCATCCATGAAGTTCATGGTCGCAACCCAAGCCCACCCCGAATTCCGCTCTCGCCCCGACCGCCCGCACCCACTTTTTGACGCCTTCATTAGGAGTTTGCTATGATTCACATACTTTTCGCCGCTGCTAGCGCTAGGAGCATCCAGTGATTCGCCTCGTCTTCCCCGAGGGCGACGACGCACGCATTCGCGAAGCGGCGGCCTTTCTAGAAGCCGAAGGCCTCGCCACTACAATGCTTTTAACTGGCGTTGACGACGCCCCGCAAGCTCGCGAACTTATCCAAGACGGCGACGCCGATGCAATCATTGGCCGTTCCGCCATCGCCGAGCCTAATGCTGCTACGCCAGAAAATACTCTTTTGATTTTAGACCGCACCGCCAAAAATGGTCGCCCCGAGCAAATCCTTCTTGCCGAATTCGCCGCCCTCCCCCATCTTGACCCAGAAAAACTCCTAAACGCCCAGCCCCGCGCCATTATTTTCCCCGGCGACGCCAAAACCGTGGACGATTTGCAAAAAGCCCACCCACTTTGGCTCATCAGCGGCACTTTCCATATTGCCGACATTGACGACATTAACCTCATCGTCACCGAAAACCTCGCCCAGCAACACGCCCTCGCTGCCCTCTTTGCCAACTTCACCACCTTTCGCCCTCTCGGCCCATTTTCAACCGCTCCAATTCTCGCCGCCAACATTTCTGAAACCGACACCACCGCCGACATTATTGCCGCCACCGAGTTTATTGCCAAAATCGCCAAAAAATCCTAAAAAACATTTACCTAAACACTTGCTACTCTTGGAGTAAAATGCTACAATACAGATATAAAATGTGCAAAAAATTGCAAAAAGGAGTGAAGTGGAACAAAATGAAAAAAGCATTTTTAGCCGCATTATCAACGGCGAAATCCCTGCCCACAAAATCTACGAGGACGACAAAGTCCTTGCGTTTTTAGACAATTCCCCGCTTACCGCCGGCCACACTTTGTTGATTCCCAAGCAACAACTGGACTATTTGTTTGACTTGCCCGACGACCTATATAATTATCTCTGGCAAGTTGCCAAAAAATTGGCCGGCCCACTCCGCAGGGCTATGAACGCCAAGCGCATCGGCATTATTGTAGAAGGATTTTTAGTTCCTCACACCCACATCCACCTCGTGCCAATCGACAACGACCAGCAACTTAAACACGGCTCCCGCAACCACGATATGACTGACGAAGAATTCGCCCAAATTGCCACCAAAATCAAGCAAGCCATCGCGGAGGCACAATGAAAAACTTTTTGGCAAAAACAAAGGCATTTTTTGCAAAACATTGGGGGCTTTGGCTCGTTTTGGCAGTTGCTTTTGTTGTGTCGTTGCCATTTCTACACAGCTTGCCGCTAACTGGCCATGATGCACCGTTTCATATGTTCCGCTACCAAGGCATCATTAATGCTTGGCAATCGGGGCAACTCATCCCGCAATTTGACCCTGCAGCCTTTGGTGGCTTTGGCTATGCGCCAAGCCTTTTTTATGGCCCGCTCACTGGTTGGGTTGTGCTATTACTAACCAAACTTTTTGGCGGCCTAACCTACCTCGGCGTCAATGGCCTGATGGTGGTCGCGATTTTTGGCGCTGCTCTTGCCTGCTATAAATTAGTCCGTGAGATTACCGGCAAAACCACTCCAGCCATCTTGGCAGCCGCGGCCTACACAGTCGCCCCCTACCATATGATTGACTTTTTTATCCGTCGTGCCGATGGCGAGATGCTGCCGTTCATTTTTGCACCACTCGTCTTTTTGGGGATTTGGCGCCTCATTCAAAAAAGCGACAAAAATGCCGTTCTGCCACTAGTAGTTGGCGGTGCAGGTATGGTCTTGTCTCACAACCTTTCGGCCCTAATTTGGGCGACCCTTGCGCTTATTTTTGTTCTCGTTAACTGGCGGCCGCTTTTCGCAGCCAAAAACTGGAAGTTCACCCTGCCAAAATTCATCTTATCTGGCACACTAATGCTCCTAATCGCCGCCGTATTTTTGCTGCCAATGCTAGAAGCCCGCGGCGCTACCCTCTATAATATTATGAACCCAGTTTTCGCCGAAACCAATATGGGCCAAAACGCCGACGCCGTTTGGCATCGGGGCATTCATTTTGGCGAGTTATTTTTTAACACTCCTGTCGCATACGACCTCTTCTACGGCCTTGGCATTGTGGCGTTCTTGGGGCTAGCCGCCTTCTTCTTTGTGCGTAAAAAACTCCCCGAGCCAGTTCGTAAATTTACTAGCCAGATGGTCATATTCGGGTTATCCGCTGCCTTTATGACGACGGCGTGGTTTTTCCCTTGGCAATGGGCGCCAAGCATTTTTACTGTCGTCCAGTTCCCGTGGCGACTCCTAACTATTTCCTCCTTCGCCCTCGCTCTTGTCGCTGGGATTAGCCTTTATTGGCTAGTTAATGGCTGGTTAGAGCAGCGCAACCAAGCCCAGCCGAGCCACACCAATAAACTCGTCGCCGTTTTTGGCACGATTTTAGTCGTCGCCTCTGCCGCCTCGCAAATTGCACTCGGCGTCTATCATCCGCGTTGGGAATACTGGTATGACTATCGCCTGTCCTCGCTCGCCGAGAGTGAAGACCGCACTTGGTGGTATGGTGCCGAATACGAGTATTTACCTGCTCGCGTAATGGGCTGCACCGAACGTCGCCAGTGCCAACTTAAAGAAGAAATGCCCGATTGGCTTTTAGCGCGCAAAGCTGCGGGCATTATTCGTGTTTGCGACGCTAGTACCACTTCGCCTGTGGAGCAGTTAACTTGCGCTGGCTACCTAGAATACCCACTTTTCTATTATCCGGCCTACACCGCCAGTACGACTGACGGCAACTCGCAAAAGCTAGAAGTCTTTGAGTCGCCAAACGGCTTAGTCGCCATCCGCGTCGGCGAGAATATCGGTGTCGGCACGGGGCAATACGAACTAGACGGCGTTTATGATGTGCAAATCGCCACCGCCGACGGCATTGAAGTCAGATACGGCACCAGCCGTGCTACTCTGACTGGCTTTGTTCTGTCCGCCGTTGGCGTTGCTTGGCTAGTCGTTTACTCGGTCGCCCATCACCGACATCACCGCAAGCAATAACTAACGCAAAGCCGCTGGCGAACCACTTCGCAAAAGCAATCAATCTTTTTCGTTGGCGCGCTTAATATTTGATTCTTCAATAAAATAAAGCGGTCGGTTTTTCGTTTCAATAAAAATTCGCCCGACATATTCGCCAATCACGCCAAGCGACAATAACTGCACGCCTCCCAGCAACAAAATCGCGCTCATCAAACTTGGGTAGCCCGCCACGTCTGGCCCAAATAGCCACGTCCGAATCACCACTCGCACAATCCAGATAAATGCGAACAGCGTAATCAAAGCCCCTACTACCGTCGCAATCCGTAGCGGCGCTGTCGTAAATGAAGTAATGCCGTCAATCGCCAAATTAATCAACTTCACATAGTTAAAGTTAGTTTTTCCCGCCGCCCGCTTGTCGCGGTCATAAGTAATCTCTTGTTTTTTGTAGCCGACCCACGAAAAAATCGCCTTCATATTGCGGTTCCGCTCCCTCACCTGTCTGAGCGCCAAAACACACCGCCGCGACAGCAGCCGAAAGTCGCCCGTGTCCGCCTGAATCGGCACCCTTGTCATCATTTGTAATACATTGTAATACACCGCACTCGTCCATTTTTTCATCACGCTCTCGCCCGCCCGCGACTTACGCCGTGCATAAACATCATCCACGCCAGTTCCCCAGATTTTAACCATCTCTGGTATCAACTCTGGCGGGTCTTGCAAATCGGCGTCAATAATTACTGCCGCATCGCCGTCCGCATAGTCTAGCCCAGCCAACATCGCCGTCTCTTTGCCAAAGTTGCGTGAAAAATTGAGATATTTTACTCTACCATCGCTCCCCGCAAAATCCTTGATTTTTTCTAGTGTCTTATCGCGTGAACCGTCATTGACAAAAATAAACTCCCAAGCATATGCAGGATTTTTTTCCGCCAAATCCACCAGTCGCTCTCGCAATTTCGGGAAAACTTCCGCCTCATTATGGCACGGAATTATAATATCTATCGTTTTCATATATATATTATACCACAATATGATATACTATTAGTAATGAACCAAGAAATTCGCGCAAGCCTTAAAGAAATCTGGCAAAAGCATCGCGGTCTTGCTGCTATGTTAGTTATTATGTGGGTTTTAGCATTGGCCGCGGTTATTATTTCGCTCGTTTTACTTGAACCCAAATATCTCCGCACCCTTTCATCTTATACTAACCTCGGCATCGTCAATTACTACCTCGGCGCACGCTGGTGGCACGCTATAATTTTTCCTATCGCGAGCCTTGGAATCACTTTTTTCTGGACAATCCTCGCCCTCCAACTCTATCGTCAAAAATCTGCAAAATTTGCCAAAATTTTCATTTTCTTATCTTATTTTGTGCTAGTTACTCTTGGAGTAACTATGGTCCGTGTGCTACTTTTTAATGCGGAGTTATCATGAAAAGCAATTTTGAGATTCCGCTGGGCAAGCGTCGCCCGCTCTATCGCATTTTTGAGATTTTTCCCGCCGCTCTAAGCTATGGTGCAATTATTTTGCTCGTCATTCTCGCCATTTTCGTCCCCTCTTGGGCCGCAATTTATATGCTGCTTATTACTTCCATTGTTTTTATTCGTGTTCTTCGTATGGGGCTTAACCTAGTTCTTGCTTATCGTAATTTGCAACACAATCGCCATATCAACTGGCACACTTGGCTCCACGAATTAGATGATGCCGATGCTAATTATGCCCGCCGCCAAGCCGACGGCGGTCGCAAAACCGCCCTCGTCCGTGACCACGAAGAAACTCTCCGCCTACTTGCCGCTGAACGCAATCTCTACCCCAGAGCCAAAAATGTTTATCACGCCGTTATTATCGCTGCCTTTGACGAGGGCTATGATATTATCGCCCCAACCATAGAAAGCGTGTTAAACTCTGGCACTGACCGCGACCATATTGTTATCGCTCTCGCCTACGAAGAGCGTGGCGGCGAGGCAATCCAGCAAGTTGCCGAAAAGTTGCAAGCCAAATTTCAAAATAAATGCCATGCTTTTTTAACGATTATGCACCCCAAAGACCTCCCTGACGAAGTCGTCGGCAAAGGCCCAAACATCACTTTCGCTGGCCACAAAGTCGCCGCCTATTTTGACCAAGCTCAAATCCCTGCCGAGCAAGTCATTATCACCACTCTTGACAGCGATAACCGCCCCGAGAAAAACTATTTTGACCGCGTCGCCTACGAGTTTGTCATCCGCCCCGACCGCGACCGCTGTTCGTTCCAGCCCGTTTCGCTATTTTTGAACAATGTCTGGGATGCCCCCGCCCCAATGCGTGTGGTTGCGGCTGGCAACACCTTTTGGAGTTTGGCCAGCCAAATGCGCCCCCATATGACCCGTAATTTTGCGAGCCACAGCCAGCCACTTAGCGCCCTCAAAGCGATGGGCTTCTGGACCAAGCGTTCTATCGTTGAAGACGGCCACCAATTCTGGCGCTCCTACTTCTTCTTTGATGGCGACTATCAAGCCGTACCAGTTGGTATCAGCATCGGCCAAGACATTGTGCAAGGCCCAACCTTGCGTGCCAGTATGAAGGCTCAATGGAAGCAACTCCGCCGCTGGTTCTATGGTGCGAGCGATGTCGCTTATGTTGCCGCAAACCTCTTCTCTCGCAAACGCAAGGCGCCGTTCCTAAAAACACTCGCCCACTTTTTTGTGCTTATCAGTGAACCGCTTACCCTTGCAACCTATCCGCTTCTAATTGCTTTTGGCGGTTTTGTTCCACTCCACCTCAATCGCGCCGCCCGCACCGACCTCCTCGTTCAGCAGCTGCCTTTTATCGTTTCTACCGTTCAGCAGTTTGCGTTGGTTGGACTGTTGCTGCTTGTGATTTTGTCAATTCGGATGCTCCCTGCTAAGCCTAAGCACCGCACGCATTGGAAGTTAGTCGGCTTTATTGCCCAATGGGTGCTCGTGCCAGTCGTTGCCATCTGCTACACCTCCGCCACCGCCTTTTACTCGCAAACTCGCCTCGCTCTCGGCCGCTACATGGATAAATTCGACGCCACCGTCAAATTCCGCACCAAATCTAGCAAAAAAGTATGATATACTCTTAGTATGGAAGAAATGAAATTGAAGATGCAGGGTGTGGTGGAGCGGTTTAAGAACGAACTTTCTAAACTTCGCACAGGGCGTGCTCACCCCGATATGTTGGCTGGCGTCAAGGTTGAGGCTTATGGGCAGTTTATGCCACTTAACCAAGTCGCTAATGTTGTTGTTGCCGACGCAACACTATTAAATATCACGCCTTTTGACCCTAGCACAATTCAGGCGATTGCGACAGCGATTCGCAACGACCAGAGTTTGGGGCTAAACCCTGCCGACGACGGCCGTGTGGTTCGCGTGCCGATTCCTGCCCTCACTGAGGAACGTCGTCGCGAAATTGTTAAAACTGCAAGTGGCAAGGCCGAAGAAGCTAAAATTGCCCTCCGTGCCGCCCGTGAAGACGCTCGCAAACTAGTCAAAAAGATGAAAGACGAAAAAACCGCCTCCGAAGACGACGCCAAGCGGATGGAAAAGCAAATTGACGACACTACCCAAGAGTTTACTAGCAAAATTGAGGCCGAATTGAAGGCCAAAGAAGCGGAACTAATGAAGATATGACTTTGGTGGGCGTCCTGATTTTAATCGCACAAATTATTGGCGGCTTATTGCTACTAACTCTGATTGTTGTTGTTCACGAATTCGGCCACTACCTGATGGCTCGCAAAAACGGCATTGAGGTAGAAGAATTCGGCATCGGCTTTCCGCCGCGTGCGTGGAGCAAAAAACTCAAAAACGGCGTAATTTTCTCTATTAACTGGCTGCCAATTGGTGGTTTTTGTCGTGTCAAGGGCGAAAACTCGGCCGACAAACGTAAAGGCACATATGGTGCGGCTAGCTTTAAGGGCAAAACGCAGTTTTTGCTTGCTGGTGTGGTGTCAAACTTAATTCTCGCCGCCGTAGTATTTACAGGGCTGTCGCTCTTCGGTATGCCAAAGTTGGTCGCCAGTCAGTTTACCGTGCCAGCCGACAACCATGAAATCTTGGGCCCAGTTGAGGTTTCGCAAGTCGTTGCCGGCTCGGTCGCTGCCAAAAATGACTTGCAAACAGGCGATATTTTGATAAGTCTCAATGGCGAACCAATTCTCCGCAGCACCGACCTCCCCAAGATGACTGCTGCCTACAAGAGCCAAGAGGTCAGCCTTGTTGTCAAACGTGCAGACGCTGAAACTACCAAAACGCTCACTCTTGGCGACGGCACGAGCGGCAAAGGTGTGCTCGGCGTTTCTACTTTTAGCACCGAATCAAACCGTGCCACTTGGAGTGCGCCGATTGTCGGCGTGGCACTCACCGGTCAACTCACCTACGAAACCTTCAAGGGTCTCGGCGGGATGCTCGCCAACCTTTTTTCTGGTATTTGGAGCAACTTACAAGGTGTTTTTGGCGCAGGCGACGGCACGGGTGGTGCCAAAATCGCCGCCGCAGGCGACGGCCTATCTGGCCCAATCGGTATCGTTGGTATTTTGTTCCCCGGGGCTTTCGCCTCGGGTGCTAGCATGGTCTTACTCCTCGTCGGCATCATCTCACTTTCGCTCGCGGTAATGAACTTGCTGCCTATCCCTGCTCTTGACGGCGGTCGCTGGCTAATGGTCTTAATCTCCAAAATCAGCAAAAAAGAAATCAGCCAACAAACCGAAGAAAAAATCATCACCCGTGGCTTTCTGGTTATCTTAGCGCTCGCTGCACTGACTATTTTCCTTGATGTTTGGAGGATTATTAAATAATGCTTGGTCTGCGCTCGTTTTCGTGGTCAATCAACTGGGAGTTATTGTTTAGCCAACTCTGGCAAGCCGCTATTTTGGGCGTTATTTTTGCTGCACTTTACGGCATTATGTCCGCCGTCCGCAAAAAACTCATCACCCGCAAAGAATTGGGGCTAACACTCCCCAAATGGAGCGACATTGGCTTCGGGCTACTTGGCACCATTGTTTATTTTATTGCCTCGGTCTTACTCGTAGCATTAGCCCGTGTCGTCCTTACCTTTGTCAATTGGGACGAAACCCAAGATGTCGGCCTGCCAAATATGCTTTTTGGTGCTAATTTGCTTATTGCCTTCTTCTTTATTTGCGTCGTCACCCCAATTATGGAAGAACTCATCTTCCGTGGCCTAATCTTTGGGCGGCTTCGCGCCAAGCTCGGCTTTATTTTGTCTGCTACTATCACGAGCCTTATTTTTGCCCTCGCTCACGGTCAGTGGAATGTCGCGATTGATGTTTTCGCCCTCTCTATGGTCGCCTGCGGCTTCCGCGAAATCACTGGCAACATCAACGCTGGCATCATTATGCATATGGCGAAAAATACGCTCGCCTTTTACCTGCTATTCGTCGCCTAAAAAAGAATTTACACATAGCGAGCATTGCGGGGGTGAATTGGCCGAAGGCCAAGAGGGGGCGCCAAGCGCCCCTGGCTGTTTATGTGAGTCTTGGTGAAATTCTTATTTTTAGTTAATCACTGATTAGTGGCCAAGAAAATCGCCAGCACAATTCCGCCAACAATCAGTACGCCCAAAACCGCCATCAAAATAATCGTTGTCGTGGTGATTTTTTTACCAAAAAGCATCTTTTCGCCTTTTTGTGTATTGGTGGCTGAGTTTGTAGCAAACGGGTCGCTCGCGGCTGGCGTAGCAATCGGGGTCGCTGGCGCCGTAGCTGGCGTAATCGGTGCTGGCTCAAATGGTGCGCTGCCCGCAAATGGCGAACTTACAACTGGCTCTGGCATCACTGGTGCCGCCTCAGCTGGGGCTGTATCTGGTGCGATTGGCGTAGCAGTAAGTGGCGTCGTCTCTGGCGCCTCTACTGCCGCCGTCGTCGGCTCGGCTACAAGTGGTGTAATTTCTGGTGCTACTGGCGCTACTACTGGCTCAGTAGGGGTGATCGGCTCGGTAGGCGCCGTCGCCTCTGCTGCTGGGGCAGTTGTTTCCGCAGTAGCAGGCACTTCTACCTCTGTTGCAGCCTCTGCTGCTGGGGCAGTTGTTTCCGCAAAAACCGACTTTGCCGCCTCTGTTGCAGTAGCAGGCACGGCCTGAGTTTGTTCCGTTGCGGTTGCCTCTACTGGCGTCTCTGCCTCGGGTGCTGCTGCCGCCTCAGCGAAGGCCGAAGCCACTGGGGCTGCTCCACTTGGCGTTGCTACTGGTGCTGAGTTTTGGTTCTCGTCGTTCATAATCTTCCTTTATGCTTATGTCATAATTCTATATGATTTTTCTTGCATTGTCAAATTGTTTATGCTATACTCCAAGTATGGAACGGGTGGTTATCATCGGCACAGGTAATGTAGGTATGAGTTATGCGTTTTCGCTGCTCAATCAACGCACCGAGGTTGATGAACTTTTTTTGATTGACCGCACCCGTGAGAAGGCCGCTGGCGAGGCACTTGACCTCCATTCTACTCTTGGCTACTCGCCAAGCAATATGCGCATCCGCCTCGGCAAATATTCCGATTGCAAAGATGCCAATCTTGTCGTTATCACCGCTGGCGCACCGCAAGCTCAGGGTGAAACCCGTATGGATCTCGTCAAAAAGAATGCCGCCATTTTGCAGCCAATGATTGAGCAGGTTATGGCGAGTGGCTTTAACGGCATTCTGCTAATGGTGACCAATCCACTAGATGTAATGACCCAGCTGGCGTGGAAATATTCTGGCCTGCCCCACTCCAAAGTTATTGGCACTGGCACCGTGCTAGACAGCTCGCGCCTCAAATACACCATCGGCCACCAAACCAAAGTTGACCCCAAGAGCGTCAACGCCTATGTGCTGGGCGAACACGGCGACACCAGTTTTGTGCCGTGGAGCCTCTGCTCAATCGGTATGCAGCCCGCTAGCGACTTCCTAAACGACGACCAAATGACCGCCATTGAAGACCGCGTCCGCGCCGACGCCTACGAAATCATCAAGCGCAAAGGCGCCACCTATTACGGTATCGGCATCTGTTTGGCCCGTATCACCAACGCCATTTTATCCAATGAGCGCGTCGTTTTGCCACTCTCTAACTATGACTCCGCCGAACGATTATACTACGGCTACCCTTGCGTCGTCGGCCGCGACGGCGTGGAGCGTCGCCTAGACATCAAACTTTCCGCTCTAGAACGCCGCAAACTTGCCAAGTCGCAAGAGGCAATTCGCACTGGGCTAGAAGCCGCTAAATAACGGTTTCTTTACTTTGCCAAATAAACGACTTCACGTCTTCTAGTGAAAATTGCCCCGTCAGCACCAGTTGCACGGCGCGCTTTTTGTCTAGCAGGTTGCTTCGCGACGCCGTTTCGTATTCTTCCACCAGTTTTTTCTGGATTTCGGGGTGTGCCAAAAAATCAATCACCAGCGGCTCCGAGTCTTTATGAATAATCAAAAAGATTTTCGGCTCAATATCTTCGCCCGCCGTCCGAAACACCAATAATTTCTTATATTTGTTTTTCGGGTGCAAAATCTCCTCTGTCGCGCCCCCTAACTCCACGGCATACTCTTGGAGTAACTTTTCTAATTCCGCCGCATCAGGCATTTCTTATTCCACTTTTTGCCAACTTGCCTGCCGTCGCCCCGTCAATTTTCGCCAAATATTGCTTTAGCTCGTCAATACTACCGCGAATATCATCTTCCGCACGGTGTGCATTTGGCTTTTTGATTTTCATTTTATAAATATGTGAAAAAATAATCTTCAGCGCCGACACATCAAGCAAGCGATAGTGAAATAGCGCGTTAAACTGTGACATTTCCACCTCCAAAAACTTGCGGTCCTGATGCACCGAGTTGCCCGCCAAGTAAATCGGGTGATTTTTGCTTGGACGTGCAAAGTTTTTTGCCACAAAATCCAGCAAATCCTGCTCCACGCTCGCCAAATCTGCCCCCTTAGCACTCGCCGCAATCAAATCCGCCCGCGTTTTAGCGTGTTTTTCCCAAAATTCGCCGGTCATTTTCTTTTCTAAAAGCGTCTTGCTCCACTTTATGTTCTCCTGAAAACTCGCCACCTCCCGCAACTTCCAATCTGTCGCAATGCACGCCACCTCTATAATTTTGTCCGTTCGTGCGTCCAGCCCCGTCATTTCCAAATCAATCCACAGCAAACTTGCTTTTTTCATATCTATATAATACCACAAAATCCTGCCAAATAAAAATTGGGCCGGTATAAAACCAACCCAATTTTGGAGTTTAGTCGAGCCCCAGCGTTTTCATTAACTCGTCAAACGAGGTATTGTCAGTGCAGACTACGTCAAATGCTCTCTTATAGTATGGCAGGTTCTTCTCAATTTCGTAATCCAAGAACCCAACTTTTAGCATTTGCTCTCGTTTTTCGTCAGGCACCATTTTGGCATCCGCCAAGTTGTCGCCAAGTAGCAAAATCGTTTCCCGCCCCTGTAATTTGCTCGTCAATTCGTCATCAAATGCCGCCGTGTGCTTATTGAACGTGTGAATAATCGGCCCCTTGACGCCCGTCGCCACCCCGTTCGCAAACTCAATAAAATTTGCAATCAGGTGAATATTGTCCGACCAACAGCCATTTAACCGCAGAAATTGTTCAATAAAATGCCCGATCCCCGCCGAAATGATTACCACAGGCGTGTCCATTTGCTGCATCGCCCGCAAAAACCGCTCGCCGCCCTTGCGGAATTGCATTTTTGCCAGAGCCTCGCCCGCGTTCAACACCTTTTCTTCGGTCAACCCGTATTCTACAAACAAAGCGATGCCTTCTTCCCACCATTTACCGACCATTTTTCTCCGCTCAATAATGGAAATACTATTGTCATACTCCTTCGGGAAGTAATATTCGAATAATGCGACGCTTTCTTCGGTAAAAGCCGCCGAAACGAAATTGTCATATTCCAGCACGCCGTTCCAAGAATTTGGGCTTTTCTTCGTCGTAATCGTTCGGTCAAAGTCAGTAATCACGCAAAATTCGCCTGGTTTTATCTTTTTCAACAAATGTGCCGCCCGTTCGTTCAAGTAAAGCATCCATACCCCTCCTAAGCTTCAAATTGGCCGTTTACGACCCTCTCCTTACATTATATCACACCATAAGCGTTTTGTCAAGTAAAATAGTATAAAATACAAAAAATCAGGTCAGATTCACTCTGACCTGATTTTTATAGCTGTTTCTTTTTGCCCGAACTTTTTCTTTCTTAAAGAAAAAGTTCGTCTAGTACATTCCGCCCATATCAGGCATCGCAGGAGCCGCCGCCTTCTCTGGAATATCTACCACCAATGCTCCCATCGTAATCGCGGTTGCGGCGATAGACACCGAGTTCAAAACCGCCTCTTTCGTCACCTTCACAGGGTCTACCACGCCGTCCTTTTTCAAATCCACAATGCCTTTTTCAGGGGTCATCACATTGACGCCATACCCCGCCTTTGCCTTGCTGACCTCTGCCAAGAGCGCCTGCGAGTTCAACCCAGCATTCTCCGTAATTTGCACAAATGGCGAGAACAGGGCATTTTTCAAGATTGTGCGGCCGGCATCACCCTTGTCGTCCAACTCATTCGCCAAGTTTACCAGTGTCACACCGCCGCCCGCCACAATACCCTCAGCGAGTGCTGCCTTGGTCGCCGCCACTGCGTCGTCCACGCGGAACTTCTTTTCAGCGATTTCCGTCTCTGTTGCGCCGCCGACTTTGATCACTGCCACTTTGCCAAGCAATGATGCCACTCGCGCCTCAAACTGGCTCTTTTCATAGTCGCTCTTTGCCTGTAAAGCCTGCGCTCGCACCATCTCAATCCGTTGTTTTACCTCTGCTGCTGCGCCGCCACCCTCAATAATCGTCGTTTCGTCCTTGGTCGCCACCACCTTGCGTGCACTACCCAAGACTTCTAGCCCGACCTCATCCAACTTCATTCCGTTGTCGCCCGATACCACTGTCGCCCCTGTTACTGCGGCAATATCCGCCAAAATCTCCTTACGGCGGTCGCCAAACGACGGCGCCTTCAAAGCCAAAGTATTAAATACGCCCTTCAATTTGTTCAGCACCAACACCGAGAGCGCCTCGCCTTCCACCTCGTCGGCAATCAAAACCAAGTCTTTTTTGCCCGCCGCCGCCATTTTTTCCAAAATTGGCACCAATTCTTGCACTGACGACACTTTTTTGTCCGTAATCAACACCGCTGGCTTGTCATAAACCGCCTCTTGTCGCACTGGGTCGGTCGCAAAAAAGGTTGAAATAAAGCCCTTATCAAACGAAAAGCCCTCCACCACATCGCTCTCCATCGCCAAGCCCTGCCCCTGTTCCACCGTCACCACGCCATCTTTGCCGATTTTGCCGATAACTTCGGCAATCAACCTACCGATTTCTGCGTCGCCCGCCGAAATCGTCGCGACTTCTGCCACTTTAGCGCTGTCGTCGTCCACTTTTTCGGCGATTTTGTCCAGAGATTTGACAATTTCTGCCCCCGCCTCCTCAATCCCGCGACGCAATTCCATCGGATTATAGCCCGCCGCGATTAGCTTGTTCGCCTCGGCCAAAATATTGTAAGTCAAGACCGTAACAGTAGTCGTGCCGTCGCCCGCCGCCTTGTTCAGTTTGCTCGCCGCCTGCTTAATCAGCTCCGCCCCTGTTTTGTAGCCCAGAGTTTCGTCCGTTTCCTCCAAATCTATGCCTTCCGCGACCGTCACCCCGTCGTGTGTGACCGTTGGAGCGCCGTAGGAGCGGCTTAAAACCACATTCCGCCCTTTTGGCCCAAAAGTAACCTTAACCGCGTTGTAGAGGCTCCTAGCGCCTCCTAGGACCCGTTCGCGTGCCTCTGCGTCATAAAAAATCTTTTTTGCCATAATTCTCTCCTCTATAAATAAATTAATTTTTGCTTGAAATCTGCTATTTTGTGCCATTTTTCGTGAATTTTCGGCTTTTTTGCCCAAAATTCACGCCCCGACCCCTGTAAGCCTAGATAGTCGCCAAGATGTCTTCTTCGGCGATAAATAGCACATCTTTGCCGTCAATTTTCACCTCTGTTGCCGAATATTCCTTAAACAGCACCTTGTCGCCCTTTTTCAGCGTCTTGACCTCTGCGCCGACCTCGTCCACAATCGCCGTATTCGGCGTATCCTTAGCCTCGCCCAGCAAAATCCCCGACTTTGTCGCCGTTTCCGCCTCCACCCGATGCGCCGCCACCCTATCTTTTAACGGTTTTATTGCCATAAATCTCCTTCCTCTCTGTTTACCCCAATTATATCAAACAAATTAGCACTCGTCAACCCCCTCTGCCAACTTTTGCGAACGCGAGGGGGTTTGTGGTCAGTTCTGGATTTCAGCCCACGAAATCCAAGAAGTTATCGCGGTTTACGCTCAAAAACTCGGCCTCTGCACCGTATGCTTCCCGCCACTCTTTCGGCATCTCCCCCGTTTTTGCCCACTTGAATTCGTAGCCGAACAGTTTCCCGTCCCGCTCCTCAACTAAATCTAGCTCATTCCCACTGTAAGTTCGCCAAAAATATTGATTAGCGTAGATCTTACTGTATTCTCGTCGCTTCATTCTCTCAACAAGTGCAAAATTCTCCCATAACCTCCCGACATCGTCCCTCAACTCTATGCCATTAAAATTATTAATCAATGCATTACGAATCCCGTTATCAAAAAAGAAGTATTTTGATTTTTTCGTGATTTCACTCCGTAAGTTCCTTGAAAAACCCGACAATTCAAACAAAATATAGGCCTTTTTAAGTAGGTCAATATAGCGGTTTACGGTGTTCTTGCTAATGCCAAGGCTATTCCCCAATTCTTCAATTGAAACCTCGCTCCCCACTTGAAAGGCCAAAAGCTGCAGTAGCCGAAAAATCACATCCGACCCCTTAACCTCTTGAAAAGTCAGCACATCCCTCAAAAGTAATTTATTCACCAACTCAACTAGGAAATCTCGCCTCTCGCCGTCGCTTTTTGCAGTCAAAACATCTGGATACATCCCGTAAACCAACAACTGTCCCCTTTCAAGTTGCCATTTTGCATAATCGTCGCCTAGATATTCTTTTACGGAAATCGGGTACATCAAGCAAGTTTTGGAGCGCCCAACTAGTGGCTCGCCGACCTGCCCGAGTAAGTCAAAAGAGCTCGACCCTGTTGCGATAACTGTTAAATCTGGCCGGTGGTCGGTTAAGATTTTTAGTGAATTCCCAACGTTCTCAATATATTGTGCTTCGTCTATTGCCAATATCTCAGCCGTCCCGACTAGCCTGTTCAAAGATGCGAACTCATTAACCGAAAAATTACGCCTTGCCGACTCCATCGTCCCATCAAATAGTTTATAAGTAGCCCCTGATTTTTCCAAAAAGTCCTTCATGCTAGTTGTCTTGCCGACCCGTCTTGGTCCCATTATAAGCAACGCTTTGCCCTTTCGGGCCAACTTCTCAATTTCAATTTCTCGCTTTATCATAAGTATATTGTATCGCAAACTGACGGAAATGTCAAGAATTCCGTCAATCAACTGACGGAATTCCCCATAGTTCCGTCAGCTCACGCGGCATCAAAGCGCGCCACTTGCGGGATTTTCTATTTGTTTTCTGGAAAAACCGACAAGAAAAGATGCGTCTGGGTCAGATTCAGCCCCGCGCGCATCTTTTATATCTCTATTATATCAGACGTCTACTTTATTGCGAGTACTTTTTTGTTTTTCGTGATTATCAACACCCGCTTTATACGGTTTGGTCGCCGAAGATAGGTATTTATGTGCCCGATCGCGCGCTCTTGTTGCATACTCATACGCCGCAAATCGATCACGATATTTTCCGATTGGTGGCTCGCCTCTCGCATATGCTTGTGGATATTATTTTTGCCCTCGCCTTTCGGGCTTTTTATCTCCCAAAAAATATTGCCGACCTCAATATCTGGTGCAGAAAAAGGCTTTTTGCGCATAAACTTCACATCCGTCTTAAAATAATATGTCAAGATGGTTGCCGCCGACATCTCATGCTCCTCTGGGCTATCATTAATCCCTGTTTCCACTAATACTTTATATCTCATACTAACACTTTGCCACAGCCTGCCGTACGCACAAAACATTTCGCTCCACGCCTCTATTCGTCTCTGGCATACTTGTATTATATGCAAGCCCCACCCTTTTCATAACAATCTTAAAAAGTGCTACTTTTTGCCATTCTGCTCGCGCTAAGGGTAAGATTTATACCCCTAGAACAAACAAAACCAGCAAAAAGTACTTGGAGTATACTCCGAGTAGGCTCCTATTGACATAGGCCCCTAAGATTTATTAAAAGGAAAATATGGACAGTTATCAGCGCGCAATAGCTTATCTTGACCAACTACAGCTTAATTCGGCTGACTACAAAATTATCGGCTTCATTCTGTTATGGATGGCCTGCAACCAAAATTTCAAAGATCGCGACGAAAACTGCGAGCAAGACAAATTCCAAGGCTATTTCAAAGAAAAAGCGAGCACTTTTCTTAATGAGCATGCCGAATGCGCGAAAGCTAGTTTTGTCGGGCTGACCAGAGGCAGTCAACCACGCAATGATGTCATAAATCAGCGTTCCGGCAAGAAAGTGAAACTCTTAGAGCAAAACGGCAATCTAACGGCCGCTTCATTAGCCAAAGTGCTCTATACGATTCGCTGCAATCTTTTTCACGGCGAAAAAGACCTTTTATATAATAATGAAGATCGTGATCTTGTCGGCTGGGGATATGATGTCTTGCTTGGCGTATTCGTGCCAGAGCTAGCACGAGAGGATAGCGATGTCAGCACCAGAAATTAATGATAAGTTGTCTACATTTTTACGAGATAGAAACACAATAGAGGAAGATTTCGAGGTGGTATATATCTTTGTGGAGTTGAGAAAGCTGTTAGAACAGACAAGGAGCGAGTGTCCATTTATTTGGTTTATACGCAATTGGATCGTGCATTCTAAAATCGATCAAAACATAAGTGAGTGCGTACGAGATATACTAAGAAGCTGTATTGAAAACGGCAATGCAAAGCCATTATTGCAAAAAATCCGCGACGAGCTCAGGGCACTCCTAACAGAGCCAAGCACTGGTTTTCTCGACGATTGCAAGGCTGACAGCTTCTACTATGCACTTCAGAGCGTATTAAACGACCAGCCAATAATAGTGCCTGCGTGTGCCCAAAAGCTCTACTTAGTAAAACAGCAAAGTGGTCTTACTCTAGCACTGAAGGTAGCAGATGAGTAATTATATTTTAAGGCGCATTCTAGTTGCCAGTGTCGCGGTAGCTTTTGCCAGTGGTGCTATTTTTGCTATGGCGCAAGTCATTAACTCGCGCCCTGAAACCTGGCTAGATAATGTGGCTGCGCAGCCGATAGGTCAAGAAGATACTAGCCGTATATTGCTTGGCGATGACGAAAAAGGCAATGCCCTAGAGGATACTAGCGGCTTACCTATCTCTAACGAGGCTTCAATTAGCCGTAGTACTGTTGGCGCTACAAGGGATGCCGTCAGTAGCGCGAATCTACACAACAATAGTAATGCTAGCGGTGATAATGCCGCGACAGATACCCCGGCAACGATAACGCTGCCAGCCAGTAGTGATGAGTCTCCCAATACGGAGCTACAGCGCAGCAGTAATGGCGGGACGTCGCCAAGCTCTGTTAGTAGTTTTGGGGATAGTAATGCGGTCGATAAGCGAACTGGCCCTACCCCACAACAAGCTATACAGGACCCGCCACAAGTGGCAACGTTGGTATTGTTTAGAGGAATATATAACACCGACGAACACATTTCGAAAGTTATCGATGTGGCAAACTATACAAAAATCGACCTATCGTTTGTTATAACGCTGCCAGAGGGAAGTTCTTGTAGACCAATCCCGCGCATAACCTTACAGCAAAGCAGCGACGGTGAGATGTGGCGCGCACTGAGTGGAGTATTCAATAAACCTGGGGCTGGTGGCTCCACTCATCCGCACGCGCAACAAGCATTCAGCAATGTATTTACTAGATATGTTCGAGTGCAAGTCGAG
This sequence comes from Candidatus Nomurabacteria bacterium, assembly GCA_031262695.1. Classification (GTDB taxonomy): domain Bacteria; phylum Patescibacteriota; class Saccharimonadia; order Saccharimonadales; family Saccharimonadaceae; genus WQUV01. The sequence goes on along the minus strand of JAISHF010000001.1, from coordinate 75,375 downwards.
GCACTGGTCGGGGGGTACTACTCCACGAACTATGGGACATGCTTTGGCGACGAGCAGGAAGATCCATCCCCATATGAGTTAGAATTACTCTTACGCATTCTCCCTTAATAAGTTTTTCTGCCCAGATCATTTTAAGTAGGGGGAGTTAGCCTTTGCCAGCCGAGCAATCAACTCCTCCGCCCTTGCAATTACGCATCAGGTGTGATATATTGTAATAAAGTAAATTAGGAAAGATATGCCAATCATCAAATCAGCTAAAAAACAAATGCGTCAAGACATCAAGCGTCACGCTAAGAACGCCGAGATTAAGAGTGCCATCAAGTCCGCATGGAAGAAGTTCGTCAAGAACCCAACCCGCGAGCTCCTCGGCAATGTCCAGTCCGAGTTTGACAAAGCCGTCAAAAAGGGCTTCATCAAGAAGAATACCGCCGCTCGCCGCAAGGCTCTGGCTGCCAAAATCGCCAAGGCGAACGCTGGTGTCGCCAAAACTGCCGACAAGGTAGAAAAAGCCGTCAAAACTGAGGTCAAGGCCGCTAAAAAAGTCGTTGCTAAGACTGCCAAAACTGTTGAGAAAAAGGCCACCACAACCGCCAAAAAGGTAGAAAAAGCCGTCAAAGCCGAAGTCAAAGCTGCGCCAAAAGCCGTCAAAAAAGCTACTAAGCCTGCCGCAAAGAAATAATCTGACCTTGCGAACAAGGCAGATTATTTTTTGGAGATAATCGTCGCCTCCGTCAGGAGCGTAGCCAGATACAGCCATTGGTCCATCACGCCCGAGAGTAACACCTCTCGGGCATTCAAGAACTTCTGCCCGATTTTCTGCAATTTTGCCAGATTTTTTGCTGCCACGCCGCCCGCAGCATCCGAGCTGCCCCTGCCAGCCACCCCACGCGCCTGCTCCAACGTCTGTGCCAACTTATAATTCATTGCCCCAAGCACCGCCAACGGCTCATTCCCTGCCAGTTGCGACTTTTTAAGCAACGCCAGCGCCTCCCGCCGATTCCCCGCGAGTGCCGCTGGCAAAATATTAAAATTCAGCGAATTATCAACATATATTTTATATTCCACCACTCTTACGCCGGCCGTTTCCGCAAGCATTTTATAAAGTCGCGTATTCTTTTTTAATTCGCCAAACTGCAAAAAAACCGACGCCTTCTCGCCAATTTTTGCTAAAGATTTCTCCAGTTCCACCAATAAACCAGCATTTTTATCTACATCTTTTACTAAGTATACCCCCGCCTCGCCAAATAACGACTCCGTCAAAAGTGGCTCCAGCACCTCTTGCACGGTCAAATTCTCTGCATCCAAAGTCGTATATTCTGCTGGCAACTCACGCATCAGCCGCGCTCGGTCGTCGCCCATCAAAACCGTAATCATTTTCGCCTCCGCTTATTCGCCACCTCAGCCACTCCGCCCACCGTCTTGCTTGCCCGCTGACACCTCGGGCAAAAATGCGTCCCCCGTACTGCCACTTTAATTTTGGCAATTTTCTCGCCGCACACCTTGCACCGCTCGCCCGCTCGTCCATAAACATTGGCAAACAGCGTCAAATAGTCGCCATAACTGCCATCCACCCGCAAATAATTCCGCAAACTGCTCCCGCCCGACTTCAGCGACGCCTCCATTGACTTCTTCGCTCCCTCAATAATCTTTGCAATTTCGTCATCATTCAAATCTCCAGCCAGCCGCTCAGGATGCACTCCCGCCAAAAACAAAGTTTCATCCGCATAAATATTCCCCAACCCCGCCATCACCGTCTGATCCAGCAAAACCGCCTTAATTTTGCTCTTTTTATGCCGCAAAAGCCGCTTTTTCAACTCCAAAACCGTCATTTTCCACGGCTCTGGCCCTAATTTCGCCACAAACGGCATTTTCTCAACCTCCAAACTCGGCAAAAACTCAAAAAGCCCAAATTTCCGCTGGTCATTAAAAAACAGCACCCCCTTCTCAAATTCAAACACCGCCCTTGTCGTCTTGTCTGGCAACTCCCCCACAAACGACTTATTCGGATGCCCTCCTGCCACCGAGCCAATTAAAGCAGGCCCAGAGGAGCTAACGGATGGCGTTAACGCCCGATAAATCAACTGCCCCGTCATTCGCAAATGAAACGCCAGCGACTCACCATTATCAAAATCTATCACCAATAACTTGCCAAATCGCCGCAAACCAACAACGCGGCCGCCCATCTTTCCGCTCCGCACCGAACCTGTAAACCCTTTACAAGTCAGCAACTTTTGCCCCACCAGTACCCCAGCAAGTCCTCGCCGAATCGTCTCCACCTCTGGTAGCTCAGGCATCAAGGCCTCGCAAAAAGTCACCTCTCATCACTTGCCCCAATTCTTGCCCGTGCTGACTTCCACCGCCAACTTCACAGGCAATTTCGGCGCCACATTTTCCATAATTTCTTGCATAATCTCCGCCACCCGAGCCGCCTGCCCCTCTGGCGCCTCCACCAACAGCGAATCATGCACCTGCATAATCAAATGTGCCTCTGGAAACTCCTTCGCCAACCGCACATCCAGCCGAATCATCGCCAACTTCATCAAATCCGCCTCGGTCCCCTGAATCGGCATATTCATCGCTGCCCGCTCCGCCGCCTGCCTGAGAGAAAAATTCGGCGTGTGCAAATCAGGGAAGTAATGCCGCCGCCCCAGCCAAGTCTCCGCATAGCCCGTCTGCTTCGCCTGCTTCAAGGTGTTTTTCATAAACGCATCCAGCTTCGGATAGGTCGCAAAATAATTATTTATAAACTTCAACGCCTCAGTCCGCGTCATCTCGGTCGCCGCCGCCAAGCCCGCCGCACTCATCCCATATAGCACGCCAAAATTAATTGTTTTCGCCGCACTCCGCTGCGTCTTCGTCACTTCATCCAGCGGCACATTAAACACCCGACTTGCCGTGAGCTGGTGCGCATCCTCGCCCGCATTAAACGCCGCAATCATTGCGCCCTCGCCCGACAGCGCCGCCGCAATTCTCAGCTCAAACTGCGAATAATCCGCCTCAATCAGCACATTCCCCTTGTCCGCCACAAATGCCGTGCGGATTTTCTTACCCAGTTCCGTCCGCGCTGGAATATTCTGCAAATTCGGATTACTACTCGCGAGCCGCCCCGTAGAAGTCCCCGTTTGCGACAAAGTCGTGTGGATTCGGTCGTTTTTATCGGCCAGTTTCGGCAAGGCATCCGCATAAGTTGAGAGTAGTTTTTGCACGATGCGATACTTTTCAATCATCTCAATCACAGGATGCACCCCGTGTAACTTCGCGAGTTCCGCCCGCCCCGTGCTATATGCCGTCTGCGTCTTGCGAATCCCCTCTGTCGGCAACTTCAATTTTTCAAACAGCACATCCGAGAGCTGCTTCGGGCTATTCAAGTTAAACTGCTCGCCCACCTCTGCCATTACCTGCTTTTCTAGCCCTGCCGCCTCCGCCGTTAAGTCCGCCGAAATTTCTGCGAGCCGCTCACGGTCAATTTTCATCCCGAATTTTTCCATTTTATACAAAACTGGAATCAGCGGAAAATCCAAATTCCCCGCCACCCACTTGATCCGTGGGTTAGCATTAAAATCACGCTGCAACTGCGGAAAATCCGCACCCGTATCGTCCAATAAAAAGTTTGCTACCGTCAAATCAAACGGAAACAGTTTTTTGCCCGCAAACTTCGCCAAAATCCTCTCTGCCGTCAAATCATCTTGCGCATGCATCCACCCCTTTACATCCCACGAAATCAGCAGCCCGTCTTTTTCAGCCGCATCAAGTGGCTTAGGCTCAAGTTTTTGCGGGTTGCCGTCGCCGAGTGTTTGCGAGCCAGTCACGAGGGACGTCTCGGAGGCTGGCATCTCCTCGCGCGAGGTGTTTGCATTTTGAGGCCGACTGTGAGGTGAATTGCTCCGAGCGTTGCGAGGAGCAAGAGGAGATGCCCCCTCTCCTATGTCGGCCGAGGAATGCAACGCCGGGAGCGAGGAGGCAGGCAACGAGGCTACTTTCGCCAGTAGCGACTTAAACCCAAACTTCTTAAAAACCTCGCCTACCTTTTCTGGGTCAAAATCCGCACTCATCGCTTTTTCGGTCGCTGCGTCCAACTTCACTGGCGCATCCGTCGCTAGCCGCCCGAGCTCCCGCGACATATAAGCATCATTTTTGCCCGCCAACACCCTTGCTTGCATCCGTTCGGTCAGCAACTTATCAGTGCCGCCCTCCAATGCCGCATAAATATTATCTAATGTGCCGTAATTTTCTAATAAATCCGCCGCCGTTTTTGGTCCCACCCCCGGCACCCCCGGAATATTATCCGAAGTATCGCCCTTTAACGCCTTTAAGTCCAAAAATTGCTCAGTCAGCACCCCATATTTTCGCTCAAACGCCTTTTCGTCAAACTCCTCAATGCTTGAAAACCCAGTTTTTAACGCCAAAAACTTCACATTTGGCCCCAACGCCTGCAACATATCAAGGTCGCTTGACACCAAATCTACCTCCAAATCAGGCTTCGCCTGCGCCGCCAAAGTGCCCATAATGTCATCCGCCTCATAATCATCAAACTCATACAGCGGAATATGAAACGCCTCAAACAGCTCGTACAAATGTGGCAACTGCGCATAAAAATCCTCTGGTGCTGGCCGCCGATTCGCCTTATAACCAGCATAAATCGCTCGCCGCCGCCGCACATTTGTCTCACGCTTATCCCACGCTACTGCCCACATATCAGGTTTTAATCGCTCGTGAATCGTCATTAACATCGCTGCGAGCCCATATACGCCGCCAATTGGCTCGCCACCACCGTCTCTTGTCCGTGGTGTTGTTAAGTTTTGCAACGCATAAAACGCCCGATAATACACACTCTTGCCGTCAATTACGACGAGGCGTTTGGCAGTATTATCGTCACTCACAAGTTATTTCTCCGGCATATAACTAGCAATACCAGATTCTAAAATGTCGCTCGGAATTTGCAGGGTCGTAGCAAGTGCTGCTACCGCCGCCATCTCTTCTGGTGCCTGCTCACTCGCAAGAAAAGTCGCAAGCTCCACTCGCCGCCCCACCAGCAATAATTGCGCCTCAGTGCCTTTTTTGTAGAACTTCGTGTTATCAATCCTTGCCGTTGCCGCCCGACTCCGCCCAAAAGTTAGTGCGCTACCCGCCACTCGTCCATTTAGCAAACTCAAAAACTCCTCGCCATCTGGCAAAATTGCAAATTTGCTCATCTGCACCAATTCTTCAACCCCTGTGCCACCACCCAAAACCAGCCCCGCAAACACTGGCACATTATACAGCGCCGTCTTCACCATCGCCAAATCATTAACCTCCAAAACCGCAAATTCCTGCCCCGCCTTCTTGCACGCCGCAAAAAACCGCTGAAATAGCCCCGCCGTTGGCTTGTATGGTGTATCATCGTATTCGCGATGCCCCGCAATCTCAAACGACTTATCAGCCAACATCGCCGCCTTACGACCATCGGCCTTCAAGACTTCTAGTACCAAATTTGCCGTGTCGGTAGCATTGCCACCCTGTCCATAAACCGCAATCACCTTCAAGCTCTGCGCCGGAAACTTTGCGATTTTTGCCATAATATTCGCCCACCGTGCACCTAGTGTGATTTTACCCTTATTCATACATATATAATAACAGACTGCAGCCAGATTTACAATCTTTTGAAAAATTAGTTGCAACTCTTTGCGATTTAGTGTATAATTATATTGCGGTTCTACCGCGCACCTTACTTTTTCGGCTAAGCGTCTATAAAATTACATTTTATTGTCGGCTTAGCATTTGCACCCGTAGCTCAGCTGGATAGAGCGTTGGCTTGCGGAGCCAAAGGTCGTAAGTTCGAATCTTGTCGGGTGTACCAAACTAATTTATTCACATCATCGCCCCTCGGGGCGATGATGTTTTGCTCCAAAACTATGATATAATCTATATATGAAAAACAAAGCGATAAACGTCAATACTGCCAGCCGCTGGTTCCGTGCGGAGCTGAGGCGCCGCTTAGAGCTCGCCAAAGACTCCAAAAACCACCTCAACAAAACTCAAGCCAAAAAGATTTTTTACGAAAGGTTAAAGAGCCTAGGCTATGCGCACCTATGTCGTTAATCAGCTCCCTGTGATATAATCGTTGTATGATTCCTGAGCATATTGGTTTTATTATGGACGGCAACCGCCGCTGGGCTAAGCGGAATAACCTTGCACCTGAACTCGGGCATAATCGCGGTGCCGAGGTTTTTAAGGATGTTTGCAAGTGGTGCATCCAAAATGGCGTTAAATATGTTACCGCCTATGCTTTTTCTACCGAGAACTGGAAGCGCACCGAGGAAGAAAAAAAGCATATTTTTGGCCTGCTGCAAATATTTTTTCAGCGCGAGTTAGATAATCTCATCAAAAACGGCCTCCGCATCAAAATTATCGGCGAACGCACCCATTTTGACGCTCGCACCCTCGCGATAATTGAAGAAATTGAGGCCAAATCCGCCGCCTGCGACAAACTTTTTGTTCAAATTGCCCTGAGCTACGGCGGTCGCGACGAAATCACCCGTGCTGCCACCCGCCTAGCCGCCGACGTCGCAAGTGGCACGCAAAATCTCGCCGACATCACCGAAAACACCTTTGCGAGCTACCTTGACACCGCTGGCGCCCCCGATGTTGACCTCGTTATCCGCACTGGCGGCACCGAAAACCAACGCCTCAGCAACTTTTTGCCATGGCAAACCGCCTATGCCGAGCTGTATTTTTCCGCCCTCCTCTGGCCCGACTTCTCCGAGGCCGAATTCCAAAACGCCCTCGCCTATTTCGCCGCCACTAAACGCAACGCTGGCAAATAGTCAACGCTAATCAACAGATAAAAATTAGTCAATAGCCAACAACCAACACACCAGTCTAGCCTCACGCCAACTCAGCCCAGCGACCAGCACGCCAAGCTAGTTTTTAGCCGAGTTTTTTCAGCAAGAGTTCTCTTGCTCGTGCCGGATTCGCCTTGCCACCCGAATTTTTCATAATCAGCCCAATCAAGAACCCGACCGCCTTCATCTCGCCCGCTCGCACATCTGCCACCGCCGACGCCGCCGCTGGGTCATCCAAAACACCAAGAATAATCTTTTCCAGCGCCTCGTCGTCGTTTTCCTGCAATAAATTCATTTCTTTTGCCAAAATCTTCGCCGATTTTTCGCTATTTTTTGTGTCATACAATTCCACCAGCACCTGCTTGGTCGCCGTTGAGGACAATTCACCGCCCTCGTTCATCTGGGCTAGTTCCGCCAGTCGCTCGCCCGACGCCACGCTCAAATCTAGCCCCGCATTTTCCTCGGCTAGTAGCGTTCCAGTAAATAAATTCGCCACCTTTACCGCCAATTTTGCATCTAGCTCCAAAACTTCTAACAGTCGCACCGCCAAAATCTGATGGCCCAAAATAATTTCCACGGTTTCTGCCGCAATCCCTGCTCCTGCAAACGCCGCCCGATACGCCGCCGGCAACTTCGGCATCTCCGCCAAAATACCTGCAATAAATTCCGCAGACAAATTCAGCGGCGGCACATCTGGGTCTGGCATATAGCGGTAGTCCTGCGCCTCCTCTTTGCTCCGCTGGGTCGTCGTCTTGCCCGTTGCGTCAGACCAGCCTCGCGTTTCTTGCCGAATTTCCGCCCCTCGCCCCGCCGCCAGCAAACCCGCCTGCCGCTCAAACTCAAAACTTGCCGCCCGCTCCACCGACCTAAACGAGTTCAAGTTCTTCACCTCCACCCTCGTCCCCAATTTCGCCGCACCCTTCTCCGCCACCGAAATATTCACATCAAACCGCATATTCCCGTGATACAAATCGCCAAAACTCACCCCCGCATAAGTCGCGAGCCGCCACAATTCCTCCGCATAGAGCCGCGCGTCCTCCGCTGAGTGAATATCTGGCTGCGACACAATCTCAATCAGCGGCGTCCCCGCCCGATTCAAATCCACCAGCGAATAATCGCCAAAATGCGTCAATTTGCCCGCATCCTCCTCTAAATGCGCATGCTCCACCCGCACCGAATGCCCATTCGGCAGCACTACCTTACCCGCCCCAATAATCGGCGCATAAAATTGCGTTGTTTGATAGCCCTTCGGCAAATCAGGATAATAATAATGCTTGCGATCAAAATGCGACCTCGGGTTAATCTTTGCCCCCAACGCCTCACCCATCCGCACCGCCAAGACCACCGCTTGCGAATTCAACATCGGCAACATCCCCGGCAACGCATAATCCACTGGCGACACGCACGCATTCGGCTCCTTGCCCCGCGCATCATTATCTACTGCACTAAACAACTTTGTCTTTGTCGCGAGCTGCACATGGCACTCAATCCCCACCGTCATCTCATACATATCGGCATACATATTCTTATGCATATCTTTTGCCATATTTTCGCTCATTTTAACCCCTCAATTTCGGCCGCGAGGCCCATCAAAATCGCATCAGATCGCCGCGCGCCAATCAGTTGCACGCCAATTGGCAGCCCAGAAGCCGTTTTGCCAGCAGGCACCGAGAGCGCCGGCAACCCCGCCAAAGACGGCGGCACCGTCATAATATCGCCCAAATACATTTTTAATGCATCACTCGTATTTTCTCCAATTTTGAACGCTGGCGTCGGCGCCACTGGGCAAACCAACACATCATATTTTGCAAACATCTCATTATACGCCTTAATAATCAGCGTCCGCACCTTCTGCGCCTTCAAATAATATGCATCAAAAAACCCACTAGACAACACAAAATTGCCAATCAAAATCCGCCGCTTGTTTTCGGGCATCAAACCCTCGTCGCGCGACTTACTATAAATCTCACCCAAAGTTTTTGCGTCTTTGGCGCGGAACCCATAGCGAATTCCGTCATAACGGCTCAAATTAGATGCCACCTCGGCCGGCACTACTACATAATACACTGCCAGCGCATACTTCAAAATCGGCATTTTTACTTCGCTGACTTGATGTCCTGCTTTTTTCAATTTTTCAATATAATCTTTCGTCAATTTTGCCACTTCGTCGTCCACACCCTCGCCCATAAAGTCCGAAATCACGCCAATTTTCAATTTTTCCGACTTTGCAGCTGCTAAAAAGTCGTCCAGCGTCGTTGTATCTTTTTCATCTTTGCCCGCCAATAACCCCATCAACATTTGCGTGTCTTCGGCTGTCTGTGCTAACACGCCAATCGTATCTGTAGATGACGCCATTGCCACCACCCCATAACGACTAACCGCCCCAAAAGTCGGCTTCATCCCATAAACGCCGTTAAAACTGGCTGGCTGGCGAATTGAGCCGCCCGTGTCCGTCCCCAGTGCAAACGGCACAATATCAAGTGCCACTGCTGTAGCCGATCCGCCCGAACTACCGCCTGCCACCCGCGTCTTATCGTGCGCATTAGCCGTTGCCCCAAAATATGAGTTTTCAGTTGAGCCACCATGCGCAAAAGCATCCAAATTCGTCCGCCCAATCATAATCGCGCCCTCGTCTTCCAATTTTTTCACCGCTGTTGCGGTAATCGGCGCACGGTAATTCTCTAACATTTTTGCCGACGCCGTCGTTTTACCCTCACGGCTTGAAAAGTTGTCTTTTAATGCATAAGGCACGCCTGCCAGCCGCCCAGCCTTTTCGCCACGAGCAATTTTTTTGTCAATTTCTGCCGCCTTCGCGAGCGCCGCCTTCTCATTCAGGCTCGTAAACACATTATATTCGGCAAACTTTTTCGCCTTTTCTAGTGCCGCCGCCACCAATTCCACCGCACTCACTTTTTCTGACGCAACTTTAATTACACTACTCATAATACTTTTGGCACCTTTATTTGATTATCTTTTGACTCTGGCGCTAACGCCAACAGCTCCTCACGGTCCGCCTCAAACGCCACAATCTCATCTGGCCGCCAGATATTTTCCATCTCATAAACCTGAAAAGTCGGCTCCACATCCGTCGTATCCAACTCGTCCAACTGCCGCACATACCCCAAAATTCGCTCCAAATCGCCACCCAACGCCGCCATTTCCGCCTCCGACAGCGATAACGCTGACAAATCCGCCAAATGCTGCAATTCTTTTTCCGTCATCCCCATACCTGTTATTCTAGCATAATTTCCGCCGATATGCTATACTTTTTGCATAAATACGGAGCAAAATGGTCAAAAAGTTGCACAAAATCCTCCAAAAACTCATCAGTAGCAAGGGGCTATTCGCCTTTGTCCTCGCTTCGCTCGCCATCGCCACCATTTTCGTCAGTTTCCAAATCGCCTTTGAGCCCGGCCACAAGGGCGACTATCTCCTCTTGCTCGTCCAGTGTATTCTGGGCATTTTGCTGCTTTTTGTCCCCAGCCTCGCCGCCCACAGCCTCAAAGTCACCCTTTCATCGTGGATGATGGTCGCCTACGTGCTATTTATTTACTGCGCCCTCTACCTCGGCGAAGTCCATATGTTTTACTACCGCGTCCCCCACTGGGACACTATTCTCCACTTTTCCAGCGGCGCCCTGCTCGGCATTCTCGCCTACACCCTCGTCAGCTTCCTCAACAACTCCGACACCGTTCCCGTCGCCCTCTCGCCCCTGTTCGTCGCCGTCTTCACCTTTTCCTTCGCCATCTCGCTCGGCGTTCTCTGGGAAGTTTACGAATTCACCTTTGATTCCCTCCTCGGTATGAATATGCAAAAATTCGCCACCGAGGACGGCACGCTACTTGTCGGCCGCACTGCTCTCCAAGACACTATGAAAGACCTCATCGCCGCCTGCATTGGCGCCCTAATATTCTCTATTATCGGCTTTTTCGCCGTCAAGAAAAAGTCGGCATGGCTCCAAAAACTTTCCCTCAAACGTCTCAAATAACACTTTCCCTAGCAAAATATGCCCAAGAACCACATTTTCCCCTAGCAAAATATGTGCTATAATATAAAATATGAAACTATTAGAGGTGTTAGAACAAGAAAAATCCGCCAAAATCTCAGGCGGCATTTACCATAAAACCCAAATCGAGCTCGCCTATTTCAAGGTGGACATATGACGGGCGAGCGGCTAGCTGGCAGCGGCCATAGCTCAGAGGAGAATCTTGCCACTGGCTGGGAAGTTCTAGAACGGCAATCTGGCGCTACACAAGAATCTGGCTGGGAGGCCTTGGAGCAATATGATGCCACTATGCCTGAAAGAATCAACGCAGAGATTAACAAGGCATTTAACAACCCAATGACACCCGATACTTTTGACAAATACGAGGAATTGGCCAGTACTATCAATGAAAAGCAGCTTCAGACTGGTCAGTATGATGCCGAGCTAGAAGCGAAGGCCAATAATATTCTTGATGCTCATAGTGCTGTCGCCAAAAACCCGCAGGAGTTTCGCGAATTACTTTCCCAAATGTCCGAAAGATACCCGCAGATTGATTTTATGAACCTCTATTACGAACACGAGCTCTCTCACAATCAAAAAGCCGACGAGCTAGGGTTCATCAACCATGGCTTCCGTGTTGTAATCTTGCAGGACGAGGACGGGCACCAAGAGTTCTTGCCCGCACAGGCCACCGAGCCGCAGCCAGACTGGTCGCTCCGTGAATATTACGAAAAACAACTAGAAACTTTGGCCGCCCCAGGTGACGATATGAGCGATGGCGACAAAGCCGACTACGCCGATTATGCAGCCAAACTACGAGCTCTCGCTGGCGAGACGCCAAAACCCGTATAATTTATACTATTTTTATCAAAATCGTGTATAATTTAATTATGAATAACAAATTTCTTATGGGGGTTTTGGTGGCACTGGCGATACCGCTCGGCGTGCCGCTCCTCTTGGTGGTGTTAGCGGTAGCGTTGGGCTTGGGGGCGGGTGCTGTCGGGCTGGTTTTTGGGCTCGCCGTCGGCGCGGTGGCGCTAATTGTCACTTTACTTGCGGCCATTTTTAGCCTTTGGATCGCCGCAATTTGCGTCGCTTTCTCGGTTTGGCTGGCACTTATCTGTGTCGCCCTTGCTACTCCCGTTGTTGCGATTTCTCTCTTTGCCCAAGGCGAGGTCAGTTTTGCCGCCGTCCTCGCAGGGCTTGGCGTCCTCTTTATTTTCTTCCCACTTGCTATGGAGTTCTGCCGCCTCGTTTTCAAATTGTTCAAGGGCAGTGTCAGTCTAACGGTTGAAACAGTTGACAAGGCTAAAACTCGTAAAAAATCAGCCAAATCTGCCGCAAAGCCTACCTCTGCCAAGTCTGAACCCACCCCCGTCAAACCTGTCGCCGAGCCAGCCGAGGCCGAGCTAGCCAGGCCAGCCAAAAGCAAAGCCAAAAAATCATCAACCAAAACGAAAGGTGCAAAATGAAAAAATGGGCCCAAATTAGCGTTCTCGCAGGCTTTTTCTTGCTCATCACCGCCGTCATCTGGTCAGTTGCCGTCGGTCGCCCTGTCTGGCAAGAATTCATTGACGCTTGCTCTGGCGAAAACGGCTGCCAAGTCTTGATTGGTCAATAGTCAATAGTAAACACCTCCGCCCAGATTGGTCTGTTCTCGCCACAATATCTCTATACTGCCAATGCACGAACCTAAATCACCAGCTATCACCCCAGTCCGCCTGCACCGCACTACCCCAATATTACCAGCGCCACGCCAATCGCCACAGTTGCGAGGGCATGATTTACGACCACTTTTTTCGTTAATTTTTCGCGTCCAAACCTTGGGAACACCGACGATAAAATCAGCCCCAGCACAAAAGTAATAATCAGTTGCGATACATTGCCGACCACTGACACAATCGCCACCGGCAACATCACCACGCCAAACCGCCAAGATGCCTCAGCAATACCCCAAATCACCTCGTTCACTGTAATGATCGCCACCTTTCGCGTCCGATTTCGGGCAAAAAACTTCTTAAAATCCTGCCGCCAGTTCTTCATCACCGCCATTTGCACCATATTTGCCGCCACGCCACCGAGGAGTAGCCAGAAAAAGCTCGTCATAAACGCCGACTCGCGCGCCTGCAAAACAAATACAATATCGCTAAACACCCACAACGCACAAGTCAGCAAAATATAGCCACCCGCCACCAACTTAATCCGCATATGTTTGCTCCCCGACCGCAAAATCAAAAACACCGCACTGCCGATAATCAAAAAGAACGCCACCAGTTGCGACGCGCCAATCGTTTCGCCGAGCAGCGCCCACGCCAACACCAGCGACATAATCGGCGCCGTCTGCGACAATAGCGACACCTCTGTCGTCTCGCTCTTTTTTAGTGCCATATAATACGGGACACTCGCCACCGAATTTAACGCCGCCGCCCCAAAGAAAATCAGCACATCACTCGCCGTCACCGCCAGCACCGACCCGCGTGAAACCAGCAAAATCACCGCACACGCCAGCAGTTCCAGTACGATATAAATCGGCGTCATACACTTAACATGCAACTTTTTCACCTGCGTGTCAATCAAATAATTGTCAATAAACGCCGAAATCGCATAGCAAAACGCGGCAATCACTGGCAACATAATCATGTTCATGCTTAAAATATATCATATTTTGCGCTCGTTTTACATATTGTAGCCACTTCCCTCCGCACCAATTCGTGATACAATGTAGTTATGGATAAAGATTCGCGTCGTTTTTTGCTTTGGCTGAGCGTTTTTGCCCTGCTCGCCGCTGGTTTTACTCTGTTTGTTACTCTTAACAACGACACCGCAAATGATGTAATCTTCGTCGCCGAAACTTGGGGTATCAGTTTTTGCGTTAGTATTATTTCCTCGCTCATTGTCATTTTCTTCTTCAGCCGCCGCGACCAACGGATGCGTGACGCCAGCGAGCGTGGTGCCGCCCGCCGTGTGGCGCTAGAAATCGTCCGCTACCTCCGTGTTAAGCCCCACCAGCCCGTTCAAGTTCTCCGCGACAAACTAGAATATCTGCTTGACACCCTGCAATTTGCCCTTGACGACGACATCAAGCACGATATAGAACGCTTCCTTCACACCACCGAAGACGACGCCATCGGCGCCGACCTAGACAAAGCCGCCACTAATAACATTGATACTATCGTCAATGTCCTCAAAAACCGCTACGGCGAAGGTATCTTCTCTACCACCCGAGGCACCGAGTGAGCGAACTCAAAATCCACGGCATCTACAAGCACTACAAAGGCGACCTCTACCTCGTAGAGGACCTCGCCACCCATTCTGAAACGGGCGAAAAATTAGTCATTTACCGCGCCCTCTACGCCGACGCCCCACTTTACGCCAGACCGCTCAAAATGTTCCTAGACAAATATGACGGCCAACACAATCGTTTTGAACTCCAAGACCTCCCCAGCGTCCGCCCAATAAATCGTTAATTTTCCCCAAAACCGCCAAAAATAACGCAAAAGTTCTTGACTTTTTGGCTCGGGGGGGTATCATAGGAATATGAATACTACACAATATATATACATTTATCAATTCCCCAATGATAGGCGCAAAATTGTAAAGATAGGCACGTCAACAAAATCAGACCGGGTAAAAGATATAAACAAAACTTTCGTAGCAGACAAGCCAAAACTATACAAGCTTTACCAGTTCGATATAGCAGACGAGGTGTTTTTATCTAATGGCAGCCGCAGCAAAACTATAGATGATTTCTTTAAGAGTCTATTTAGTAGCTACCGCTATATTGGCGACGGAGGAAAAGAATTTTATAAAATTAGTCCGCAGAAAGCGGCACGCCTTTTATCTAGAAACGCAAAGCTATTCGGGGGCGAAGAAGTGGCTGACGAAGAGGTGGCGAAATCCGAAATAGACAAGAGTACCGGCAAATTGACATTAAAGGTTGCGTATGACGGCCTCACATTGCCTGATACTTTTCGGTTCAAAAAGGGGCAAGCTACTGGCGAGATGAAAGTAGAGAGTGGGATGTTCAAAGTCTATAAAGCTAAATTTGGCGACATCAGCCCGACAGTCACTTCTATGCAGCCAAAAGACATCAAGGTGCTGCGCGAGCAATTCAAGAAGGATGGTGTTGCCACATTCACTTCTCCGTCAAGAGCTGCTACGTTCATATATGGCCAAAACATCAACGGGAAGACAGACTGGAAGAATGAAGACAAGAAAACCTTAATAGCGGTCATTCAGGAACGCACCGCTAAGGGCAACTAGGCAAAAAGAAAAACCCCGCTGTGGTGCTCTGTGATATATGTGCCGAGTTTTAGCGTTAAAGCAGGCGTTTCAACGCCCCCAAGAAATTCATACCCCAAGTATAGACAACCCCTGCCATGCCCAAATTTTCCGCTGTTTCAACATTTTTCGCTTTATCGTCTACGAAAATACATTCGTTCGCATCTAGACCAAGTTTTTCAAGAGTAGCCTCAAACGCCCCCGCATCTGGCTTGGCCTTTTTAATTTCATATGACAAAACTATCACATCAAACATTTTCTTTAATTCTTCGGCATCCTCTGGCCGAAAATGCTGCCAAAAATCATCTGCCGTATTGCTTAAAATTGCCAGCTTGAACTGCCCCTTCAGGCCACGAATATCTTTGAGCAATGCTTTATTTAGATCGCGCACGCCCAAAAAATATTCCGCTGCCGCCTTACTGTCCATCCCAAACTCGTCCAAAATCTCAATTGCCCGCTTTTTTCGTTCCGCCCCACTTAGCACCCCTAAATCCACACCCGCCGATGCCGCTCGCACTTTTTGCTCGGTCCACGGAAAAGCCCGCGTCAACGCCCCATACTGCTCTAACGCCAACACCCCAAAACAATCAAAGATAATCGCCTTTTTCATATTTTCATTATACCACGCCGCCCAAAAAGCCTAAACGCTAAGCAACAAACTTATGCTCTCCTCTTGTCATCTCTGTTGCTATCTGTTATAATGCAACTATGCCAGATTATTTTCAATCACAATACAGTAAAATCAAAGGGACGGCACCGCTTGAAATTGAACGTAAAGCCAAGGCCCACTATGAAATATTCGCGAAGCACGCTGGTCGTCGTCAGGCTTTTATTCGCTCGGCCTACTTCAAGAAAGAAAAAGTGTTCCTAAAGACTTTTTGGGACCACATTTATGCCAAAAGCCGTAAGGACCGCGAGCGCCGCTTGCGGTTTTATATCTGTGCGTTAGACCTAATTGCTAACACTCGCAAGACACCAGTCGAAAAAGCGGTAGGTAGCGACACTCTATTCCGTTTTTATGGCAAGGCAAAAGATGGCTGTATGTTTATTGTTCAGATTAAGCGAGATAAAAATAATAAAAAGTTTCACATGTCCGTTTTTCCACCGCACCATCAAGATGATTAGGTAAAAAGAAAAACCCCGCTGTGGTGCTCTGTGACACGCGTGCCGGGCTTTCTAGTATCATTATAGCAAATATTTTTGCATTGTCAACATTTTTCCACCCAAAAAAAACTTCCCTCCCGCCTAGACGGCAAATGGACCATTGCCGCCGACTACACTGATGTGGTATAATCATCTTATGATCAGTTTCGATAACTCAAAGCCGATTTTTAATCCTAAGCCCTTTAAGGGTGCTCAAGGTGTCGAATCCGCCATCTTTGTTTTTGACGATGCTCATTTTGCAAGAATTTTAAGCGCCCATCCACACGAAGACCTCGTCAACGATTACGGCGAGCCGCTAGGGTCACCAAAGATCGTTGTGATAGATGGCGAGAGACTATTTATTACAGATGGTGGCACTGGCGGTGCTGCAGCAGCAATGGAGGTAGAGAAGATGATCGCGAGCGGCGTCAAAAATATCGTTGCCTTTGGCACGGCAGGCGCGCTATCCAAGGACATACCAACAGGATCTGTCATCTTGCCGACTGCTGCATTCCGCGACGAAGGTGCTAGCTACCACTATCTGCCAGGCTCCGAAGAAATAGCACAAAGTGACGCCAGTATCGCCCTGCTCGAAAGTGAATTTAGCAGCAACCAGATAAAATTCCTCAAGGGCAAAACTTGGACCACTGATGCCATCTATCGCGAAACGGTCGGTAAACGCGAACTCTACAAGCAGAAAGGCGGCCTTTGCGTCGAGATGGAATGCGCCAGCCTTCTCGCTGTTGCCAAATACAGAGGCGTCAACTTTGCTCAGTTCTTGATAATCCTCGACAATATTGACGACAACGTGCCAAAAACCGACTACAGCCTATATCAAAAGCTCTATGACGATAACTACTTCAATATTGCACTAAATATCATACAGCAAATGAAAGCAAATTATAAGTAGAAAGCCCGTGCTAATTACTATCAGCGGGCCAGTCCATAGCGGAAAAACTACCGTCTCGCGGATCCTGGCCGCCCAAGAAGCCCGAACACCCATGTGCCTCCGCTACTTCTTGCAGATAAATATAAACGGAGAATTAGTTTTCTGAACTTGGAATTTTACTATCTTGAACTTGGCATCTGCAAGTAGTGGGGCAATATCTTCTAATAACCACTTGTGCCACCAAATATACTCTGTCCCATCATCCGACTCTAGCTGCCTTCCAGTCTTTTTGTAGCACGTGTTGGTGAAAACCAGCAAAAACTCGCCACCATCCGCAAGCTGTCCGTGAATCTTCTTGAATAGTTCTTCCAGCTGTGCTTTATTGAAGTGCTGAATCAGATGGATCGCGATAATGCCATCAAACTCCGCAGGCAAGCGATCAACATCAAGAGCATTCATCTCTATAGCTTTAATTCTTGGTGCCTTCTTTTTGATTTCTGCAACCATAGACGACGCAATATCTGCCGCAATTACATCGTAACCACTGTCTGCCAATTCTTTTGCTGCCACGCCGACGCCTGCGCCTAGATCGAGAACTCTTTTACCGTTTAGACCGTCTAGAAACTCTTGCCATAGCCCGCTATCCTTAACCTTTTGCAGATCTACTTCGCCATCAGCATAATCGGCCCCTAGCGCACCATACAAAGCTTTATTGGTTGAAATAATCTGCTCATATTCGTCCATACCCACATTATACCATATGGCGCACAAAGGTGTACGCCCTCTTATTTTTTACGATTTTTTCATAAACTTTTCTACCCCTATCCCCTCTTGGGGTCAGAATAAACATAACCGTTGATACTTATGCTTAGTTTTATCTGACAATATGGTATGGTGTGTTTGTGGGGGTATCGTGTTCGTAGGGCAGGTGGTGGCTCTAGGAACGGCAGGCGCAAGCTGCTAGGAGCCGAGAAAGGAGAAAGATGAGTATATCGCTGAGGATTTTATTCCTACGCATTACTGTCTCGCTCTTTTTAGGGCGAAAACGGTAAAAGATTAACCGCTATCACTAGCGATTAATCGTCCCATATTGAGGTGCGCTACTTGCGCAGGTGCGCCTCGATAAAGTTATTATACCAAAACCATTTTTCAAATGCAAGTTTTTCGGAGCCAAGTATTCCCATCCGCCCCAACTTGTGATATAATACTGGCGTGTGGGTTAGTAGCTCAGCTGGTTAGAGCACCTGCCTCTTAAGCAGGGTGTCCTGGGTTCAAGTCCCAGCTGACCCACCAAGCATAAATAAGGAGAAATATGGTCATAATTTGGATTTTAGTCGGTATCGTTGTTCTGGGGGCGCTGTTCCTCTGGGCCACTTATAACGGCCTTGTCCGCCTCAATGAGCGCGTCAACGAGGCTTGGAGCGACATCACAGTTCAACTTAAATACCGTGCTGATCTGATTCCAAATGTCGTAGAAAGCGTCAAAGGCTATGCTAAGCACGAGCGAGATGCCTTTGAGAGCGTCACCAAGGCCCGTACGAGCGTGATGAGTGCCAAATCGGTCAAAGAGACGGCCGCAGCCGAAAACGCGCTAGAAAGTGGCCTAGGACGCCTCATGGCGATTGCCGAATCTTACCCAGAGCTCAAAGCTAACACCAATTTTATGGATTTGCAGCAAAAACTCCAAGACACCGAGGACAAAATCCAAGCCGCCCGCCGCTTCTACAACAACGGCGCCAAAGACCTCAACACCAAAATCAAGACCTTCCCGACCAATGTTTTTGCTCGCAAACTCGGTTTTGCCGTTCGCGACTACTTTGAGGTTAAAGACCGCGCCGCAATCGAGAACGCCCCAGAGGTCAAATTCTAACAAATGTACCGCGAAATCGCTGGCAACAAGCGCAAAACAGTCATTTTGGTGGCTGTTTTTGTGCTTTTTGTCGCCGCTATCGGCGGGCTTTTCGCCTACCTCTATAACGACACCTCAATTCTCATCTGGGTTCTGGTTTTTACGCTTATCTACACTATTTTTCAATACTTTATGAGCGGCAATCTCGCCGTCGCTATGAGTGGCGCCAAAGAAATCCAGAAGAAAGACGACCCCCGTTTTTATAATATTGTAGAAAATCTCGTTATCCAAGAGGGGCTGCCTATGCCCAAAGTTTATATTATCCAAGATTCTTCCCCTAACGCCTTCGCCGCTGGTCGCGACCCCCAGCACGCCGTGGTTGCCGCGACGACGGGCTTGCTCACCCTTATGAACGATCCTGAACTCCAAGCCGTGATGGCTCACGAAATCGCCCACGTCAAAAATTACGACATCCGCCTCTCTACCATCGTGTTTGGCCTCGTTTCTGCCATCGGTATCTTGTCAGAAATTGGCTGGCGTATCGGCCTCTACGGCGGTCGGGGCAGTAAAAACAACAATAATGCCATCGGCGTCCTAATCTTGGTCGCGACCGCTATTCTTGCACCTCTTATCGCCACCATCGTCCAGCTCGCCGTCTCTCGCAATCGCGAATACCTCGCCGACTCCACCTCTGCCCTCATCACCCGCCACCCCGACGCTATGATTTCTGCCCTTAAAAAACTCGGCGCCTATACCACTACCACCCAAGCCGCCAAAAAATCCGCCGAATCCAACCCCTTTGGCAAGTCCTACCGCCACAACGCCGCCCTCCAAGCCCTCTTCATCAACGCCCCAGCCACCAACCTCTTCTCCACTCACCCCCCAATTGTCAAACGTATCGCCCGTCTAGAATCCGCCAAGGCTAAATTTTAACCAGTATAAATCCCCTAGTCCTATGCAAAAATAGGGGTTTATACTAGTTAATTTTCGCCGAGTTCGGTTAGCAGCCTCGCCAGCACCGCCTGTTTTTCCGCCAAGTTTGCGCGGCTTTCGGCCACCAACTCCTCTGGGGCTCTTGCCACATACGCCTCATTGCCGAGCCGCCTCTCTAATTGCTCAATTTCACCCTTTACTGCCGCTACTCGCTCGTGCAAGTTCCGCGCATATTTTTCAATCGTTTTTTCGTCAATTTCTAGCCACGCCTCACGACCGCTATTCGCCAATCGCAAGCCGATGCTTTCACCCGCCGCCAACTTACCCTGCTCCTTCTCTGCCAAGCCTCGCACCTTCTCCAATTTCGCCAGCCCCCGAATCAACTCAGCATTTTCCGCAACCAGCTCATCTGAGCCAAAAATCAACACATCTTTCTGTTTGCGTTCGGGAATATTTGCCTCCACAAAGCGAATTTCTTCCACCAACTGCATAATTTGTGCAAAATTTTCTCTCTGTTTTATATCATATATGGCATAATCGCCCCACTTTTCGTCGGCCAGCAAATCGTCCGTCCAACTGAGCGCCTGCCAAATCGTTTCTGTCACAAACGGTGCCAGCGGATGCGTCAATTTCAAACAAAACTCCAATACATACGCCAAAATCGCCCGAATCCGCCGCTGTTCCGCCTCTGCGGCGTTCTTACCCGTGCCTGCCCGCCCCTCCGCGTCCACCTCATCTGCTCCGCCATCACCCGCCTGCTCCGCCGCCCGCAAACTCGCCTTCTCCGCCTCTATAAACCAGTCCGCCACCTTGCCCCACACCGTCGCATAAACCAACTCAATCGCCTCCGAAAAACGGTAGCCAGCGAGCAACTCCGCCAACTTCTCGCGTGCCGAATTCAACTCCGCCACCACCCAATGCTCGGCCGGCGTCCGCAAATTCAGCTCGCTCACAGGAGTCTCCTCCCGCTCGCCCGCCTCATCCACGTCATCACGCCCATTATGCGCATCCGCCCCGACCAAATCCTCGCCATAATCTTCGCCCACCGTCGCCTGCACAAAACGTGACATATTCCACAACTTATTGCAAAAGTTCCTCCCCGAAATCACCCCTGAACGCGAAAACGCTTGTGCCTGCCCCGCCGAACGGTTCGCAATCACCCCCAAACGGAACGCATCCGCCCCATATTCCGCAATCACCTCCATCGGCGAAATCACATTCCCCTTGGACTTGCTCATCTTTTTGCCATGCTCATCCTGCACCATCCCATGGAAATAAACTTCCTTAAATGGCACCTCGCCCGTCGCATACAACCCAAACATAATCATTTTTGCCACCCACGGCCGTAAGAGGTCGGTCCCACATTCCATTACACTATTCGGGTAATATTTCGCCAGAGGTGATAAAGCTGGCCCTTCGCTCGCCTCACCCACTCCGAGGGCACTGCGGAAGTGAATTGGCGACGCGTCAGCGGCGCCAAGAGGGGGCGCAAGCGCCCCTGCGTTTGTGCCCGAGGAGTGGCGTGAGGCGAGTAAAGAGCCGTAAATCGGCGCATCCGTCGTAATATACGGCCACTGCCCAGACGAAAACCAAGTATCAAAAGTATCCTCATCCCGCTTGTACTTTTTCCCATCCACCTCTATAAATTGCTCCTCTACTCGCTCGTCAAAAATCCAATCAGAAGCGTCGGCGACATTCTGAAACGCTGGAATCGGAATTCCCCACGGTATCTGCCGACTGATATTCCAGTCCCTAAGCTCACTATAATACGCTAGGAGCTCATTTCGCTTACTAGCGGGGTAGAACCCTATTTCGCCCTTTCCGCTTATGCTAGGCCCCTCTACGTGCGTCACAGGGCCATCTTCGCCCTCGCTAACTCCATTTTCGGCAACACGAGCCACCTTCTCGCCACCGTCCGCCGCCTTCTCGTCGCCATCTGCCACTTTCTCATCCAGCGACCCCCCCAACGCCTTCGCTGCCCTTTCCGCCAGCGGCCGCACCTTGATAAACCACTGGTTAGACAACAGCGGCTGAATCACACTATCGCACTTATAGCAATGCCCCACCGTGTGCGTAATCTCGTGTTTGCCCCGCAAATACCCCTGTTCCTCCAGGCCCGCGACCACCCGCTCCCGCGCATCCAGCGCGTCCAAATTCGCATATCGCTCCCCTGCCGCCGGCAACATCTTGCCGTTAATTCCAATCACCGAAATCTCATCCAGATGATGCCGCAAACCCACCTCAAAATCGTTCGGGTCGTGCGCTGGCGTAATCTTCACCGCCCCTGTGCCAAAAGTCTCATCCACATAATCGTCCGCAATAATCGGAATCCGCCGCCTCGCCCCTGTTAAAACAGCATCCGTCGCCCCGTCCATACCGTCCGCCCAGTTGCTCGCTGTACCTTTGCCGTCAGCCGCCGCCCAATCCTGCGTCGCCCCTTCATCCGTCAGTGGCACCTCCACCTCTAGCCCAATATACTTGCTATACCGCTCATCTTTTGGATTTACCGCCACCGCCGTATCACCGAGCAGCGTCTCTGGGCGTGTCGTTGAGACAATAATCTCACGCGGAATTTCATCTTTATCGCTCGCCTCACCCCCGACAATCGGATAAGCAATATCCCACATCCATCCCTGTTCGTCACGGTGCGTAATCTCAATGTCCGCAAAACTCGTCTGATGCTTTGGGCAAAAATTCGCAATCTTATGCCCCCGATATACCAGCCCATCCGCCCAGAGGTGGCGAAAAGTCTCATAGACCGTCGCAACCACCTTCGGGTCCAGTGTAAATGTCAAGGCCGACCAATCGCACGAAATCCCCAGTTGCCGAATCTGAATCTCCATATTACTACGATTTTTCTGCACAAAATCCCAAACCTGCGCATACAACTCGTCGCGCGTAAAATCAAACCGCGTCTTTCCTATCCGTTCCAACGCTCGCTCATAAACCACCCAAGTCTCAAACCCCGCATGATCCGCCCCCGGAATATACGCCACATCCCGCCCCTGTAAGCGATAATGCCGTGCCAGCACGTCCTTCAAACTCATCTCAAACCCGTGTCCGATATGCAAATTGCCGTTCGCATTCGGCGGCGGCATCACCGTGGACCAAATCTCCCGCGGTTTCCGCTCGCCCTTCGCCGCCGTTTTCTTGCCCTTCACCTCTGTCTTCTCGCCAACCGCCACTGCCACTGTTCGCCCGCCGTTTTCCCCTGCCAGCATCTCTCGCTCGCCGTCGTTTTCTCCTGTCAACACCTCTTGTCCGTCATCGCTCTTTCTCTGTCGCCCGCCAGCCTTAAATACCCCACTCGCCTCCCACAATGCATAAATCTCCGCCTCTGTTTCTCGTGGTTCATAAACTTTCTCAAATCTCATATCATTATTATACCACATCTCCCCCAATACAACCCACCAAACCTCAGCAGACAAAAGATTTAACCCACCCGAACACTAAAATTGCATTTTTTCATATCATACAATAATCTAAAAATAAGTCAAACAAGCCACCGACCCCTGTTATTGGTTTTGTTTTCTCCCAAACCTCTCCAAAAAAAACGCGCGCGACGCTTCGCGTCAAATAAAATAATCCCGCCCCGCCCCGCTGCCGTCAATACGCCCCGCCCCAACATTCCACTACACCCCACCGCCCCACCGCCCCACCGCCCCACCCGTCCATACCCCGCTCCCAAAAAACTATTCCGCAATACAATTCGCAAAAGTCAAATCGCCCGCCCCACCCCTTAAAAGCTTGTGTTTTTCGCTCCCAAATCGTAATTTTCCCAAAAAAGTCCCGAAAAAACCTTGACATCACCAACGTGCTCGTGCTAATATAAAATCAGTTGAAAAGTTCGGTGGGGAGCGATTTAACGAGAGACATTGTACCTTATGCAGCGGCTACCCTGCTCGTGTACTTGCACGAGCGGAGGCCACTGCAATGGACATAATCCTTTGTTTTGTCAAGGGGGGTATTGGAGTGTGTAGATAAAATTTACAGAGGTCGCAATTTTCTGCGGCCTCTTGATTTTTTATCAAGAATATTTCATAAAATCCACCAAAATCCACCAAAATCCACCAAAATCCACCCAAATCCGCCCAAAAATCACGCGCAAAAAATCGG
Organism: Candidatus Nomurabacteria bacterium; assembly: GCA_031262695.1. Taxonomy (GTDB): domain Bacteria; phylum Patescibacteriota; class Saccharimonadia; order Saccharimonadales; family Saccharimonadaceae; genus WQUV01. Next base: position 51,358 of record JAISHF010000001.1, on the reverse strand, counting down.
GTCGCAATGACCCGATTTTTTAGTGTCTTTACGAGCTTTTTGCTCGCTTTTTAGGAAAACTCACTTGCCGTGATAATATTTGCCCATATTGCTGGCTTGTAGCCCTCTTTTTTTGATAAATAATGCACCGCTTCCCGGATTTCTTGTGCTGTCAATTTGCTTATCCTTTCGCGGCAGCCGCCTTTTCGTGTCGCACCGTTCGGCCAGCCTTTTATGTCTTTCTCGCCTCGCATAAGTTGCACTAATACACCGATAAGTAAGTCGTTGCGCACCTCTTTTTTGTCTGCCTTTTTGCCCTGTTGCTTGTCCTCTTTCACACGTTCTCTCAACCACTCTGGGTGCTTATCTACCGTTGCTTCCGCTACGGCTCTAAGTAATTTTCCGTTTTCACTAGTAATGTACTCTTGATTTCCTAACATCTTGTTACCTCCGAATTTTTCTAGGAATCGTCTTCCCATATTCTACCATATTCTCCTCAAAAATACAAGCAAGACCTTCCATTTTAGTATTGACTTTTAAGCACAAGTGTGATATACTGAGGTAGGTAATAAACCAAAACAAACAATAACATAAAATGAGTAAAAAGTCAAGTTTTAACCTAAGGCAATATCGCCACCAAACAGGGGCGATTTGCCGACCAAACTCCGATGGCACGCCAAACGAGCTAGAATGTGGCAGCCGCGCGCCGTCAGATGATTTTTTGCCGCATCCGACCCGCACCCAGATTTTTGACGACGAAATCTCAGCCAAAAACCAGATTCTTGATGATGAATTCTCTTCGCACGGGCCGATTTTTAATGATGCCACCCCACCAACCGACCGCATTTTTGGCGGTCAATCTTACGGCAATCAGCACAGGGCAGAGCAGGCAGTGCACCGTTTTGCTAGCTTCCGCATCCATCGCCACCATTTTACCATAACGACTTTCGGCATTTTGCTTATGGCTGGTGCTTGGCTCGGTATTTCTATGATGCGAAACAGCCAAATCGCCAACGAAAGTCAAGACCTAGGCTACGAAGTCGGTGTTGAATATATCGCCGGCACCGATCCAAACGATAGCGACGAAATTGCCGTTCCCGACACTAGCGGCGAAACAGGGCAGGAAAGCCAAAACCCAGGCAACACAACCGCTAGCAACACCAGTAAAAACACTAACAATTCCGACGGCCCGAGCAAAAACACCACAGGTACCTCTGGCAACGGCCAAGTTTGGGCGCCGCTCCCGACCGACGACGGCACCACCAAATATGTCGCCTTCACTTTTGATGACGGCCCTAGCGCCGCCACCACGCCACGCCTACTTGACATTCTCGCACGTGAAAATGTCAAGGTGACTTTCTTTGTTCTCGGCTCGCTTGCTGCTCGCAACCCCCAAATTGTTGCCCGCCAAATTGCCGAAGGCCACGCCGTCGGCAGCCACTCATGGAACCACGCCAATCTCGCCCAAATGTCAAGTGCCAGCATCACCGCGGACTTGACAAAAACCGCCAATGCTATCAAAAACGCTGGCGGCGTCGCCCCAACCTTACTCCGCCCACCTTACGGCTCTACCTCTCGCACCTTACAGAATACCGCCGCTTTTCCGCTAATTCTCTGGTCGGTTGACACTCGCGACTGGGAAAGCCGCAATGTCAATTCCGTCTATAATGCCACCGTCCGCAGCGTCAAAAACGGCAGCATCGTGCTGTTCCACGACATCCACGCCACCACCGTCACCGCTATTGACCGCCTTATTCCCGCCCTCAAAAAAGCCGGCTACACCTTCGTCACCGTTCCCGAACTCCTCGGCCAGCCCCTCCAAAACGGCAAAATCTACACCGGCCGCCGTTAAAAACGCAAAACGGCTCGCGAAGGGCATCTCGGAGGCCGGCAGGCCGAGAGCGAGGCGTCGTTTACCTCTGTGGCGACAGAGGTAAACGACGCCGCACCTGAGCGAGCCAATTGCGTTTTTAGTGGTTTTGTGCTAGAATACCCCCATGCACCCGTAGCTCAGCTGGATAGAGCGTTGGTTTCCGGTACCAAAGGTCGTAGGTTCGAATCCTGTCGGGTGTACCACAGAAAGAACTAGGATAAGACAGGGAAATGAACAGAGGAAAAATCATCATAGACGGCGTCCGCGGCGCGAAGTTGATTATTTGCGGCGAGCTGCCAGAAAAGCACGAGTTCGACACCTTATATTTTCTAAGAGATTATTGTCATAAAGTTGTGGAAACCGTGCCCGCCTCTAAGAGCCAAGGTAGTAGAACCCCAGATATTAAGATAGACGGGCTATTTTGGGAGATGAAGTCTCCAAGAGGAACTGGCAAATACACAATTGAACACTGCCTAAAAGCTGCCAGCAAACAGTGCGAGAATGTTATTTTGGACTTACGACGGATGAATGGCTCCTATCGGCGATACTTGCCGAAGGTCGAGAGGGAGTTTAAGGGTAATTACAGACTAAAAAGGCTTCTTGTTATCACCAAAGCCCAGAAAACTATTGAATTCAAGAAATAATTTGATATAATAAAAATATGAATTGCCCCGCAATTCTTGGCACGTGTGCCATTGCCGACGCAGAGGCCCACGGTTAGCGACGTTACTGTAAAAACCTAAAGTTTTTTGGAACGCCAGATTTGCTGTATTGCATTGAGGCGTTTCTTTTTGTGGTATAATTATGGCAAAGGAGCCCAAATGCCCAATCAGCCCATTATCGGCATCGTAGCTAAGCCGAATTTTATCGCGGCACGCCATGGCGCACCTCAGTTTGGGATTGTGGACGATTGGCGGCGAGCAATTGTGCGAGCAGGGGGCATCCCGATTGGCATTTTGCCTACGGAGTTCGGGGACGAAGAGCAAAAGAACCTAGAAGATTCAAATGCAGACTATCACATCAGTAATAAGGCTCTGGGGGGGGGCTTATTAAAGCAAATTCAGCTCTGTCCAGGCATCGTTTTAATGGGCGGGCTAACTTTTCACAGCTACGAAGTTGATGTAGCTCGTTTTTGCCTAGAGAATAACATTCCAGTTATCGGCTCTTGTGCTGGGTTTAATGTGCTAGTGACGGCGGCAGGAGGCAAAGTCCGACAGGGAACGCGAGCAGAAAAGCGTCTTCACGACCGCTCGCGGCGGGAATTATACGCTCACGATATAACAATAATGCCTAGCACAAAACTCTATGAGATTTTCGGTACCGAGCGAGCCAAAGTGAATTCGCGGCATTGGATGATGGCAGACGTCGCCAATATCCCCAAGACCCTCAAGATCTCTGCCGAATCAGATGACGGACTAATTGAGGCAGTAGAGCTGCCGAGCCATAAATTTGCCATTGGCGTCAAGTGGCATCCAGAGTCAATGACCGGCTATGATGCTGGTGCAAAAGAACTAATAGAGCAGTTTGTAAAGGCTAGCATAGAAAACGACCTAGCCAAACCCACTAACTTATGATATAATACCCCTATGCACCCGTAGCTCAGTGGATTAGAGTAGCTGGCTTCGAACCAGTTGGTCGCAAGTTCGAGTCTTGCCGGGTGTACCATATTAAGATTACAAAATTATACAATATAAAGCATAATTAAGAGGTAAAAATGATTAGCATTGTCGCCGCCATTGGGCAAGATCGCGAACTTGGCAAACAGGGCAGGGTAATTTGGAGTTTTCGTGAAGATTTGGACTTTTATCTTGACCGCACGCGTGGCAAAACCCTTCTTGTTGGCAAAAAAACTTTTGACGGGCTAGACCTTTACGCCAAGGGTGCAACCGTTTTCGTCTTAAACGAAGAAGATTTTGACGCCGCCGCCAAGCGCAAATCCGACTGGGGTAAATCCCACACTTTCGTCAAAACCGACCTCAATCAAATCATTAATGACTACAAAGATAGCCCTGACGAGATTGTCGTCATCGGTGGCGCTGGCGTTTTTGCTCAAACTTTGCCTTATGCCAGCAGACTCTACTTAGACGAAATCCAAGCCACCGACCCCGATGCTGACGCCTTTTTCCCTGAATTCAACAAAAGCGGCTTCACTCACGAAATCCTAGAACAGGGAACGGTCAAAGAGGGCAACCACAAGGACCTCAAATACGAGGCCGCTCTCTACACTCGCAAATAGCCCAAAACCACAAGCGAAACGCTCTCGCCATCAAACGTTGCAACATCGCTACAAGTGATATATAATCATAGATATGATAGAGGTAAAACACATCACCAAAACTTACGGCGCCAAGACGACTGCCTTCACTGCACTCCACGACATTTCTTTTAGTGTCCCAGACGGTGCGACCGTCGCCATCGTCGGCCGTAGTGGCTCTGGCAAATCTACTTTGATGCACGCTATCGCGGGGCTAGACCGCCCGCAACACGGCGAAGTTATTATTGACGACCAAAATATCCTCAAATGGAACCAAAACAAAATTGACGATTTTCGCGCCCGTGAGATGAGCTTTGTCTTCCAGAGTTTTTTTGTGCAGGGCAACGAAACTTGCGCCCATAATGTCAGCCTGCCACTTGAAATCACCAATTTGACTGGTCGCGCTAGAGAAGAGGCTATTAGTAAGGCTCTCCACGCCGTCGGTTTAGAGAGCAAAAAACACGAACTCGCCAAAAACCTTTCTGGCGGCCAAAAGCAACGCCTTGCCGTTGCCCGTGCCATTGTTCGGCAGCCCAAAATCCTTTTTGCCGACGAGCCGACCGGCAATCTTGACACCACTACTGGCGCCGAGGTCGAAAAATTGCTTTTTTCTTATAACCAAGACCACGGCACCACACTATTTATCGTCACCCACGACGAAGTTCTCGCCCAAAAATGCCAAATCCAGATTTTCCTTGAAGACGGCAAGCTCGTCAAAATAACTGGCAACACTAAACCAACCAGCCAAACCAAGAAAGGCACAAAATGAAACGCCAAGATTTAATCAAACGCTCTTATCGCAATCTTCGCCAATCCAAGGTTCGCACTATCCTAACCGCCCTTGCTATAGCTGTCGGCGCTACCACTATTACGCTTGCGCTTGCAGCAGGGAATGGCGGCCGTGCCTTTATCAACAAGCATATGGGCGATATGGGGGTTGATTTTCGCGATATTAGTGTTTATGCCGCCACCGTTTACGACGACGAAGGCAATATGCAGCAAGAGGGCAACCTCTGTGCCGGCGACATCAGCAAGCTTGAGACCCTTGACGGTGTCGGCTCGGTGATAACCAACGCCGACTACGAGCTTGAAGAGTTCCCCGGCTGCTATTTTTCCGTGACCGTCCGCGCCAAAACTGAGGCCGATGTTGACCGCGTAATGGAGGCGCTGAGCCAACCAAGCGACGCAACGAAAAATATCGGTGGCCTTTACTCCGAAAAGGAGGACCGCGAGAGCCTCTACCAAGTGGTTAATATCGCCCAATACGGCCTGATGGGCTTTGGGGCTTTGGCAATTCTTGCCTCTGTCTTCGGTATCATCAACACGCAGTATATTTCCGTGCTAGAACGCACGCGCGAAATCGGCCTGATGAAGGCTCTCGGTATGAAACGCAAAGATGTCCTCAGAATGTTCCGCTATGAGGCAGCTTGGATCGGCTTCCTCGGCGGCCTAATTGGTGTCATTATTGCGTGCCTCATCACTCTCTTGAACCCAGTCATCAACAGTTTTCTCGGGATTGAAGATCCTTCCATCCGCCTACTAATCGTCAGCCCAGTCCAAGCCTTAATTCTCATTGCTAGCCTGATGTTGGTCGCCGTGATTTCAGGCTGGCTCCCAAGCCGCAAAGCCGCCAAACTTGACCCAATCCAAGCCCTCCGCACCGAATAGAGGCTCACAATTCTACATTTCAAACGCCCCAATCGCCAAGCGGCTTCGCTCCATCGCTAACCGCCAACCTCCTAGCTTTGGGAGTTCTCGCGAATAAACTCTAATAGTTTTTCTTTATTTGTCGTGTCAGTAAGCTTCGCCGCCACCTGACCGTCCCGAATATACATAAAACTTGGCACACCACTCACCCCAACCGCGTCCAGCGCCGTATCATAATCAGCCTCACTTCGCACCGCGTCCGTATTTAGATAATACACCTCTAAGCCATTCTCCGCCACCACCTCTGTCAAAATCGGCGCAAACACTTGACAATGTGGACAAGTCGGCCGCCCGACATATAAGAACCCCGAGTCACCAACCAGCAGCATCCCAAGCAACGCCTGACTATTCATTGCCGTCAGCATGCTATAATCAGGCGTCGCCACCTCGCCCGCACCACTCTCGGCCTGCTCTTGTTCCCGTCTTTTTTGCTCAGCCCGCTCGCCAGCCACCCAAATCACCCCCACAATCGCCGCCACCAACGCCAACATCACCACCCACAGCACCACCCACTCCGCACCCTTAGAATTATGCTTTTCGTCCTGTTTCATACCCCCATTATACCACCAGCCGCCCAAAACCCCCAAATCACCCAATTCATAAGATTTTTGGATTTTATTAGGGGCATGTAGTTCGTTGAGCCCCAAGCTTGACAAAAGTTCGGGGGGGGGGGGTATTATATGGGTATATAAATTATAAAGGAGAAAATATGGCAAAAGAAAATATCTATATTTACAAAGTTGCAGTCGGCACTAACAACGCCCACTTGTGCAAGATAGGCAAAAGCATGGACGACGCGAAGCGGATGGAGCAGCATAGCAGGACGCCATATTATATATTTCCTCCATACCTCTCTTTTGAAACCAACAAGCCTATCTACGCGGCCTTTACAGTAACTAGCGGAGACGCCGCCGATACGATTATTAAAGATGTATTCAACGATTCCGACAAACTGACTGGGCTGGAAGTCTACGATTTAGATTATGATGAGGCAGTCCATAAACTAGCTTTAGACCAGCGTATAGCTGTCGTGGCAGGTGACGAGCACTCTGTCATTGTTGAAAAAGACGTACCCGGTGTAGATGATACTGCAATCTCTACCAAGAAAGCAGATTTTCAGCAGTTGATAGATAATATTATGGCTAGCGATAACGCCTTTAAGATTAAGGCGCTGGGTGAACTTACCCGGCCATTGCCGACTCCAAATTGGTTAGCGAGTAACGGAAATTTTATTACAGTAGGAGATAGATACCTGTCGCTAAACTTTAATAAAGTCGGCCGTATGCAAGTCTTGCAAGATTTGAAAGAGATAGCTGATAATAATCAGTAGTTTTCTTGGCATTACAAAGTGGCGATAAAAACATGAAAAACTGGCAACGTTTACTTTTGCCAGTTTTTCTTAACTAAGTTCTTTTGCCAAACTTTTCTTGAAAGAAAAGTTTGAAGTCTTGGTGGGTCGCGAGGGGCTCGAACCCCCGACCTCCTCGGTGTAAACGAGGCGCTCTAGCCAACTGAGCTAGCGACCCATACCTGTATTATATCACAAAATATGTTAGAATAAAGAAAATGGAGGCAAAATGAGAATACTACTAAAAATCTCGGGCGAACAGTTGGGGTCTGAGCAAGACGGCAAGGGGCAGGGCTTTGATGTCGGTCGTGCTAAGTGGCTGGCGGGCGAGATCCGCCAAACCTTAGCGAACGCCCTAAATAGCGGCCCGACCGAAATCGCCATTATGGTCGGCGGCGGCAATTTTGTTCGTGGCGCCTTTTTTGACGACGCGATAGCCAAGAACGAAATCGGCCAAACTACCGCTGACAATACTGGTATGCTGGCGACCATTATCAATGCTACGCTGCTTGGCGACATTTTCCGCGCTGAGGGCGTACCGACGGCCGTCCTCTCTAATGTCAGCGTCCAGCAGGTTGCTGACGACTTCACTTTTCGCCGTGCCGAGAGTCATTTCAAAAAGGGCCGCGTCGTCATTTTGGCTGGCGGCACTGGTCGCCCACTTGTTACTACCGATACTGGCGCCGTCAACCTTGCACTAGAATTAAAATGTGATTTTGTCGCCAAGGCCACCAAAGTGGACGGCGTCTATACTGCCGACCCGAAAACCGACCCAGCCGCTCAAAAAATAGCAAAGATTTCCTACGAGCAAGCCATCAACGACCCCAAAATCCGCGTTATGGACAAAGCCGCCCTCGGTATGGCCGGCGACCACCAAATGCCGATTGTCGTTTTTGACCTCCTCAAAGACGGCAATATCGCCAAAGTCGCCGCAGGCGAAATTATCGGCACCAAAATCTCTTGACTAAAACCACAAGCGTGATACAATAAAACTATGAACAGGGTGGTATGCAAGGCTTAGCGAATTATCTCAACCGGCGCTTGGACGGCATCGCTTATGTTGCGCCGCGCGTCCGCGACGCTTATGACACCGACTACTCCGCGCTCAAAATCAAGCCGACCATCGTCGTTGTGCCAAGCTCTACTCGCGATATCCAGCGGGTTGTTGGTTTTGCCAATCAGGTCCAGAGCAAGGGTGTAAAAATGGGCATTACCCCTCGCGGTAGCGGCACCGACAAAACTGGCGCTGCCATCGGCAACGGCATTATTCTAGATATGCGGAGCGAGATGAATAAAATTATGGAACTTGATCCTGCGCAACGCCTTGTTCGCGTGCAAGCGGGTATTTCGCTTCGCGAACTCAATAACGCCCTTGCTGTGCAGGGTCTAACTATTCCCGTTGCCGCTGGCGACCAGACCATTGGCGGTATGCTCGCCAATAATTACACTAGTGTGCTTTCTCGTAAATATGGCGGTATTTTACGCTATATCGTTAGTGCCGAGGCTGTGCTGGCCGACGGCTCGCTGATGCGCTTTGACCGTTTCAGCGACCGCGAGCTTAAAAAACGCCTTAAAAAAACTAACGGCCTTGAACACGAAATTTATCAAAAAATCCCTGAGCTCCACCGCCAGAACGCCGATATTTTAGACCAAAACCGCTATCGCAACGCCGGCTACGCACTTGACCGCATTCGTATGGGCAACCACACTAACTTCTTGCGCCTAATTGCTGGTAGCCAAGGCACTCTGGGCATTGTCACTGAACTGATTTTGCACGCCGATTATTTTGAAGAAATGCCAACCATGCTGATTGGTTATGCCGAAGACGCTGCCGAACTCGCCCGCTGGAGTCACGAAGCCGATAAATTAGGAGTCGTTTTTGCCGATTTCTATGATAAAGACCTTGTCGCTCACGCTGCCTTGCTTGGCAAGGGCAACGAACTCTTAGATGTGCCAACTGGCGCCAAATATCTTGCGATTTTCGCTTTTGACGACCATTCCACGATGAAACGCCGCCATAAAACCACTCAAATGGCCCAAATTATCGGCGGCCGGCCACATATTAGTAGCGAAAACAACTACGGCCAATTCCTCGCCACGCGTGAGATGCTCGGCATCTACCTCAACGACACTACTCGCGGCGAACGCACCGCAATGATGGATGATGTTTTTGTTGCGCCAAATATGCTCCCCGAACTCGCCGACAAAATCGCCGAACTCGCCGAATCTACTGGCCTTGACTTGCAACTTTTTGGCTCACTCGCAACAGGCATTATCAACTTGCGCCCACGTTTTGAACTAGGCTCGGTACAGGGCAGGCAACGTATGCAGTTCTTTATGGACAAATATGCCAAAATTATTGACGAAGTTGGCGGCGATATTACTGGCGGCGCACCAGAGGGGCGCACCAAGGCTCACCTCATCCAACGCACCGACGAAGAACAAGACCTGCAACAAGCCGTCAAAGACATTTTTGACCCCAAAAACCTCCTCAACCCCAATGTCAAACTAAACACCCCAAAAAACATCTTCCAAAAATCCTCGCGTGAAGATTATCTTGACGGCATCATCGTCGCTTGACGAAACGCCCTCTATAATATAATATATTATATATAACAAGAAAGGATCGTATGGAAGATTTGCAAGCCCGCCGCCACACTTTGGCACATATTTTAGCCTTGGCTTTGCAAACGACCTACGGCGCCAAGGTGCAGTTTGGCACTGGGCCTGCTACCGACACTGGTTTTTATTATGATGTCCATTTTGACGGTCTAGATTTTAAGATAGACGATTTGCCACAATTGCAGGTAGAGATGGAAAAAATCATCCAGCAAGATTTAGAGGTCAAGCATTTTACTAAGCCGATTGCTGAGGCTTTGGTTTGGGTTGATGACGCGGGGCAGCCGTTCAAGGCCGAACTAATCCGCGACCTTGCGGCCGCAGGCGAGGAAGAAGTCAGTTTTTATCAAATTGGCGACTTTATTGACCTTTGCAAGGGCCCACATATCAAACGCACTGGCGAGATTCCGCTCGGCAGTTTTGCACTCACTAAAATCGGCGGCGCCTACTGGCGAGCCGACGAATCGCGCGAACAAATGACTCGCATCACTGGCCTCGCTTTTGCGACCGCCGAGAAACTCGCTGACTACCAAGCAATGCTTAACGAGGCCGACAAGCGCGACCACCGCAAACTCGGTCGCGAATTAGACTTATTCACTTTTAGCCCACTCGTCGGGGCAGGCTTGCCACTTTTTACTCCACGTGGCGCTGTCTTGCGTGAAACGCTCGGCAACTACTCTTTGAGTTTGCGCGCCGCCGAGGGCTTTGACAAAGTCTGGACCCCGCATATCACCAAGTTAGACCTCTACAAAAAGTCCGGTCACTTCGCCAAATTCGGCGACGAGTTATTTATGGTACGCAGCCAAGTTAACGGCGAAGAATTCGCCATGAAGCCAATGAACTGCCCACATCACGCCCAAATCTACGCCAGCCGTCCTCGCTCCTACCGCGAATTACCCGTCCGCTATATGGAATGCACCACCGATTACCGCGACGAAAAAACCGGCGAACTCGGCGGGCTATCCCGCGTCCGCTCGCTTACCCAAGACGATTCCCACATTTTTTGCCGCCAGAGCCAAATCAAAGCCGAAATCGCCAAACTTATCGGCATTATTACCGAGCTTTATTCTACCGTCGGTATGGGTAAACTCCGTGCTCGCCTCTCTTATCGCGACGATTCCGACGCTTATCTCGGCGACCCAGCCCTCTGGGAAATGTCGCAAGCCCAAATCAAAGATGCCGCCATTGAAAACAAGCTGGATTATTTTGAGGCCGCTGGCGAAGCCGCCTTTTATGGGCCAAAAATTGACTTTATGGCCGAGGACGCCATCGGCCGCGAGCACCAAGTCGCCACTGTTCAGTTAGACTTTGTCCAGCCCGCCCGTTTTGAACTAGAATTTACCAACGAAGAAGGCAAAAAAGAGCAACCAGTAATGATCCACCACGCCACCCTCGGCTCTATTGAACGCTTTTTGTCCGTCTTTATTGAGCATACTGCGGGTCGTTTCCCGTTCTGGTGTGCGCCCGAGCAAGTTCGCGTAATTACCGTTAACGAGGCCGCCGCTGATTATGTCAACCAAATCGCCGAGATTTTACGTGGGCTAACTTTGGAACAACCCCTCCGCCACAATGACCTCCGTTTTAGCACCGATTCTGCCAAAGACAACCTCTCTAAAAAAATCAAACGCGCCGTAGAGCTTAAAATCCCTGCGATTATCGTCGTCGGCTCGCGCGACGCCGAGGCAGGGCAAGTTGTCGTTCGCACCTATGACACCGAGCAAACAATAAAACTTGATAAACTGGCTGATTTCCTGAAAGGAATTAAATAAAATGCCAAAATCAGGGTGGACTGCTACTTTATCTCGTCAGGAGAGGGCATAGTGGCGATTTTTATTTCGCTCCTGCTCACCATCGGCGGCCTCGCGCTGCTTGCCAAAATGACCGACATCTTCGTGGACGGTGCATCCAGTATTGCTAAGCACCTCCGTGTTAGTGCCACCGTTATCGGGCTGACGATTGTCGCCTTCGGCACCAGCGCCCCTGAGTTTTTTATCGCCCTCACTTCGCGTATCAGCGGCAGTGGCAGCACCGACATCGCCATGGGCAACATTGTCGGCTCAGGCGTCTTGCGGATTTTGCTAATTCTTGGCCTTGCCGCCGTGATTCGCCCAATTCGTGTCCAAAGCGCCGTTTCTAAGCGTGAACTCCCACTCCTCATCCTGACCACTTGTGCCTTTGTTGCGACTTTCCTAGACCAAATCCTTGATTCCGCCGCCGCTAATGCTTTTTCGCGTATTGACGCCATTATGATGCTCTTGATTTTTGGCATTTTCATTTATTATTTACGGATGATTATTCTGCACCGCCGCGCAATTCAAGATGTAGACAACATTGACGCCATTGCCGACGCCCGTTTCACCAAAAAACAGGCGATTTTTGCCGTCATCGGCGGTCTAATCGGCCTGATTATCGGCGCTCAACTCACTGTCGCTGGCGCTACCGCTGTTGCCGAGGGGCTAGGTATGAGCGAACGGGTCATCGCCATCACGATTATCGGCATTGGCACCAGCCTGCCCGAGCTTCTTGTCGCCGCCGTCGCCGCCAAAAGAGGGGAGGGAACTCTCGCTATCGGCAGTATCATCGGCGCCAATATCTTCAATATCGGCTTTGTTATCGCTCTGCCAACTCTAATCTTTGGCGGCTTTTCGGTCGCCAGTTTCAGCTATGTTGACCTCGGCATGATGCTTATCGCCGTCTTTTTGCTCGCCCTCTTTTCTACCTCCGACCGCAAAATCCAACGCTCCGAAGGCCTCGCCATGCTGATAATCTTTACTTTATATATGATATACTTGATTATTTAGATTTTTTATGTATAATAGATATACGGGCTCGTGGTATAGCGGTCTAGTACGCCTCCCTGTCACGGAGGAGATCGCCGGTTCAAATCCGGTCGGGCCCGCCAAATTACTTGAATCGGAGTAAGACCGACGTTCGAGCGGGCTTGTCTGATGTCGGCCGTCTTAGCTCAGTTGGTAGAGCGGCGCATTCGTAACGCGCAGGTCGCCAGTTCAATCCTGGCAGACGGCTCCAAAAATCAAGTTTACGGCTTAGGCAAGACAGCCCCAACCCGCCAAAAGCCACATTTACAATTTGGGCGGTTAGCTCAGCTGGTTAGAGCGCCTCTCTGATAAGGAGGAGGTCCCAGGTTCAAGTCCTGGATCGCCCACCATTCTAGGAGCAAGAAAAATCAAATTTATTTGATTTTGCGAAGCGACGACGAATGGAAGAAAAATACGCAGTAATTTTATACCAATTTGTGATATAATATATATATGAAGTTAAAGTTCCCGTGGGGTAAGAAAAAGCAGTTGGCGGAGGGCGTCGTTACTAATGCCACGCTAGACGAGTCGCGCGAGGTGCTGCTAAAGAGTGCTAAAAAATTCAAGTATCAAGTGCAATACGAAAAGCACAAGGTTATCGTGAACACAATTATTATTGTGGCATTGCTGGTGGCGGGCGCGGTCACGCTCGGCTGGTATAGTTTGTATGTTGCACGGCTTGAAAACAATGCTGCTTTTTTGCTTTCGCAAGTTGCGCCGCTGCCGGTCGCCAATATTGACGGCCAAAATGTCCGTTATTCCGATTATTTAGCGCAATATCTGGCGAGCGTCAATGTGGTGGAACGCCAAGAAGGCGCGATTCCCAAAGATGAAGACGGCGACCGCCGCCGCGAGCATTATCGCCGTACCGCCATGGACAACGCCATTTTGGATTCTTATGCGCTCAAACTCGCCCGCGAGTTAAATATCAAAGTCAGCCGCGATGAAATTAGCGTTGCCCTTGCCGAGCGTCGCCAAATTGGCGAAACTACCGTCAGTGACGCCAATTTTGAGCGCGTAATTCGCGATAGTTATAAGTTGAGTCTTGCCGAATACACGCGTGCCTTTGTGGAGTTGCCGCTTTATCGCCAAAAAGTCGCCGAACAAATAGACGCTCCCGCTCGCCAAGCCGTTGACGACCTCCGTGCACGCCTCCAAGACGACGGCAGCAACTTTGAAGAGATCGCCCAAACTCTTGGCGACGATAGCGCCGTAGTCGTGGAGCAATCGGGCGGCGCCGTAGATATGATGAGCCTAGACGGCGGTCGCGCCACGGTGGCGAACGCCCAAGAGGTCAACCAAGTCAGTGCGCCATTTGTCAGCCGTTCGGGTGACGGCTATTATATCGTCAAAACCACCGAAAAAACCCGCGACGGCAAAGTCGCCTATCTCTCGTTTTTTGTGCCGTTTACTGAACTAGAAAACCAAGTTGCTAGGCTAAAAGAAAACGGAAAGGTTAGAACATACATTAAATTATGAGTGGGCAAGCGGTGGCGAATAATAAAGTAGTTTTAGTAGTGATGGACGGTGTCGGCTTGCGCGAGCAAGAGCAGGGCAATGCGGTTAAAATGGCACATTTGCCGAACTTGCAAAAACTTTGGCGCGAGGGCGCGACGACAACGCTCGGTGCCAGTGGTAAATTCGTCGGTATGGACGACGGCGAGCAGGGCAACAGCGAGGTCGGGCATCTCGCACTCGGCACAGGGCAGATTTTGCCGCAAGACGCGCGGCGCGTGGACGAGTGGCTCGGCCTCCTTGATAAGCCCTCGCAACTCCCTGACGCCCCCGCTTGGCAAGAGATGTTGGCACGTTGCGCTAGGCCTAAGGTGGCTCCCGAGCCATTAATGGGCGGTTCTGCTGCGGTTGCTGCTAGCGGTGCCACACAGAAGGCTGGCACGCTGCATATCTCGGGCATTTTTGGCGCCGGTCGGGTGCACTCTGATACTAAACACTTTTATGCAATTCTTGCGCAAGCCGCCAAAGATAACATCAAGCGCGTCCGCCTCCATTTGCTGACCGACGGCAAAGATGTGCCACCGCAAAGTTCACTTGAATACTTGGACGAACTAGCCGAAGTTTTTGCCGATTACAACCAAAAAGGCTTTGACTACGCCGTTGCTGACGGTGGCGGTCGCGAAGTGATTATTTGCGACCGCTATTATTCTAATGTCGGTTGGGTGGAGAAGGGCTATAACCTTTGGGTACGTGGCGGCGACTTCCCAGTTTTTCCGACCGCGCGTGCCGCGATAGAGCATTTCCAAAAAATAAACCCCGAGCAGCAAGACCAATTTATGCCCGCTTTTTTGGTCGGCGAAACTCCCGCCGAGGTAGGGAATAGCCGCATCAAAGACGGCGACGCCATAATTTATTTTGACTTCCGTGCCGACCGCGCGATTGAAATCGCCGAAGTTTTTGACAGCCCTAAGGGCTGGTATGACCGATTTGACATTGCCGACCGCCCAGATGTGCTGTTTGTCGGTCTAATGCAATACGACCCCGACCGCAATATTCCGAGCCATTTTTTGATGCAAAAACCCAAATATAGCAATGTTTTGGCTGAAATCCTACAAAAAGCCGGCAAAAAATCCTTTGCCATATCCGAAAGTTGGAAGTTTGGCCATATGACTTTTTATTGGGACGGCCTCAAATCGGCTCCATATTTTGGCGAAACCGTCGTAGATGTTCCCGCAACCGAAACGCCATTTACCGCCCGCCCATGGATGAAGTCCGCCGAAACCACCGACACGCTCATCCAAAATCTGAGCAACGATTTTGACTTTTTGCGTATCAACTATCCTAACGGCGATATGGTCGGTCACTCGGGCGAGTTAGAACCAACGATTATCGCCATGGAAGCGGTTGACCTCGCAATCGGCCGTCTAATGGCGGCCTGCAAACAGGCCGACGCAACTTTAGTCGTTACTGCCGACCACGGCAAAGCCGAAGAACTCAACTACCCCGATGGCACCCCAATGACCGCCCACACCCTCAGTCGCGTGCCGTTTACCATCTGGAACTACCAACCAGCAGGGCGGGCAATCAGCCAGCCAACAGATAAAACAACTAGTCAGCCAGCCCCCAAACTCACCACCAGCCCCGACGCCGGCCTCGCCAATGTTGCCGCCACCGTCGCCGACCTCCTCGCCGTCACTCCCGACCCATCTTGGCAGCCCAGCCTCCTCGCCAAATAAACCAGCCAGCGCTGTCACCTATTGACAAAAAAGTCCCCAACAGGTAAAATATAAGTGTTATGGAAGCGCTTATAGACCTTTGTCAAAACTTTTACTACGGCATACTTGGTCGTGCGCCAAAAATAGACTTCAGCACCATTCCGCGTTCGTTTACGCTCAACCTACATCAAGACAAGAAAAACGGTATTTATTGGGTAGATTCACCTGACCTCCCAGATTTTGAGGCTACAGGCAAGACCCTTGGAGAGTTAGCAAAGCATATAGACGATACTTTCTACGTTTATTTTGACATTCCACGTTATTTTGCAAGGCGTAGTGGGGCGCCTGCAACAGTAAACCTAACGGACCCACGCACGGGTGAGGCGAAAAGCTTTACAGTCCGCAGGCAGCAATTAGAGCGCGCGTTTGCGGGAGCGTAAAAGTGTCCCCCAAAATTCATTATCCACAAAACAATGCGGAGTGCATAAAATTATTGAGGCGTTTAGGTTTCCAGAAGAGAATAGGCATAGGTCGCGGCAAGCATCCAGAAAAATACACCCATCCGACTCGGCGCAATCAGAATTCCAATGACCGCCCATTCATCATTATCTCCCACGAATATTTTGACGAAAAAGGCAAAAAAATGATGAAGAAGTTAGAAAATTGGGGCTTTACCAAAGAAGAGCTTCAAGAAGCCTTAGTCAAAAGTTAGATCTGCGCCCCATTCTTAGCCGCTCAGCTCTCCGACCGAGTGGGCCGACGAGAAAATCTTTCTATTCTTCTAACAAGGATATAATTTGATAGCCGTACCTCTCGGCATCCGCCTTAATATCGGGACGTTCAAGCCAGCCCCAATCTTTAGTCTTACCAACAGAGCCGACTTTCCGAGAAAGACTACGACCAGTTGGCCGGCGCCCGTTCTTATCATTGTCGCCGCTTTCATACTCATATTCATCAAGCACTAGCGTGTCCCCCTCGTGAATTTCAAAATCTGCCACGCGAAACTCGTAAGTTTTTTTGCCAGCCAAAATTAAGTCAAAATATTCTTTGCTTATTTTCTTATGGACCACGCTCATTAAATCTCGCTCGCGCCCATAATCTCTGCCAAGGCCTTTGGCAAGCGGACTTTATTGTCGGCGGTTTGGCCGTTTTCAATTAGGGCAATCATAATTCGCCCGAGCGCAAAGGCGGTTGCGTCATTGGTGTGCGCGAGTTCAATCGTGCCGTCGGCACGGCGGATCCGCGTTTTTAACCGCCGCGTTTGGTAATCGGTCATATAGTCGGCGGTATGCGTCTCGCGATATTTGCCTTGCCCCGGCAGCCAAACTTCCATATCAATCCCGCGTGCATTTGGCTTGCCGATGTCAAAAGTGCATTTCTGAATCACACGGTAGGGAAGTTCTAGCCCCTCCAATAGCGCCCGCTGAATCGCCACAAACAGATAATGCTCTTGCAACGAAGTTTCAGGCGTGGAAAAACTCTCCATTTCCAGTTTGTCAAACTGGTGCATACGGAAGATGCCCTCCATATCTTTGCCATACGAGCCAGCCTCTTTGCGAAAAGAGGAGGCAAAACCCAGCATCCGAATCGGGCAATCCTTTTCGTCAATAATCTCGCCCGCATACATTGAGCCAAGCACATGTTCCGCCGAACCTTGCAACCACAGCTCCTCGCCCTCAATCTTGTAGCGGTCGTCGCTCGGTTGCAGGCGGTCCATTGCGTCATACATCTCAGTCTTAATCATCAGCGGCGGCAAAACTGGCACAAACGGCTTGTCGCTGATTTGCATATTTTTTTCGCTCGTCTTACTTTCGTCAGGCGTCTTACTCTTATCAGATTTCATACCAACTTTGCCTAGCCCGTCCGCGTTAATCAGCCCCGCAATAAACTCCCTATCTGTTAACTTGCTAATTACATAGTTAATAATCGCAAATTCCAGCCGCACCAAATCCGACTTGATATAAGCAAACCGCGCCCCCGTCACCTTTGTCGCGCGCTCTTTGTCAATCCAGCCCCGCGCCTCGGCAATTTGCCAGTGATTTTTTGGCGCAAAATCAAACTCACGCGGCTCACCCACTACCTCAGCCACCACATTCTCATCTTCCGTTAAGCCAATCGGCACATCATCCGTCGGCGCATTCGGGATTTGTTTCAGCAGGGCAATGAACTCATTTTCCACCCCAGTTAACTCAGTTTCTAGTGCTGCAAGTTCTGCCTTGATTTCTTTGCCACGGGCGATATTCTCCTCACTTGGCCGCGCATTTTTCGCAGCCGTAGCCAGCGTATTCCGCTCCTCGCGCAGGGCGTTGACCCGATTCTCCAACTCTCGCCGCACCTCGTCCAGTGCCAAAGTCTTATCAACATCAACCTTATAGCCCTTATTCCGAGAGAACTCTTTTACCTTTTCGGCATTTTCGCGCACATAATTTATATCTAACATAAACCCATTATAGCACACTTCGTGGCGTAATAGAATATTGCAAATCTTCGGTGTCAGTCGTATAATACTATTATGAAAACTCACAAACGTATCGGCATCTTTGCTCTCGTCGGCATATTCAATACACTTTTTGACTATATTTTATTTATGATTTTCGCCAATTTTCTTGGCAATGTTGTGGCGAGCATTGTTAGCGCCACTTTTGCGATGATTATTTCGTTCTTTTTGCATAAAAAATACACTTGGGGCGACCGCAAGACCTCTCGCGCCAGTATGCTGCAATTTCTCGTTTCTACTGCCACGGTGATGTGGGGCGTTCGCCCGTTCGCCATTTGGGGTCTGACCGCTGCCAGCACCAGTTTTATGGCGCCGCTTTACGGTTTCGCGCATTTTATTCTCAGTTTTTTGTCTTACGAATTTGTCGTACGGACGGGTATTTTTGCGATTGCCACCCTCTTTACGCTAACAATCAACTATATTATCTACAACAAGTTTATTTTTCGCCAACATAAGGACCCAGCAGAGAAAGAGCCATCTGATGCCAGCAGTAAAACCAACTAACTGGCAAAAGGTCCTTGTTATTGTCGGCCCGACCGCCAGCGGCAAGACAGGTGTTGCGATTGGACTGGCACAAAAACTTGGCGGCGAAATCATCTCCGCCGACTCCCGCGCTATCTATAAGAGTATGGACATCGGCACCGCCAAGCCGATACCAGAAGAGCAGGCTGGCGTGCCACACTGGGGCATAGACCTCGTCAACCCCGACGAGCGCTTTACGGCGGCTGACTTCAAGGCCTATGCCGAGCAAAAGATTGCCGAGATTCTCGCGCGCGGACACCTGCCAATCATTGTTGGCGGCACGGGGCTTTATGTGGATGCTTTAATATATAATTATACTTTTAGTGAACAGGCCAAAACCACCCAGTCCGACCGTCAGAGCCTTGAACACAAATTTTATACAGTCGGTATTAAAACTGATAAGGCAGAACTCCGCGAGCGAATCGCTTTGCGTGCTGAGCAGATGTTTGATAATAAAATTGTTCAAGAAACCGAGCGTCTCGCTAAGCAATATAGTTTTGATTTGCAGTCTATGCGCTCCAATATTTACCCGATTGTTTGGCGGATGATTAACGGCGAGCTTACCCGAGAGCAGGCAATCGCCGCCGCCGTCCTAGATGACTGGCACCTCGCCAAGCGGCAACTCACTTGGTTCAAACGCAATCCGTCCATTATCTGGCTGTCTCGTACAGAAATTGTAAACTTTATTTGTGCCAGCAAAAATAAATTACGCTAGTTGTATAAAGAAATTAAAAAAGGGGCTTGAATAAACTCGCCGTTAGGCGTATAATACCTGTATGGAAGATAATAAAGTTGAGGTAAAACACACTGCGCCAAGCGAGGTCGCCGCGCCCGCACAGCCCAAAGCAGCAAAAGAGCCAAAGGCCACAAAAGTCAAAGAGCCTGATTCTACCACTATGCTAGAAAAGATTTTTGGCTCCCGCACCCGTGCCAAATTGCTACGGCTCTTTTTTGAGAGTGCCGACCGCCAATTTTTCACCCGCGAGATTACTCGGGTGATTGGCGAGCAAGTCAATTCTGTGCGTAGGGAATTACAAAACTTGGAGTCGCTTGGCGCCATTAAAAAAGAAGTCTACGACAAAAAAACTTACTACACCGTAGATAAATCTTTTGCTTTTTACCGCCCATTTATCAGTTTGTTCGCCACCAAAGTCGGTCAAGAGCGCCGCGAGACTAACGATGAACGTTGGCAGCGCCTGACAGCTCCCGTCGCTAGCGACTTGCAAGCCGTCGTGCTAATTGACCGCCTGCCCGGCGATAACGGCGTAGAGTTGCTGATGATTGGCACCGAAACCCCTGGCAAAAAACTTGGTGCTTGGGCGGAGTATCTAGAGCGCGCCCTCTGCAAGCCAATCCGCTATGCTATCGTGCCCAAGGCCGACTACTTCTTCCGCCGCAGTGTCCGCGACGATTTCTTAGACGAAATCTTCGCCGCCGACTACCGTGTCGCCTACGACCCAGCAGGAATTATCGCCTCAACCGAGAAAAGAGAAAGGAAACTAAATGTTTGAAATTACTTATTATGGCGGCAACGCCCTTGAACTCGCCACCAAAGACGCCGCGCTCGTTTTTGATGCTAATCGCTCCTCGTTTGGCAAAAAGAGTCTTGTCGTCAAAGACGCCGCCGAATTCGCCACCGAAGAACGCTTCTTAACTAACGACCCAGCCTTCCGCGTTTCGCTTTGCGGCGCAGGGGAGTATGAAGTTTCTAATATTATGGTGCAGGGTGTTGCAGCCCCTCGCCAGCTAGATGATGTTAAAAGCGAACTCGCTAGCACTGTTTTTTCGGTCAAAGTTGGCGATCAACGCGTGGCGATTATTGGCAATATCCAGGGTACACTTAACGACAGCCAACTTGAAGTACTCGGTATGGTAGATATTCTGGTTATTCCCGTTGGTGGCAATGGCTACACCCTAGATGCCGCCGATGCTGCAAAGATTGTCGCACAAATTACCCCAAAAATCGTCGTGCCAATCCACTATGCCGAGACTGGTTATAATTACGAAGTCCCACAAGATAGTTTTGACGACTTTGCGAACACCCTCAAAGCTGAAGTCATAGCAGAGAAGACCCTCAAAATTAAGCCTGGTATGACCATGCCGGCCGCCCTTACCATCTATAAGCTAGCCGCGCAATAGAGGGCTAGCGGCTTAATCACCGTGGCGGCCCCCATCCTTAAAATGCGAAAAACTGGCAACATTTACTTTTGCCAGTTTTTCTTAACTAAGTTTCTTAGGCAGTTTTCTTTTCTAAAGAAAACTGATTTAGCGCTCCTTTTTTGCGCAGGGTGCGGATACCTTTGGCCGACACCTTCAAGCGGACCTTTTGCCCATCAACCATCACGGTTTTAGTCTGGATGTTTGGGTTCCAAGTCTTGCGCGTGCGGTGCTGCGAAAAACTCACGTTATTACCGTGCTGCTTGCCTTTACCTGTAATCATACAAATTGCCATATAACTCCAATACTATTTCAACTAATTATAGCAAAAATCACCATAAATTGCAAGGGCTTACAGCAAAAAAAACCGAAAAATATCGCTAGAATACATTTTTTGCTCAGAGCATACGCTATCCAAGCACATATTTTACCAAAAAACACCCCATTTGTGGTAAAATATAAGGGTGTTAGCAAGTATTATTATCGTTTTAGTCGTGATTTTGGTCTCAATGACCCTGCACGAATTGGCGCACGGCTTTGTCGCCTACAAACTTGGCGACACTACCGCCAAAGACCTCGGTCGGCTCACTTTCAACCCCAAGGCCCATATAGACCCGTGGCTCAGTGTCATCTTGCCACTTTTACTACTTATCTCAGGCGGCCCGATTTTTGGTGGTGCCAAGCCTGTGCCTATCAACACTCGCCAACTCAAATACGATGAATGGGGCTTCGCTCTCGTTGCCATTGCCGGCCCTCTAACTAATTTTATTCTGGCCTTTATCGGCTATATTTTCTGGTATCTCGCCGCCAATGTTTTTCACGCTCCCGCTGTTGCCATTACCTTCTGGACTTATTGGGTCTCGGTTAACCTCGGCTTTTTTGCCTTCAACCTCTTGCCAATTCCGCCCCTAGACGGCTCGCGCGTGCTTTACGCCCTCGCCCCTGATGGCATCCGCCATGCCATGGAAAAACTAGAAAGTTTCGGCTTAATTTTTATTATCGTCCTCGTTTTTCTTGCTGGCGCCTTGCTTTCTACTGTTATCGGTGCGATTGTCGGTTGGGCGCTTGGGCTCTTCCAATTTGTTATTGGATGATATATAATATATATAGCCAATCGGTGAAAATTTCCTTCATATAACAACTAAGGGAACGCAAGAGGTCTATGGAAGCATATTCTTCACGCGCTTACCCACCTTTGTCTATACAAAGGAGTTGGAACTGATTGGCTAACATTATATCATAGGAGGTGGATGAAACAACGAGTTCGGGTCGTAGCGTGGATGCAAAAACGAGGCAAGATTTTGCTGATGCGCTGTGCCATGGGCAGGGAACTCGCCGCAGCCACTTGGGAGCCGCCATTTAGCAAAATCACCCCCGGCGAGCAACCCGAAGAAGTCGCCCTCCGCCTTGGTCGCGAAGTCGGCGAGGCGAATAGCGTGCAATTGCTTGACGCCATGACCGCTACCGGCCTCCACGGCAATCCTGACAGTTACGACTTATTTTTAATCTATAAACTCAAAGTCGCCGACCAAGACAAAATCCGTGCCAGCGGCCGCTATGATTCCTACAAATTCGTTTCGCTTGCCGAGGCGGTCAATATGCATTTATCAGAGCAGGGGCGTGCCGTCGTTCGCAACCTCTGGGAGCAAGAATATCATCCACGCATTAGTGGCACTGCCCGTCGTCAGTACCAAGAGTCGCGCTTTACCGTCTTTTTAGACGGTGGCTCTCGTGGCAATCCCGGCCCCTCAGCGGCTGGCTGGTATATTTTAGACGAAAAAGGCAAAGAACTTGACCGCGGCGGCGAATATCTCGGCAATACCAACAGCCGCCAAGCCGAATATATGGCGCTTAAACTATCGCTTACGCGCGCCTTAGAGCTCGGTGCCAAATCGGTGAGTTTTAAATCCGATTCGCTAATGGTAGTTTCGCAGATGAACGGCGTCTACCAAGTTAAAAATCGCGACCTCTGGGACTTAGTGGATGAGATTGAAGCCCTACTCGCTCGCCTCAAATCCTATTCCTTTGAGCATATCTCCCGCGGCGATAACTTTGTCGCCGACAGTGAAGTCAACCGCATCCTTGACCAGCACTGGCTCTAGTTGGTTGGTAAAAATACCTAATCTTGCTAGTTTAAGGGGGGGGTTCGACTAGCAAGATTAGGTATTTTTACCAACTTATAGTATAATGTAGGGGAGTTCGTTAGACTATCGCTTGGCTCGCCAAGAGGAAAGTCCGGACAGCAAAGGGTATGGTAGTCGCTAACGGCGACCGTTCGCAAGAATAGGGAAAGTGCCACAGAAACTTAAACCGCCATGAATTTTTGATTTATGGTAAGGGTGAAAAGAGTGCGGTAAGAGCGCACGGTGAGTTATGGCGACATAATTCAGGGGTAAACCCTGCCTGCTGCAAGGAGAGTCATACAAAGCGCGGCCCGCGTTTGGCTCGTTCACCGCTGGAGCCACCGAGCAATCGGCGGCCTAGATAGATGATAGCCCACGACAAAATCCGGCTTACAGACGAACTCAGGCATCATAACGGCTAACGCCGAATTAAAAAATCCCCAGCAGGGGATTTTTTAATAAAACGGGCCGCAGCAACCTCCCCACCATTCCAAAAGACCTCCTTGTGGGAGGTCTTTCTTGTTGCTTAGCAGGGGGTTATTTTACGGCTTCAATCACTGCCTTGAATGCAGCTGGCTCAGAAACTGCTAGTTCCGCCAAGACTTTGCGGTCTAGGGCGATCTTTTTCGCCTCTAATCCAGCAATCAGTTTGGCATAAGTCAAGCCATTCTCGCGGGCGGCATTGTTGATACGAGTAATCCAAATTGCTCGCAAATCGCGCTTTTTGTTGCGGCGGTCGCGGTAGGCATAGCGCAACGCCTTAATCACACCTTGTTTCGCCAAGCGAAAACTGCGAGTGCGGTAATGTTGCATACCTTTGGCTAATTTCAAAATCTTCTTGTGTTTATTCCTTGCTGGGACGCTTCGTTGTGCTCGCATAATTCTCCTTAAATGTTTAACGCTTTCTTGATATTGCGCTTGATGTGGCCGTTAATCTCGGCAGGGGTGGCAATCACGCGCTTGCGCGACTTGCTCTTTTTTGACAAAATGTGGTTGCCGAACGCACGCTCCCGCACCAATTTACCCGTTGCGGTAATTTTAATGCGTTTCGCAGTTCCTTTATGTGTCTTCATTTTTGGCATAATTAATCCTTCTCTCATCATTATAGCAGAAAATCTCCATATTGCAAGAGTTTTCTGTGTCAAGACTGCAAATACGCCATATTGAGGGCAGTGCTGGGGTGAATTGGCAAAGCTTTGCTTTGCCAAGAGGGCGCGCCTGAGCGCCCTTGCGGTTTCTGCCCGAAATGTGGCGTGTATGCGGTCTGCTACCGTTTAGCTCGGTAGCCAATAGAAAGTTGCTTGCCAGCCATTTGTGGCGCCGAATCTGGTGTCGCCACATCGGCGAGCGCTGCACTAATCCGCTCAATCATTGCATGGCCGATCTCTTTATGGGCCATCTCGCGCCCGCGGAATACTACGGTCACCTTCACTCGGTCGCCGTCCGCCAGTAGTTCACGCACCTTTTTCAGTTTAATATTCAAGTCATTATCGCCGATCCGTAGCCCTAAACGAATTTGTCGCAACTCGCTCGTCTTGGCATTTTTGCGCGCCCGATTCTGCTCCTTAGACTTCTGGTACTGATACTTACCCCAACTGATAATCTTTACTACTGGTGGATTGGCATTTGGCGAAATCTCCACCAAATCCACGCCGGCATCACGCGCCATATCGCGCGCCC
Source organism: Candidatus Nomurabacteria bacterium (assembly GCA_031262695.1). GTDB lineage: Bacteria > Patescibacteriota > Saccharimonadia > Saccharimonadales > Saccharimonadaceae > WQUV01. The sequence goes on along the minus strand of JAISHF010000001.1, from coordinate 26,610 downwards.
GAGCGCTATTCATCACGCCTAACTGTTCGCCATTTTCGCCCAGCACCCGCACTTCGGCATAGCGAATATCCCCGTTAATTCTAACTCGTTCGCCTATTTTGTGCCTTTCATTACTATCATTATAGCGGTTTTTCCCGATTTTTCAAGAGTTTTTATGTCTTTTTGGCATTTTTTATTCAGCCTTTGCATTAACACTATCTTTCCGCCCTCTATACTGTAATGCCTCTGCGACATGAGCCACTTCTATCGTCTCCGACTGTGCCAAGTCAGCAATCGTCCGTGCCACTTTTAACACCTTAGCATAACTCCGCATAGATAATCCTAGCTTATCTGCTGCCTGTGTTAGTAGGTTGAGTGCCGCCTCACTTGCGCCAGCCTCTGCTAGATCGGCTTTTTTTCTGCTACTCTCGCCGCCATCGCTATCCGCCAGCTGTCGTTGCCGGCGGAATTCCCGCGCCCGTGCAATTTGCTCATAGGCCAGTTGATGCTCGTTTTTTTCTGAAGCTTTTGCTACAATCTCCCGAATAGGCACTCGCTCTACGGGGACAACCATATCTATACGGTCTAAAATCGGCCCAGAAATCCGCTTGCGATAACAAGCAATTTGGGTTTGTGAGCAGGCGCATTCGTGGTCTGGGTCGCCCAAATAGCCGCAAGGGCAAGGGTTTTCTGTCGCGATTAGCATAAAGTCAGCAGGGTAGGCAAGTTTGTAATTGACACGCGTTACTGTCACGGTGTGATCTTCTAGTGGCTGCCTCAATGCTTCTACCAGGTTGCGCGGGAACTCGGGCAGTTCGTCTAAGAACAGCACCCCATAGTGAGCAAGGCTAATCTCACCTGGGCTCGCTTTCACACCTCCGCCGACCAGCGCCGCTAAACTTGCACTATGGTGCGGTGAGCGAAATGGTCTCGCCTTGCTGATTACGCCTGTCGCCGAAGTTAGTCCGTGCAATTTTGCAACTGCCACCAGTTCGTCGTCTAATAGGGGTGGTAAGAGGCTGTGTGCCGCCCGCGCCAGCATTGTTTTTCCGGTGCCAGGCGGTCCTGAAAGTAGAATGTTGTGTCGCCCAGCGACTGCAATTGTAAGTGCCCGCTTGGCAGCCGCCTGCCCTCGGATGTCATCAAAAAGCACTTCATGCCGTGCGTGTTCGGGGCGCGGCCTAGAACTATTTTGTTGGATTACTGGAGCATTGAGTAGCGCTTCTGCTTGTTCTGGCCCTGTTGGCGTGGCTGCTTCAGATTGTGTTGCTAACTTTGCAACGGCGTCAGCACTCTCATCGCCGACTGCTAAACTGGCGACCTTATCGTCGGCCCCACCCCTTGCTTCTGGCTCGCCAAAAACCGAAACTAGCTCTTTGAGCGTCTTAGCGCTGCGCACGGCTACTCCTTTAACCAGCCGCGCCTGCGGCAGGTTTTTCTCTGGCACAAAAACCGCCTTCACGCCTAGCTCTTTTGCTATCTCTACTACATTTATCACCCCCGGAATGGCGCAAATTTCGCCATTTAAGGACAATTCGCCCACAAAAAGGTATTCGGATGCCTCTTTTAGCTTAAACTGCCCAGAAACAGCCAGAATCGCCAGTGCAATCGGCAGATCTAGCCCACTCCCATCCTTTTTAAGCTCGGCCGGTGCCAAATTGATCGTAATCTTACGGGCAGGGAAGTCCAGTTTAGAATTGACAATTGCACTCCGCACTCTGTCGCGCGCCTCATTAACAGTAGTATTTGGCAACCCAACCACGCTCAACCCCGGCAGCCCACGATTCGCATCGCACTCCACCCATACCGCTTCACCACCGAAGCCCAAGGGGATTGCCGACAAAATCTTGCTCACCATGCGCCTCCTAACCGCTTTGTCAATAAAATATTTCTCGCCATAACTTATCTTAAACACAAACTTCTCCAAAACTAAGCATAAGTGTCAACGGTTATGCTTAGTTTTGACCTCTGTTGGCTATTGAGGTCAAAAACTTTATAAAAAAATCGTTCCAAAATCGCTTGCAAACACCAGAAAACAGCAAGAGCACTTGCATTTTAGGGGTGAGCGTGATATAATGTAAATAGAGTTGGGGCTAACAAAGCTTTGACGATTGATTAACATCTTGGATGTGCAAACCGGCTCGCCCTCGTTATGGGCCAACTTCTAAATGCAAACGCATTTTCTAAGGTGAAGACGGCTTTTGCTAACTTGTTTAGTATGCCTGTCCTCTCCCCAGCGCTCGCCTAATTGCGGCGCCGCCAACCTCTTGAGTTTCCGTAGAGAGCAAGGTGTTATACACGGGAATACGGGCTTACCTCGCGCCTGACGGGTTAAGTCAAGAAGACAATTCTGGCGTGGCCATCTGGGTTTGTCTGTTTAGACAGATCGCCACTCTAAAAACAGCCTAAGTTTGTAGTGCACCAAGGTATTATCAGTCGGACCGGGAGGCAGTATCCCGTAGCTCCACCAAGATAATGCGAAAATTCCCCCGCGAGAGAGAAGGGGGAATTTTCTTTGTCATAAGTTTTTATTTTCTGTTTGGTGGGAGTTATTTTTGTCTGTGGGAGCGATTATGCTTTCCGCTCCCGCGAGACACGATAACTTTTTGTTTTGGGTTATTGAACACTAAAATTGTTCAATAACTACCCCTATTATAGCGTGTCAAAATGCTTATGTCAAGACTTTTTGTAAAGAAAATTAAATATTTTATACAAAAGTTTTCCACAGGCTTTTAGAGATTCTTTGCCCCAATCTTGTATAAAAATTTTATCAAAAAACTGTACACAATTTTTATAAAAACTATTGACTTTCAAACACGCTTATGATATATTGGAATAGTCATAGACAAAAGCAAAAACCGCTCTAAGGAGCAAAAACTAAAAGCAAAGCACCTCAAATCCACCTCTATGCCACCCCAGACGGCCGAAACAGGTGAAGGCTCACACGAAAATGTGAAGCAGCAAGGCATTAAGAAGCGAATTGGTAGCTTCTACTGGCCATAAATTACCATTTTAGACCTTAGAACCTACCCAGAGCTTCGTAAGAGGCCTGAACAGGGTAAAATTGAGCACCTTAGTATTAAACCAGCAATTTAAACCCTCGTTTTTTGCCGCCCCACTAGGGTCGGCGACCAAGCATAGTAGAGCGGCTGTGGCAAATTTTTTTCATTTAGGCCAGTTAGCCACTCTACTCCATGCATTATTTTTAAGATGGTTATGATACAATAGACTTATGAATACACGCAAAACCGATAAAATAGCCATTGCACTTTTTGCAGTTAGTTCTCTCTCGCTTGCTGCAATATTCTCCTTATCCCAGCCGAATTCGGCAGGGAACGTTGGCGTCTTAGTCTCACTAATCTTCCTCTTCGTGATGGTGTGTTCACTCATCTACACTCTGTTAAGTTTGGTGTTGCTAATATTACAACGCAAATTCTCTCAACCAATACTGCCCGTACAAAAGCAGTATGGGATTTCACTATTTGGCGGCTTCTCAGTGCTCGCGATGAGCATCACGGGGTTTAGCTTGCCATGGGCAGGGGGGATAAGCGCTCTATTTCTGATAGGGTGCTTTTTTATTGTGTATAAAAAATAGTGTGATATAATATGCTTATGGCATTAGGCGAGGTAAGACAAAGCGGTATATCAAATAGCGTTAAAGAGACGCTTGACCAAGTTTTGGAGCATTCCAAGGGTGACCCACGTAGCCGCGAAGAAGCAATTAAGGCGCTTCAAGACCGCATCCGAGGCAGGGGGCAGGCGGCGATTAGCGCAGCCCCAGCAGTACGAGCAGTTGCGCCGCAAGCCATCATGTCGCAAGTCACCACGCCGCAAGCCGTCCTAGTGCAGCCGCCAGCCGACCCCAGAGAGGCCGCCTAATGGGTGCTTTGGTGGGTATTATTGTTCTCGTCATCATCTTGGGCATGATTGCGTTGCTTGTGGCGCAACAGCTTAAAGCTCGCCGCATTGAACACGAGCGCGAGCGTGGCTTACAGATGCGAACCTTTCTTATCCATCTGCCACCTAGCGCCGAGGATATCAAAGAGGGTAGCCGCGACGAGCGCGATATTACCGAGGAGACTATCGCCCAAGCCCAGAGTCTTTATGCGATTATTGCTTCTAACTACGAGAAAAACTTCCGCCGCCAGCTCTGGGGGCAGGAGCATATCAGTTTTGAGATTATTGCCACTGACGGCATGATTGAATATTACGTCTCAATGCCAGCCGAGATGGCTGAGATTGTTCGCCAAGCCGTCGCCACCTCGTACCCGACAGCCAAACTTGAAGAAGCCAAAGTCAAAAATATTTTTCAGCCGAACGGTTCGGTCGGCGTAGTTGGTGGTGAGCTTGATCTTCGTAAAGAAGGCTACTACCCGATTGCCTCTTACCAAGAGACTAAACAGGATATTATGCGCGCCCTCTTGAACGCCCTTGGCGGCGCCAAAAAGGGCGACGGCGTGGCGGTGCAATTTTTGCTTCGCCCTGCTGGTAGCCAATGGGTTGAGCAAGCCAAAAAGCGCATCAGCGATATTAAGGGCGGCAAAAAAACCACTACTACCTCTGTTGGTTGGCTTGGCGACCTGACGCGCAGTCTCTGGAAGCCGCCCGAGTGGAATACCGAGAAGACCGAAACAACACTCACGCCGCAAGAGCAGGCTGAAATTGATGCAATTACAGGCAAGATTAAGGCCAGCGGCTTTGAGACCCTAATTCGCATTATCGCCTCTAGCGAGAATCGCGACAAAAGCACCGCCCTCGTTGGGGGTGTGTCAGCGGCTTTTTCGCTTCTTGATGACGCTCTGATGAATGGCTTCAAAATTACCATGGCGAAAGATGTTGAGAGGCTGGAGACCGACTATATGCTCCGCGTTTTTCCGGTTGATAAGAATAAAAACATTTTGAATAGCCTTGAGGCGGCGAGCATTTTTCACTTCCCAAATCAAAAAGACATCCCGACAAGCAACGTCAAGCGATTGGCGGTCAAGCAGGTGGACGGCCCTGCTGAAGAAGTGGAGGGCGGGCTAGTGCTCGGCATTAACGAGTTCCGCGATCAAGAGAAGATTATTCGCCTGAGCGACAAAGATCGTCTCCGCCACACTTATATTATTGGGCAGACAGGTACTGGTAAATCAGTTATGCTTAAAAATCTCGCCTACCAAGATTTGATGGCTGGTCGTGGCTTTGCTCTGATTGACCCGCATGGCGACCTCGCTGAGAGCCTACTTGGTTTGATTCCTGAAAATCGTATTGATGATGTAATTTATTTTAACCCGAACGACCGCAATTCGCCGATTGGCCTAAATATTTTTGAGATGCAAAACGAGGACCAGATGGATTTCGTGATTGGCGAAATGATAAATATGTTATACAGCCTTTACGACCCCGGCCATACCGGCATTGTTGGCCCGCGGATGGAAAATATCGTCCGCAACGCCGCCGTCCTCTTGATGAGCGACCCGAACGGGGCGACTTTTATGGATATCCCTAAGGTGTTAGTGGACCCAAATTATGCGGCGAGCAAATTACAATATGTCAAAAACCAGCGGGCGATTGACTTCTGGACTAAAGAGTGGCCAGCGGCGCAAAAATCTAACGATGCCGGCGAAGTTACCTCTTGGGTGGTATCCAAATGGGCGCCGTTTGAAAACGACGCAATCCGTAATATCCTAGGGCAGGTCAAGAGCGGTTTTAGTATTCGCGAGATTATGGACAATAAAAAAATCCTCCTTGTCAATCTATCAAAGGGCTTGCTCGGTGAGCAGGCGGCGAAGTTGCTCGGTATGGTTTTTGTGATGAAGTTTCAAGCGGCCGCAATGAGCCGTGCCGACACGCCAGAGGATAAGCGCGAGCCATTCTGCCTGTATGTAGATGAGTTCCAGAACTTTGCGACTGACAGTTTTGAGAGTATTCTCTCAGAGGCTCGCAAGTATCAGTTGAATTTGATTCTTGCGAACCAATTTATGTCGCAGTTAACAGATAAGATCCGTGAGGCAATCCTCGGCAATGTTGGCACGGTGATTTCGGCGCGTATCGGTATTACGGATGCAGAGGTGTTGGTCAAGAAGTTCGCCCCCGTTTTTAGCGCCGAGGACCTGACCAAACTGCCAAATTTCAACGGGGTAGCAACAGTTCTGATTAATTCGGTGCCGAGCTCGCCATTTTCGTTGACTTGGACATGGAAAAGCACCCCCGAGAGTAATGCCGAGCTACAAAAAGCGGTGGCGGAATATTCGGCGGCTCGCTATGGTCGCCCGCGCGCCGAAGTCTTAGCCGAGATTTCGGCACGACTTGGCGTCAAAGATATGGCTAAGGTGATGCAGGGAATGCAAAACGCCACCCAAAACCCGCAACAGAGCAACTCAGCGGATAGTATGCCAGCTATGGGCGCTCCTGAAGGCCCTCAGGGTGCCTCCTCGCGGCCTTCGTTCTTAGAAGCCTGGAATACCAAGAAACGCAGTCTAAGTGGCTCAGAAGGGCCTCAAAATGCGCCACAGAGCGTTTCTGATGCGCCCGTCTCGCTGCAGAAGCAAGGCAGTGCGCCCGCCACACCTCAAGGCGCCCAAGATAGCGAGCAGATATTCAAAATTCGCTAATGTTTTATTGAAAAATCGCCCAGCCGCCTCTGGCGGGTGGTTTTCTGCTACCCCTGTTTTAAGCTTGTGCGTTTTGCCTGGTAAAAAACTCCGTAGAGTGCTATAAAAAAATCAGTTGCGCGAATAAGGCTAATAATGCGCAGCTAAACTAATTATAAAACAGGAGGTAAAGAGAGGAAATAGATGAAATTAGCGGCAAGACGTCAAGGGTTTTGCGCACTAGAAATTCAACGGCTCGCTGACCATGCGAACGCCGCCATTTGGGCAGTTTTGTGTCTCGCCAACGAGAGCTGCGCTATTGGCGACGAGTGCCCAACAACTTTACGGAATTTTCTCACCCGTAATTTTAACCGTCACGCGCAGACTTATGCCGTTCATATCAACCTCAAAACAGGCGAGGTTGCGGCAAAAGCAGTACTTAACCGTTGCTATCGCAACCACCTCTCGCCAGAGGTCGGCGATCCTTATATTAGGGGGAGAATCTTGCGCCAATTAGAGCGGCGACTTTGGCAATATCTTTATGAAACTGGGCTGACACTCTGGATGGCAAGTGTCAATGATGATGGTCGGCAATATAACTGCGTTGCCCGCAAGAAAGTTCAAGAAAAGGTTGCTTTTTGAGGCCGCCCAGTGTATAATAGAGGTAAATAAGGCAGAAAGTTGGAAGGTAGTTATCATGTCTGATTATGATGGTTCGCAAATTCAGGTTTTGGAGGGGCTTGAGCCTGTCCGTAAACGCCCCGGTATGTATATCGGCTCCACAGGGGTAGATGGCTTACATCATCTGGTCAAAGAAATCGCCGACAACTCCATTGACGAGGCTATCGCTGGTTTTGCTAACAGAGTAGAAGTGATTTTGCAAAAAGATGGCGGCGCCCGCGTTATTGACAACGGTCGTGGTATTCCTGTTGATAAGCACGCCAAAACCGGCAAATCCACACTCGAAACCGTGCTTACAGTGTTGCACGCCGGCGGTAAATTCGGCGACGGCGGCTACAAGGTGTCATCTGGCTTGCACGGCGTCGGGTCTAGTGTTGTTAACGCTCTCTCTACCCGTATGATCGCCGAAGTTTTGCGCGACGGCAAACTATATCACCAAGAATACGCCCTCGGTGTGCCACAGGGTGAGGTCAAGGCTATCCCAGAGGTAGAATCCACTCGCCGCACCTCTGGCACCAGTATTACTTTCTACCCCGACCCAACTATTTTCAAAGAGACGATTATCTTCAACTTTGACCGTATCGCCGACTACCTACGCCACCAAGCCTATCTCACTAAGGGCGTTACAACGACTGTTTATGACGAACGCACTGGCGAGCGTGAAACCTTTTATTTTGAGGGTGGTATCAAGAGCTATGTCCAAAAGCTTAACTACGGCCGCGAGCCAATTGAGGGCGCGCCGTTTTATGTTGATAAACAGATTGACGACATCGGCGTTGAAATTTCGGTGCAATATAACGAAACTTTCAACGAAATCCTCAAGCCTTTCGCCAACAACGTCCTCACCCCTGATGGCGGTACTCATGTCGTTGGTTTTCGCACCGCATTGAATAGGGTAGTCAACGATTACGCTCGCAAAAATGGCTTACTCAAAGAAAAAGAAGAAAGCCTCACCGGCGACGACATCAAAGAGGGCCTGACCGCTGTCATTTTAGTCAAAATCCCCGACCCACAATTTGAGGGCCAAACCAAGAATAAACTCGGCAACCCAGAGGTGCGGAGCGCTGTTGACAAGACTATGAGCGAATATTTCGCCTATTATCTAGAAGAAAACCCCAATGTCGCCAAAAAAATCGTCGGCAAAGCCGTTCTCGCTGCCCGCGCCCGCAAGGCCGCTCGTGCCGCGCGCGACAATGTCCTCCGTAAATCGGCTATGGACGGGCTTAACCTCCCAAGCAAACTCGCCGACTGTTCTAGCCGCGACCCAAGTATCTGCGAACTCTATATTGTTGAGGGCAATTCCGCCGCTGGCTCCGCCAAAGAGGGTCGCGACAGTAAAATTCAGGCTATTTTACCTCTCCGCGGTAAAGTGCTAAACACCGAGCGCGCTCGGCTGGACAAAATGTTCGCCAACAACGAAATCGTGAGTTTAATCAAGGCTATGGGCACCGGTATCGGCGAACAATTTGACCTCAAAGGCGCCCGCTATCACAAAATCGTCTTTATGACTGATGCCGACGTTGACGGTTCGCACATCTCCACCTTGCTTTTGACCTTTTTCTTCCGCTATATGCGTGAAGTCGTTGAAGCGGGCTATGTCTACCTCGCCAAGCCGCCGCTCTTTGGACTCGTCAAAGGCACTGGCAGCGGCCGCAAAATTGACTACGTCTTTGATGAAGAAACTTTAGAGAAGACTTTGGATGAGAAAATCGCCGAACGCCGCGCTAACGGCACCAAAATTGACGAAACCCAAGAACGCTACAAGCAGGCCGGCTATAGCTTCCAACAACGCTTCAAGGGTCTTGGCGAGATGGACGCCACCCAACTTTGGGAGACGACGATGAGCCCCGAAAATCGCGTCCTTGTGCAACTAAACATTGAAGACGCCGAAAAGGCCGACGCAATCTTCACCAAACTTATGGGCGACGAAGTCGAACTCCGCAAAAACTTCATCCAATCTCGCGCCGCCACCGTCAACGTTGAGGAACTGGACTTCTAATATGATCTATTTTGTCCGTCATGGCGAAAGCGAAGCGAACGCACGACGACACGCTGACCCTTTTGGTACTTACGATAAAAATGACGCAGACTCTCCGTTGAGCGCAAAAGGTAGGGAGCAGACACAAGCCACCGCAGAAGAATTAAAGAGTATCAATTTTGATGTAATAATTTCATCACCCCTATCTCGCGCATACGAAACCGCCGAAATTATCAACCAATACCACAATCTCCCGATAGTCGTGACAGACGATCTCCGCGAACGCGAAAACCAGCATGGCTTAGATAAGCAGGAGCTTCGCGACTCATTTAATTTTAATTGGGCAAATCCAAAAAACAGCAAAATTGAGCCTGTCAAAGAACTATTTTCTCGAGTATATAGAGCCATGGACGAAATTAAAGAAAAATTCGGGCACCAAAATATACTGTTGGTTGCTCACGCCGGCATGAGTTGGGCGGTTGACGCATATTTTCGCAATAGGGAGTGGGCTGGCGACATATTGTTCGGTGAGACTATCAAGAACGCCGAAGTCCGCATTTACGATTTCAAAGCCCGCGGCATCAATCTCTGGACACCTGAAAAGGTTCATATTGCCACCGAAAAATCAGCTCCAATTTTCTCCGAGCGCGAAATTTGGTGGTGTGAAATCGGTGAGAATATTGGCATTGAAATGAACGGCAAGGGCGAAAGATTCCAACGCCCCGTCCTCGTCTTTCGCAAGTTCGGGCAAAAGTTTTTCCTAGGCATTCCACTCACTTCGCAAGCCAAAACGGGCAATTATTATCTTGAGATTAACCCTGTCGGCAATGCCGAGCAGTCTATCCTTAGCTTAACCCAGATTAAAGCACTCGGTGCCGAGCGCCTAGTTCGGCCGATCGGCAAGATAGGCGAGTCTGAATATAACGCAACCAAACAGGCGGTTGGAGAGCTGTTGCATATTATCAGCCCCAAGGCGGACCTTAGGGCGTCATCACCATGCACGCCAGAGGCGGTAGGTAAAACTAATTCTATTATACCGAATCATCACCCGAAAGTCAAGAGTAACCCGAAAAGTTCGCAAAATAATACTAGAAAGGAGCAAAAATGAACAAAGATGAATTAAGCAACAGCGAGAGTGAGCAAATCGCCGAGGAGATTATCGCCGAGGGCGAGGGCAATCGGCAGGCATTCAATACCACGGTTGATGGCATTGAATTGAAAAAGGTTGAAGATGTGATGGAGGATTCCTTCCTCCGCTACTCTATGAGCGTGATTATTGACCGCGCCTTGCCAGATGTCCGCGACGGCTTGAAGCCAGTTCACCGCCGTATTTTATATGCTATGGAAAAACGTGGCTGGAAGGCTCCATCCAAAACTGTCAAATCCGCCAACATTGTCGGTGAAGTGATGGCCAAATACCACCCACACGGTGATAGTTCTATTTATGACGCCATGGTTCGCCTTGCTCAGCCGTGGTCAATGCGCTACACCCTCGTAGAGGGGCAGGGCAACTTCGGCTCTATGGACGGCGACGAGCCAGCCGCCTATCGTTATACCGAGGCGCGTATGGATAAGGTGGGTGCAGAATTGCTTTCTGACATTGAAAAAGAAACGGTTGACTTCCGCCCGAACTACGAGGGCAACGAGATGGAGCCGGTGGTTTTGCCGGCCGCCGTGCCAAACTTGCTTCTAAACGGCCAAATGGGTATCGCTGTCGGTATGGCGACCAATATTCCGCCACATAATCTTACTGAGGTCGTTGATGCCACGGTTGAGTTGATTGACAACCCAGAAGCCACGACAAAAGATTTGATGAAGCATGTCAAAGGCCCCGATTTCCCAACTGGTGCTAATGTTTATGGTGGTGCGCCAATGCGTGCAGCCTACGAAACCGGCAAAGGTTCGGTTATTATGCAGGCCCCAGCCGAAATTATTGAAGACAAAAAAGGCAAATTCCTGATTGTTTTCAACGAAATGCCTTACGGTGTCAGCAAAGAAAAACTCCAAGAAAAAATCGCCGACCTCGCCAAGAACAAAAAACTCCCAAGCGTCGCTGGCGTCCGCGACGAGTCAGCCCGCGGCAAGGTCCGCTTTGTCGTAGAGCTCAAAAAAGATGCCTTCCCAAAGAAGGTCTTAAACCAACTTTATAGTCTCACCGAACTCCAAACCAGCTTCCACTACAATATGCTTGCCCTCGTAGACGGCATCCAGCCTCGCATTTTGGGTCTTAAAGATATTCTTAGCGAATTCGTCAAGCACCGCCAAAAAGTCATCCGCCGCCGTTGCGAATTTGACCTCAAAAAAGCCCGCGAGCGTTCGCATATTTTAGAGGGCTTAAAGATTGCCCTGGACCACATTGACGAGGTTATTGCTACGATTCGCGCCAGTAAAACCACCGAAGACGCCAAAAACGCCCTTATGGGCAAGTTTGGCCTGTCTGAAATCCAAGCTCTAGCAATTTTAGCAATGCAACTTCGCCGCTTGACCGGCTTAGAACGTCAAGCGATTGAGGACGAACTCGCCGAACTCCGCAAACTGATTGCCCACCTAGAAGAAGTCTTGGCCGACGAAAAACAAATCCTCGCCATTGTCCGCGAAGAGTTGCTTGCCATGCGTGAAAAATACGGCGACAAGCGTCGCAGCAAAATCTTCAACCACGAACTCGGTAAATTCAGCGAAGAAGACCTCGTCCCAGAGGAGGAGAGCGTCATTTTAATGACCGTTGAGGGCTACATCAAGCGCACTCTCGCCACCGACTACCAAAAGCAAAACCGCGGCGGCAAGGGTAAGCGCGGCATCACTACCAAAGACGAAGACGTAATTGACAGCGTCATCCCAATCAACAGCCACGAATTCCTACTTTTCTTCACCAACTCCGGTCGCATTTTCCGCCTCAAAGCCTTTGAGGTTCCGTCCGCTAGCCTGCAAGCCAAAGGCACGGCCGTGGTCAACCTGCTCAGCCTCCGCCCAGACGAAAAAATCACCGCCGTCATCAAGCAAAGCAACGACAACGGCGCCGGCTTCCTCTTTATGGCCACCAAAAAAGGCACCATCAAAAAGACCGCCTTCAAGGAATATGAGAGCATTCGTTCTAACGGCCTTGCCGCCATCAAGCTAGATAACGGCGACGAACTCAAATGGGTCAAAGAGACTAATGGCACGAGCGATGTGATTATCAGTACCTCAGCCGGCCAAGCCGTGCGGTTTAGTGAAAAAGATGTCCGCCCAATGGGTCGCGTGGCGATGGGTGTCCGTGGCGTTCGCCTCCGCCCACAAGACGAAATCGTCGGTATGGACATCATCTGCGATGGCAAAGAGAACTTGCTTGTGATTTCTCGCAACGGCTACGGCAAATTGACCGATTCCGCCAGTTTTGACGCCCACAAACGAGGCGGCAGCGGCATCAAGGCTGCAGTAGTCACCGCTAAAACCGGTCCGCTAGTAGACGTACAAGTCGTTGCACCAGAGGTTGAAGAAATCTTGCTAATTTCCACCAAGGGGCAGGCAATTCGCGTCGCCGTCAAAGATATTCCGAACCTCGGTCGCGCCACCCAAGGCGTCCGCATTATGAAGTTGAACGACGGCGATTTTGTGGCAAGTGTCGCCCTAATGACCAAAGACGATGAAGACGCAACCCCTGACGCAAAATAAATCTTGACATATCAAACACGGCAGAGTATAATAAAGATATACTTTATTATCCTGCCGTGCGGCGGGAAATATTTTTGATAAGAAAGGAACAAAATGGAAGTATTAGACCTTAAACAAATGGGCGCCCTAGCGCGAATTATCGCCGAGGAGAAGAACTTAGAAGAAGCCGAGGTCATCTCGGTCATTGAGCAGGCGATTGCCGCCGCTTGGCGTCGTGATTACGGCGAGCGCGAGATGAACGTCCGTGCCGAGCTAGACCTCAATTCTGGCGAAGCGACCGCCTTCATTATGCGCACTGTCGTCGCGAACGACGAGGGCGACGAAGAGGGCCACCCCTTTAACCCAGACACCGAAATCACCCTCGCTGACGCTAAAAAAACCAAAAAGTCCGCCGAACTCGGCGACATCATTGAGGAAGCCCATAAAGTTGGCGAGCTCGGTCGTGTCGCCAGCCAAACTGCCAAGCAAGTTTTGGTCGCCAAACTCCGCGAACTGGAGCGCGAGAAAATGCTTGCCCTCTTTGAGGACAAAATCGGCGAAGTCATTCAAGCTACCGTTTCGCGCGTTGACCGTGCTGTCCGCGTTGACCTTGGTCGTGCTACGGCAATTATGCCTGAGCGTGAGCAGATCCCGGGCGAACGCTATCGTGTCGGCTCCCGTATCAAAGTCTATTTGAAGGGCGTGGAGCGCGGCGAACGTGGCGCCGACCTCATTGTCAGCCGTGCCGCCGCCGAATTTGTTGAATATCTATTCCGCCAAGAAGTCCCAGAGCTAGAGAACGGTCTAGTTGAGATTAAAGCGATTGCCCGCGAGGCCGGTCGTCGCACCAAAATTGCCGTCGCCGCAGGCAGCGCAGGCGTTGATCCAGTTGGCACTCTCGTTGGTGGCCGCGGTGTCCGCGTTCAAGCCGTGCAAAGTGAGATCGGCGACCGCGAAAAGATTGATGTTGTCATTTGGAGCGACAATATGCCAGAGTTTATCCGCGAGGCACTCAGCCCAGCCGAGATTATGCGCGTAGAATTAGACAACGAAAATCGCCGCGCCAAAGTCTACGTCGCCGAAGATCAACAGCCAATCGCCATCGGCAAACAAGGTCAAAATGTCCGCTTAGCTTCACGCCTAACGGGCTATGAGCTAGACATTGAACTTGACCAAAAGCCAAAAGCCGTCAAAAAGACCAGCCGCGGCGCCGAAGACTCCCTCATCTCCGCTATTGAAGATATCGCCGAATAGTTAGCCCTAGCCGAAGAATAGCCGTTAACGCGGCTATTCTTTTATTTGCAAGAAATCCGCAATCGCTTGCGAGATATGCCCAGCCTCTTCCTCTGATAACTCGCCGATTTTCTGCTGCAAACCAGTTTTGCGGATTGTCGTAATCTTATCAACCATTGCAAAGCTTGGCTTTTGCAAGCCGTTCGCCTCTGATGGGGCTAGCGCCACACGAAAGTCAGCATCCAAATCGGTTGTCGTAATCGGCACGACCGTCACAGATTCCAAGTCATCAAACGCTACCGCCTGCACAATCACTGATGGTCGCGGTTTGGACGAATAAGTCCCGCCCGCCGTTGCCCAGATTTCAAATTGCTTCATCGTCGCTCCATAATTCATTTGTCATATCTTCCGACCAGTTCATCACCTCGTCTTCCGTCTTGAAATCGGTGTAGGGCTTGTTTTTTAACGCAAAAGGGAAGCCGTCCTCCTCGTTAAACCGTGCGATAAAAGCATTGACTGCCGCCTGTGGTGAGATGCCAAGCCGCCGCGTCTTCGCCTCAAACTCCAATCTGGTTGCTTGCGGCATCCTTGTTGCCAAAATAGTTGTTGCCATTTATACTCCTTTGCTTACATTTGCTATCATTTGTCTATAATATAGCAAAAAATCTGCGCAAAGTCAACACTTTTTCCCACACCCAAGTAATTTTTGTGGTATAATAGGGGTATGCCCGAGTGGTGAAATTGGTATACACGTACGCTTCAGGTGCGTATGCCGCAAGGTGTGCTGGTTCAAGTCCAGTCTCGGGCACCAAAAAATCATCAAACTTTTCTTAAAAGAAAAGTTTGGCAAAAGAAATTAGTTAAGAAAAATACCCAAGAATAAATCTCGGGTATTTTTCATTAGTTAGTCTTACGCCTTCTTAGAAAGCGTCAAGAACCCGTTGCGTGGGTTTTCTTTGACCACGCGGTCCTCTGGCAGATCGGTTGGTTCACCCTTGGCGTTCTTCGGCACCTTGGTGAAGAAGTAGATCGTCTGTGGCTTGCCACCACGCAAAGTCACCTCTGACTTGTGCAGGTAGTATGTAACTCCCTTTGAGTTTGTTTGCGAATAAGCCATATTCCTCCTTTATTTAGCTTATACCTCTATTATACACTGGTCGCAAGGGGTGTCAAGACCTTTTCTTAATAATTAACAGAGAAATCCGCAAAATCACATAATATAATAATCGCAAACAGATAACAACAGAGAGCAAACACCAAATCGCCACAATCACGCCGGCGACCGTTAACGAGAAGACCGGTGAGATAAACTCATACTTAAACAATGCCGGGTCAGGGAAGTCTGCCACCAAGCCTGCCGGATAAGTCGCCAATCGCTCCTTCCAGCAATTTACAAACGCCATTGACCACTTATGGTTAAAGAGTCGCCCGCAATATTCTGAGGTTTCCTTGTGGATATTTTTTTCGCTGCTCTCTGTTGCTGCCGCCTCTACCGCTCTGGCATAGGAACTCTGCAAATAAAACACCCCTGTGTTTGCGTTCATGTGGCTACTCGAAAAATCTAGCAATTTGTTCAACGCGGTGTCAATTTTCGCCTTATCGCCCTCGTCGTCCGCCGTCATTACGGCCGATCGCAGCCGTTCCATTCGCAAATTATCCACTCGTAAGGCCACCAGCATAACAGGGAAGACCGCCACCCAAATCACCACCAGCATCCAAGTCCGCACCCCCAAAATCTTTTGCAGCCCTCGCTTTACATGATTTTTTATCATAATTTATTTTACCATAAATACATTGCAATATGCCAAAAATCACGATATAATATTATATATGGGAGAAATACTTGCAGACTACAACGGCTATGACTACAAAGGGAAGTTTTGGAGCGGCCGCGAATACGAGGATTTAAGCGATCGCAAGGCGATTCAGCGCCTTTTACCTAAGCAGGCCAAAGTTTTTATTGACATTGCTGGTGGCTACGGCCGGCTCGCAAACGAATACTTGCCGAAGAATTATAAAAAAACCATCATTTTTGACTATTCCAAAACTCTCCTCGCCGACGCTAAAAAAGAATTTGGCGACAAAATTACAACGGTGCAGGGCGACATTTACGATTTGCCATTCAAGGATGGTGAGGCCGACGCCATGCTAATGGTCCGTGCCACTCACCATTTTGACGATCTCCCCGCAGTTATCAAGCAACTTGCCCGTGTTTTAGCACCAAATGGCACGCTAGTAATTGAACTGGCCAACAAAAAGACCCTCGCCAAAATCTTCAAATATTGGGCTAAAAAAAGCGACATCAACCCATTTTCCCACGAGCCGTCCAAACTGAAAGAATTAAATAAGGGCAATTTTTACAACTATCACCCTAAATACATTGAGCAACTTTTCGCTAAAAACGGCCTCAAAATTGAAAGAGTCCTCAGCGTCAGCAACTTCCGCAGCCCCCGCCTTAAAAAACTCTTCGGCCACAAATTACTCGCCAAGTTAGAAAGCCCACTACAATACCTGTTGGCACCATTGCGCTTTGGGCCGTCTATTTATTACCAAGTCAGGAAGGTCAAATAATGCGCATCCTTGTGGTGGGGCAGAGCGTCAAAGACATCTACTTGCAAATCACTGGTGATTTTTTACGCGACGAGAACAATATTCCGCATTTAGATCTCGCTTTTGACGGCACAGAACGCCCACTTTTACGCCGCACCGCCGTGAAATCGGGCAGCAGTATCGCCGCCGAAGTCCTACACCGCCTTGGCCACCAAGTTGATTATCTTGACGATAACTTTTTGGCACACCGTTACATTTTGAATAATGGCGAAAATTCAGTCGTGCTGGCGGGCAGCCAAGAACAAGTTTTTTGGCAGCAACCAGCCGAAAAACCCGACGTAATTTATGTTGACAATGCCGATTTACTAAGCAATTCCGACCTACAAAAAATCGCCAAATATGCCGAACAAAACAACGTGATTTTTTGCGGTTATGGTGGAAAAACTCCCACCACAGCGACGCTTTGGCAGTCGTCCGACTTTGCCCAAAAACTTGCACTTAACAGATTAGAAATTTCAATTCATGACTTAATTTACGGCACCAATTTAGAGTTTGCTAAGGCTGGCGTTGAAACGCGAAAAAACCTCACTACACTTGCAAACTCGGCGCTTTTTGGCGCGTGGCTTTTAGGCTACGGCACGGTTGATTGTGTCGCACTCACTAAAGCCATGATTGAAAACTCCACTCTCACCCATACGCCACGTCTCGCCGAATTGCGCGACCTACTGCCCGACCTTCGCCGTCAAGTCTCGGTTATTGGCCCTGAACTCGCCCAGACTGCTCAGCGGATTTTGAGCCGTGGTATTCTTGCCGCCGACGAATCGGGCGGCAGTATTGCCAAAAAGTTTGCTACCATGAATATCCCTGACGACGCCGAGCATCGCCGCGACTACCGCAATATTTTTATTGGCACCCCTGAACTCACCCAATATGTCGGTGCCGTGATTATGTTTGACGAAACCACCGCCCAACTCGCCGACAACGGCCAGAACTTCACCGATTTTCTCAACCGACAGGGAATTGTCGCAGGCGTCAAAGTAGATCAAGGCCTCGTTGATTTATATAAAAACTCCGCCGACCCAGCCAAGCAGGCCGAAAAACTAACCCAGGGTCTAGACGGCTTGCCCGCTCGCCTTGCCGACTACCGTTCCCGCGGCCTCCGTTTCGCCAAGTGGCGTGCCGCCTTTTTTGTCGGCGACGGCACACCAAGCGCCAAAGCGATTGACGAAAACTGTAAAACATTAGCACAATACGCCTTAGACTGCCAAAGTGCCGACATTGTGCCAATCGTTGAGCCAGAATTGGTCCACGACGGCAACTATTCTATTGAGCAATGCACCGAAATCACTGAAAAAATTCTCATTAAACTTTTTGCCTATCTCCAAGAGTATAAAGTTGATTTATCGGCGACAATCCTCAAAACCAATATGATCCTTGCCGGCAAAAAACACAAAAAGCCAAGCACCCCCGAGCAAGTCGGCAAGGCAACCGCCGACTTATTGAAAAAAGTCGTCCCGCGTGAAATCGCTGGCGTCGTCTTTTTGTCTGGCGGTCAAACCCCCGAGCAAGCCACGGCGAACTTAAAAGCCGTCTGGAGCCACGCCCCATTCCTCTGGCCAATCACTTTTTCTTTCGCCCGCGCCCTCCAAGACCCCGCCATCGTCGCTTGGCAAGGCGACAACAAAAATCTCCAAAAAGCACGAAAGGCTTTCCTCAAACGCCTTATCGCCAATTCTCGCTAGTTTATTCTTTTGGCGTTTCAGCAGGCGTTTCAGCCGCAGGAACCGCGCTAGCATTTGCCGCCGCCGCATCCGCTGCCTTGTCAGCCGCCTCTTGCGCTGCCGCATCTGCTGCCGCGTCATAAACCGTCGCGACCACTTGCGCCATCTCAATCTCGGCGTCAGCAAACTTCACACCCTTTGGCAAGTTAATATCGCCAACCGTCAATTCGCTCGTAATATCAGCCATTTGCGAACCATCAACTTCCAAGTTTTCTGGCAAATCGCTTGGCTTCGCTTTAATTTCAATATTTTCCAGCACCTGCAAGAGTGTCAAGTGAATCTTGTTCGCCTCGCTCTGCTCAAAGCCCGTAACCACAATCGGCGTCTCGGCCACCACCACATCATCCGCCGAAATCGCGTGGAACTCCACATTCATAATCTTTTGCGTCACTGCGTCAATTTCTACATTTTTCACCATCGCCAGTTGCTTTTTACCGTCAATTTCTAGCGCAATCGGCGAGTGATAGCCCACCGCCTCCAAAGCCCGCTCCGTCGGCAAATATTCCGACTGCACCTTAGTGGCAGGGAAGCCCTTGCCATAAACCACACCCACGACCAAGCCCTGCGAACGAAGACCGGCAACTTTTTTCCCGGCAATTTCGCGGCCCTTCAACGAAAGTTCTGTTGTTTCTTTCATTTATTCTCCTTAAAATTGTTTTAACCCCCTCATTATACCAGATCCCACCCCCATTTGCAATATGTGATATAATATATATATGAAGATTGAGGTTCGGGGAGTCAACAAGTTTTTTGGCAACAAACAGGCGCTCAAAGATGTCAATTTAGCCCTGCAAAAGGGCGAGATTTTTGGCTTTGTCGGCGCTAATGGCGCAGGCAAAACCACGCTGATGCGGATTATTATGGGCGTTTTGCTGCCTGATAGTGGCGAAGTCCTAATTGACGACCGTCCAGCCACCCAAAATGACCGCCGTCAAATCGGCTATATGCCGTCTGAGCGTGGGCTTTACGCCAAAATGAAAGTCTTTGAGCAACTCGTCTTTTTCGCCGAAATCCGCGGTCTAAGCAACCCTGCCGCCAAAAAACAGGCTTCTGAATGGATTGAGCGCCTCAATATTATGGAATACGCCGACAAAAACCTTGAAACTCTCTCCACTGGCAACCAGCAACGCGTCCAGCTCGCCGTAGCCCTCATCGCCAAGCCCAAGGCTCTGATTTTAGACGAGCCATTTTCTGGCCTTGACCCGCTTGCCGTCCAGACTATGTCGGATGTCATTCGCGAGCAAGCCGCAGCAGGTCTTCCTGTATTATTCTCATCGCACCAGTTAGATTTAGTTGATCAAATCTCTAATCAAGTTGCCGTCATCAGCCACGGTCAAATTGTCGCCACTGGCTCGCCTGAGCAACTTCGCAAGACCGCCCATGCCCCTGCAACCATCAAAATTCCAACCCCGCTCAGTCATATTTTTGGCGACCTCATCGCCAAAGACGAGGCTAAAAATGACCAAAATCAGTCCAAAGATCAAGCCAAATCGGCCGAAAATCCCAAAAACCATACAAAAACAGCAGGAAAGGCCCAAAATGTCTAAAAAACTTACATTATCCAGCAAACTCCGCAACATCGCCCTTGTCGCCAAGCGCGAAATCATCACTAAAATGCGCAACCGCACCTATATTATCGGCACGCTCGCCGTTGTCGTGGGGATTTTTTTACTCGCTTTTCTCGGTTCTCGCAGCACCGCCGAAGACGCTGGTAATGCTATGATTCCCGAATATGCCAAGCAATCAATCATCTTGCAAGAGCAGGCAAGGCAAGAAACCCTCGCCGAATACAATATAGATGCCACCGAACTAGACACAAAAATTGCCGCCCGCTACCAAGAACTCCTCGCCGCCTACCAAGCCGAACATCCCGACAGCACCGCCACCGACACCCGCTACTGGATTGGTTTTGCCGTCGGTATTTTGCTTTTTGTCGCGCTTTCCATTACCGGTTCTATGATTGCCCTCGGTGTCGCCGAGGAGAAATCCTCCCGCATTGTTGAGATTTTGCTTTCTAGTATGTCCAGTTTTGAGTTAATGTTTGGCAAAATCGTCGGCATGGCCGTGGTCGGTCTGACCCAAATTGCCATTATTTTAGGTGCTGGCTATATCGCCGCCCAAAGTTTTAGTGTTATGGGCGACATTTTCTCTAGCATCAATCTTGGTGCTGGCATCTGGCTCGCCCTCGGCTTTTTCCTCGTCGGCTACCTCAGTTATGCCACGCTTTACGCCGCTTTCGCCGCCACCGTCAGCCGCACCGAAGAGGTCAATGTCGCCATCCAGCCCGTGATGTATATTATGATGATTCCGTATTTTGTCGTGGTTATTCCTGCGCTTTCCAATGTCGCCCCGCTCCGCTTTTTGGTTGATTATCTCCCCCTAATGTCGCCAATCGGCGCCACTTCGCACTACTTCCAAGGCGAACTTTCTCTCTGGCAGGCGCTCCTATCGCTCGGTATTTCGCTCGCCGTTTTGCCATTTATTATGCTAGCCGCCTCTCGCATTTACCGCCGTTCCGTCCTTTCTTCTGGCGCCCGCCTCCACGCCCTCGCCCTCCTCCGTCAAAAATAGCCTTACGCAAATGTATTGACATTGTATATACATTTGATATACTTTGTATATGAGTACAACTACAATTTCAATGAATTTTCGCACCACTAAGCAGTTTAAGGCACGGCTAGATGATTTCGCCGAGCGCCTTGGCCTTTCGGCCACCACTGTTATTGAGGGTGCTGTCAATGAAGCCATCAAAAACGGCGAAGTCACCTTTCGCGAGCCTCGCTTAAAGCCCGAGGTAGAGCAGGCCGCGCTAGACTTTATTGAACGCTACGAGAGTGGCGACCATTCTGATGTTTATCCAGTTGGTTTCACAGATGTAAACGAGATGTTCAAGCATATACGGAGCGAGGAAGGTCAAGCATGGGCCAATTCGTAATCACCCGCACAAAGCGTTTTGGCAAACAATTCCTTAAACAACCAGCTAAAATACAAAAAGCCACCGAGCAGCGGCTCAAACTATTTGCCGTTCAGCCAAACTCCCCACAACTCCGCCACCACCAGCTCCAAGGCAAAATGCAAAAATATTACAGCATCAACATCACAGGCGACATCCGCGCCCTCTATTATTGCGACGGCGACACCATTATTATCTTTGATTTAATCGGCTCGCACTCTCAACTTTACTAATTTTGCAAAAAAGTCCTAAAAAACCCTTGACATATCATAAGATATGCGATAAACTAAATATAGTTCTTGCGAGAGAGGGTAAGGCCTGCGGGCTTTATTATTCGCCGGAATATACATTGACAATTTAGTTGTGCAATATCATCGTCAGTTTTTGCGTATATTTATTATACGTGTTGTTTTGAGTACAAAACTTTTGATAGGGCATTTCTGAAAACAGCGGTTTTTGCCGCACGGTCATGTGTATAAGACCGGTAGAGTAAGAATAATCCCTAGTTGCAAAAATCTCTGATTTTTGCAATTCGGCGTAAGCCGTAAACATGAGAGTTTGATCCTGGCTCAGGATGAATGCTGGCGGCGTGCCTAATACATGCAAGTCGAGCGGTAAGGCCCTTCGGGGTACACGAGCGGCGGACGGCTGAGGAACACGTGGGAACGCACCCCAAAGTGAGGGATAAGCACTCGAAAGAGTGTCTAATACCGCATATGATCTACGGATTAAAGCTTCGGCGCTTTGGGAGCGGCCTGCGTCTGATTAGATAGTTGGTGAGGTAATGGCTCACCAAGTCAACGATCAGTAACTGGTTCGAGAGGACGAACAGTCAGACTGGAACTGAGACACGGTCCAGACTCCTACGGGAGGCAGCAGTAGGGAATCTTTCACAATGGGCGAAAGCCTGATGGAGCAACGCCGCGAGCGGGATGAAGGTCTTCGGATCGTAAACCGCTTTTATCAACGAAAAATATGATTGTAATTGATGAATAAGGGTCGGCTAACTACGTGCCAGCAGCCGCGGTCATACGTAGGACCCAAGCATTATTCGGAGTGACTGGGCGTAAAGAGTTGCGTAGGTGGTTTGTTAAGTAGTAAATTAAAGCTGGTGGCTCAACCATTCAGTTGTTTACTAAACTGGCAGACTCGAGAGCGTCAGGGGTAGCTGGAATTACTAGTGTAGGAGTGAAATCCGTAGATATTAGTAGGAACACCAACAGCGTAGGCAGGCTACTGGGGCGTTTCTGACACTAAGGCACGAAAGCGTGGGGAGCAAACGGGATTAGATACCCCGGTAGTCCACGCTGTAAACGATGGATACTAGCCGTTGGAGGTATTGACCCCTTCAGTGGCGTAGCTAACGCGTTAAGTATCCCGCCTGTGTAGTACGATCGCAAGATTAAAACATAAAGGAATTGACGGGGACCCGCACAAGCGGTGGATTATGTTCTTTAATTCGATGCTAACCGATAAACCTTACCAGGGCTTGACATCTAGGGAAGGACTACGAAAGTAGTTTGTGCCTTTTTGGAACCCTAAGACAGGTGATGCATGGCCGTCGTCAGCTCGTGTCGTGAGATGTTAGGTTAAGTCCTTCAACGAGCGCAACCCTTGTGAATAGTTGTATTTTTCTATTCAAACTGCCCCGGTAACGGGGAGGAAGGAGGGGATGATGTCAGGTCAGTATTTCCCTTACGTCCTGGGCTAGAAACGTAATACAATGGCAAGCAACAATGCGTGGCGAAGTCGTGAGATGAAGCTAACCGCACAAAACTTGTCCCAGTCCGGATTGGAGGCTGAAACTCGCCTCCATGAAGTCGGAATCGCTAGTAATCGCAGATCAGCAAGCTGCGGTGAATACGTTCCCGGGTCTTGTACACACCGCCCGTCAAACCATGAGAGTCAGGGGCACCCGAAGTCCGCTTAGGCGGCCTAAGGTGAACCGGATGATTGGGGTTAAGTCGTAACAAGGCATCCGTACCGGAAGGTGTGGATGGATTACCTCCTTTCTAGGGAGATAGAGTTGCGTCTCGTGCTTTTTTGAATAATGATTAGCAAGAGGCGACAACAGGTCAAACGCGTTGATATAATTAAGCTTATATATCAACATCAAAGCGTAAAGCTAGATGATATGCACAACTAAATTGTTGATTTGCTGCTAACGCAGAATTGAAACCCGCCAATGGCGGGTTTCAAGATGTTCCGCGAGGGCATTTTTAACCGTAGAGCTTTACCCTACCAATTTATCGGCGTCTGCCCATTTTCAACTAGATATTCGTTAGCTTTCTTGAAGTGCCCGCAACCGAAAAACCCACGGTACGCCGAGAGCGGAGAAGGGTGTGTCGCCTCCAGAACCAAATGCTTTTCGCCGTCAATTAGCGGCTTTTTCGCCCGCGCTGCATTGCCCCAGAGTAAAAACACCAGCCCCGAGCGATTTTCTGCCAGATACCGCACCACATTTTCCGCAAAAACCTCCCAGCCTAAACCTCGGTGCGACCCAGCCTTGCCAGCCTCCACTGTCAAAACACTATTCAGCAAAAACACCCCTTGTTCCGCCCAATTTTCCAAATTGCCACCACGCTTAACCGCAGTATCGCATTTTTGTGCCACCTTGCTTATTGTCGCTAATTCCTTTGTTGCTGTCGCCTCATCTGCTGTCGTCCCGCCAAACTCCGCCGCAATCTCCTTATAAATATTCCGCAAACTTGGCGGTACTGCCACGCCCGCTTGCACCGAAAAT
This sequence comes from Candidatus Nomurabacteria bacterium, assembly GCA_031262695.1. Classification (GTDB taxonomy): domain Bacteria; phylum Patescibacteriota; class Saccharimonadia; order Saccharimonadales; family Saccharimonadaceae; genus WQUV01. The sequence goes on along the minus strand of JAISHF010000001.1, from coordinate 2,510 downwards.
GCCAAGCCGTGCGCTTGCCCCTCGCCGTGATAGGGGTCTTGCCCCAGAATTACCACCCTAATCTTTTCGGGCGACAGCCGAAACGCGCTAAATACCAAATCCCGAGCAGGGAATATACATTTTGTAGCATAAGCCTCATCCAAAAAACCCGCCAGCCGCCGAAAATACGGCTTTTGCACTTCTGCCGCCAAAAATCCTCGCCAATTTTCACCTATAATCCCCTCGGTCATACCAATATTTTACCACCCTCTTGCAAAATACCAAGTTTTTTGCTAATATATTATCTATGAGGGCGGATTCATTCCGACCGAATAGATGTAAATAAAGGAAAGGCAGAAAACCTTGGTTTTCTGAAAACAATATGCCAAAGAAAATCAAAGTCGCATTATTGAATCGCAACAACAACCACAAGCACAGCGTCAAGCGCCAACGCAACAAAAAGGCCGCCGCACGCCTCAAAACTGAACTCGTCAAATAAGCACGCAAAACCAGCACGAATACGCCGAAACCCACCCAACTCGCACCACTCTCTGAGGCTTGGCGCAATTTTCGCTGTGGCAAAAACTCGCCCGAAGTCCTTTCCTACGAGTATAATTTAGAACAAAACCTCGCCGACCTCGCCGGAAAAATTCAAAATAACACCTATCACCACGGCGGCTATCGCCAAGTAGCGATCGCCGACAAAACACGCCGCACCCTCCACGTCGCGAGCGTAGCCGACCGCATTGCTCACCGCCTGCTTTACGACCAACTCACCGCCATTTATGACCATACTTTTGACGTCGCCGTTTTTTCGGGTCGCAAGGGTAGGGGGTTAAACAAAGCCCTAAAACAAACGCAAAGCTTGCTCCAAAAATACCCCACCGCCTACATTTTTCGTGCCGACATCAAAAAGGCTTTTGAGTACATTAACCACGCCACGCTGCTAAATCTACTCCAACAAAAATTACCAACTCACCCCGACGGCGATTTCTACCTCAAACTTTGCCACGAAGTTATCGCTAGTTTTTGCGCCAATACCGCCACTACCGCCACCGACCCTGTCGCCCCACCTCGTGGCATCCCCATCGGCAACCTCACTAGCCAGATTTTCTCACTGATTTACCTCAACGAATTAGACCGTTTCATCCGCCAAGTCATCAAACCCCTCGCCTACCTCCGTTATGGCGACGATTTCATCGTTTTTCTCCCCACTCGCCCCCAAGCCGACGCAGCCCAAGCCCAAATTACCGACTTCCTCGCCCAAGGCCTCAAAATGTCGCTTAATCCTAAAAATACAATTATTATCAAGGCAGGGCAGGGGCTACACTTCCTCGGCCACCTAATCACCAAAAATACCCTTAAAGTTGATAGAACCACTACCGCCAAAATCCGCCAAAAAGTCAATTTTCGCAACCTCGCAAGTTATAAGCAACTTTTGCTCCCAACAGAGGTTAAAGACGCTCTAGACCACCAAGTTTTAGCCCAAATCACCTCAGAAATCACCAAAACCCTTGACTTTTAAGCACTAGTATGATATAATGTAAGTAGAATGTGCTAATTCCATAGAGTCTGCCAAGCCAACACCTTAAAATATAGCAGACTCCACATTAAAAAGGAGGATTTCCCTATGAAATTCAGTCTTGAAAACCGTGAGGTAAAAGATCTTACCCAAGCAGACCCTCGCACCCTTATTGCTGATTTAGTGCTGTCCGCTCCTGTCATTTATGAAGATGGCGAGGCCGAGGCAATAATCAGCAAAGCGGTTGAGCGTCTTGCCCAGATTGAGGCTAATGGCCTCAAAGTTTGTCGCCACCAAAACGGCGCCTTGCGTGGGTTTGTGCTCACCACTTTAGACCTCAGCCCCTACACTGTCGGTCAGCATATTGACAGCGTTCTTGACAAATACTACTACGTTAACAGTGCCTACTACGGCAAAGAAAGCGACCCCAAAGGTATTGACCACGGCTTCGCCGAGGCTGACCTCGGTTCAGTATTCTTTATTGCCGAAGCAGCCGACATCTCTAAGACGCCTAATAACAACTCCGACATCCCGGGCAGTCTTTGCGCCAATACGCGCTGGGGCGATGAGCGCGACCAAGCCTTTCGCGTTTTTTGCGCGGAGTTTCAGGCGGCCGGTGAGGGCAGGGCAGTCAACTATCATTCGCACTCACTGATTTATTTGCACGACCTCAAGCGCAATCTTTTTACTGATACGTTAGGCGCCGACGGCTGGATTGATTACATTCAGCAGCCTTACGACATCGGCCGCGACCTTTGTCCTTGCGGCGGCGTGGACTGCGTCGGCCGGCCGATCTGGGACGCGGATTCCGCGGGCGCGGGCGGCGGGTATGTGGCGGCGTTTTTGGTGAGGTAATTTCGCCTTCATCCTCAAACCCTCTCCCTTTTCTTTTTTCTTTTTTCTTTTTCCTTTCGCGCACCTAAGAAATACCGTGCACTTTACTCTCATACCGCAGTTTGCTATACTATAACCACGATTGCGAGCGCTAAAACGCTTGGGGTCGTGGTTA
>JAISHF010000003.1 GCA_031262695.1 Candidatus Nomurabacteria bacterium | reverse complement strand
GGGCATTCAGTATGTTCCGTTTTTTAGGGTTGGGGTTTTAAGGCGGTTTTGGGTTGGGGGCAAAACCGCCTTAGCCGTAGGCAACGCCACTTGTGGCGTTATGGGCGTGCCACCTTTTGGGGTCGGGTCGGGGGCGACCCCAAAAGAAAAATATGAAAACAAGATTTTTAGTAATTAAATTAAAAAATCGGGGGGAGGAGTCGGCTTTGCCGACTTAAAATAATAATCAAAAAAACTTGTTTTCATATTTTTGCCGTTCACGGCGTGGCACGCCACAACTATCGCTTTGGCTTGAAATGCGTATTTGGCATTTTGTAATATCTGTAAGGTGTGGTAAAATAGGTTTGAGCGATTTGGATGAATCGCACCATTTTAAATAGTTGGCACCCCTTGCAATAGTCTGTTTTTATGATATAATGTTAAGGTAATAAAAGGAGAACAATGTTAGCAATCCGTTTGCAACGTAATGGTCGGAGCGGCTATGCCGTTTACCGAATAATCGTTCAGGAAGCTTCTCGCCACCCATTAAGCGGTCGAGTTGTGGCTGAACTCGGGTCTTACAACCCACATACCAAAGCCACCACGCTTAAAAAAGAATTGGTGGAAAAATTCTTGTCAACTGGCGCGCAACCAAGCTCACGCGTAGCATTTTTGCTCGCCAAAGAGGGCGTCAAATTGCCAAAATGGGTCAAACTTGCCCCACAGAAGCAAAGCGCCATCAAAAAGGCCGACAAACTTCGCAAAAACCAGCCAAAAGAAGAGCCAGTCACCGAAGAACCTACTGAAGAAGTAGCAACCGAAGCGCCTACCGAAGCCTAGATTTACAGCCGGGCAAGCGCATCACCTGTGCTTGTCCGGCTATTAGAACGGTTTCGAGAACGGAATCGCTGGGTTAAACTCAGCGATTCTTAGTAGTTCGTTGTATTTCGCGACGCGGTCAGAGCGGGAGAGCGAGCCGGTTTTGATTTCGTCACACCCCAATCCTACCGCCAAATGCGCGATTGTCACGTCCTCGGTTTCGCCCGAGCGATGGCTCATCACGGTGCGGAAATTGTGTCGTTTTGCCAAATTGACCGCCTCAATCGTTTCACTAAGCGTGCCAATTTGGTTCGGCTTGACCAAAATCGCATTGCAAGCCTTTTCGTCAATCGCTTTTTGCAATAATTTCGGATTAGTCACCAGCAAATCGTCGCCAACAAGTTGCATTTTGTCGCCCAAGCGTGCAGTGAGTTTCTGCCAACCCGCCCAGTCATCTTCGCCCAAACCGTCCTCTACCGACCGCACATTGAACTGGTCATAAAGTGCCGTATACCAATTTATTAAATCGTCGCTACTCTTCCACTCGCCACTAGTTTTGAGTTTATAGCCGTCGCCATCACGAAACTCCGAAGCCGCAATATCTTGTGCCAACACAAAATCGCGCCATAAATCATAGCCAGCTGCACCGATTGCCTCGGCAATCATTTCTAGCGGTTCGTTATTGCCATTCCGCACCCGTGCGCCATAACCACCTTCATCGCCAACTAGTGTCAAATAATCGCGGTTTTTCAAGACTTTGCCGAGGGCGTGAAATACTTCCGCCCCCATTCGCACCGCATCAGCAATCGTCCGCGCTGATTTTGGCACAATCATATACTCTTGAAAATCGGTTGCCCAGCCCGCATGCGCGCCACCGTTTTCTACATTCATCAGCGGCATCGGGATTTTAAGGTCGCTATTTTCGGCAAGTTCTGCAAAATGTTGGTAGTAAGTTTGCCGCTTAGCAATCGCTGCGGCTTTAGCGACTGCAAGCGATACAGCCAAAATCGCATTCGCACCCAATTTTGATTTATTTTCCGTGCCGTCCAAATCACGCATAATTCGGTCAACTTCTTTTTGGTCGGTCGCCGCCACATTTATCAGTGCTGGCGCGATGACATTTCGCACATTTTCTACCGCAAAATTAACCCCTTTACCGCCAAACGCTACGCCACCATCACGAAGTTCCAGCGCCTCACCCGAACCAGTTGACGCACCAGACGGCACAGCCGCCCGCCCAAATGCGCCACCCGCCAAATAAACATCCGCCTCCACTGTCGGGTTGCCACGCGAGTCCAAAATCCACCTCGCCAAGACTTCTTTGATTTTATAGTTTTCCATTTCCTACCACCATTTCTTTTATTTATTATATCACTCCGCCGCAGGAACTTCAAACGATAGTTCAGCATGGTCACCATTTTCTTCGGGATGTGACAAATGATAGGCCGTGCGGAGTTCGGCAACCGAACCAACGCACTCAAACGGTTTTTCTACGCCGTCAATACCAAGCAGACCCTTAAAAGTATGCTGCAAACTTTCTTTGGCAAACAAATCTTGCCCGTCAAAAAGCGGCAACAGTTCTTCGCTCGGCAAATACGGCGCAAACAGCAAAAAAGCATTGGCGCATTTCGGGCAATCACCACACCATTTGAGCTCCGAATTGTCGGCATGCTGGCGATAATTCGCGACATTACAACTAGAAAAATCGCGACCAAATTCTTGCCAGCATTTTTTCGCAAACAGCTCAGCAATTTTTAGTTCAGAAATATTGCGGAGCGGCGAGTAAACTTTATAAAGTTCACCAAACTCGCTCTCTAAATATTTGCTATAAATCGCCTCGGCCTCACGTGTTTTGCTCCACTGGTGATTAACTGCGAGGTCGCCGATATAAGAATGTGGCTCAGTCCCCTCGTCGCCAATTGCTACAACAACCAATTTTGCACCAAGCAAAATCGCTTGCACCAACGCCAAACTTTGCAAAATATAAGTAATCGGAATATGACCGTTTTTACCGCCTTTTTTTGCCGCCTTTGCCAGACTATCACGATCAATCGCCCGCGTCGCCAACAATAAATTGGCTAATTTGTCCAAAACTTTTGGATGATGCTCGCCCGATCGCACAAAAAGCGGCACAAAATCCATTTTTCGCTCTTTTAGCATCGTTGCGAGTAATAGGCTATCTTTGCCACCACTTTGCATACTAATCACTTTTGGATGCAAATCGCTTTTCGCAAATTCAACTTTTTCCATATATTTTAATTTACCGTAAGAATAGCGAAAAGTTGCCGCTTGCCCATCAAAATCATAGCCATCAAATGCAAAAACTTGCTCTTTTGGCTTTGGTGGCTCATTGAAATGGGCGAGGTCGTCGCGGGTTAATTTATTCTCATAGGCAAATTGCCCCAAGCCCTCTTGGTATGCCGCATTGAATAGTTCGATTTGCGCTGCCGTCAATTCTGCACCCTCAGGCAACCGCACCCGCCGCGTCGGAAAAGCCTTATAATAGCTGAGCCCACTTAATATATAGGCCAAAAAAAGGGCCTGGTTAAGTAGCCCCTCCTCGCGCGAGGAGGCAAGCCCCCGCACAATTTGCTGGAATTGTTCTCCACGATCTTTAAAATCGCGAAACATATCAAAGCTCGGCGCTCCGGGGCTCATCAAGACGACACCACCACCTTGCCGTCGCATCCGTCGCGCACTGCCCTCAACCGCCGAGCGTAAATCAGGAAAAACTTTATAAAGTTTACGCGGCAAGTATTTAGCAATTTTCGGCGCGGTCTCGCCAATTAGCGCCACACCACGCAAATCTTTCGCCTGCAAAATTGACTTAGCAACCTCTTTGTAATTTTTTAACTTGCGGTCGTAGCCGCCAGCAATGACAATTAGCGGCTCATCAAAAGATTGCACCGCTACCGCTACGGCAGGTGAGGCACTAGAAAAATTATCATCAAAAAACTTAACGTCATCAACCTCGGCAACAAATTCTAGGCGATGTGGCAGGCCACGAAAATTTGCCAAGGCCACTTTTGTCGCCTGCTCAAAATCGGCTTCCGCCAAATGCACAAATCTCGCATTAAACGCCCGCGCCGCCGCAACTGCCGAAAGAGCGTTCTCGCGGTTATGCTCGCCCAAAAGTTGCAACCCCGTCAAGTCAAAATCCGGATTTTTACCATAATTTATCACTGCATCATCTGACCCTTGGAACTCCGTCAAATGCTTTTTAGCCGCTAAATAATCATCTAAATCACGATGCACATCTAAATGGTCTGCTGCAATCGGTGTATAAACCGCAATCGCTGGGCTCTCGGCCAAATCCCAAAGTTGATAACTAGACAACTCATAAACCACCGCATCATCAGGCTGCAATTTTGGCAAAATGCCAAGCGACGGCTCGCCAATGTTGCCGACTAGATAAACTTTTCGCGCGGCGTTATTTTGGGTGTTCCAAGCATTCATTACCTCAGTCAAAATCGCTGCCGTTAACGCCGAAGTCGTGCTTTTGCCCTTAGTGCCAGTAATACCAACAATCGGGCAGGGGCATTTAGCAAAAAATTCAATCGTGTTGCTGGTGATTTTCTTGGCGCTTTTTAGCAAATAAGGCGAAATTGATGGCGTTCGCACCACGAAATCAAAAGTCGCATAATCTTGCACCCCAAAATCTACCTTGTCAAAAATCTCAAACTCGGCCTCTGGATACAAATTGCGAAAATATCTTTCCGCCGCCTTGCCTTCTAGCCCATACCCTAAAATCGCAATTTTCATATATAATATATTATAGCAGAAAACTCTTGACATACAATAATGCTTATGCTAAGATAAAAGTATGGATTTTGCAACACAAGTTATTATGCTCATTTTAGCGATTACACTGGCGTTATTTTTGACGCTCGCAATCGTGCTTTTTGTCAAACTCATCAAACTCGCAGGCGCTGCGCAAGAGGTTGCCACAAGCGTTAAAAATACTGCACTTTCAATTGAGTCAGCAGCTAAATCAGTAGAGGCAGTTGCTAATCCACAAGGCGTCTTAAAGGTTCTCGCAGGCCTACTTTCAAAGGCGAAAAAATCATAATTTAAGGAGGGTGGTATGGGCAAAAAATTTGGTATCGCACTAGCAATCGGAGCGCTATTAGGTGGCGCAGCTGTAGCAGCACGCACAACTAAAACTGGTCGCAAGGCAACCAAGCAGGTTACTGATGAGCTAAAACGAGATGCAAAAAAATTAGGCAAATGTGCCAAAAAGACAGCAAGCAAAACTATGGCTAACGCAAGCAAAGCGGCCAAGAAAACAGCCGCCAAAGTTGGCAAAAATGCCCAAAAATCCGTTGCTAAAACTGTAAAAACAGCACAAAAAACCGCGCGCCGCGCCACCAAAAAAGCCACGCGCTAATTTTTCGTGCTATAATATAACTATGGCAAAACCAACTAACGTATCACGTAAACCAAATATCGGCCGCGTGATTTTGCACGAGGCATTATTTGCCTTGGCGATTGCCTTATTTTTTGTGGTGCTAGTAATGATCGCAATGGGCTACCGCCTGCGACGTAGCGAGTCAGGTCTGCCCGTAGTTGAGCGCACTGCGTTGCTTCGTGTTGGTTCATATCCTACAAGCGCACATATTTTTTTGGACGGCGCTGACACCAGTCGCAAGACTACCCTCTCATCACAACGGCTAGTAATTTCAGCAGGCAGCCACTCACTTAAAGTCACTCGTGACGGTTACCAAACCTGGCAACACGATTTTACTGTGGCCGAGGCCGATATTACTTGGTTTGACTATATCCAACTCATCCCAACCGACCGCAGCGGCGACGTAGTGCAAAGTGTTCCTTCTACCACAGAGCAGGCAATTTGGCGTTCGCCGCTCGGTGAGCGCGCACTAGTCTTCACGCCCGCCCGAAAGTCTGATCCAGCCCAGATAAATATCATCAGCCTATCACCGAGCAGCACAAAAAACACCGTCGCCAATTTGACAAAAGATATGACACAACCGCAGTTAATCGCTTGGGCGAAAGATGATGGTATGGCTTTTCTCTGTGCAAACGAATGTTTTCTACTTGACCTCGACCACAGTCGCGCTACAGCGGTGGACCTCCCCATTAAGCGTAACGAAACTTTGCTTGACATTGCTTTTATTAACACTCGCACCCTAATCGCCGCTACAAGTGAGCGGGCTTTTATCTATGATACTACCACCAAAACCGCACAAGATTTGCCCGTAGCGATGCCAAACGAAAATCTACCCGAACATCTCGTCGCCGCTACCAGCGATTTAACATTGTTATATTATATCGCGACAACGCCAGACAGCAGCACTAACGCCCCTAAAACCACTTATCATCTTGCTACGGTCAACACAAGCGGCGCTTACCACGATATATATACCGACGACACACCATTTGAATTCACCGCTACGCATTACTTAAATGATACCGTGCTAGTTATCGCCAACCGTTCGCGATTAAAGATTTATTTCGGCAATGCCAGCTCGCTTTTTGGTGGCGATAGCGAATTTCACTTGCAAGACGAATACGATCTGCCGACCGAACGCAGTCCAATAATCGCCGACGGGCGATTTATCATTGTTGAAAATGGCTTTGCCGTGGACCTTGAACGTCATACGGCTGCCGCTTTTGACAACAACTGCTCCGGCACCACTTGGCAAAAACTCTCTAATGCGCAACTTTACTGCCCAAACAATAATGAACTTCTAATCAAGGATTTTGATGACACCAATCAAATGGTCATCAACCTACCTGACGGCGTTTCGGCTATCTCGCCCGCCTCGCTGGTCAACCGTCGCACGCTTTACTATTGGACGAACGAAGACTCTACCAACACGCTTCAGCTTCGCCAACTTAAATTATAATAAAATGGCAACACTTGCTTTTGCCATTTTATTGCAATTATTTTCTTAGGCGGTTTTCTTTTTCTAAAAGAAAACCGATAGTCACAGCCCGCCGCCCGTGATTTTCGCCCAAAGTTTTTCAAATAGGGTAGGCTCCACACCAACCATCGTTTCACCTTCCTCTGCGGCTGACGTATCGTCCGGATTGGCATCGCCAACAGTTGGCGCGATTTGCTTCATAAAAATCAACATCCGCTGCCGCGCCGAGCCAATAGGATAGCAAGTAATCAGCGTCATCATTGGCTGGTCGTCGCCAATCCGCAACGCCTCCACATCATCTGGCCCAACGATTTTGATTTCATCTACCACATAAGTATAGCGCACCCCCTCATTGTTAACATACGCCAAATCACCCTCAACTAACTTAGGCAACTGTGCAAAAATAAACTTATAATCACCCGACGAAAGCGCGTCGTTAGAAGAGTGCCCCGACAACACAAAATTTCCGTTCTGCCCCGGCCGCGCATTCGCACCCGAAATCGCAAAGTGCATCACACCTTGTCGCATACATTTACTCTGGCTCTTTTCGTCTAATTTACAACCATAAATAATTGGCACGCTGACATTAATTTTTGGAATCATCAGCCGCGATACCCCTGAAGCATCAGCCTCAATCATTTCAAGCCCGCGCGCATTACCGACTGGCGTAATATAATCGTTAACAAACGAAAACAGCAGGCGGTTATATTGAATAAAAAGCATCCCCAAAAAAACAACTACACCCAAAGCAATCGGCAAATAATGTTTACTGCGGCGGAACTTGCGCACTTTTGCACTAGTTTTGCTTTTGATAGTCGCCCTAAGCCGCTGCATCAAGCGGGCATTGGCGTCAATTTTGTCTTCATGCGCCAACAAATCTTGCATCTCACTTTGTTTTTTGGCGATTTCTTGCTGATGCAAGGCATCTTTTTTTTGCAATTCCTGCCCAAAATGATACTCGTAATATTTGCGGTAATATTCTTGCCAAGCCTTGTGGTATTCTTTAACATCATCGGTCATTCGGGTAGAGGATTTCTCAACACTGCCCGAGATATCAACGCTATCTGCGCTCAACCCGCCACTCAACACTTCACTCTTGCCAAAAATACTGTTTTCGTCAGGGTGCTCTAATAATTTGCCAACCTCATCTGCCGTCTGCTGGTCAATCGGTCGCTGGCCAAATGCCGCCCTCACCCGTTCGCGCGCGAGCTCTTCCACCCGCCTCTTCTGCTCGTCGTCCATACTACTTATATTGTATCACAAAACCGCCAACTTAGCAGCCTATTTCAAACTTGTAAAATTCCTTTACAAGCCCATAATCTAACCTCTTTTATCCACAACCCCCTTGCAATTCCATCAAGCCCCATATATAATTATATTATGCATAAGCGAATTCGGATTTTTGTTGCTGCGGCAATTGTGCTCGGCTTAAGTGTTTTCTTCGCACTGCTTCCAGAAAACACATCTGCTATTTCTGTACAATGCGGGAAAACAGCTATCGGCTGGAAAGATTGTGGCCAAACATCCTTCAACGCAAACGGGGATGCTAGCAACTTTGATGGTCAACTTTTAATTAAAACTAATACGGACGATTCGGGTACTTATAGAGCATGGACAGCCTCTGGCAATACCTGGATAAAAGTCAATCACGGCAGCGGCCTAAATGATGCCAAAATCAAAATATGGGCAGAGCCAAACCCAACAACAAAAGAACGCTCTGGTGGGATTACTTTCTATGAAGCCGGCACGAGCAACTCCTTTTATGTCGGTGTCACTCAAGCCGCCGGCGACAACGCAACAGCTGGATGCTCCAACGGTGCAGATGTATGCTTGAAGTGGGGCGGCAACCAAGTGGCCGACGGGTCAGGCTTCCAAATCGAGCCTGCTGGGGGGAGCGTCTCGTTTGACTTCTTCTCAATCTATACAATCCCTTCAAGCACAAGGCTACGCCTTGAAGGCCTAGAAGGTAGTGGGTCTCCATGCGCAGGGTTCTCGATAGGCAGCAATGGGCGCACCATCACCGCCACTGCCAACAACTCAGGCACGCGCCGAGAATGTCTTTTTTATGTCGACTACGATAGTGGCACCAATTCAGGACGGCATGCTTCGCATATTATACAAAATGCCGAGAACCCAGTGGCTCCAGAGCCATTGCCGCCAGGCATAGTGAATGATCCCGACGACTCCGGCACTGGCGACGCCACCCCCGCCCCCGCCTCCACCTGCAACGCTGGCAAGTTTGGTTGGGCACTTTGCCCGATTATGGAGGGGCTGGACGAGGCACTTGGCAACATTTATGGTTTTATAGAATCAAACTTCCTCCAGATCAAAATCGGCTTCTACGACACCAACAGCGAAACTTACACATACTGGGGCACCTTCCGCAACATTGCCAACATCTTTTTTGTTGTATTCTTTCTCATCGTCATCTTTTCCCAAGTCACTAGTGTTGGCATCAGCAACTATGGCATCAAAAAAATGTTGCCCGAAATCATCCTTGCCGCCCTCCTCATCAACCTCTCCTACTTCATTTGTCAAGCCATGGTAGATATTTCCAATATCGTCGGCGTTTCTATCCGCGACCTGCTCGGCGCCATCGTTGGCGAAACCAACTGGAACGATGTTGGGGCAGCCGGCGGTAACAGTTTCCTCTGGGCAGTCATCGGCGTCTCAGTTGCCAGCCTAGCTGGGTTCACTGCCGTCACTATTCTTACTCAAGGTGTATTTGGCTTGATTTTCGCCTTCCTGCTCGTCCTACTCGCCGCCGCTCTCGCCCTACTAATGATGTTCGTTATTCTCGTCGCTCGCCAAATCGGCGTCATTTTGCTTATCGTTATCGCCCCGCTCGCCTTTGCCGCTCGTATCTTGCCCAACACCCAAGGCCTCTTCAAAAACTGGTGGAAGGCCTTCACTACCCTCCTCGTGGTCTACCCAATCTGCAGTCTTGTTATTGGCCTCGGCGCCGCTGCTTCTAGAATTATCGCCGGCGAAGCCGCTGGTGCCGCCGAAGACAACATCACTCTCGTCCAAGGCATCTGGATTGCCGCCGCCGTGCTCGCCACTATCGCCCCATACTTTGCCGTCATCTCGCTCAGCAAAGGCGCCCTCAACGGCCTCGGCAAACTCGGTGGTATGATTTCGGGCAAAGTCCAAGGTGCAGGCGCTGGGCTTAGCAAACTCGGCCGCACTGGCGCCGCTGCCGGCCAAAAGAAATACGACCAAAGCGCCGGTCGCCAAGCCCGCCTCGCCAATGCCAAAGCCAAAATGGAGGCCAAGCAAGCCACCAAGATTGCCAGCGGCAAAGGCATCTATGGCAAACTACAAAAAACCCAAATCCAAGCCGCTCAAACCAAAAGCGACGCCGAACTCGCCAACCTCGGCCAATACCAAGGCACTGACAAAAAACTCCAAAAAATCAGCGCCCGGCGCGCCGCAGCACTCGGCGTGGACCCAACTACTGGCGCCGCCACCCGTGCCCCAAAGAACGCCGTAGAAGAAGAACTCCAAGCCGCCGCCAAAACCGCCCGCAACAAAGCCGATGCCGAACAAAGCAAAAAATGGGCCGACAATTACAGTGAAATGGGCACCGATCAAGTTATGGACGACGTCTACGACAAGACCAGCGGCGACCTCACCACTACCGACCACAACCGCGCCAAACAAGCCATCAGCAAACTGGTTTCCAGTGGCAAATATGAACAAGCCCGCAAAGTCATCAACGCCTATGGCAACAAATTCGGCAGCGACTCACGCGCCATGTCGCAAATGGCTCGTGCCGTCCGCAACTCTTCGCCAAAACTCAAAGATGAAGATTTTGGCCTATCTGACTACCTAAAACGACTAGACGAGAACAAAGACAATGTGCTCACTACCGCTGGCGGCAAAACTCTCGCTAACTACGAAGCCTCTCAGGGTGCTGGTAGTGGCGCCTTCGCTGGCCACGGCTTGCGTGAGGCCGCAAACGACAGTAAATACCACCTTAACAACATAGATATGGATGCCATTAACAGCCTTGCTGCCGCTGACACTGGCCCGAATGCTGGCGAGCTCCGTGCTGCTATGCTCGGCCGTATGGGCCTAGAAGATGTGCTCAAACTGGACGAAGGCCGACTCAACGCCCTCAAAGCTGGCGCCACCGGCAATGCCGACTGGATGACTGCCGCCCAGAAGCAGATTGACGCCTTCGACGGCCTAAGTGCCGACGATCAAAACCGCTTTATCGCAAACTACGGCAATGCCGTTAACGCCCTTCGCAACCTCAACACTCCTTAGCCCACTTGTGCTATAATATATATATGCAACAACCGGCCACCGCACAAAAAATCACACCTGAGCAGGTTAAAGAGATTCAAAAAATCTCCTTTGCGGTCTTTTTAGAGTTCAAAAAAATCGCCGAAAAACATAACTTAAAATACTTTATCATCGGCGGCACGGCCATCGGCGCCCTACTTTATCAAGATTTTATCCCTTGGGACGACGACATTGATCTCGCTATGCCTCGTCGCGACTACGACAAGCTCTGGGCGCTCCGCCACGAGTTCCCTACCCACATCACCTTCGCCAACGAACCAAATGCCAGCAAGCCGAAAGCACCCTATTCTTCCTACGCCTGTTCCAACTTTCACATCGTGGACAGCCGCTGCACCTACAACAATAGCCCCCTCGGCATCTATGACCCTACCTACCGCGACGGCATCGGCTTTGATGTCTTCCCGATAGACGGCCTACCCGACGACAAGCCGAAACGCGACCGCTATGTCCGCTTTATGCACAATCTAGAGAAACTCGCCAACCGCTATCGCTCCTTTCACTTCCCGCTTCGTGCCATCAAGCCGCTTAACCGCCCGCTTTTCCTCCTCGGCCGTGCCTTCTCCCACATTTTTACCGACCGTATGCTCACCAAATTCTTTTTGCACTTTGCCCGCAAATACGATTTCTATGATAAATCCGTCCGCTACTGCACCGCCATCTTTTTTGAAGGCGAACGCTATGTCAACCCCAAGACTTGGTGGCACGACACCGTCCTAAAAACCTTCCGCAAACACGAATTGCCCCTCCCAATCGGCTACGACTCCTACCTCCGCAAACGCTACGGCGATTATACGGTCATTCCACCAAAAACCGAACAATTTCCACCCCACCTCACGACAAGTGTAGGTGTCTTAGACCTTTCTACTCCAAGAGTAAAATACCAATATACAGAGGTAGAAAAATGAATAATTCACAAAAATGGAATTTTTTAGTAGAAAGCCAAAACGGCCACCCGTTGCAGTTGTTCGGGTGGGGCGAAGTCAAAAAACACACGGGCGTTTGGCAAGTTTTGCATATCGTGCGAGCAAGTGAAGCCACAAAAACTAATTCTAACCCCGCCAACAATGCCGCCGACCAGCCAGCCGCCAATTTTGCCCAAATCTTAATTCGCAAAACACCACTTGGCAGTTTCGGCTACATTCCGCGCGGACCAAATATCAACGATAACTTTTTACAAGAACTCCGCACCGTCGCCAAGCGCGAAAATCTTTTTATGCTCCGCTTTGAGCCAAATGTCAAAGCCGAAAATTGGCAAAACCAAAACTTCAAGCACCCCAAAGACCACATTTTGCTTAACCACACCGTCCAACTAGACCTCACTAAATCACCCGAAACCCTGCTCGCCGAAATGGACAGTGGCACCCGCCAAAACATCCGCCGCGGCGAACGCAATGCCGCGCTAAATATCCGCCCAGCCACCGCCGAAGACCTGCCACGAATTTTAGCAATTTATCACGAAACCGCCACTCGCTCACATTTCCCGCTCCACCCAGACGATTATTACCACACAATCTACAAAAAAATGGGGCAGCATAATCACATTTTTGTCGCCGAAATCACCGACCCCGAAACCCACCAGAAACAAGTGGAATCCTTTGTTTGGTGCATCAAAACCCCCGCCATCTGCTTTGAGCTCTACGGCGGCGGCACAAGCCTCGCCCTCAAACACCGCGCCAACTACCTCCTCAAATGGCATGCTATTCTCGCCGCAAAAGAAACTTGCAAAACTTACGACATCAACGGCCTATTAAACGACGGCATCTCCGACTTCAAACGCGGCTTTTCAAGCCACCAAGACGGCCATGCTACTGAAACCGTCCTCGCCCCCACTAGCGACCTCGTCCTCAAGCCACTCAACTACTTCCTCTTCACTACACTACTACCAATTTTCAAAAAACTCCACTCTTAAAATCTTAAATATTTAAGATTTTTGCCGCTTCTTAACCGCTCGCTTCACCGCATCTAACTCATAATAATTATGCTCGCCGTCCTCGCGCTCTAAGGCCCGCTCATGGCCCTTACCCAAAAACAGCACCACATCATTTTTCCGCGCCAGCCCCACCGCCAAATCCACCGCCACCGCTCGCTCGGCAATTTTATGCAAGTTCTTTTTCGCAAACCGCGTCTTCAGAATCCCCCGCTCAATATCAGCAAAAATCTCCTCAATCGGCGTATCACGATAATCCTCTTCGGTCAGAATAATTATATCGGCATATTTACCGGCCAACTCGCCCATCGGCTCGCGCTTACTCGGGTCGCGCCGCCCACCGGCCGAACCAAACAACACAATCAGCCGCCCGCCGTCCTTTTTCGCCGTCTTTTTCATATTCGGCAACAACTTTTCAAACGCATCTGGCGTATGTGCATAGTCAATAATCGCCGTCCACGGCTGGCCCAAATCTACCACCTCCATTCGCCCATCTACCGCATCCAAATTAGAAATCCCCTCGGCAATTTCTGCCAAATTCAGCCCATAATGCAAGCCAACCGCCGCCGCCGCAAGTGCATTATAAACATTAAACTCACCCGCGATATTTGAGTGAATCGGCATTTTTTGATTCGCACAAAAATCGCGATAGCAAATCGCAAACTCCACACTATCGCTTGCGAGTTTGATATTTTGTGCCCGTAAGTCGCCCGCCTCCACACCATAAGTTATACTACTTGGCACGCTCGCCATAAATTGCGCTGCCGCCGCATCCTCGGCATTCACCACGCCATATTTTGCCTTCAAAAACAGCTTTCGTTTCGCATCCGTATACCGCTCAAAAGTCCCGTGATAGTCCAAATGCTCATGTGTAATATTTGTCAAAACCGCCGTGTCAATTTTTATCCCAAAAATCCGCGACTGCGCCAATGCGTGCGAGGTCGTTTCTAGCACTAAGAAATCAATATGCCGCCGCCTAAGTTCACGCAGCCGTTTATTTAACGTCCGCGGCGCTGGTGTCGTCGCATGCTCACGCGGCGTCGTCAGCCGTCCATTCGCCCCATAACTCACCGTCGTCAAAATCCCTGCCCGCTTACCGGCCGCCCGCAGAACTTCATAAATCATAAAACTCGTCGTCGTCTTACCGTTCGTGCCGGTCACGCCAATCACCGTCATCCCCCGCGTCGGGAAACCATAAATAGTCGCCCAAAACGCCGCCTGCAACCAGTGGTACGGAACCAATAGTGCATCATAAAGATGCTGCAATTTAGCTTTCACGGCTATAAGCCTCCGCCAAATGTCGGGTCAAGCACTAAATTATCGCCTTCACCGCCAACCACCACATCACAAACCAACTCTTCTTCGTTTGCAATTGGCTCTGGGTTAAAACCCTCCGGCCCACCATAAATACTAATCGTCCCCGTCATATAATCTGTCACGCCTAGCACCTTATAGGACACCCGATTTTGCGGCAAGGTGCATTTTGTTGCCCGCGCCATCGTCGCCGTGTCAAAATCCATCTCCATTTCTTCCCAGCCACTATTACTACTATTTTGCCACGATGCTGCAATATCCGTTGTCCCAGCCATACTCATCGTATGAATTCCGCTCGGTCGCGCTACTGCCTGATCCTTCGTATAACGCCCGTCTGCCATATAAATCTCCGTATGCACGCTACTTTGCACTACCCCTACCGCTCGCCGTATATTATTAGCGCAAGCGGCAATTTCTCTACCGTCATGCTTACCACACCATGCCGTCGTCACTACTACTGGCGAAACACTGACAAACCAATTATCCTTACGCGCATTGTTGATACCACTACCCGTCCCTGTCTTTGACGCCGTCCAAACCCCCGGCACAATCCAGCCAAGCGAGCCGGTGCCCGTGGTTGGCGTGCCAAAAGCCTGCGCCCTCGGCACTGGGTCATTCAAAATATGTAGCACCATATAGGCCGCCTGCGGGTCCACTACTTGCTCACCCTGCACATCACTCCATTGCTTCACCACCTTACCATTGCCATCAACCGCCTTCAATACATACACTAGCGGCTTATACGCCCCACCGCGCGCCAACGACGCCAACGCATTGGCATGCTCATCCATTCGCACATTACAGCCATTACCAAATGCCGACGACAGGCCAACCCAATCTTGCCCCGCACAATACGACTTGTCGCCCAACGCCCAAATTACTTCCCGAGTCTCCTCTGGCCCAACAATGTTCATCGCCTTCACTGCCGTGCGGTTCAAGCTCCCCGCCAACGCATAGCGAATATTCATATCTCCCGTTCGCTTAGTCGTGTTGCCGATATGACACTCATCATTACAATACCATTTATCTATATCTTCATCTCTGAGCAGCGACCCCGGCCCATAATTCCGCCCCGCTCGCTGCTGAAACAACGCCGCATAGACCAGCGGCTTAATCGTTGAGGCCGGCTCCAATTTCGCCGTCGCCGCATTAACCTCGCCATAGCCCTCTATACTAAAATCCACCGACCCAACCTGCGCGATTACCTGTGCTGTCTCCACATCAACCGAAGTTATCGCCATATTGTCCGCCGATGCCGCCGAAGTCATCATCAACTCCGCCTCTTTTTCCACTTCTGCATCCATCACGTTTTGTGCGCGCAAGTCCAAGGTTGTCGTCACCGTCCAGCCGCCCGCCCGCACTGCCGCCACACCAAACTCCTCTTCTAGTTGCTTTCGCACTTCTAGCACAAAATGTGGCGCCTTCATATCAGTATATTGCGTTTCGTTTGGCCTGAGGGTCGCCATAATATCATAATTCATCGCTTCTTCGGCCTGCTCGGCACTAATATAACCCAAGTCCTTCATTACCTGAATCGCATAGCGTTGCCGCGACAACAACTTTTCGCGTCGCCCATTACAACTCTCTTCGCTCTCGTTACTATAACAAAAAGGCATATATTGCGTCGGGTTATTTGGTATAGAAGCGAGTAGCGCCGCCTCAGCAATCGTCAAATCCTTAGCACTCTTGCCAAAATACGCCCGCGCGCCCGACTCAACCCCGTTCCGTCGCCCGCCAAACGGCGACTGGTTCAGATAAAGCGTCATAATCTCATCTTTACTGTACATTCGCTCCACCTCAATCGCCAAAATCGCCTCTTTAATCTTGCGCGGAATGCCCGTCAACCCACGGTCGCTCGCCTCATCCGAGAAAAACACCTGCTTCACCAACTGTTGCGTCAAAGTAGAGCCGCCCTGCACCGACTGCCCCGTCATCGTCTTCCAAAGCGCCCGCGTCGTGTCCTTAACACTCACCCCAAAATGCTTATAAAAATTACGGTCCTCAATCGCCACCGTCGCCCAACGCACATATTGACTAATTTCGCTACCCTCCACCACAATCCGATAATCACCATCGCCGCGGTCCTCCCACAGTAACTCGCCATTACGGTCCAAATAACGGCTCGTTGTAGAAACCACCTTTTTGTCCAACTCACTCGGGCTAATCTTCCACAAATCTTTTGAGAAATACAAGAACATTCCGCCAACCAGCAGCACTAATGCAATAATAACCGTGCCCCAAATCTTCAAACTAAGAATAATCCCACGCTTGCTAAACCAAAACCGAAACCACCGCCGCCCCAAATTGGCAAACCACACGCCAACAAACATCAAAACCGACTTTGCCCACTCCCCAAAACCATCCTCCCGCAAATTTGCAAGCCTAGGCAACCGCGGCAACGGTTTTTGCCCTTTTGTCGTTTTGTGCGCATTCTCACCCCTGTTATTTGACTTTTTACTCTTGGAGTAATTCTCGTCCTGAAATTCCGCCACGCGTTTTTTTGCCTTCATACCTACTCATTATATCACATTTTATAATCAAAAACGGCAACATCTATTCTTGCCAGTTTCCAACATTTTCCTTTGCCAAAATAAACCCGATGTGGTATAATAACTTCAAGCGCGAGTGGCGGAATCGGTATACGCGGCAGACTTAAAATCTGCTGGCCAAAAGCCTTATGGGTTCAAGTCCCATCTCGCGCACCACAGTGTAGTATAATATAACTATGAACATCTATTTTTCTGGTATTATGGGAATGGGTATCGGACCGCTGGCGATTTTGAGTGCCAAGGTCGGGCACCAAATTTTTGGCAGCGACCAAAAAACTTCCCTAATGCAAAAGCCACTTGCTGATGTTGGTGCCACCATCCAAATCGGCCCACAAGACGGCAAATTCCTCACCCAAATCGCCCAGACGCACAGCATTGATTGGTTCGTCCACACCTCGGCCGTTAAAAAAGACCACCCCGAACTCCTCGCCGCCCAAAAACTCGAGCTCAAAATCACCAAACGCGACACCCTAATCAACCAAATCATCACCGAGAAACAACTAAAACTCCTTGCCGTCGCTGGCACCCACGGCAAAACCACCACCACCTCTATGCTCATTTGGTGCTTCCAGCAACTCGGCCTACCTCTCGCCTACCTCACTGGCACCACCCTCTCTTTTGCTCCGCCTGCCGACTGTCAGCCAAACAGCCAATTTTTTGTCTACGAAACCGACGAATTTGACCGCAACTTCCTCGCCTTTCACCCCTATCTTGCCCTCATCCCCTCAGTTGATTATGACCACCCAGATATCTACCCAACTAAGGCTGACTACGACGCCGCTTTTGCCCAATTCCGCTCCCAAAGCCAAACCGTCCTAGAAGGCGGTGAAGTCAACCCCCAAATCACCCTCCTCGGCGAACACAATCGCCAAAACGCCGCCCTTGTTTATAATGCACTGATGCGACTTTTTAACAATACTAGCCATCTTAGCAATAACGCTAATTTTGGCGACATTAAGGGCGGTTCTGCCACAGAAGTTAGCATTTTTGGCGAAAAAGTTATTCAAGCCCTCAACACCTTCCCCGGCGCTATGCGCCGCTTTGAGCAAATCGCCCCCAACATTTACAGCGACTACGCCCACCACCCCAAGGAAATCCACGCCACCCTCCAACTCGCCCGCGAGCGTGCCGCCCAAATCGCCGCCGAAACTGGCCAAACACCCCAAATCATCGCCATCTACGAACCCCACCAAAATGCCCGCCAACAACTCGTCCTGCACGACTATCCTTGGGCCTTTGAACAAGCCGACCAAATCCTCTGGCTCCCGACCGAACTCTCCCGCGAGCCAGAAGGCACCCAGCCAATCCCCCCCGAATTTTTCACCGAAATGCTCCAAAAATCTGGCAAGGCTGCCAAAACCGCCACCAAAAACCCCAAACTCCTCGCCCAAATCCACGATCTCGCCCAAAACAACCTCGTCGTTCTCCTTTCCGACACCTCCCTCGACCCCTTCGTCCGCCAAAACCTGCCTAAATCCGCCTAAAACCACCAAAATATCCCCTACCTATTGACTTTTAAGCACAAGTATGATATAATGTAAATAGCCGATGGGTCAGCAACACATTTCAGCCCTCGGCACCTTTACGATGTATTGGTTTTTGATAATTGAAATGCGTAAACTTAACTTATAATGGTTTAACTACCAAAATTCAAGGAGGCTCCCCATGAAAAAAGACCGCACTCGCTTCATTGCTGTGGCAACCGTCTCAACGGCCACGCTCATTATCGCTATAGTCATTTGGAATGTCACCAGCAAAAATTTATATCCATCAAGCGACACTATTCTGGACAATAATCTATTGCCCAAATACACCACAATGGCCGATGGCGAAGACGTAGACATTCTGCTCTTCTACAAGGGCCTGGGGTTTTCTGTTAAACAAACATTCTGGCGCGATTTCTATAGTGCCACGCTCCCCAGCGGTTGGTCAATCAGCCGAATTGCCAGTGGGCAAACAAGCACCCCCGAAGACCCCCTAAGGTTCCGCGCTTGGAGCAATGGCAAAACCGTGCCGCGCGACACGTTCATTGTCTATAATGAACACGGCTATGCCGTTTGCGGCTTTGGCGTTACTGCAGGGAAAAGAGCTGAGTTCCCCGTTCGGCTGGTTATGCTCCCCCGACTTTATTCCTTCACACAGGTTGAAGTGGATGGCACTATTATCGGCGACCCCAAAGAGGCTATTACGTTTTCGGTAGAGCCCGGCACTACCTTCAAAATACGCGAGGTCTTTATTGACGCAAAACTCGACACCATTTGTGACACCTCAGAGTGGACGACCGTAATAAGCAGCCCGAACGAAAGCGAAAGACTTTTACCCCCCGCCAGCCCCATTATGCCCGAGGATATCAACCCCGAAGAGGCCGACCACGAGCACAACGACATACTGATGTATCTTTGGCTAGCAAGCTACGATGATATGCTGTCAGATTTCTCTATCCCCACATAAACCATTATAAAAAGTTGCTGGCTTCAACCAGCAACTTTTTCTTTTCTCTAAAATAAAAATAAAATAATTTCGTAGAATACTCCTCCGACCGGCCATCGGGCCCGCCTGGTCTTTCTACACTTCTATTATATTCAATCTAGCCAGTAATGTCAAGCACTTTTGCGTCTTTTGTAATAAAAAGCACCCTCCGCTTAGCCTTATGCAACTTCAGCTCTCTTTTTATATCTTTTATAAGCAGCTCATCTTTTCGCCCACTCCGTCGCCCATCAATCACCAAATTATGCGACTGCCCAGCCGATAACTTAAACTGTTTCTCAATAGTATGATTACTATCGCTAGTTGGGCTCTTTATCTCCCACATCCTACCGTTCATTACGATGTCAGGCGTGCGAACCTTGTAGGCGTTAGACGGCACTAAAAACTCAATCAGACAGCTAAAATGCCCCGCTAAAATCTCCGCCGCCTCTTTTTCGTGTGGCTCTATGTCGCACCCATCAGGAATAAAAACTCTTCTCACATTTTTAATATACCACATCTACCTCAATAATGCCAAACATTTTCCTGTAAAATCTGCCAAAACTATTGACTTTTAAGCACAAGTGTGATATAATGTAAATAGAGATACCCTATTTACTATTTTGCAATTTAATATGATGATAAAAGGAGCTATACTATGACCAACAACCTTATCACTGACCTCTTAGTCTATGCTGTATTGCAGTTAGACGAATATACAAAAGGCGACGCCTTCTTCAACCATAAGCCAAGAGAAAAACTCAACGAGACCATTCTGCGCACAGTTTTTGACACAGATAGCCGCGACTTTGTTATACGGAGCTTGCCGCTACGAGACTTTGATCTTTATTCTATTCTCTCAACCAAAATGAAGCCGTATGCCAACACGCTCGGGAACCTTCTCAGCCGATATGACCGGAAAGAGCTCCGCGCTCTACGTGGCATTGGCCGCACAACCTACACCGAGATTGTCACTCTTGTCTACGCACTTGGCCTTCGCTTCTCTGGTGATTCCGATGACGACATTCTCAACTTCATAGAAAAACTAGGCGCAACCACTTGGGAAGAGAAGCAGCGCCGCTATGTGGAGTGTCTGATGTTTACGTTGCGGCACCAAAAACGGGCTAAAACCTGCTAGGCGGTTCTATTACCCAACAAGCTTGTCTCGCAGGCAGAGCGCTTATCCCTAAAACATCAAAAAAACCGCCAAAGTATTTTGCTCTGGCGGTCCTTTTTGTCCCTACGCCTGCTTTGCCACCGAAGCTTGCTCCACCATCTGCCTAAACAACGCCATTATGTCCACTGACGACGGTAGCGGTGCACCAGGATATCTATCCTTAAAGATCTTCTTAAACTCCTTAGCTGTCCGCCGCGCCTCTCGTTTTGAGATTTTCCATTCTGCTGGCGCTATTGTATCCCAATTATCAAACATCTGGTTTGCTCCTCGTCGTGCATTATATCTACCGCTAGACTTATCAAACACCGACTTGTCCGAAACATACTTCCGCACCGCCCGCCCATCATTCTCAACACTATCTAAGACCGCGTTCTCACCGCTAGCCGGAGCCGCCGTCTCAACTGGCCCCGTCTCTGTCTCTACTGACAAAGGAGCCTCTATCTCTGTCTCTGCTGGTGCCGTCATAACTTTTGCCTCAGTTTTTATACCCGCTAGCGACGTTGCGTCAACCGGCATTGGTTCGCCTTTTTGCAACGCATCTTTCTTCGCATAATATCGCGCATTGAATGCCTGCACCTTCGCCGCAATCGCACTATCTGAATAGTCCGCCTCATCTGGCGTCCCCTTAAACGATTCTTGCTGTCGCTTCAATCGCAAATAATACTGCTCAGCCGCATCCGCGTGCTTAGCATCCCGCTGCTCATCAAATGCATCAAAAACATTCTTGCCATTGGCAAAATTGTCATAATATTCTTGTGACCGCTTAGGTTGCTCCTCTAAATCCTCCAAATCGTCCTCGGTCGGCAACCCAGCCGCCTCGGCCGTCGCGTCATCCAACGCCGAACGATATATATCATTCATCTCCGCCTCACTTGGCGTCGCCTCATCTGGATGCTCTTTTGCAATCTCTTGCTTTAATTCCGTCATCACCCGCTCACGTTGCGCCTGCTGATATTCCTCATAATCGTGCAAATCTCGCACGCCCTCTGGCGCCAAAATCGTCGCCCCATTTTTCAACTTTATCACCATCTCGCCACGGTCATTGTACACCGATTCAGCCTTCAAGCCTTCCCGCCGCAACGCCTCACGTGCCGTCTGCTCAGCCGCCTCCTTCGCTCGCGCTTGATATTCCTGCCTAAACTCCGCCAAATCTTGCGCATCACGCACGCCCTCTGGCACTGGCACCTTAGACCAATCTATTTCTGCTGCCTCATTTTTTGCAGGCTCTGCCGTTTCTACTGGCTCTGCCGCTTGAGAATCCTGCAAACGGTCCATGAGTCTCTGCTTCTGACTCTCAGTCGCTTCTGACGGCGCCGCCGTCTCCATTATCTCCCACCCAGTTGGCTCGTTGCTACCATTATTATTCTCTTGTCCACCTAGCTGTTCGCTCATATCACCTCCGTTGCCATTTTGCTTCTGCGATGTCATTTGGCAACAAAAAGGACACCGCGAGGTGTCTTAACTCCATTCACAACTGCAAGGCAATGCCCCGAGTGCTTACGCGATGCCCTTTTACGAACATTGCGCAAGTTGCAGTTATGAAGCTAAGACACCCTTATTATACCACAACTTCCCCCCAGTCAATACATTTTTACCAATAGACTGGCAAACAGAAAACTATAACCACAATACTTTTTAGGATTTCGTTCCCAAAAAGTCGCTACTTTTTGGGAATTACTGACCAAATTAGCCCCAAAATGCCAAAAACTGCAGCCCCACCCCCCAAAACCATCCCGCTTTCGCTTTTTCTTTGCAAAATCCATTAAAACACTATATAATATTATATATGGGTAGTTATAAAGTCCCCCAAGATGTTGAAGCAGAGGATAAACTCCTTGGGCCTTTTTCGTTTCGCCAATTTGTCTACCTCTTAATCGGCGCTGGTCTGCTTGCCGCCGCCTATGGTCTGTTTAGCGTCGGTGGCATCATTGCCCTTTTTGCGATTGTGCCAGTTCCGCCCGCCCTTATACTAATCATCCTTGCCCTGCCGCTCCGCAAAGAGCAAACTATGACTCAATACCTCGGCTCGGTGCTTAAATTCCACCTCAATCCCAAAGTCCGCGTCTGGCAACCCGACGGCATCCAACACGACATTGCAATTGAAGCCCCACGAGTAGAGGACGCCCGCAGCCGCATCCGCAATATCGGCGCCAACGAGGCTAGCAAACGCCTCAGTTTTCTCGCCAATATCGTTGACACCGAGGGCCGTGCCGTCAAAGAAAGCACCCTCAGCGACAACATTTTAATGGAAAGCGAAACCGCCCCAGATATGTTTGACAATTACAGCTTTGCCCTTGATTTTGACAAGTCCGTAGAACGTGGTAAAATAAATACAGATATGCAAAATGACGGAGGTATTATGACACAAAACGCTATGGCGCAAAACAACATCGGGGGGCAAAATGCAACCACAGGGCAATAATCCAGCACCACTCGCACCCAAGCCAACAGTAATTCCGCCGAATGCGCCAGTCGCTCACGTCGCCGCGAACGCCGCCGCACCAAGTATCAGCCGCATCAACGCCGAGCGACAAGCCACGACTATGCCGCTACCAATCAGCAGCCCAGCCGCGCCCCAACAACCGATGTCAATTCCGCAACAACCAGCCATAATCCCCCAAACCCCAATCGCCCAGCCCACGCCAGCCGTCGCCCAGAGCCAACTTGGTATCGCCCAAGCTGCTGGCACTGCCACAGGTGTTACCACGGCCAATACCCCTATCAAAACCCAAATTAGCAACACCGCCCAAAAGTCGCTCCTAATCTCTGAAATCCGCGACGGCCTCGTAATTATGAAGGACGGCTCTTTCCGCGCCATTATCGCCGCCCAAAGCATCAACTTTGACCTTATGAGCCCAAACGAGCAAGATTCCGTTGAATACGCCTACCAAAGCTTCTTGAATTCCCTCACTTTTGACATCCAAATCGCCATCCGCAGCCAAAAGATTGATATCGGCCCATACCTAGAAAAACTCGCCAACATCCGCCGTAACCAAGATAATATGCTCCTCAATGTCTTGATGGACGATTATATGGTCTTTATTGACGCCCTCGCCCGTGAAGCCAATATTATGGACAAATCTTTCTTTATCTGTTTCTCTTATGGTGCCGATGACCGCGCCAAAGCTCTCGGCAACGCCACCAAAAAGGGCATCTCTGGGCTTGTTAGTGCCGCTCCGCAACAAGCTGTCAAAATCGGCCGCCCAGAATTTGAATCCGCCAAAACCGAGATGGCTCGCCGCAGTGCTGCCATCATTGACGGCCTCCGTGCCGTCGGCGTGCCAGCCGTCCGCCTAGATACCCGCGCCCTCGCTATGCTCTATTACAACTTCAATAACCCCGACACCGCCGTCAATCAACCGCTAGTAGATTGGCAACGCTATACCCATTTATATACCACCAAAGGCACTGGCAAACCAACAACAGAGGAGGAACAATAATGGCAACCAAACTAACCGCGGCCCAAATCGCCGCCCAACAACGTTTCCTAGAAGACGCCGAGACCGAGCACGCCTTTAACACTGGCATCACTACCCTCCGCGACCTCATTTCGCCAAGCAGTTATGAAATCAAAAACAGTTATTTCCAGCTCGGCACCAAATTCGGCCGCACCATTTTCGTTTATGCCTACCCGCGGATGCTCTATACCGGCTGGCTTTCGCCAATCATTAACCTAGACGAAGTCCTAGATGTTTCTATGTTTATTTACCCAATTGACACGGCGATTATTATGAAGAACCTCCGCAAAAAAGTCACCCAATTAGAAGCCTCTATGTCCGTCAACTCCGAGAAGGGCCGTGTCCGCGACCCAGAGTTAGAGGCCGCCACCGCCGACGCCGAAGAACTCCGCGACAAACTCCAAGTCGGCGCCGAAAAATTCTTCCGCTTTGGGCTTTATATTACCATCTGGGCAAATACGCTTGAAGAACTCGGCGAAAGCCAAAACCGCGTAGAAACAATTTTGGGTCAGCAAATGATTATGACCAAAGTCGCGACCAGCCAGCAAGAGCCAGCCCTCAACTCCATTATGCCGCAAGCCACCGACCAGTTGCAAATCCGCCGCAATATGGATACCGGTGCGATTTCTACCTCGTTCCCCTTCACGTCAGCCGACCTCACACAAGATAGCGGAGTGCTTTACGGCATCAATATGCATAACAACGGCCTCGTGATTTTTGACCGCTTTACCTTAGAGAACGCCAATATGGCCGTTTTTGCCAAATCCGGTGCCGGTAAATCCTTCGCCGTCAAGCTAGAGGCCTTGCGTTCTATGATGATTGGCACCGAAATCCTAATTATTGACCCAGAAAACGAATATCAAAAAATGTGCGACGCCGTCGGCGGCTCTTATATTCGCCTTAGCCTCAATTCCGATGTTCGCATTAACCCCTTTGACCTACCCAAAATCGTCGGCGCCGAAGACGCTGGCGACAGCCTCCGCTCCAACCTAGTGACTCTTCATGGCCTCTTCCGCCTAATGCTCGGCCAACGCACCGTCCAAGCAAACGGCGCCGAAACCACCTTCCTCACCCCAGTTGAAGAAGCCGACCTTGACCAAGCCCTAATTGACACCTATGCTCGCGCTGGCATCACCGCCGACCCACTAACCCACAACAATCAACCGCCAACCATCGCCAACCTTTATGACACTTTACTACACATGGGCGGCAGCGGCCCCGACCTCGCCCAACGCCTCCGCAAATATGCCACAGGCACTTTTGCCGGTATTTTCTCACAACAGAGCAATATTGACATTAACAACCAAATGGTCGTCTTTAACATCCGCGACCTAGAAGACGAGCTCCGCCCTGTCGCTATGTATATCGTGCTTTCACACATCTGGAATGTCGTCCGCGCCGACCGCCGCCGCCGTATGCTAATCGTTGATGAGGCGTGGCAACTAATGAAATACGAAGATTCCGCCAACTTCCTCTTCTCTTTGGCTAAACGTGCCCGCAAATACCTACTCGGCCTCACCACTATTACCCAAGATGTTGAAGACTTTATGTCTAGCCGTATGGGCCGCGCGATTGTTGCAAACGCCAGTATGCAATTACTCTTAAAACAGAGTCCGAGCGCCGTTGATGTCCTCGCCGACGTTTTCAAACTAACCGAAGAAGAACGCAAACGTCTCGGCAACTTCCCTGTCGGTCAAGGCCTATTCTTTGCCGGCCCATCACACGCTCACATCCAGATTATCGCATCAAATACGGAGGAGTCGCTGGTTACGACCAGCCGCTAATATGATGAAGGTGGGAAGATAATGGACGACGGCACTAGCGCCCGCGACGCCAAAAGCGAACAATTAAAGCAAGATTCGCGCCGCGAAAACGAAGAGCAGGCCACCGCTCGTCGCGCCACCATCCTCGGCTTGCCTTATGTTGACACCCGTGCCTTTGAGGACGAATCGCCACTGGTTGAGAACCCCGATGATATGATGACGATTGCCGAAATGCACAAAGATATGGCTGTGCCATTCAAACGCGGCGGCGGCGACCAGCCATTCCGCTTTTTCGTGACTTCTGCCACCCCTCGTAGTGTTCTGACAACCCTTGCCAAAAAATACCAAGATATGGGCGAGCACGTAGAGTTTGCCCTTATTTCTGAATCCGCTTATCGCGTCTGGCTACTCCGCTATGACCCACCCGTAGAAGTCATTTATGATGACATCAAAATCGCAAACCAAGGCGACAGCGAAACTCTCGCCAAAGTCAGCCAGACCCTCAACACCGTGCCAGTCGGTCAAGTTTTTGACTTTTTGATTGAGCAAGCCGATATGCTCGGCGCTTCCGATATTCACATTGAGAACCTCCGTGACGCCATTCGCGTTCGCCTCCGCGTGGACGGTATGCTCCACATTATCGCCGAACTCCACCGCGAACGCTACCGCATTTTGCTCGGCGAACTCGCAAGCCGCGCCAGCCTCTCAATGGCCAGCACTAAGCCGCAGTCAGGGCATATCCAAAAAGACATCACCCGCGACGGCCATACTCACACTCTCAACATCCGTATTGAAACCGTGCCGACCTTGTTTGGCCAAGACGCCGTGTTGCGACTTTTTAACTTCAACGACAGCCTGCTCAATCTTGACCTCCTCGGCATTACCCAGCGTGAACGCGACATCTTACAAGAAGTCATCAGCCATCCGCGGGGCCTTGTGCTAATGGTCGGCCCAACCGGCTCAGGTAAATCCACCACACTCTACTCAATCCTAAACGCCCTCAACACCAGCGACCGCAAAATCATTACCCTAGAAGACCCAATTGAATACAGCATTGCTGGCATCTCCCAAGTGCCAATCAAAACCACCGACGGCGCCCAATTTGCCGACGCTCTACGTTCTGTTTTACGTCTTGACCCTGACATTGTGATGGTCGGCGAGATTCGCGACAGCGACACCGCCCGCACGGCGATTCAGGCCTCCATCACGGGGCATCTCGTGTTATCATCTTTCCACGCCAACTCCGCCGCCGCCGCTTTCGCCCGTATGATTGACTTAATCGGCCAAAACCCCATCTTTGCAAGCTCTGTCCGTATGGTTATCGCCCAAAGATTAGTTCGCAAACTCACCGACCAAAAACAAGCTAGGTCAGCTACTCCCGCCGAAAAATCCTATATTTCTAAAATCTTAACAGGGGTGGACTTTGCTACTCTTGGAGTAGATACTCCTGATTTTGATAATTTAATGCTTTTTGACCCAGTCGTCAGCGACACTGCACCGTTCGGTTTTGAAGGCCGTATGTGCATCATGGAACAACTCATCGTCAACGAAGAAGTCCAGAAATATTTGCGTGGTGATGTTCAAGAAGTCAACGCCGAAGCAATTGAAAAAACCGCCCGCGCCCACAATATGCTCACCTTAGAGCAAAAAGGCGTCCTCGCCGCCCTCGCCGGCCACACCACCTTGTCAGAAATCGCTCGTGTGATATAATAATAACAATGAAAAAGCCTGAATACCCCCAAATCAAACGCGCCGGCGACTTCATCTTTGCTCTGCTTGGGCTAGCAATCCTTGCCGCGCCATTCTTCTTAGTCGCCCTCATCATCAAACTAGAGAGCGACGGCCCCGCCATCCGCCGCGATAAACGCATCGGCAAAAACGGCAAACATTTTATTATGTATAAGTTCCGCACCATGACTATGAATGCGCCAATTTGCGCCACCGCCCACTGCGACCACTCCAAATATGTTACTCGTTTCGGCTCCATTCTCCGCAAATCATCTTTTGACGAACTCCCGCAACTTGTCAACGTCCTCCGTGGCGAGATGTCGCTAATCGGCCCTCGCCCCGTCATTGCTCTTGAAAAAACCACCAACTCCCTCCGCCAAAAACACCGCGTCTTTGCCATCCGCCCTGGCATCACTGGCTGGGCCCAAGTCAATGGCCGCGACAATGTTGACGAAGTTGAAAAAGTCGCCCTTGATCGCCACTATCGCGACCACCTCTCGTTCAAAATGGATTGCGCCTGCGTCATTCGCACCTTCACCACCGTCTTAATCGGCGACGGCATCGCCGAAAACACCAAAGAAACCGTCAAAATAAATGCCAAAAAAGATTAAGGGAAAGAGCAGCGAGGCTTGCCCCGCAGGGGTCGGCTTTTGCCGACCGAGCGCTGAGAAAACCGTAGGTTGTCTCAGTGTGGCCACTAGCGGCGGCGTTGATAGTATGCTCCTTGCCCATATTTTCGCGTATAGCCTACCGAGCGGCCAACTCACCATCGCTCATTTTAACCACAATCTCCGCCCCGATAGCAATCAAGACGAAGCGCTGGTCCGCGATTTCGCCGCAAAACATAGCATCAGATTCGTTAGTAAGCAGGCCAACCTTGCCGACCATTCCGAAGCCACCGCACGCAGGGCGCGCCACGAGTTTCTCACAAGCGTCACCAAAACCACTATCGCAACCGCCCATCACTTAGATGATCTTTGTGAGACCATCGCCATCAACCTTTCGCGCGGCACCGGCTGGCGCGGCCTCGCCGTTTTGAATCGCCCAAACTACATCCGCCCACTTTTAGAACTCCAAAAATCCGAAATCACTAGCTTAGCCGAAGAATTCAAAGTCCAGTGGCGTGAAGATTCTACAAACCAATCACCAAAATATCTCCGCAATCGCCTCCGCCCAAAAATCGCCGCCCTACCATTTGATACTAAATGGAAATTGCTCAAATTACAACGTCGCCAAGCCCAAATTGCCCAAGAAATCAACGACTTACTCCAAGAGTATTCTTCTGTTTTACAGGGGCGGAATTTTTATATTTTCGCCAAAAATGAAAAATCCCAAATCTATGAAGAAGCCCTCCGTTTTTGGCTCTTGCAGCAAAATATTCGCTCCACTCGTCCCGAAATCAAACGCCTACTCAACGCAATCCAGACCTATCAGCCACAAAAAAAATTCCAACTATCAAGCGGCCGGTTTATTTTAATCCGTCGGCACGACTTCGTTATTCTCAACTGACACTGGCACAATACTATCAACCACAATCGCCACTTGCGCCGTGTTGCCCGCCAAATCTCGCACCAAAACTACCCCAGACCAGTTCTCACTAAAAGTCCGCGTATAGCGTGCCAAATTGTTCAGATATCCCCAACCAGCTGCCGTTATCTGCTCACTCGCCTCAAAACTCACCTGCACTCGCCCGTCAGCCAACTTATAATACCAAACACTCCCTAATATAGTTGGCGGCGTCTTATCAATATTGCCAATCGCCAAATCAACTTCAACCGCCTTACCATTTATGTCTAGCACTCGCACTTGCTCAATCGTGTTCTCACTAAAACTTTTCACCATTTTGGTCGTTAAGCCACTTTTATCACGCGCCCAACCCTCGCTCAACTGGATTTCCTTATCGGCCACAATCTCCACCAGCACATCTTTATTTGTCGCCTCAGTCGTTGAATAATTCACTGTCGCCGTGAATGCTGGCACCTCCACCGCGTTAACAATCGGCGGCAACAGCAAAGTTACCAGTTCATCTTCGGTCTTGCCGGTGATTTTCGGCACCGCCCAAAACGCCATCGTCGCTAGCCCCTCCACAATCAGCACTAGCCCCAGCCCCAACCAGAGCTTTCGCGAATTCGTAGTTTGTGCTTGTTCGTCTTCCATACTTTATTTTACAACTTTTTGAGATAAATTGCAAATCCACCGCCGCTCGCCATATTCACCGACAAATGGTCTGCCGCCGTAATCTCACAAGTTTCTATCTTATACGCCAACTGGTTGTCCCGATAATGCGCCCCCTCATCATCACGATAAATCTCCGCCTGATATCTTGCATCCTTCTCCAAAAAGTCAAAAAACAAATTCACCCGCCGTGGATTTTCATTGGTAATACCGCCAATAAACCAGTCGCCACTATCACGCGCCTGCCGCGCCACCACCACATACTCGCCAATATCACCCAGCAAATACAGCGACCGCTCCCACGAAGTAGGCACCAACTGAATAAACCGAAACAGCGGATGGTCCTTATACATTTGCGGCCGATCCGAAACCATCTGCATACTAGAAAAAATCACCACATAATACGCCAGTTGCCGTGCAATCGTCGTTGCCACTCGCTTAGTAAAATTCGTCACATCAAACACGCCCGGCGTGTAATCAAAACCGCCCGCCAGCCCCCGCGTGAACGGAATAATCGTTGCGTGATTTGGGCTCAGCGCCCCGCCCTCATACTCCTGCCCCCGCGCCCCCTCGCGCGTCATCAAATTCGGCCAAGTTCGCTCAATTCCCGTCCCCTTAATTGGCTCATGAATATCCAACATAATTTTGTTCGCCGCCGCAAGTTCCACTGTCCGTTGATAATGTCGCACGCCAATTTGCGAATGGTGAAACTCTAAATGGTTAATCCGCGACCCGACATAGCCCGTCTTCAAATAATGCACACCCTTATCCCGCAAAAACGCATAAGCCGCATCCAGTTGCCGCTCGTAGTTCGCCACATCCGCCGAAGTTTCGTGGTGCAACATCAGTTTGACATTTTTTTGCCGCGCATATTCCAAGCACGCATCCAAATCAAATCCCGCCACTGGCTCAGTATAAACAAAATTCTCGCCGTGATTCATCCAGTCGCCATCCCAGCCAACATTCCAGCCCTCCAACAACAACACCGGCACACCATACGCCGCACAAGCGTCAATGTATTCCTTGACCCGCGCCGTCGTAATCCCCTGCCGCTCACCCGACCCCCAAGTTAGTTCGTTCAGATGCAGCGTCCACCAAATCCCCATAAACTTGCCCGCCTGCACCCACGAAGTATCGGGCAATTTGCACGGCTCGTTCAGGTTCAGCATCATCCGATTCGCCATCAAATCCGTTGCCGCCTGCCCAATCTCCACCATCCGCCACGGTGTCTGCGCTGGCAACACCAATGCTGCCCGCGTGCCGTTAGACAGCGGCGTCAAATCCGAAACTAATTTTCCATCCTGCGGGCGTAAAGTCATCGCCGCATAATCATATAATGCTGCCTCATGAACCGCCGCATAAAACCCGCCCGGCAGCCGCAAAGTCAGTGGCGTATGCATCGGCACACTCAAATCACTCAGCGCGCTCTTAGTGTAATTATATTCGTAGCGGTCGGGCTGATAAGCCGGAATCCACCACGCCGTGCTATTGCTATCAAACGCAAACTCCGTATACTCATTGACAATCTCCATCGCCTGCCAATTCGGCTGCGCAGGGAACTCATATCGCCACGCCACGCCCTCATTAAATACCCGCACCCGCACCGTCCAAAGCCGCTCCGCGCCATCAATCTCAGTTAAATAAATCGCCGCCTCGTTATAATTATTAACAATCGTTTTTTCCTCGCCCCAAACCGTTTCCCACTTTTCGTTAATGAATTTCGTCGCCACCCGCACCACCGCCAAATTTTTCGCCAGCGGCCGATCGTTTTTCAGCTCAAACCCAATCCGGCTCGTCCCCAGCACCGGCCGTCCATCACGATTCACCCGATACTGCAAAATCCCGCCCGCCACCTCAAACTCCGCCACCAGCCGCCGATCAGGGCTTACGATCGTCGTCTTTTGCGACACACCTTTTTTGCCAAATAACTTTTTCAAGGCATCAAACATAAGCATATTATATCACACAAATACAGAAAATTGGCAATACCCCTTGACATTTAAGCATAAGTGTGATATAATGGGGATATGCTGAGCGATTCGGCAGGCTTTACTCTTGCCTTTTCCGCCCAAAATCGCCTTTTACCCCTATTTTACAATCAAATTCTCTGCCGCAACAATCTGCGCTAACTCGTCCATACATTTCGCTGCCGAAGTCGTTTTTGGCAGTTGCACGCCTTGTTTTTTGCCATTTTGCACCGCCACCAAAATCACCACGTCCCGCCCCGAATATTTTTCCACTAGTTCCTTCACTTGCACCGCCACACTCTCGCCAAAATCGCTCACTTTCACATAAATCATCTTTGGCTTTTCACGCACAGGCGCCAGCGACGCCCCGCCACCCTTTGCCACTGCCACCCGCTTGCCCGTTTTTTTGTAATTTTTAATCATCGCATCCGTAATCGGCAGCACCTCATCAGCAATCAGTTTCGGCTCACTCGCAC
This sequence comes from Candidatus Nomurabacteria bacterium, assembly GCA_031262695.1. Classification (GTDB taxonomy): domain Bacteria; phylum Patescibacteriota; class Saccharimonadia; order Saccharimonadales; family Saccharimonadaceae; genus WQUV01. The sequence goes on along the minus strand of JAISHF010000003.1, from coordinate 68,490 downwards.
GCCCGCTCTGGTCACGCGTTTCCACGGTGCCCGCAATCTGCACAATCGCATCATTCGTCAACATATGCCCATAAACTGCAAAAGTTTTCGGAAAGACAACCACTTCAATCTCACCCGTCTTATCTTCAATCTTTACAAACGCCATTTTGTCGCCTTTTTTCGTCAAAATCGTCCGTATATTCACCACCGACCCGCCAAATGTCCCGCTCATTTTGTGCGACCGCTCGCCGAGTTCGCCGAGTGGCAGAGTCTGTTCCGCCAAATAATCTGCCGCCGAATCCAGCGGATGCGCCGACACATACAGCCCAATCAACTCCCGCTCCCATTGCAGTTGCTCCCGCTCGGTCGCTGGTTGCGGCGCCACAGCCAACTCAATATCTGGCGTCACATTACTCAAATCACCAAACAGCCCCATCTGATTACTCGCCGCCGCCTTTCGCGCCGTCGCCGCATAATCCACAATCCGCTCCAAATTAAACAACAAGTCACTCCGCGTGCCAAACTCATCAAACGCCCCGGTTTTAATCAACGACTCCCACGCTTTTTTATTAAACTTGGCTGGCGCCCGCCGTGCAAAATCCGACAAGCTCTTAAACTTGCCATTTTGCTTGCGATCTTCCACGATTTCTTCCACCAACCCATGTCCCACACCCTTGACCGCCGACAACGCAAACCGAATCGTGCTTTCGTCTGGCACAATCGCAAACTCATTATAACTCTGATTGATATTCGGGCTCAAAACTTTAATCCCCATTTTGCGACACTCGGCAATTTCAATCGCCAAACGATCGGTGTCGTCCGCGTCCGAAGTCATCAGTGCCGCCATAAACGCATCCGGATAATGCGCCTTGACATATGCTGTCCAATAAGCAATCAGGGCATAGCACGCCGCATGGCTTTTGTTAAAGCAGTAATTCGCAAACTCCTCCAACTGGCTCCAAAAAGTTTCGGCCATTTCGCTCGTCGCACCACCGACCTTTACCGCGCCCTCCACAAATTTCGGCCGCATTTTTTGCATCAAGTCAATCTTCTTTTTGCCCACCGCCTTCCGCAAAGTGTCTGCCTCGCCACCCGTAAACCCACACCACTCTTTCGCAATCTGCATAAATTGCTCCTGATAAACCAGCACGCCATAAGTGTTTTTTAGCGAATTTTCTAGCCCGGGATGTAAATAGGTGATTTTTTCACGGCCATGTTTGCGGTCAATAAAACTATCAATAAACTGCATCGGTCCCGGCCGATAGAGTGCCACCATCGCAATAATGTCCTCAAACTCAGTCGCCTTCAAGCCCTTCAAGTAGCGTTTCATTCCCGCCGATTCCAACTGGAACACACCCGTCGTATCCGCCGCCTGCAAAAGTTCGTAGGTTTTTTTGTCATCCAGCGGCACTTCCGCAAGTGTAATTTCATTTTTATAAACTTTTTTAATAATTCGCAGTGCCGAATTGAGGATTGACAAGTTTTTTAGCCCCAAAAAGTCCATTTTGAGTAGCCCCAACTCCTCCACCTGCCCCATCGGAAACTGTGTCGCCACCACGCCTTTTTGCGCCATTTCTAGCGGCAAAAACTTACTCAAATCGTCGGGCGCAATCACCACGCCACAAGCATGCACGCCGTGACTGCGAATCGTCCCCTCCAAATTCGCCGCAAAATCTATCACTGTTTTTGCCTGCGGATTATTCTCGTATTCCGCTTTCAAATCTTGGCTTTCTTCCAACATTTTGCGAAGCGGCGTATGCCGACCCTGCACAGGGTCTGGCACCAACTTCGCAATCCGATCGGCATCCGAATACGGCACATCCAGCACCCGTGCCACATCTCGCACGGCATTTTTGGCCATCATTTTGCCAAAAGTGCAGATATTCGCTACTCGCTCCGTGCCGTATTTTTCAGTGCAATAAGCAATCACCTCATCCCGCCGTGTGTCTTGAATATCAATATCAATATCTGGCATAGAAATACGGTCAGGATTTAAGAATCGCTCAAACAGTAAACCATACCTTAGCGGCTCCAAATCAGTAACGTTTAAACAATACGCCACAATTGACCCCGCCGCCGAACCCCGCCCCGGCCCAAAAATAATCCCCTGACTTTTACCCCAGTTAATAAAATCCTGCACAATCAAAAAGTAGCCATTGTAGCCCATTTTGGCAATCACACCAAGTTCATATTCTAGTCGCTCTGTAATCGTTTTGTCTTTTTTATAATCTTTGCCGTAGCGTTTCGCCGCGCCCGCCTCTACTAATTGCCGTAAATATTTTTCCTCACTTATACCATTTGGGCAATCAAATTTCGGAATCAAAATCCGCCCAAGTTCAATTTCCAACACCGAACGATCGGCAATTTTTTTCGTGTTCAAAATCGCCTCAGGGAAATCCTTGCCCCAACGCTTAATAATATCTCGCGGGTCAATCACGTGCAACTGGAACTCCTTCAAACTCATTCGGTCAGGATTCGCCAGCGAGTCCGCTGTGCCAACCGCGAGTAAAATCTCGTGCGCCTCCTGATCCTCATGATGCACATAATGCCCATCACAAGTCACAACCAACGGCAAGTTCATCTCTCTCGCAAACTTTTGCAAACCCTCATTAACTTTTTTCTGCTTTTCCCAAAAACACGGCGCGTCGGGATGGCCATGGTCTTGCATCTCCAAATAAAACCGATCACCAAACACACTATGATACCACTCTATCAGTTCTTTCGCCTTTGTCAAATCGTCTGCTGCAATCGCCTCAGCAATCTCGCCACTCGCACAACCACTCAAACAAATAATCCCTGCATTATATTTTTCCAAAGTCGCATGGTCAATCCGCGGCTTGTAATAAAACCCGCGCGTATAAGCCTCGCTAATCAAATGGCACAGATTTTGGTAGCCCTCGTAATTCTCCGCCAGCAAAGTCAAATGGAACCGCTCTTTGTCTTTTTGCGGATCGCGGTCTTCCATACCCCGCGTCGCCATATAAAATTCACAACCCAAAATTGGCTTCACCCCCTCTTTCTTCGCCACCTGATAAAGTTCCAGCACACCGCTCATCGTGCCGTGGTCCGTCACCGCCACTGCCTCCATGCCCAGATTTTTCACCATCTCCACAAGTTCAGGGACCTTCGTCAAGCCGTCCAGCACCGAATAATGCGTATGATTATGCAAATGCACAAAATCCCGCGGCTCTAACTCCCTCTTACTCATATATATATTATATCTTATAATATCAAAAAGCGGGCAATATTTACTCTTGCCCGCTTTTTAAAACTAATTTTCTTAGGCGGTTTTCTTTTCTAAAAAGAAAACCGAAGAAGTTTCTCGGAAAAAGTGTAGCGTAAGCACATTTTTTCCTAGCAAAAAATGTGCTGTGCGCTACGAAATAACGCGATTACTCTGCCCTCACTCGTAATATATGGCTACTCTTCTGTACAAGCAACATGACTATCAGCAAACAGCTGCCGCTCAAACTCTGGAACCGCGCTACAAAGCCGAGCGGCTTGCCCAGACATTTGCTCCGATTTAACCCAAACGCCATCACGGCTACCGTCTTTATTAAGTTTGATGTAAGCCGCCAAGATATACCCCTCATACCAATAACCCTCATCACTCGGCGACCCATCGCTCTCCGCATATGCGTTAAACGTCGCCACTTTATATGGCACGCCATCAACAACAGCTATATTAACACCAGTGCTTGGGCCAAAAGTAATTCCGTAAACCGGCGCGCCCGTGTCCGCCAAGGCATCCAAGTCAGCGAGATCGTCAGTAGCCAGCGCTGCTTGCAAATCGCTATCTGGCTGTTGTGCCTGCTCGTTAGCTGTCTTGCTGGCTTCTAGCTCGCGCTTCAATTCATCTACTCGTTTGCCCTTACTAATATAAAGACAAACAAACAAAACACTTACTACAAAAAGCGCCCCGCAAATACACAGCAATAAAACTTTATAAAGTTTGTTCTTATCTGGCTTAACCGCTGCAACAACTTCTGTATTTTCGTTTTCCATCTCATTTCTCCTTTACAGCTAGAATACCACAGAATTATTCATAACGCAAGGCGTCAATCGGGTTTTGCTTGGCGGCACGGCGGGCTGGGAGGGTGCCAGCCAAAAAGGCGATTGCCATAACTAAGAGCGTTACGCCCACAAGGGCTGGAATGCTAAATTGCACTGGCACAAAGCCCGGCAAATCCGCAAGGAAAGTGTTGGCTGCCACTGCATTGATGCCTGTGCGAGCAAGCATTGCAAACAAAATCCCAATCACCGACCCCCAGAACCCAAGCATAATCGCCTCGGCCGAAAACATCAAGAAAATTTTGCCGCCCGACAGCCCCATCGCTTTCATCAGGCCAATCTCGCGTGTCCGCTCCTGCACCGCCATATATAATGTATTGACAATCCCGATACTTGCGGCAAGCAAGGCAATCGCCCCAAAAATCAGCAAAATCGTCGTAATCGCATCAAATACCGACAGCACCATCCCCACCTCATCAGCAAGCGTCATTGCGGCAAAACCCTTGTCTTTAATCCGTGCCTGAATTTCGTCAATTTGTGCGTCAGTTGCCGCTGGGTCAATCTCCACAATCGCAAAATAGAACTTAGCTTCTGGCTGATATTCCGCTGGCACATCTTGCAACGACAAAGTATAAATCTCTTTCGCTGCGCTGGCATTGACAAAACTCCGCCCCATACCGACCACGCTTTTATTTTGCACGCCAACCACCTTCACCTCAAATGGCACAATCTTTTCTGGCGCGCCTTCTTTTAGTTGCGTCACGCCTACTCCAAGAGTAACCGTCTGCCCAACCACCGAATTGTCGTCATAGCCCAGCACCTCTGCAAAGCCTGGCGCCAGCATAATCTCATATTCGCTCGTTGCATTATCCACTGCCCGACCACTCACCATATCCATATTCAGCCGATTACTCGGAAAAGCCGTTGCAGAAAGTTCATACTTTTTATCGGTTTTTGCCGAAGTAATATATTTAGTTGATATATTATATTGCCCATTTGCCGACTGCACCCCCTCTACGCTCCGCAGAGTTTCAATGTCTGCCTCTGTCATCGCCGACATAATTGGTGCCGCATTCGGGTCGTACTCCACCGGCTCACCGCTACCGCTAATCGTCACTTCCATCTCCGCCAAATCTTCGGTCGTCTTCAATACTTCCATATAGCCCTCGCCGCCGACATTTGCCACCTGTTTATCTACATAATTCGTGACGCCATAATTAATCCCCGTCGTCAAAATAATCGTAAACGACCCGACAAAAATCGCCAGCATTGTCAAAAGCGAACGTGCTTTATTCCGCGCCAAATTGGCGTTCGCCATCCGAAACACATCAAAAATCTTCATCGCTTACCTTTCATTTTCGTTTCGGTCAAGCCTTGCACTGCCTTCATTTCTGCCCGACTTTTCACCGCTTTCAGTTCTACTCGCCCCTTGCCGTCTTTACCAACTTTTAATTCCACTAGCTTTTTCGTATCAAGTTCAATCTCGCCGTCTTTAATTCGCACTTGCCGTTTGCATTTTTTGGCAATGTCTTCGTCGTGCGTCACCACAATCAGCGTAATCCCGTTTTCGCGATTCAGGTCAAACAAAGTTTTTTCTACCATTGCACCAGTTGTGCTATCCAAGTTGCCCGTCGGCTCGTCGGCAAAAATCACGCTCGGGTTATTCACCAACGCCCGCGCAATACAGACCCGTTGCTTTTGCCCGCCAGATAACGCCGACGCCTTATTCTTCGCCTTGTCTTCTAGCCCAACCGCATGCAACGCCTCCATCGCTAGTCGCTTACGCTTGCCAAATTTCGTTCCCGCAATCACCAGTGGCAACATCACATTATTTAGCACCGTATCATTGGCGTTCATAAAAAATTGCTGAAAAACAAAGCCCAGCTCACGGTTCCGCACCTTATTTAATTTGCGACTATTCAATTTACCGATTTTCTCGCCGTTAAAATAAAGTTCGCCCTTCGTCGGCTGGTCTAACATCGCCAAAACATGCATTAGCGTAGACTTGCCCGACCCAGACTTGCCAACAATCGCTACGCTCTCGCCCTCGGCAATCTGCAAACTAACATTTTTTAACGCCACGAACTTTTCTTGCTTTTTCTTGCCGTAAATCTTCGTAATATTCCGTGCGTCAATCACCAGCGGTTTCGCATTCTTCAACCCATCCGTCCCAAGCAACTTACCAATTGCCATCGCTTATTTCGCCTGCTCGTTCCAGCGTGCAATTGCCGCCGTAATCACCTTTTTCGCCTCAGGAATACCCTCAAAACCCTTCACAATCGTCGTGCCTGGCTTTTTCAGGTCTTTATAGTGGCTAAAATGGAAGTTAATTTGCTCAATCAACTTCGGCGGCAAGTCCTCAAAGCTCTCATAAATATTGCCCGTATTGCGGTCGTCCGCGACGACTGCGATAATTTTGTCGTCCACCTCGCCGTCGTCCTCAAACTTCATCACGCCCAAGATTTTTGCTGTCGTAAAGGTTCCGGTCGTGAGTTTAAGTGGCGAAACCAGCAAGACATCCAACTCGTCACCGTCCTCGTCCAGCGTCTGCGGAATAAACCCATAATTCGTCGGCTTAGCAAACAAATCTGGCTCCACACGGTCAATCATAAACAAGCCTAAATCACGTCGAAACTCAATTTTTTGCGTGCTGCCCATCGGAATCTCAATCACCACATTAATCTCGCCGTTCTCATAACCACCAGTCGTCAATAATTTATTGAAATCCATAAATCTCCTTTTTTACATTATAGCATATTATGATATATTATATATATGATATTATTAGAAAATGTCACCAAGCGTTATGGTAAGATTAAAACGGACGAGGCGCCGGCGCTTGATGATGTTAGTCTGCACATTAACCCGCGTGAGATGGTCGTAATTGTCGGCTCATCTGGCTCTGGCAAATCAACTCTACTTAAAATGATTACCCGCGAGGAACGCCCCGACACTGGCAAAATTATGGTCGGCGGTATTGACTATGATACCCTCGGCCGCAAGCACATCCCGCACCTCCGTCGCCGTATTGGTGTCGTTTTCCAAGATTTTAAGTTGTTGCCCGACCGCACCGTTTACGAAAATGTCGCCTTTGCCCTTGAAATCGCCGGCCACACCAACGCCGAAACTCGCAATATTGTCCCCCGCGTACTTGACCTTGTCGGGCTATTAGACAAAATGAACAAACTCCCCGCCCAACTCTCTGGCGGCGAAAAGCAACGGGTGGCGATTGCTCGCAGTGTCGCTCGCCAACCACGCATCCTAATCGCCGACGAGCCAACCGGCAACCTCGACAACCGCAACACTTGGGAAATCGTTGACCTCGTCAAACGCATCAACGACCTCGGCACCACTGTGCTATTCACCACCCACAACCTCGAAATCGTCCATCGCCTCAACGCCCGCACCGTGCGCATTGAAGACGGCAAACTCGTGGCCGACGTGCCACGCGGAAAGGTAGTAAAATGAAAGTCAAAAAAACCCCCGAAATCCGCAAAAACTTAAAGGCGCTCACGCAAACCCAAAAGCGCCCGATGTTGCAACTCTCCCGCCAAGTCAAGTATGGTGCCAAGTCGTTTTTGCGCAACTCGTGGCTTTCTGTTGCCGCGACTTTTGTAATGATTATGGCGCTGACGATTGTTGTCGTCGCCCTCGCCTCGCGCGACATTCTCAATAACACCCTCAAAGACATCACCGAAAACCTCACTTTCTCCGTTTATCTTGAAAACGACCTAGGCCCTGAGCGCGCCGAACTTGCCGCCGAACGTGTCAGCGAGTTGCCGAGCGTCCGCGAAGTTTCGCTAATTTCGCCAGATGAGGCTATGGAACTCTACCGCACCGACAGTCAGACCGACCAATCTATGATTGACGCCTCTTATGAAGCCGAGAATCGCTTCCCATGGATTATGCATATTAAGGTCGTCAACCCGAACGAAACCGCCGAGGTAGAGAGCTTCATCAACACCAACCCCGTCGTCGCCGACGTGCTGGCACCCAATCGCCCCCCATCATTTGAGGGCGAAAAACGCGAAATCATCAACAATATCGCCCGCACCACCAGTTTTGTGGAAAAAGTCGGTTTAATTGCCAGCATTTTATTCGTCGCCGTCGCCATTTTAATCGTTTTCAACACCATCCGTATGGCGATTTTCAACCGCCGCGAAGAAATCTATATGATGCGTCTCGTCGGCGCCTCGCACAGTTTTATCCGCGGCCCGTTTATCATTGAAGCGATGATTTACGGCCTGCTCGCTGCCCTCGCAACGACTGGCATAGCCTTCCTGCTCCTCAGCCGCCTCCGCGTTTACCTAGAGGATTACGGCGTCACCGTCGCCCCAACCTACGACTTTGTCAACCAATATTGGTGGGCAATCGCCCTCGGGCTCGTCCTCCTTGGCATAATGATCGGCGCCCTCGCCTCCTCCCTCGCCGTCCGCAAATATCTCCGCCCTCACCGCCAACGCTAGTAGCGCTTGCCTCATTTTTAATTCTAACCGCGCTCTGCTACTGTAAAAACCTCAACCTCACCATGCGTAACTGGTGGTAGCTCCAGCAGATTCCCACTCTCAGGCTTGCCACGATAATACTCCCGAATTATCAACCCCACTCCGCCATGCGCCACTAGCAAAACATCTTTTTTGGCATACTATTCTTGAATTTTCTGTAAAAACGGCCAAACTCGCTTCTCTAATGCCCCCAAACTCTCACCTCCAAAGTCATGCTCGCGATTATAATCCCATACCCCATAGTAATCTCCCTCCGGATTGTTCTGCCGTCCCTCATACTTACGCGCTCCCCGTAGAATTACTAGCTTCCATGCTTAATATTATAGCACGTTTCCATAAAAAAGATGCGCCCTTAGCCATCCGGCAGAGAACGCATCTTTATACTTATATTTTATCAAAAAATTACTTTAAGTCAATAGTTTTAAATCTTTTGTGATTATTTTTAATTTTTTAATATTTTTCCTTTTACCCAGCTCAAATTTAACCCTGCTAACGAAATTACTCTCACTGCCATTAAGGCGCCGTAGATCTATAAGAATATTGACCGATTGTTTTATGGCAACTCGCAGGATATGCTCAACTGACCGCTTATTAGAGTTAATCGGCGCCTTCATCTCCCATAAAACACCATCAATGTCCAAATCTGGCTTGTGAACGCCCTCAACTTGGCTTGGCGCTAAAATCCGCACATGCCTAATCGGTAAATGCTCAACCAAAAAATACACCGTTTCAAGCTCGTGCGGCTCTGGCATCGCCCCAAATCCCAAGGAAATTTTATCGTTCATGTCTCTATCTTATCACATCTGATATTTTTTAACAGCAAAACTATACCACACCTGTCAATAGCGCGTCATCATAAAATGCGTAATCGCTGCCGCGAGGGCGTCCGCCGCGTCATCGGGCTTCGGGATAACCGATAGCCCGAGCGTCTGCTTGACCATCTCCTGCACCTGCTTTTTCTCCGCTCTGCCATAACCAGTCAAAGTCTGCTTGATTTCATTTGGATTATACTCAAAAATCGGCAATTTTTCTTGGTGCGCCACAAGTTCCGCCACGCCCCGCGCCTCCGCCACCGAAATCGCCGTCGTAATATTCCGCGTAAAATAAAGTTTTTCAATAGAAACTTCATTTGGCTGCGTTTCGTGAATAATATTATGCAGTTCGTCATAAATCTCCACCAACCGATCGGGCAACGGCGTATTTTTTGGCGTCGTAATCACGCCGCCCGTAATCATTTTTGGCACACCCCGCACAATCTCCACCACACCAAACCCAAAAATCCCCGTCCCGGGATCCAGCCCCAAAATCCGCCTCGCCACTAAAATCGCCTCCGCATATATATATTATACTTGATTTTCAGGAAATTCTTGCTATAATTTAAGTATGCGGGTTTAGCTCAGTTGTTTAGAGCGCATCCTTGCCAAGGATGAGGTCGAGAGTTAGAGTCTCTTAACCCGCACCAAACTTATTTATCCCCCTACCCCCATCCACAGCTCCACCCCAGTCTCAAATGAATAATGCCAAAACCGTTGTTGGAGTTGTTTCAAAACTAGTTGTTTGATTTCTAAATCTAAGATTTCGTGCGATAGGCGATTTTTATATTTACGGTTAACAACGCAACGCGGCTTAATTTCTCCTGTTTTTAAGTCTATAAACACGCCATAGGTTCTAGCGTATTTGCCAAAGCAATGTGCTAGATGGTTTCTAAGCGTATTCGGATGCTCGTTGCCAATCGCACAGCCCTCGTTAGACAGGCAGACAACCGCCCAAATCGCATAATCACTTTGTTTTGCAAGTTTTTCCACGTCAGCAGAGTTAAAGCCGCAACGCTTCACTGCAAACTTCATACCTCCCCACCGTGTTTATGCTTATGCTAATTTACGAAGTAAGTATAGCACGCCAAGCAGGTGGCTTGCAAGGATTTTGTTAAACACTTTCGATTATGCCACCAGAAAACCCCAAGTCCCTTTCTAGAATAAACCCATAAGCACGCCCCAAGTTGCCATTTTCATAAAAGTAAAAATCAATCGGCGACACCCAATTAACATTTAGTATGTTCACTACCAAAACTTTTCCGCTCGCCAAGAAATAAATTTTTCGCCAGCCAGCATGTTCTATTCCCGCTAATTCCCTAGCAACTTGCCGGCCGATTTCTTGTTGCTCTTCTGATGGTTCTGCGGTGTTATCGGAAGGCCCAAGAACATTGTCAACTGCAATCCTGCACTCATCATCGCCTACATACTTATTAACCACCTTATTTCTTTCGTCATCAATAAAAGTAGTTAGACAGTTATCAAGACTATACCCTATATTTATATCTTCTGGTCTTACATCTTGGTCGCTACGAAGCAGCCTTATGTCTTCAAATTTTCCGCCAAAATCTCGAGCGCGCACATCATGAAGCCTGAGTTCATCATCTTCTTCAAGAACAAACCCAAAACCAAAGTCATAGTCAAATGGAAGAGTTAAAATGTAGGCATTTCGCGCCTTCCAAAACAGAAGCACCGCTCCACCCAAACAGGCGACCACCGCCAAAATCCCAAAAACAATTCGCCTTTCCTTCTTAGCGCGTGTCATATATATATGATACCACATCGTTACCCTTGCGGCATATCTGTTTTTGTGGTATATATTATATATGAATGCAAATGATGTAAGAGCAAAGTTTTTGGCGCGGATGGAAAAATCAGGGCATCAAGTAATTGCGCCAGCGGTTTTGCGACTTGAAAACGACCCGACGACGCTTTTTACTGGTAGCGGTATGCAACCGTTGATGCCATATTTGCTTGGGCAAAAGCACCCTGACGGCACACGGCTTACCGATAGCCAGCCATGTTTTCGCTCGCAAGATATTGAAGATGTCGGTGATAACCGCCACACTACTTTTTTTGAAATGCTCGGCAACTGGTCGCTTGGTGATTACTTCAAAGAGTTCCAGATCCGTCAATTTTTCGCATTTCTAACTGAAGACATTGGGTTAGACCCAAGCCGCATTTATGTTACTTGTTTTGTCGGCGACGGAGCCCACAATATTCCGCGCGACAACGAAGCCGCCGAAATCTGGCAAAAAGTCTTCAAGGAGGCTGGTGTCAGTGCCGAAATTGCCGAAATCGGCAGCGCCGAAGATGGCGACAAACGCGGTATCAAGCCAGGCGAGCGAATTTTCTTTTACAATGACAAAGAAAACTGGTGGAGCCGCGCTGGCGGCATCGCCAGCACGCCAATCGGCGACCCGTGCGGCCCAGACAGCGAAGTTTTTTATGATTACGGCGCCGAGTTTCACGATCCAAAATTTGGCGAGCCACACCCAGCCAGCGATTCTGGTCGCTTTGTTGAAATCGGCAACCAAGTTTTTATGCAATATCGCCGTTTGCCCGATGGCTCATTTGAAGAATTACAACAAAAAAATGTTGATTTTGGTGGCGGTCTAGAACGTCTTGCCGCAGCCGCAATTGACTCGTCCGATATTTTCAAAATCTCTATTTTGCAGCCAATTATTAGCCGCCTTGAAGAGCTCTCGCATCAAGATTATAGCGACCATAAACCCGAAATGCAAATCATTGCCGACCATTTGCGTGCCAGTGTTTTTTTGGTTGCGCAAGGCCTCACCCCAAGCAACAAAGAACACGGCTACGTCTTACGCCGCCTCTGCCGCCGCGCCATTTTGAAGGCGCAAAAACTCGGCCTGCGCGACAACTTTTTTGCCGAACTCGTGCCAATCGTTGCCGCAATCTACCAATCCGCCTACCCAGAAATCTCCCAAAACCAAGCCGAGATTATCGCGATTTTATCGCGTGAAGAATCCCAATTTAACAAAACTCTCACCCGCGGCCTCCGCGAATTTGAAAAGGTTGCCACAGGCGTTTTAACTGGCGCGCAAATTTTCACCCTCCATGACACCTACGGCTTCCCCCGCGAATTATCCTTGGAAGTCGCAGCCGAACGTGGTATCAAGTTAACCGAAAATTGGCAAGAAGAATTTGATGCCAAAGTCGCCGAGCAAAAAATGCGCAGCCAAACCGCCACCAAGGGTATGTTCAAAGGCGGCCTCGCCGATAGCTCCGACTTAACCGTTAAATATCATACCGCCGCACACTTGCTTGGCGCCGCGTTGAATCAAGTACTAAAAACCGACGCTGCCCAAAAAGGCGCAAATATTACGGCCGAACGTTTGCGTTTTGATTTTGCTGCAAACGAAAAACTCACACCCGAGCAAATCACCGAAGTTGAAAACCTCGTCAACGGTTGGCTAGAAGCCGACTTGCCCGTCACTCACGCCGAATATGCTACCGACTATGCCTTTGACACCCTCCACGCCCACGGCGTTTTCCGCGACAAATACGGCGACAAAGTTCTAGTTTATACCATCGGTGGCGACACTTCGCAAGACCCAGTTGTCAATACTGACGCGAAACCAATTATTTCGCGCGAAATCTGCGGCGGCCCCCATGTCAACCATACTGGCGAAATCCTAGAAAGCGGCCACTTCAAAATCACCAAAGAAGAATCCTCTTCGGCTGGCGTCCGCCGTATTAAGGCCGTGCTAGCCAAATAACCGTTTTTGTGAGTCGCTCAGGCCGTCTTGTCGGTCATCTTGAGCACCGTTTTTCACACCTTCAGCCCGTGCTATGTTCGCAGCTTCATCAACCGCTTCATTACCGAGCGTGCCAACATGCCCGCGCGTCCATTCAATAGTTGGTTTTGCCTCTTGATATAATGCATATAATTTTTGCACTAAATCTAAATTTTGGATCTTTCCCTTGGTCTTTTTCTTCCAATCATTCGCCGCCCATTCTGGTGCCCACTCCATCAGCACATTGCACCAAAACATGCTATCCGTAATAATTTTATAAGGCTCACCACTCTCCATGCCAACCTTAATCGCCGCCTCGAGTGCATATCCCTCCATACGAATATTTGTCGTGTTCTCTGCCGCACCACTCGCTACCACCACACCTTCACCAGTACGCGGCTCATCTATAAATCGCACCACTGCCCACCCACCATCACCTGGGTTTGGCATTGCGCTACCATCTGTAAAATATAGATTCATAGTTAAATTATAGCATAAAAATGCTATAATATAGTATGGATAAGATTCTGGAGGGGCTAAACCCTGAACAACGGCGAGCGGTGGAGACGCTTTCGGGGCCGATGTTAATTTTGGCGGGAGCGGGGAGCGGCAAGACAAAGACCTTGACGCATCGCGTCGCGAATTTGATTGCGCATAGAGTAGAGCCATGGCGGATTTTGGCAGTGACTTTCACCAACAAGGCAGCACGCGAAATGAAGGACCGCACTTTGCGACTCTTGGAGACCCTGCAAACCGGCAAGGTCCAACTGCCATACATGGGGACATTTCATGGAATTGCACTCCACATTTTACGAATGGACGGCGAGGCGGTGGGGTTAAACAAAAACTTTATCATTTATGATGCAGACGATCGGCGATTACTACTAAAAAATATCATTAAAACAAACGGATTTGAACTGTCTAAATCGCAATATCGCGATGTAGGGGACGATATTTCGGGGGCGAAAAATCAGAATATTTCGGCTGACGAGTATTTAGCACAAGCAACGACGGCATACGAGCAAAAGGTGGCACAGATTTATCGGATTTATGAGCAAGAACGGCGGCAAAATGGAGCGTTGGACTTTGATGATTTACTGCTATACTGGTTGAGGTTGCTGGACGTAGAAGAAGTGCGCGAGAAATATCGGCGACTGTTCAAGCATATTTTAATTGACGAATATCAGGACACAAATAAAATCCAATATCAGATTGTGCGAAAGTTAGTCAACGACGAGCGGAATATTTGCGTAGTCGGCGACGACTGGCAGTCAATTTATGCATGGCGAGGAGCGGATTATCAGAACATCTTGAACTTTGAACACGATTTTAAGGGTGCGACGGTGATCAAGTTGGAACAAAATTATCGCTCTACCAAACCTATTTTAGATGCAGCAAACAAGGTGATTAAAGAAAATATCAACCGCACGGATAAGACAATTTGGACGGAGAGCCTGAACGCAACGCCAGTTGAAGTAGTGCGGGTTTATAACCAATTTGAAGAAGCAGAATTTGTGGCACAGACAATTGCGCGAGAAGTGGCTAAGGGGGCAAGTTATGGCGAGTTTGCGATTTTGTATCGCATGAATATGCAAAGCTTGCCGTTTGAGAAATTATTTACACAAAAGCAGATTCCCTATAAACTTGTCGGCGGGCAGCGATTTTATGACCGCGCCGAAGTGAAGGATGTGATTGCCTACTTGAACTTGCTAGTGGCACCGCAGGACAAAGTGAGTTTTATGCGAGCAGTAAATGTGCCGACACGAGGCGTAGGCGAGCGATCGCTTGAAAAATATTTTGCGGGCGAGCAATTAAGCGGCAAAGCGGGGCAAGGTATGCACGAGTTTCTTGAACTTTTGGCTGATTTGCGGACGAAGATAGCGACCTCATCACCAAAAGAAATTGCTGGCGAACTAGTAGAACGATTACATTATTTGGATTATTTAAAGACAGGCAAAGACGAGCGGGCAGATGCACGCGTAGCAAATGTCAAGGCATTTGTGGAAGAGGCAGGCGAATATGATAATTTGGAGGATTTTTTGGGGTCGCTGGCGTTATTTGCGAGTTCGGACGAGAGCGTAGGAATGAGTGCGGTAACTTTAATGACGATGCATGCAGCAAAGGGCTTGGAATGGGACGAAGTATTTGTAGTTGGGCTGAACGAGGGGACTTTTCCGTCTAAACGAGTAGTGATGTCGGGCAACGAATCAGATTTAGAGGAGGAGCGGCGGCTACTTTATGTAGCAATGACGCGGGCGCGGCACAAATTATATATTACAAGCCACGAGAAAACGAAGGGGTTTGACGGCTCGGTGCAGAGAACGGAAGAATCACGGTTTTTACGACCGCTACGACAAGATGACGATTTGGACGATTTGGGCACGCAAGATTTTGAGCAAACATGGACGCCGCAACCAGTGAAGTGCAGCGAGATAGATGATTCTATGAGTAGTGATGAGGTCCAGATTTGTTATGATGATGATTATTCAGCAAGTAGTGACGATGAGATTTTTGCCGATTGGGCCTGAAACATGAAAAATGGGTAACATATATTTTTGCCCATTTTTCTTAATAAGTTTTCTTAGGCAGTTTTCTTTTCTAAAAAGAAAACTGAAAGATTGGTGGAGACACAGGGACTCGAACCCTGGACCCCCTGCTTGCAAAGCAGGTGCTCTAGCCAACTGAGCTATGTCCCCATGGTGGTTCCGGCTGGACTTGAACCAGCGACACAAGGCTCTTCAGGCCTCTGCTCTACCAACTGAGCTACAGAACCACAGATACAATATATCATACATAAGACGAAAACGCAAGGTGCAAAAAGCACCAGCCTCACAACTGGTGCTTTTTAAGAGCTAACTTATTTCTCGCAGTCGCAACTTTCGCCCGCAAGCGCCGCTGTCAAATCGGCTAAGATGAAACCAACTACACCGGCCACCAATGGCACGAGCGCATAGGTGATGAGCGCCTTCCAAACAATCGTATCTTGTGCCATAAACGCCTCCAAAGCCACCGCGAGCGCTGGGTTGAAAGCAAAGGTGCCTTGCACGCCAAAGAATTGGTAAGAAACGAACAAGCCAATCAAAAGCGCCGTAAACACGCCTGTCGCCACCACGGCCGCAAAGGTAAACGCCGACTTCTTAAACTTGAACGCCCGCGCAAATGCAAAACCGTAAATCACCGCGCCAATCGCCTCAACCGCAATCAAACCACCAAGATTTGAAGCACTACCAGTTAAAGAGTCATTATCAGTAATCGCCTTAATCGTTGTCGCCGTAATCTCGGTACTAGACGCATCCGAAGTCGCCATACCAATCAACCACTGGACAATCAACCAGCCAAGCATTGCACCAATCAACTGTGCAATGATATAGAAAATCCCGCGGATTGCTGAAATGCGCCGCGTCACCATCGCGCCAAGCGACACAATTGGGTTAAGGTGCGCGCCTGAGATTGGGTAAACCACTAAGGTTACAAACAAGAATACAAACACCAAGTAAATCGGCTCAAAGCCCATCGCCAAAACCGCGATTGACAAAAGCATCGTGCCGATAATCTCACCCAAAATCGCGCCAATAATCCGTGGACTACGAAAGATCGTCAAGATATCCTCGTCCTCATGCTTTTTCTTAAAAAAGCCGCACAATGCACCCTTAGGCTCGCAAGTGCCGCTCTCTTTTGCTGGTGATGCGATAATCACCGTCTCGTTAACCTCGGTAATATTAACCGTGGTTTCGCCTTTTGCCACTGGCTTTGCCGTTTTTGCCGACTTAGCTACTGGTTTTTTAGCCTTTTTAGTTGCCATTTCTCCTCCTTATGATATACTCATATTATCAAACTTTAATGGGAGTGTCAAGAGTATGGCAATTATACAACGTCAACAAGGGTCAGAAGGGCGCCTCGCTGAGCGTATCGCCCGCGAATTGCGCGAGCGCGACGCCAAACGACTTAACAATGTTTTAGATATTGAAACCCCTGACATGGTAGACAAGTCAAAATATGTCACCGACTTCACCCGCCGCGAAGGCGACGCCGCCCGTTTTTGGCTTACTATTCTAATAGTAGCGATTTTTGCTGGCCTCGTTTTTCTGATGTCAAAAATGGGTACCGCCTAACTGGTTGCATAGAGTAGCAATATAGTGTATATTTATTATATGGATTTGAGAGAACTAAAAGAAGAACTGGGACGCCGTGCCCGTCAAGGCGATAGCCGTGTCTTCAAATCAGCCGAATGGCAAGCCGCCACCGCGCACATCATGCAGATTGAGCCAGCCAAACGCGCCGACTTTGGTCGCGAATTAAATAATCTTAAATTATCTCTTGAAACTATCATCGCCGAAACCACCACCCTCAAAACCAGCGCCCCCGAGGCCTTACCACAAATTGACATCACTGCTCCATTTGCCGCCAGTACCCCCGAAGGCACCGTTGCCAAACCAACTCTCGGCACCGCCGATATCGGCTCACGCCACCCCTTGACCGAAGAAATCGAGCGCGTCGTCGCCATTTATCGCGATATGGGCTTCTCTGCCGTTGAGAGCCGCCAATTAGACGACGATTTTCATATGTTTGAGGCTCTCAACTTCCCCGAAGGCCACCCTGCCCGCGATAATTTTGACACCTTCCGCACCCGTGAGGGCTTCATCCCGCCCGCCCACACCTCTACTATGCAAAATCGCATCTTGCTTGCTGGCCGCACCGCCCTCGTTGAACAGAATGAGTCAATCGCCAGCGTTTCTTATGGCCGCTGCTTTCGCAACGAAGACGCCGACGCCACCCACGAACACACCTTCTACCAATGCGAAGGTGTTTATGTCTCGCGCGATGCCAATCTCGCCCAAATGCTCGGCCTGCTCCGCAACTTTTTTGAGACCTACTACGGTCAAAAACTCGCCATCAAGACCCAGCCGGCCTTCTTCCCGTTTGTCGAACCCGGCCTAGAATTTATGATTGAAAAACCCGCCTCGCTCGGTGGCGGTGGCTGGCTCGAAATGCTCGGCTGCGGTATGATTCACCCCAATGTCCTCAAAATGGCCGGCCTCGACCCTACCGAATTCCGCGGCTTTGCTTGGGGCGGCGGCATTGATCGCCTCGTTATGCTTAAGCGTCATATCGCCGACATCCGCGTCTTAGAAAGCGGCCGCATCAAGGCCTTGGAGGAACTCAAATGATTATCGCCCGCAAATGGTTAGAAAAATTCGTTGATTTGTCTAATATTACAGATGAAGAACTCGCCGAACGCATCGGTTCACGCCTCGTTGAAGTTGAAGAAGTCATCAAAAATAACGACGGCAAATACGACGGAATTTTCGTTGTAGAAGTTAAAACTTGCGAAAAAATCGCTGATTCTGACCATTTGCACTTGACTTTTGTGGATGACTGTGGTATAATGGAGAGGTATGCCCCAGACGAGCTAATTGCTCGGAACTCGAAGGGGTGGATTCCGGTTGTCTGCGGTGCGCCCAATGTTCGTGCTGGTATGCTCGCAGCTTGGATTGCCCCCGGCGCTACTGTCCCCTCTA
Source organism: Candidatus Nomurabacteria bacterium (assembly GCA_031262695.1). Lineage (GTDB taxonomy): Bacteria > Patescibacteriota > Saccharimonadia > Saccharimonadales > Saccharimonadaceae > WQUV01. The sequence goes on along the minus strand of JAISHF010000003.1, from coordinate 49,903 downwards.
CTTTTAACGATAAAGAGCCATTTATTATTGGTGCCAAAAAGCTCCGCGGCCATCAAAGCTACGGCATGCTTGCCGCGATTGACGAGCTCGACCTCGGTACTGCCCACGACGGCATTTTAGAAATTGACCGCCCCGAGGACGCCTCCGAGATTATCGGCGCCCCCCTCGGTGAGGTTATGGGGCTCGGCAGCACGCTTCTTGACATTGAGAACAAATCTCTCACCCATCGCCCCGACTGTTTCGGCGTCATTGGTTTTGCCCGCGAAGTCGCTGGTATTTTTGGTAAGCCATTTGCCACACCAGACTATCTGCAAGCCACCGAAATTGCTAGCAACATTGAGCGTCTCCGCAAAATTGACGCCGGCGAATGGGCTAAGGTCAGCAAAAACGCCATCGTCTCCGCCGATAGCGCCATTTCACTTGATGTCAAAATTGAGGACCCGGCCCTCTGCCCCCGCTACAACGCCATCATTTTAGAAGATGGCCTCGCCAAAGAATCCGAGCAGCCGAGCGAATTTGCCCATCTCTGCCAAGTCGGCATCCCGCTAATGCTCTCTAATATTCGCACGGTCAACCCACTTGTAGATTGGTCTAACTACCTAATGCTCCTCACCGGCCAACCACTCCACTTCTTTGACTACGATAAATTGCTCGCTGTCGGCGGCAAACAAACTGCCAGCATCACTATTCGCGCCGCTAAAAAGGGCGAAAGCCTAGAACTCATTAACCACAAGACTATCCAACTCACCGAACGCGACACCGTCATCACTAGCAACGATGTGCCGATTGCTCTTGCCGGCGTCATGGGTGGGCTCTCTACCGAAATCGACGACACTACCAAGCGCATCGTTGTTGAGAGCGCCTCATTCAATCTCTACCGTATCCGCGAAACCAGCTTCCGCTATGGTATTTTTTCTGAGGCTGTCACTCGTTTTACCAAGGGTCAACCCGCCGCGCTTGCCGACCAAGTTGTCTTACTTGCCGCCACTTCTCTCCGCAAAAACCTCGGTTTTGGCCTTCGCTCCACCCTCGCCACTGACGGCAAAAACACACCTACGCCGACCGTCACTACCACGCTAACTGCAATCAACGCCACGCTTGGTAGCAATTATTCCGAAACCGAAGTTGAATCCGCCCTCCACAATGTCAACTTTGACGCTGGCTGGGCTGACCATCAACTCATCACTCACCCTCCTTACTGGCGCACTGACATCAACATCGCCGAAGACATTATTGAAGAAATTGGCCGCCTACTCGGCTTTGACAACCTCGCCTTCCAGTTACCAACTCGCCATGCCGCCGCCCCTGCCCCCGACGAAGTCGGCGACTTCACCAAACTCCTCCGCAACCACCTCGCAAGTTATGGCAGCAACGAAGCCCTGACTTATAGTTTTATCAGCCGCAACCTGCTCGAAAAATGCAACCTCCCCACCGATACCGCCTACGAGATTGCTAACTCCATTTCGCCCGAATTACAAATTATCCGCCCTCGCCTATTGCCAAGCTTGCTTGCCAAGCTAGAATTAAACCTCCGCGATCTCGATCGCTCGTTTACAATTTTTGAACTCAACCAAGTTTTTGACAAAACTCGCCCGCTCACGAGCGATGGCGTGCCAGACGAGCACCAGCAACTCGCTCTTTTGCAAACCGGCAGCGATTTTTACACCATAAAGCACTGGGTTATCACACTTCTCAATACCCTTTGTCTTTCCGATTTCACACTAGAACCACTTGACGACCCGCTCTATACCGACCATTCTGCCAAAATTACCCTAAACGGCCAAGAACTCGCCCGCTTCGGTCGCCTCCAAGCCGCTATCACCGAACAATTCGGCGCCACTACCCCGATTTGTGCCGCCGAATTTTTAGACCTTAATATTTTGCTAAATGCCAAACAATCCGCTGACGCCACCCCTCGCACGCCAATCGCTTTCAGCCGCTTCCCGAGCGTTAAACGCGACCTCTCGCTCACAAGCGACAAAACTTACACCGAAATCCTCACCGCCGTCCAAAGCCAAATCCAACAGACCGTCGGCCAAGACACTACCTGGACGCTTGAACCACGCAATATTTTTGCAAAAGACGGCGCCAAAACTTTCACCTTCCACCTTACTTTTACCAACTCCGCCCGCACCCTCCTCTCCGCCGAAGTAAACGCCATTATGACCACCCTTGAAAACCTCACTACTATCTGATACAATATATAATATATATAGGAGAGCCTTCATGATTGCAGTTGAACAAAAAACTTCCGCCAAAACTCGCGTTGCCGTTGTGGCTATTGCCGCACTAATGATTATCTCTACAGGTGCGCTATTCGTAAGTATGGCACTCGGCAGCAACAACCAAGAAAAAATCAACGAGATTCTACTCGCCGAACAAAAGGCCAAAGAAGAAAAATTAAATCAAATGCTTGAAGAATACGGCAACCAGCTCACTGCTGCTGCTGACGAAACTAACGAAACATACTTCGCCACTTTTGCTAAATACCGCAAAAACATCAAAAGTTACGTCGCCGCCAATCTCACTGAGCTTAAAGTCAAAGATCTCGTCGTAGGCGAGGGCGACCCTCTCACTGATATCACTGACGACAACTCCCTCCTTTACATCGGCTGGCTCGGCAACGAAACCGTTTTTGATTCTAGTTTTGAAACCACCGCTAACGACGACGGCGCTACCGACCCAAACGCATGGAAGACCGCGACACGCGTCCGCTTTCCAACTAGCGCCACCACCGATTTCATTACTGGCTTCAAAGAAGGCCTGATTGGCCGCGTCGGCGGCTCGTCCACAGGCGCCCGCATCTGCACCGATTCCAAAGTTGAAACCGACGACGAACCATGCGACACTGCCATTGAAGGCCTCCGCGTCGGCGGCGTCCGCGAAATCTCTATCCCATACCAAAAAGCCTACGGCGAAACCGCTTTCGGCGACATCCCAGCCATGGCCCCACTCAAATTTATCGTTATGCGTGTGCCTTATGTAGTAGAACCCGAGCCAAGCGACGAACTCTACGCCCTCTACACCGAGCTCTATCCAAGCGAATAAAAACTCTATTTTAGCATCGACTTGCGCTTCAACTTTGTGTGATAATTCACCGCAAAACGATGCGCCTCGTCATCAATTCGCACAATCAACTTATAGGCATGCGAGCTTTCGGCTAATTTTGCCGTGCGGTGAAACCCTTGTTCGTTCGCCACAATCAGTTCTCTAGAAGACTTATTCCAGCCCGCCACCCGAATCCCTGCTGCCATTAGCAAATCTTCCACTGCCGTCAGTTGCCCAATCCCGCCGTCGATAATCACCAAATCTGGCTTGCCCCAATCTTCCAAATGCTTCAAGCGCCGCGTAATTACCTCGCGCATATTTGCAAAATCATCATTTTTTTGGTTATGCAACTTGAACATCCGATAGTCCGCCCTTGACGCCACACCGTTTTTGAACACCACGCAACTCCCCACCACATTAGTGCCTTGCTGGTGGCTAATATCATAACCCTCAATCCGCCGTGGTGGCTCCATTTGTAGCACCCGCGCCAACTCCAAAAGCGCCGGATCGGCCGAAAGTTCCACAAACTCATCACCCGCAAAAATCATTTTTTGCGTCAAAGCGCCAAGCCCATAAATCTGATTGCGCAGTTGCGCCGCCCGCTCAAAATTTTGCGCTTCACTCGCTTCAGCCATCTCGTGCCGCAAAACCTTTTCCACATCCTCCCGCTTACCCGCCAAAACTTTCTGTAAAGTCCGCAAATTAACTTTATAAAGTTTTAGCCGCTCCTTATATTCTGCCGTATCCCGCGCCAACTCCAACGCTGGTGTCAATTTTAATTGCGAATACAAATTCCGCTTTCCATCATACGGCCTATCATAAAACGGAAAAACTCGCCGCAAAGCTTTTAGCGCCTTTTTAATCGGCAACTTTGCATAATACGGCCCAAAATATTTCGCCCCATCATCCAGCGGAATATGCACAAGCGCAATATATGGCACCGCCTCCGCCCCAACCCGCACATAAATCGCCGACTTATCGTCCTGTAATAAAATGTTATATTTCGGGTGATATCGTTTAACCAATTCTGACTCCAAGAATAATGCATCCAACTCGCTCTCCGTCGTCCGCCAAGTCGTGTTCGCAATATCCGCCACCAACGCCCGTGTTTTTGCGTCACGAGTCTTAGAATTACGATAATATGAACTCACGCGATTTTTCAGGTTTGCCGCCTTTCCAATATAAATTATCTTGCCATTTTTGTCATGGTGAAAATACACCCCCGGCTCACTCGGCAAGCCTAATTTGCCCAGCCTCTCCAATAAACTCTCATCCGACATTGCGAAACATTACTTTCTTAACCTTCGCCGCAATCGGCGCTACCTCGTCTAGCGCCAAGAAATACCCTGCCACCAAATAAGTAGCGAAGCCGACGCAAGTAATTAACGCAAACTTCGGGAAAGTGCTCATAAAACTCACATCGCTTAGCCTAAACGGCAAAAGTCGCACCGTTGTATAAACCGTCAGTGCAGTAAAAAAACCTGCCACAAACATTTTAACCACGCCTCGCACAAATTCCAAAGTAAATACACTCCGCCGCCGATAGTGCAAAATCCCAATCAAAAGCAAAATCTCCAAAATCGCTCCCGTCGCTCGCGCATAAACAATCCCAAATGCCCCCAAATTCGTCAATCGCGCCAAAGCAATCGCTAATGCAATCGTTAAGCCAACCGAAATACACGAGACCACAAACGGCGTTTTAGTATCTTGCCGCGCATAAAACGCTCGCACCAAAATCTGGAACACGCTAGAGCAAACAATCACCACACACAACACGCCAAGCAACGCCGCAATCATCGCATTGCCGCCGTTCACAATAAATGCCGCCACATAGCCGCGCGCAAAAAACGCCACCACCGCAATCGGCAAAATCAACCATATCACCAACCGCAAGGCCGTGCGCAAACTATGGTTAAAGGCATCGCCGTTTTCATCCGTAATTTCTTGCGATAATTTCGGGAAGAACGCCGTGGAAATTGCCACACCCACTAACGACACCGGCATTGCCGAGAGTGTCTGTGCTTGTTGCAACTGCCGTACTGTGCCGCTTGCCATTCGTGATGCTAAGTTTGTATTCACAAACGACATCACATAATCCAATCCCTGATCGGCCGTCCGAGCGGGGAGCAATGACACTACCTTGCGTAGCCCTAAATTCTTCCAAAAAATCTTCCAGTCATACTCAAAACCCAACCCAATCGTGCCAAATAGCGCAATCAAAAGTTGCACGATTGAGCCAAGCGCCACGCCAAGCGCCACGCCCATAATACCACCATCAAACACCTGATGTCCAAATAGCGAAATTCCGCCCGTAAATACCCGCACGCCAATCAAAATACATATATTATAAACAATCGGCGCCAAGGCAAACGACAAAAACCGCCCTACCGCCTGCTGCATAGAAACCAGCACCGTAGAAATTGAAAACAGCAATGGATTCACTGCAATCACCCGCATTAAACTTACCGTCAACTGATGCGTCTCCACCGAAAAACCGGGCGAAATCAGCCACGCCAACGGATCAGCAAAAATAATAATCAACACCGAAACCACAAACATCATTACCGCCATAATATTTAATAACGACGACGACAACTCCCACGCCGATTTGCGGTTACCCTTTGCTAGCCGCTCCGTAAAAACAGGTATAAACGATACCGAAAGCGCCCCTGAAACTAGTAAAAAGAACATGAAGTCTGGCACCGAAAACGCTGCCGTATAAGCATCAATCCCCTCTTTATAAGTAGAGAGATACATCGTATTCAACCAACGGTCGCGGAACAACCCAAGCAAAGCCGACCCAAGCGTCGAAATTGCCAACACCACCGCCGTCACCTTCACTGGCATCTCTTGATTGGCTAGCGCCACAACCGACTTCCACTTTATCCGCTTCATACCCATATTATACACCTCAATTTGGATTTTCTCCATATGTGTGCTACAATAAAATTATGGAAACATTTTTGCGCACAACTATGATTATTAGCGCCAGCTTGTCGATTATTTTAATTTTGCTCCAACAGCGTGGAGCAAGTTTAGGCGCCGGACTCGGTTCTAGCGGCGAACTCAACACCAAACGCCGTGGTCTTGAAAAAAGCCTTTTCAACGCCACTCTCGTGATGGCGGCCATCTTTATCTTATCAATTGTGGCGGAATTTTTCGTCCCAATTGTTTAAGGGGGGTAATGCCAAAGTTTTGGAAAAAACGAATCCGTCGCGCTAAATATTTAGGGCAAGACCTCAAAGAACTCAGCCACCGCGGCGTCACTCATGTCAAAACCAATCTCATTGGCTCACTTCACAAAGTCCACTATGTTCGCAAGCAAGTCCTTTTTTGGTTCGGCGCCGTTGCCATCCTCTTAATATTAACTGGCGTCCAACTACTCGTCTGGCGCTCGCTCACCTCTACTACCACAGCCACACAAGGTGGCCTTTTCAGCGAAGCCACCATCGGTAGTATCCGCACGCTCAATCCACTTTTCGCCACCACTAACTCCGAACTCGCCGCCGTCAACCTCATCCATGCCCGCCTCCTCGGCTACGACCAATCCGGCCACATCACAGGCGACCTCGCCGCAAGTTATAGCAACTCTGGTGACGCTAAGACATGGGAAGTCACTCTTCGTGAAGGCCTCACTTTCCACGACGGCATGCCACTTACCGCCGACGACGTCATCTTTACCGTTCAATTGCTTCAAGACCCCCTCACCCACTATGCTGGCCAAAGCAACTGGCAAAACATCCGCGCCGAGAAAAAAGACGACCTCACAATTATTTTCACCCTACCCAATTCACAAGCCTCCTTCCCCGAACAACTCACCTTTTTCGTTCTACCAAAACACCTCCTAGAAAACACCTCTCCATCACAACTCATCAACGCCGACTTCAATCTCAATCCTATCGGTGCTGGCCCATTCTCCTTCACCCGCATTAAGTCTGGTAGCAACGGCGCTCAAATCGTTTCCACTACTCGTTTTGACGACTTTTATAACACGCCGCCGCTCCTCAATAACTACGAAATCCGTGCCTACTCCAGCACAAACGACATTATTGCCGATCTCAACAATGCTTCCATCACCGCTAGTGCCGAGCTCTCATCAGCCGATCTCGTTAATCTCACTAATCGCAACAACTTCCGTGAACGCCACGCCCTACTCTCTGCTGGCACTTTCCTTTTTTTTAATACTGCTGCTGTCCAAACCTCCCAACTCAGCACCCGCCAAACCGTCGCCGCCGCCCTCAATCTAACCAAAATTCGTATAGCCGCAAACCGCGCCACGCCGTTAGACTACCCAATCATCACCTCCCGCTTCCAACTTAACGCTCCACCCATACCAAAACGCGTCGCCAACACTGCCATCACCACGCCTCTCCGCCTCCTCGCATCCGACCAAGCTATCGCCAATACCATCGCCGAGCAACTCCAAGCCGCCAATATCCCAGTTGAACTCACCGTCTATGAGCCAGACTCTCAATCACTCTGGAACGCCATCGGCGCCCGCGATTACGACCTTTTGCTCGCTACAATCAACCTCCCCAGCGACCCCGATCCTAGCCAATATTACCACTCATCTCAGACTAGCGCCAAAAATTACAGCAATTACAACTCTAACGCCGCCGACATCTACCTCGCTGCCGCCAATGCCACTACCGACCCAGAAACTCGTCGCGCTCGTTATGAAGAATTTCTCGCCGAATGGGTCAAAGACCTCCCCGCCATCGGCCTCTACCAGTCCGAAATGGTTTATGTCTCCGCCAACTTCGCCGCCGCCTTCCCCGAATCTGCCGTCCTCGTTTCACCTATATCTCGCTTTGAGACCGCCAATCGTTATTCTACCATCCGCACCACTCGCAACCGCACCCCTTAACGCTCCGCAAATCCTAAAATTCTTGGCCTACAATTCCATAAATTGTTTTCTAAATCCTACAAGACTTTTTTCAAAAAAACACCCGTCGCCGACTTCGGATTAGCCGCCACTTGTTCTGGTGTGCCAGTCGCAACAATTTGTCCACCATTCGCGCCACCCTCTGGCCCTAAGTCTATAATATAGTCAGCCGTTTTGATCACATCCAAGTTATGCTCAATGATAATCATTGAGTTGCCGCCCGTCATCAAACCATTCAATAGTTCCAAAAGTTTCTGTACATCCTCACTATGCAAGCCCGTCGTCGGCTCGTCCAAAATATATAACGTCTTATTCGTGTTCGGCCGCGCAAGTTCAGTTGCCAGTTTAATCCGCTGCGCTTCACCACCGCTCAAAGTTGTTGCCGGCTGCCCCAGCCCAATATAGCCGAGCCCTGCCCGCTGCAAAGTTTTTAGTTTATTCGCAATCGCCGGAAAGTTTACAAAAAACTCTGCCGCCTCATCCACCGTCATCGCCAGCACGTCAGCGATACTCTTACCCTTAAACTTCACTTCCAATGCTTCACGGTTATAGCGTTTGCCGTGGCAGACATCACATTCCACAAAAATATCCGGCAAAAAGTGCATTTCAATTTTAATTACACCATCACCCTGACAGTGCTCGCATCGCCCGCCCTTAACATTAAAACTAAACCGCCCCGCTTTATAGCCACGCATCTCCGCCTCAGGCAACCCCGCAAACAACTCACGCACATAGTTCCAAATTCCCGTATAAGTCGCCGGGTTGCTTCGCGGCGTCCGCCCAATCGGGCTTTGATCAATCACGATTATCTTGTCCAAATTATCCACACCTGTAATTTTATCGTGCGCCCCCGCCACCGTTTGCGCCCGCTGCAATTCCGCCAAAAGTTCATTCGCCAAAATATCATTCACGAGCGTGCTTTTGCCTGACCCCGAAACACCAGTTACCGCCGTCATCACGCCGAGCGGGAACTTCACATTAAGGTTTTTCAGATTATTCTCGCGTGCCCCCCAAACTTCCAAAAACTTATCGCCAATTTGCCGTCGTTTTTTCGGCACAGCAATTTTTCGCGCCCCACTCAGGAATTGCCCCGTCAAACTCTTCGGATTTTTCGCTACTTCTATTGGCGTCCCCGCCGCCACGACCTCGCCGCCATGCACCCCCGCCCGTGGCCCAATATCCACCAAAAAATCCGCCGCCCGAATCGTATCTTCGTCGTGCTCTACTACAATCACCGAATTGCCAATATCGCGCAACCGCTTCAACGCCTCAATCAACTTCTCATTATCGCGCTGGTGTAAGCCAATTGACGGCTCATCCAGCACATACAACACCCCTTGCAAGCCCGATCCAATTTGCGTAGAAAGCCGAATCCGCTGCGCCTCACCGCCGCTCAAAGTGTTCGCCGCCCGCGCCAATTCAATATAGCCCAAGCCAACATTCTGCATAAACCCAACCCGCTCCGAGATCTCTTTCACAATCGGCTCCGCCACCAACTTTTGCGTCGTGTCGAGTTTTTCCATTATACCCGCAAAATATTGCAACGCCGTATCTACGTCCATCTTGCAAATATCCATAATGTTCTGCTCGCCAATTCGCACCGCAAGCACCACTGGCTTCAAACGGTCACCCTGACAAGCCACGCACTTTTCTGTCCGCATAAACCGCTCAATATCCTTGCGCATAAAGTCGCTATCCGTCTCGCGATAGCGTCGCTCCAAATTCGGAATCACCCCCTCATAAGTTGACTCATAACTCGCTCCGTCGCCCCACTTACCGTGCCCGCCAACCACCATTTTATATTTATCCTCGCCCGTGCCATAAAGAATTTTTTCAATAATTTCATCATTAAATTCACGCACCGGCGTCTTAATATCAAAACCGTGCTTTTTACCCACCGCCGCCAACTTTTTCACCCACCAAGAATCTTGGTTGATACGATTAAACGGCCGAATCGCCCCCTCAGACAGAGTCAAATTTTTATTTAGCACGAGTTCAGGGTCAATTTCTAGTCGCACCCCTAACCCCGTGCAAGTTTCGCACGCCCCTTGTGGCGAGTTAAAACTAAACAGCCGTGGCTCCAGATCAGGAATCATCACATCAGGGTCCACTGGACAGGCATATTTTTGCGAAAAAACCGTTATCCAATCGTCTTCATCAGGGAACATTACCTGCATAACCCCATCACCAACTTCCAGTGCTTGCTCTACCGACTGCGCCACCCGTGCCACCAATTCCTTGTCCATTGTCAAGCGGTCAATCACGATTTCAATCGTGTGCTTTTTCATTTTTTCTAACTCAGGAAACTCATCCAGCGCATAAATAATCCCGTCAATTCGCGCCCGCACAAAACCCTTACTCATATATTGCTCAGGGATATGCTGAAACTCACCCTTTTTCGCCTGCACAATCGGCGCCAAGATAATCATCTTTGTGCCATCGGGCGTTTCTAAGACTTCATTCGTGATATCTTCAATGCTTCGCTTTGCCACCACGCGCCCACAAATCGGGCAATGCGGCACACCTGCTCGCGCAAATAAAAGTCGCAGATAATCATAAACTTCCGTTACTGTCGCCACAGTTGAGCGCGGATTGCGCGAAGTTGATTTTTGATCAATCGAAATCGCCGGCGACAAACCCGAAATATGGTCCACATCAGGCTTATCCATAACCCCCAAAAACTGCCGCGCATAACTAGAAAGGCTCTCCACATAGCGCCGCTGCCCCTCAGCATAAATTGTATCAAATGCCAAACTTGACTTTCCCGACCCCGAAACGCCAGTAATCACCACGAACTTCTCCCGCGGGATGTCCACGTTTATATCCTTGAGGTTGTGTTGTCTGGCCCCTCTTACCGAAATTATGCTTTCCATTCCCCCATTGTATCACAAATACCTCAAAAAGTCAATATGCTGAAAACTGGCTTCGCCTTGCAAGAAATCGGCAAAGTTTATTTTTGCCGATTTCTCTTAGCTAAGAAGGCTGAATTTTTATGATGCGCAGTAATATTCGCTATTGCCTAAATGGGTCAAAACTGCCGCCGCATTACTGCCCGCCGCACGCTTCACGGTATCATTTTCGCTCTCCGCATCGCACTCGGCACCATAGATTAACCAGACATCACCATTTGTATCACCATAGCGAGAATATTCAATCGCGTTATATTCGCCATCATTATACTCACGCAAGTAGAAAGGCCCGCTGTTCGTCATTGCTGAATACGAATTTGGGAACTCCGTGCTGTCATCGTCGTTTAACAACCGCAGAGTAAAAGTCGTATCCCAAACGCCATCTTTATTAAGATACTCAGCAAAAAACGCATCCGTCGCCTCTACTTTACCACTTGACCCCAACACTAGCTTTGGCAACGCGTCGCTATTCGCCGTTTTATAGGCCGCAATTTGTGCTACCACACGATCAACCTCAGCCCGTTGCGCCGCCGTCTTGCCCGAGTTCAAAAGGCTGCCCAAGTCAATATTCTGCAAGCCGTTCAGGTCGCTCGCGGTCAGTTCTAACACGTCGCTTGGCGCTTCAACCACAATATTCTTTGCGTGCTTGCTCTCAATAGCCAGCTTCAATTCTAGGTTCGCATCCTCAACTGAACCTTTAATTTCCAGCCCAACAAATCGCCGTGTCTTTGTGCTAATCTGCATCGTAATCTCTGGGAATACTTTCAGCATATCTTGTAGCGATTTCTCGGCATTCTCACGCTCTGAATCAGTCATCTCGTCATAAGCCTTAATAGCTTCGTCTAGCATCTCCTTGAAATCATCAGCAAAACCATCTTGATAGTTATTGCCGCACTCTACAGCATTCGCCACAATCTTGCTATCACGCACACTTGTCAAAAATGCATAGTAGTCCGCTAATTCACTAGAAGGCTCCACAGCATACGTCGCCACGCCACTCTTTTTGCTTTCGCGCTCAAACTTCACGACGGTCGTCAAAATCTTGTAAAGTTCACGTGCAGCCTTCTTGTTGCCTCGCAAATCGTTGCCCTGCTTTTGCAAGCAAGCCTGCAAATCCTCGTTTTCGCTATCTATAAATTGCGTCAACGTCTCGTTTGATACCATCAGCCAGCGGTTATTGTATTTTGTCGCCTCTTCTGGCCACTCTATCGGCTCTTCTGGCCACTCTATCGGCTCGCTATCTGGTGCCATCGCCGACATCACTTGCTCCAAAACTTGCAAGTAGTCTATCTTTGCAAAAATACTCTCGTTCACATATGCCACGTTCACCGTGCTAGAAAATTCCTTTGAGCCGTCTAGCGCCTCTACGCTCGCAACCGTCGGCCGCACCTTAACCTCAACACCAAGGTCGCTGTTTTTGCCCGCCTCATCCGTCCGTGCCGTAATCGCAAACTTCACGCTCAACTTGTCGCCATCGCTATTAAGATTAGATGCCGTAAGTTCGCCGTCTACCTTAGCGTCGTTATCCTTAAACAAATTAGCCATCGCGTCGCCAATAATCTTGTCGTCGCTATTATATACCAGCACGGCCGCCAAAGCACCACCAACAATCGCTAGCCCCGCCAAAATCGGCACGCCAATTTTTAGAATCCGCTTCCACGGCAACGGCCTTTTCTCTTTTGGCGCACTCGCGCCAAAAGCCGTATCAACAGCAGGCGCATTTACACTCGTGGCTGGCGCAGCAGCTTTCGCTACTGGCGCACTAGACGCCCCACCGCTAAACACGCCCCCATTTGTAGCTGGCTTTGTTGCCTCGCTAAATACTCCGCCCTCTGCAGCCGGTGCTTTCACGCCGCCACCAAATACGCTATCTGCCATTTAGAGCCCCAAATCTTTCAAAATACTGTTGGCATTATAAACGTCATTGCTATCGCTACCCTTCTTCGGGTGTAAAGTCACCAAACTTGCTACCACCATCAAAACCACTGCCACACCTGCAATCACAATGCTTGCAATCTTAAAGGTGTTCATCAAAGCCATTTTACCCTTCGCAATTGCACCCAAGAAAAACGCGCCCACACCATTCACCAATGCCGCAACCAAAACCGGCACAAATGTGCCAAGCCAGTATTGCTTCTGCATCGCGCTGGCTGCCTTTTCGCTCATGCCCTCAATACCGAGCGAGAAGAGCGACATCAAAATCGTCGCAATCGCCAAAAAGCCGTTCAAAGCCACAACTGCCCAAAGCACTTTTGCACCCTTAGCAAACTCCGCCTTGACCACTTCGCCGTCCGTTACTTTTTTCGCCAAAATAAATGGCACGACCGCTAATAGAATCGCCGCAATCGCAAACGACACCCATGTCAAAAGTTGCCAGTTTTGCCCTGCGCCATCAAAGATAATCCCAAATGGCGAAACCAAAGTCGGCGTCACTTTTGCCAATAGCCCAATACTTGTTGCGATACTTAACCCCGCAAAAAAACTGCCGCCCGCAAGAGATGCGACCAGCCCCTTAACTATACTCTTTTGCCCATTTTGTGCTTGCATATTTTCCCCCTATGCCTTATTTATGTTTATATTATATACCCTAAAAAACAAAATGCAAGCCAAACACCCTAAGGGAAAAATGTCTTTTATCTCACCTGCTATTTCGCAATCACGCCAGCAAAATACTCATGGATTTTGCTATAATCATACCAATCTGTCGTGCCGGCTGGCACTAAAATCATCTGCCCACCATTTGCCCCGCAAGCCTCCTCAGCAGTTGAAACAGTGCATTCATCACGCAGTAGGTATACTTTGCGCGCACTATCCATAAAAGCATATTCGCCACGGTCTTCGCCTCCCGCCTTGTTCTGCACCAACTCCAACGCCGTACGGATTTCATTCGTCTGCACGTTAGTCCGCAAATTATCCCCCAAAGAATCTACTGCCTTTAACGCCGCCGTCGGGTTCAATAATTTGCCATCATTTAACGCCGCCACCTGCAATGCTCTAAGCACTCGTTGTTGGTTTTTGCCTCTTTCAAAATCGTTCGGAATCCCATATCCCCCATGATGATTGCGCGCCCGCGAAAAACAAATCGCCAGCTCACCATCCATATGCACCACCTGATCCTTGCTATATTTAAACCCGCATCCATAGTCCGCCATATCGTGCGGGATCGTAATGTCCACGCCGCCCACACGATTAATTAACTCCTTCACCACCGTAAAGTCTATATGCGCCACATACTGAATCTCAATCCCCGTAACCTCGCTTACCTTGCGCACCAGCGAATCGGCCGCCTCTGATTCCGTCTTACCTTTACGAACTGCGCAAGCATAAACCCCATTTATTCTGCCGCCCCCACAGTCATATTGCACATACAAATCGCGCGGCACCGAAAGCGTGAACCTCTCACCCGTCTCTTGGTCAACCGAAACCACCATAATCGAATCCGTCAAGATACCGCTACCGTTATCATGGTCCGACCCATCTGGCTGATAGCCGCTCGTCGCAAAAATCAACGCATTCGTCCGCCCATTGGCATCCTCACGCAAAGTTTCTTTGCCAAGCAGCCCAAAAATATTGCCACCAAAAGATTTGCCCAAATCTTGCGACACCACAAACACCAAAAACCCGATGCTCATCAAAAGCAACAAGACCACGCCCAATATCACCCAGCGCGCAATATGTTTTTTCGCCCGCTTACCCTTTGGTGTTAGCGCCACCAACTCTGGCTCGTCTGCCCCATGGTCCAAATCTTCTGCCGACAACGGTTTACTCTTGCGTTTCATCATTTATTTATTATACTTTACCATAGCCAAAATCGCAACCCGCCTAATCCGTCAAAATTTTCCACGCCGCCTGCAAAATATCCGCATCATCATCTTCGCCCCGCCCGCGTCGCTTGGCAATCTCACCTAAAAAATCCACCTCAAACACACTCTCCCGCGGCACTGCCACCGACCTCGGCTCAAAATCCTTCTTCACAAGCAACCCCTTATCAGTCAAATTCTTGATATGCTCCGCCACTGTCGCCACCGACGCATAACCCAGCCCAAACATAATCTCGCGATAGGTCGGCGCCACCCCACCTTGCTCCGCCCGAAAATGGTCAATGTAATCCAAAATCTGCTGCTGCTTTTTTGTCGGCTTCATATATATATTATATGCCTTTTTCGCCCCAATAGCAAACGGGGCTACTTTTTCAGCGTCAAAATCAGTTTTCGCTCACGGCCTTCGCCCTCAGAATGCCCCTCAATATCCGAAATATCCTCAATATATTTATGCACCACTCGCCGATCTGCCGCATTCAACTCCAATTCCACACGCCCCTCACGCCGCACCCGCTCC
Organism: Candidatus Nomurabacteria bacterium; assembly: GCA_031262695.1. Lineage (GTDB taxonomy): Bacteria > Patescibacteriota > Saccharimonadia > Saccharimonadales > Saccharimonadaceae > WQUV01. The sequence continues at coordinate 34,723 of JAISHF010000003.1, read as the reverse complement.
ACCCAGTCGCGCGCCCGCGTCTCAATATGCGCCGCCCGCTGCTCCTTATAGCCCGCCACATCTATATTCACCCGTGTCAAAGCCGCCTCTTTTTGCGCCAACGCCGCCGCCACCAAATTCTGCAAACCCCGCAAAGTTTCAGCGTTCCGCCCAATCAACACTGCATTCAAAGTGCTAGACGGCACCGCCAAATGAATCACCTCGTCCTCCGCCGTAGACCGCACCGCCACATTCACCCCAAAAAACGAAATCATATCCTCCAAAAACTTCGTCGCAAAGCGAATTGATTCTTCCCTATTCATCATTTTCCTTTCTTCTTGCTCTTTTTATCCGCAAGTTTCACTCTTGTAACCGTCTTCTCTCCCTGTCGTTCAACAATCTCACCCTCTTGAATCTCCCGCAATTCTTTGAGCACCTTTTTGTCAGCCAAATTCTCCATCGTATCCAAATCTTTGTTCAAAATCATCTTCTGCTGCATCACCGACACCAAGTTGGACATAAAATAATACAAAATAATCGCCCCCGGCAACTGAATCATAATAAATAACATCATCAGCGGCATCATAAACGCCATTCGCCCCTGCACAATCTCGTTCACCTCGCTCTGGTCAGCCTCCTTACCGTCCGCCGCCTCCTGCATAATCTGCTTCAAAGTCCGCTTATTTTCACGCTTTGGCATATTTTGTTTGGTCATTACATATTGCAACACCGCCGACCCAATCGTAATCAGCAGCAGCACCCCCGCGCTCAAAGTCGCAAGCGGCAACGGTGTCGCCCGCAAATCCACTAGCCCAAACATCTTCGGCGCAAACTCATCAAAATTGTTCAAAAGCTCCGCCACCCGCGACCAGTTATGCATAAACCCATAAGCAAACTTCGCCACCGCCTCTTGGCTAGACAGCGCATTCCGCACCACCCCATAAATCGCGATAAAAATCGGCAGTTGAATCACCAACGTCAAGATAGACGCAAACGGTTTGGCGTTATGTCGCTTATAAAGTTCCATCATCTGCAAACTTTCCATCTGCTTGTTGCCCTTGCAACGCTTTTTAATCTCCGCCAATTCTGGCTGCAGCTTGCGCATCAGCCGCGCTTGATAAAGTTGCTTTTTCATCAGTGGCCACATCGCCAATTTTACCAGTAGGGTGAAGATAATCACCGCCACACCAAAATCGCCCACCAACTGATAAACCGCCAAAAGCAGGTTAAAAATCGGTTGCACGACCACCAAATCCCAAATACTCATATCAAGACTATATCACGGGGCTAGCAATTTTACAAGCCACCCCACGCCGCCAACTTTCGCCACCCGCTATTTGGCCGCTTTTTCCAGCAACCCCACAATCTGCTGCTTAAACTCCGTAAACTCCGTCTCGCGGAAATCGGCACTATATAATATTACCAATGCATCCAATTTTGGCGGAAAGCCGTTTCGCTTCGCTTGCTCGGCAAGCCACTCGCGCAATACCTCATAAACCCGCCGCCGCACCCGATTCCGCCCTACCGCCGACTTTAAGACTTTTTTACTAATCACCACGCCAAATCGCGTGCCGCCACGCCGATTTTTCATCCAGACAAGCGAGATTCTCTCACCCCGCTCCGTTTTACCATGCCGCAACACCGCCTGCACCCCGCCACGGGAATGAAAACGATATTTTGCCGCAAGCATCGGGCCTACTTAACGGCCAACTGCTTGCGACCCTTAGCCCGACGCCGCGCCAAAACTTTGCGCCCGCCCGCCGTCATCATCCGCACCAAAAACCCGTGCGTCGTATGGCGTTGTCGTTTGTGTGGTTGATATGTTCGCTTTGGCATATTATACTTCTTTCTTTTATTCCGTTTCTATTGTCTATTATAGCAAACTTTTCCACAAAAAGCAAGTAGTTTTCCACAGCCTTTTATCAAGAACTCCAAATCTGTGGAAAACTCCACCCCTATCACCTAACACAATACTTACAAAACATAAAAAAAATCTCGCAACCCTGTGGAAAACTCCCAATCTATGCTATACTATTCCTATATGGAGGAACAATGGCAGGCCGTCAAAGGCCACTTGGAACGCAACTTAGAGGGCATCGTCTTTAAGTCATTTTTTCGCAATCTCAATTTCGTCAACTTTGAGGCTGGCCGCCTAACACTCAGCGCCCCCAACCAATTTACTATTGACCGCCTACAAGGCAACCACGCTAGCACCCTCAAAACTGCCCTCACAGCCGCCAATCTTAACCCCGAAATCATAGACTACATCATCGCCGGCACCTCTGACGAGCAAAAAATTGAGCGCCGCCGCAAAAAAACCACCGTCAATCTCGGCGAGCTAGATCTCACCAAATCCATTGGCACCCAGCCAACTGGCGCCAAAGCCCACAACACCAACCTCAACACCAAATATACTTTTAATAATTTCGTCGTCAGCGATAACAATAGCCTCGCTTTCGCCGCTTGCCGCGGAGTCGCCGACGAACCAGGCACTAAATACAACCCTCTCTACATCCATGGCGGCGTCGGTCTTGGCAAAACCCACCTCATCCAAGCCGTCGGCAACGAAATCCTCGCCCAGCACCCCGACTACCGCATACTATATATCTCTATGGAAACTTTCTACAAAGACTTCATCGCCAGTATCCAGAAAAAACTCACCGGTTTCACCGAAAAATACCGCACCAACGACGTCCTCATTATTGACGACATCCAGTTTTTGGAGGGTAAAAAAGAAAGCCAGATAGAATTTTTCCACACCTTTAACGAACTCCAACAAAACAACAAGCAAATCATCCTCGCCTCCGACCGCCCGCCAACCCGCATCGCCGACCTCGCCGACCGCCTCGTTTCTCGCTGTGAGCAAGGTATCATTCTTGCCGTCCAACCGCCAAGTTTTGAGACTCGCTGCGCCATCCTTAACGCCAAAGCCGAATCTAGCGGCCTTAACCTCGCCCCCGAAATCATTGAATTTATCGCCAAAAAATGCACTTCCCACATCCGCGAACTAGAAGGCGCCCTCAATAAAGCCGGCCTCCTCCAAATGAGCCTCGGTCCCCGCTTCTCGCTCGCCAAACTAGAAGCCGAACTCCAAGACTCTGCCGCCAGCCGCCCTCGCACCACCCCGGACAATATCCTTAAAGCCACCGCCAACTACTTCCACCTCACCCTCACCGAACTTTCCAGCGAAAGCCGCGAAAAACACATTCTCATCCCGCGCCAAATCGCCATGTATCTCATGAAAACCGAACTCTCCCTCTCTTATCCGCAAATCGCCCGCGCCCTCAAACGCAAAGACCACACCACCGCCATTAGTTCCATCCAAAAAATCACCAAAAACCTCGCCACCGACACCACCCTTCGCGACCAAATCGCCAGCATTCAGGAGGTCTGCGTCGCATGAGCTACCTAAAAGTCCTGTGGAAAACCCTGTGGAGTTTGGGCTACTATCGCAGAATTTACCAAGGTTTCTTGGCGGATAAGTCCGATATTTTTACACAACCATTCAGTCTAAGCCGAGCCCGTCAGCGACTTACCCACAACCACAATACCGCTACCCCCACACTTACCCACAGTCCGCCCTCATCTGAAATTAACCGTCTTTTCCACACAATCCACAACCCTAATAGTAATAATAATTTTATAATAAGAAAGGCACAAAATGCACCTATTAATTAATAAGAACCAATTGGCAAAAGTTTTGAACAACATTTCGCGAATCGCCAATTCACGCAACCAACTACCAATCCTCAATAATGTCCTTCTTCGCGCTGAAAAAGATAAACTTACGATTATCGCAAATAACCTTGAACTTGCCAGCGAAGAAACTATCCCGACAACTGTTAAACAAAACGGTGTCATCACTGTGCCAGCCAAGCCTCTTGCTGAATTTATTAACAACCTCCCAAATACTGAGCTGAGCCTAGAAACGACAGGCACTAAACTTAAAGTTTCAGGCAAAGGTTTTTCTGCCACTTTTAACGGAGTAGATGCCGAAGATTTCCCTGAGGTTATTAACCCCGAAGCAAAATCCCTCACTATCAACCTGTCGGTCGCCGATTTTCGCCATACCTTACAACAAGTTATTAGCGCTACAAGCAACGATTTTTCTCGCCCGGCTCTTACTGGTGTCTGCTTTAATTCGTTTAATAAGCAACTTTTTGTTGTTGCCACCGACGGCTTTCGCCTTGCCGAGGCGGAATTGCTGCCAAAATTCAACGACGACCTCCGTGTAATTGTGCCAACTGCCGCTATTACCGAAGTGCTTAGTGCTGCCGAGGATGGCGACCTAACTATCAAAATCGGCGAAGCGCAAATCCAATTTTTGATTGGCGAACAAACTGAAATCACCAGCAATCTCATTTCTGGTAGTTATCCAGATTATCGCCAACTCATCGCCGCTACGGGTGCTGAAACTGCCGTAGTGGACCGCGACGAACTCATCCGCCTACTTAAAGTCGCCCAAGTTTTTGCTCGTGTCGCCGATAATGCCGTCATTCTTAAAACTAGCGGTAAAAACAAGCAACTTTCTGTTATTGCTGTGGAGAGTGAGCTTGGCTCTAATTCCTCTGAAATGGCGGCTGCCGTCAGCGGCACCGACATTAGCATGGCCTTCAATATCCGTTTTTTGCTTGACGCACTCAATGTCTTTGAAGCCCCCGAAGTCAACTTGGATTTTTCTGACGACAAACTGATTATTCACGGCAACGATTCGTCCAGCCTGGTTTATATTGTAATGCCACGAAAGGCCTAAATAGTGCAAATCGTAAAATCAGTCCTATTAAAGAATTTTCGCTCGCACGACGAGTTTGCGGCCGACTTTACTGACGGCGTTTCGCTCATTGTCGGTAAAAACGGCACTGGCAAAACCTCAATTTTAGAAGCCGTCTACTTACTTTTGAACGGCACGAGCTTCAAGTCAAAAGATATTGAATTAATAAAAAACGGAAAACCGAACATGTTCGCCGAAATCCAAAAAACCGACGGGCTTACTCCAAGAGTAATCATCAGTTTAACAGATAAGGCTTTCAAAATAAATGGCGAAACTTCTAAAAAACTCAAAACCGAACATCGCTACCCTACCGTGCTTTTTGAGCCAGATGATCTCAATTTGATCCACAACTCCCCGAATGCTCGCCGCGAATATTTTGACCGTTTTTTTGGACTTCTTAACACTAACTATGCGGCCACTATTTCCGGCTACAAAAAAGCCATGACGCAACGCAATAAACTGCTTAAATCTGGCTTCGCCACGACCGAAAGCGTTTATTCTTGGGATTGTCTACTCGCCAAATATGGCTCTAATATTCTTAAACTCCGCACTTATGGTGCTAGCCAAATTAACCAAAAAATTAGCGACACTTACAATACAATTTCCGACACCCTAGCCAAGGTTGAACTGCAATATTCGGGTCGTGTAATTGATGAACAGGAATATCTCGCTATATTAACAGGTAATTTTGAACGCGACAGTATTGTTGGTTCTACGACTTTTGGACCACACCGCGACGATTTCCTGTTTATTTTTAACGGCAAAATGGCCGGCCAAACTGCCTCGCGCGGCGAAAACCGCACGATTATCTTGGCTGAAAAATTCATTGAAGCCAGCGCCTTTACTAACGCCAAAGGCGTTTCGCCGATTATCTTGCTAGACGACGTCTTTTCCGAGTTAGACGACAAGCGTCAAACTGCCCTGATGTCTAACTTCCGCGACCATCAAATCATCATTACTGCTGTCGCCCCACCACCCAAACTTAATCCTCTCATTACGCTTTAAGCGTAAGCCAAAGTCTAATCTAATCGCACAGCGTCATATATTTAATTGGGTAATTCTCTGGCCGGAAACCTTGCCCCGCAATCCACAATAGTGCCTTATTCTTATAAATCTCCGCCGCCTCGTCCGAACAGGTATTTAAGCGAATTAAAAGCTCAATTCCGTTATTATACGACGCCTCCACCACAAAAGTCACCCCCGAAGACATATCGGTATAAGGCAAGATTTTCATAATCGGGTCCGACTCATAAGCCTCACGCATCGCCTGATCTTGCCTCTGCGTAATCTTGCCGTCGCGAATAATCTGATCCCGCTCATTGTAAAGGTAATAATCCGCATTATCGTCTTCTGGCACAAGAGCAATCAGCACACTATAAGTCTCATTTTTTGCCACACTAAACTGCTGCTCTTCGGCAATAAAACCATCATGTTCTACTCGCAGAGTATGCTCCCCCGGCTTAATATCCTGGTTCTCAGCCTTGATTTGCTTGCCATCTAAGATAACCGTCGCGCCAGTCGGCGCAATCGTCAACTGTAATTTAGCTGAATAGACCAAGCTTCGCACTGCAAAAATCACCACCATACCGAGTACCATCACACCAGCTAGTACGCCGATAATTAAGCCAATCCGCTGTCTATCAACCTGCATTATACCCCTCCCGTATAGCGGAATATCCGATAGGTGCCATTCTTGTCGCTGAAAAATGGCATGCCACCCCGCTCGCCTGTCCGCTCTTTAAGCGACGCATGCGCCATCATTCCCTCGCCACCATCAATCACAAACAACATAATATGCCCATCATGCACAAAAATATCGCCCGACTGCAGATTAGAAGTATTGCCGAGATTCTCAATTTCTGTATAAAGGGGGCTGTTGACCAAGTAGTTTCGTTGATATGATGTGCCACAACAGTAGAATTCTGGGTCCACCGTCATCCGATAAACGGTCGCCACAAACACATCACAACTCGCACCATAACTAAATGGCTCGCCCATATTACTCAGCCCCACCGTGCTAATCGCCTCACGATAAGCCGGCTGTGGATCAGTTTTATCGTGGCTACCAATCCCCGGCCACGAAAACGCAATCGCCGCCTCAGTAATACTGCCCGAACCAGCACCAAGGCAAGTCGCAACCCCACCATAACTTGGCGCTACCGTTGTGCTGCCAACTGGGTTCTGTCCGCCGACTGGGATTTTCTCATTGCGTGCTAGTTCCGCCGAACTCGGCCAGCCCATCTCCTCCCGCACTTCTTTAATCGGCCCGTTGATAAAACTCAGCACGCTCGCCACATAGGCCGCCTCATCATTACCGTCGTCGCTCGGCGCATAGTGTGAAATCATCTCCCGCAAAAACGCCTCCAAATTATAGTTGCTCGGGTCCAAATATGGGAAAGCGTCATCATAATAGCCGTTTCGCAGCACTTTTGGCCCTGCCCATGCCGAAATACTCGCCTCAATACTGCTGTATTTGGCCCAATTTCGCCCATTCGGGTAGTCGCTATTCGGTGGCGAAACAAAAGACCCCATATCACCCGAACCAGTGATGCCGAGCCAGTTGTTGGTCGCGCCCATAACCGCCCAGCCCGTCGTGCCAGTCCCTGACTCCTTTTGCATCTGCGCAAACACCACCTCCCACGGCACGCCATATTGCCGCTGCATTTCCATCGCATACTCGCCATATTGTCTCACCGCATCCTTCAGCCGATTATACGCCGCCCCCGAAACCGGCGATACTCCTGCTGCTCCTGCGGAAGCATCCATGCAAGCGCCAGTATCGCCCGGGTCATAAAATAAAATATCATAATCCGCCCAGCGCATCTCTTGCGAGGCATTTAGTGCAAAAGCCGCTTGTGGAACAAAAGCCCCGCATAACCCAGCCAGTATCACTAGCCAATAGCCCAGTCGCTTAGTAGTCACTTTTCCTATCGCTATTCTTTTTGCTACTTGCTGAATCACGCTGTCGCCTCCGCATTAAAGCGTCGTCGCCACTCCACCCCAGCAACTTTTGTCGTCTCTTTCGCCGTCCGTAAGGCAAGCACGCCATAAGAATCATCCCGCTCAGGCACTTCCAAAGTATCATAATTTAACCCGCCATAATAAGTCGCATAAATATTTGGCGCGCTCGCCACTAATTCCTCCGCCTCACGTGGTGCCACTTTTAGGTCATTAGCATACGCCAAGCTACTCACCACCCATTCTTTTGGCACACCCATATTCGCCGCTAGCACTCCCTCGTAACTCTTATCCATCTCAGGCCATAATACATCGTCTATATATGCCGACACAGGGCTTGTGTCAATTGCCTCCATATTTTCATACAGATTATTGTCTATAATATATTGGTCTAAATATTTATATACCGAATTCCATTTGGTGTTTCCGCTATAGCCCTCATTCCATTCGCCTTCGCCTCCAGCGGCACTGTCGCACCCTACGCAAAACGCGCTGCCGTCCGCCCAACCAGACTCATAAATTTCATTCTGCCCAACCGCACTTGCAATATCTATCACATCACCTACAATCGGTATTGCACCCAGCAGCGAATCTAGCCAGGTTGCACTAGTCGAGACCTGCCCTTCTTGCATAATATTGATATCTGTCGTCCCGGGGTCACTCTTGCGGTTGACGCCCCACTTGATCATTCTGGCGAGGTCTGAGTTCTGGTTAACTACTTCTAGCCCAGTATCTGGGTCTGTGTCAAAAACAAAGGCATAATACTTGCCAGCATCACTTTCTGCGAATGGGTCGCCCCGTTCCTGTGCCAAGGCATATTCAGCATATGACACAACACCCTGCTTGCCAGCAAAGGAGCATTGGCCCACGGCTTGAGGGATGTTGCCATATTTTGTACAGGTGTAAGCGACCTTCCAAAAAATCTCCTCAGGGTCAGTCTCTACAGTAGAAAAGTCGCTACCACGCAACGGGTTACAGAACATATCGCCAACCGCTCCAATCGTAGATAGCCCGACACACATATTGCCGTCATCGCCTAGCGACGAGTCCCAGTTAATCTGCTCACGAAACTCTAATTCTGTTGCCGCACTCGCATTTAGCGTAATTGGGGCTTTCATTGCGCTAGCAAAACTGCCCAATGTACCGATCTGACCCAAAACAGAACTCCCCCGCCCCGACGTTGCCACGGCCAAGTTCCCCGCGAGCTTCCCAAGAAAAGTGTTATTATTCGTAATATCAAAGGGGCTATGGGTTGCACGGTCTACTTCCGCATTATAGGCGAGTACCGTTTGCTGCTCTTTATAAAATGCCAGTGCGCTATCAAAGCTCAGTGCCACACCGCCGTTTCCTTGATGCGCTTTGTTGTAATATCTTGTGCCATAGGATACTAGCAAATTGCCAAAATCTTCGCCAAACACATCAATCGCCAATTTCTTTACAAATATAGAGGCGATCACGCTAGCTATACCACTAATCGCCATGCTGACTGCAACCGACGTTAACACACCAAACAAGACGCCTCCGAGCTCATCAACCAGTACCTTGCCGATGGCCGACACGCCACCCGTGAAAACAGCCAATACCATCTCTGCTACCAAAATACCCACATTGACTGCCGCAGATACAAATTGCGCTGCAATGCAGGCTTTTAGCGAGCCGCCTGCAATATTAATGCCTGCTGTCATGCCTTCCATACTAAATTTGCCGACGCTTGGGTCTTCTGCTCCTATATTTGCTGCAATACCGCCGACCAGAATTGCCTGCGCCCCCATAGATTCTGTCGCGGTCAGTTTTTCACCGTCATGCAGTTCAATCTCCTCGTCGCCCTCAAAGGTGGTAGTCACCGTTGCCGTGTTCAGCATATCGCCAAAAGCATGGTAGCTATCGTCGTCTTCGTCGGTGCCGACCATCATTTTTTGCCCCGCCTCAAACCAGCTAGACACGACCACCAGCCCTTCCATCGCCTGTGCTATTGCATAAGTTGCAGACACCGCCGCTATTGCGATAGTTACCCCGCAAACCAAATTAGCCGTCCCCCCTACGCCACTGGCTATCGCTTTCGCCTTTGCGTTAATCGTTGCAATAATCTGCGCTTTGCCACCGCCTTGCTCCACAGAGGTCCTTGCATTTTTTTGCACATTCCCCTCGTCGTCGGTTATTACGTTTCCTTTGTCATCCGTTTTGTCGGTCACGTCGTCATAATTAGCCTCTGTTGCTCTCGCCTTTAGCTGATCCGAATTCTCCGCAATCTTACTTTGCGCCGCCCGAGTCGCTTCCGCCGCATCTTGCTCAGCGATAAAATTCTTAAACAAATTGCGCGTCAAAAAATTATTCCGCAAGACATCTGCCATCGCACTTTTATACCAGCCGCCCGTGCTGCCCGTGATAATCTTCGCCCCCTCGTTCCATTTTGTGCGAAAATCCGCGTCGCTTTCAAACCGCGCCCTTAGCGCATCGTCATCGGCAATTCTCGTGCCGTCATCATTCATTAGCACATACTTATTTGTTTCAGGATCTACCTCAAACTTCAACCCTGTCCCCTCAAACCCTTTATTCATTTGAGCTGCCCGTTTTTTGCTCACGCCAGTCCGCTTGGCAAACAAGTTGTCAGGGTCGGCCTTGTATTTATTCGCCTTGGCAGTCGCTCGCACTAACTTATTGCCCCGCTGAAAATTTGTCGTTTGCAAAGAGTTTTTCAAGTCGGTCAGATTTTCTAGTAGGTGAACTGGCAGCAAGCTAGAAACGCTGCCAAAAAAGAGTGCCACCAGTGCCGTTACTATACCTGTTGCGATTAGGGGCTTTTTACTGCTACCGTCATTATTACTGGTACGACTTTTATAGGCGTTTTTTAACGCGCCCAAAACATCACCCCGCGCCGCACTTGCCGCTGCCGCCACGGCGTTCTTGTCTGCCGCACCGCCATAGCGCGGCGTATGAACCGCCCCACCATTTTCTGCCGCATCAGTGCTTTCACTTGTCGCTCGGCTATTCGTTCGTTGTCCATCGGCACTCTCAGTATTTTCTTGCCCTCGCGCCGTCGCTGATTTTTCGGCATCCGCAAAATCACCCGCCGCCCGTTCTGGCTTTATCATCTTGGATGCGCCAAAACCCTTGCCCGCCGCCTCGGCACCATAAATCCCGCCATAGCCCTTTTTCGGGGCCACAGCTTCGGCAAACCTCCACTTAAACAACCTCGCCATCTATATATATAATAACACACAAATCTTTTTTACAAAAATAATTAGGCACCTCGCAAGAGGTGCCTAATGTGATTATGTCTTGCTCCTTATGACAACGAGTCCTCCAAGACGTGCCCATTTTCTACTACAAACGGCACAGCCTGCAATATCCGCGGGTCCAGTTTCGGCGTTAGAGGCAGATAGCTGAATTGAGCGTCTTCATACTCAAGATCGTATTGCTCCGACCGCTCACCAACGTAGAACCCAACATGGCACCTGCCATCACGAAGCCATACATTTATACGACCTTCTTCGTTAGAGGCTAAGCGCACTGTATCAAACATAAGTTCGCTACCAAAAACAGAGACATCAACATAGCGAAGTATCGCATTACTATCGCCTAACTGCTCGCAAATTACCTGCTGATCCTCCTCGGATCCGAGCAAACTAGCCACATTGCTGTCTACCTCACGCATCAAACCTAGCAAAAAACTTGCCAAATCGTGCGAAAGCCCATGCTTTTCGCCGTCGTCCATATAGGCGCAAACGCTTTGCCCAGAAAAACTATAAGATAAACACCGTGCAGTTTCATTACGAGGCAAATCTTCAAGGATCACAGAAGTCGCGCAGAAAAAATCGTCGCCTATCGCTTCACCTACGTCCAAATTATACAGTATAGTGAGTTCTAATGTCTGGTTTTTAAAGGCAAACATTGAGTCGGTCTGTCTTATTAGCTCAAACCCATTCGGCAAATCTTTTGCGAAATCCGCCACTGCTATCGGGCTGTCAAATGCCGCCCAATCGGGCTGTAAAATCGGTGCCGTTTCAGTTGCCTCAAATTCCGCCTCAGCTGCCACTGCTGTCGCAGCCTCGGTTGTCGCCTCGGTTGTTGAGTATATCGCCTCGGACACGTCAGATATCACGGCCTCCTTGCCGCACGCCGTCAAGGCAAAAAGTGCCATCACAAGAGTCAATAAAATCGCCATCTTTTTCATAAAGAGGCCTCCTTTACATAATCATTTTAAGATACAAAACTATTTTTAGGTATAGTCAACCGCCCCGACCTCGGCGGGATTAACTACATTGTATCACACTTATGTCTAAAAGTCAATAGTTAGACACCATTTCCGCTTACAATCTCAAACTCACCCTCACCCAGCCCCTGCTCCAAAAGCCACGCCCGACACTCCGCCGAATATAAAGCAAACTTCTCTGGCGTCGCATAAATATCATCCCGTGGCACTTCAAAAATCGTTAGTTCCAGCGTCAAAAGCGCGCTCTCCGAGCTCGGCAACGCAAACAAAACTAACTCATAAAAATTCGTCCGATACGGCAACTCCTCCAAAATCGGGAACCGCTCCAATAGGCTCTCTGACTCGGCGTCCGCCAGCCCGCTCATTACCGTGTCTAAAATCATCCCGTCCTCCGCATTATCCAAATACCACTGATAATCACCATCGCTCGGCAACAACGCATAAACCAATTCTGTCGCGTCGCCGCCCTTCAAAACCACTAAATGCTCCTCGGCGTCAAACCCTTCTCGTTCCAATCGCACCAGATACTCCCCCGCCCGCCACCGCCGCGTCTTTTTATTCTCTACTGTCGTGCCGTTGACTGTAATCGCCACATCATACGGCGCCGCCGTAATCGTTAAACTTGCCGACCACACCAGCCGATAAAACATTACACCTAGCAACGCCAAAACCGCCACGACCCCAAGCACCAACCACCACCTAAACTTGCCTAAACTCAAAAACCACGCCCTCACCCGTTCCTCCGAAAAATCTGATATGGCCCGCGATGGTCGCTAAAATACACATTGCCCCGCTCGCCCGTCCGCGCGCAAGACGAAATCCGCCCGCCGTGTTGCGTCGTCAGCATCCCTGTATATTTTTTGCACGAAGTACTCGTGTCGCGGCTCGCATGCGCCACCTTCGGCTTGCTGTCCTCGTTCACAAAAATCATAATATGCCCATTTAATATAAATATATCACCGTCTTGCAAATTAGAAACATTTCGCAAATTCTTAATCTCAGTATATTTGCCACTATTCTTCAGGTAGCGCATCTGGTTAGAAGTTCCGCAGCACGGGAACTCAGGGTCGGCACCGCTTGCCCGCATTACTGTCGCCACAAACGCATCACACGACGCCCCCGCCTTGATATAAGCGTCCCTACTACCAAAAAATCCAAATCCTTCCAAGGCGTTATAATATGCTGGCTTCGGGTCAGTCGCCTTGTGCGAACGCAACCCCGGCCACGAAAATTCCAAAATCGTATTATGTAAATCGGTCGCATAATCGCCCGTCAAACTCACGCCCGAACAATAAGTCAAAAAGTTTGCCACCTCCGAGCCAGCATTCGCCCCCGCTGCATTTTGCTCGGCGGCATTCAACATCTCAGGGTTCTCGCGCGCCAGTTCCGCCGAAGTCTTCCAGCCTTGCTCGTTTGCTCGTGTAATAATCGCCGCAATAATCGGCGTCAAACTACTCACATAAATTGGGCTCGTCGCATACCCTGCCGCCTTAATCGCCGCAATATAAGCATACGGGTTGGTAATAGTCGGCTCCTGAAACACGCCATTATTGCGATAATTGGCGTTGTCGCGGATAAACCGATAATAGCCCTCCCAGCCCGCTTCGGGTGTCTCAAAACTATGCGCATTATTCGGGTTTGTGTCATATGCCCCAATCCCAAAAAAGTTATTGCGGTTCCGCGCAAAATTGCTCGTCCCCGCTGCGCTTTCCAAAATCCCCTGCGCCATTACTGCCTCCCACGGAATACCATATTGCACACTCAGTGCCGACGCCAACCCCTGATATTGGTCCACAAACGCTGCCTGCTGTGCGCTTAATCCTGCCGTTGCGCTGCCCGTCGCCTGCCCGAGCGTCATACTCACGCATTCCACAGCCATATCGTCAGGGTCATAAAACAAAATCCCCGCCTCGTTCCAAAGTTCCTCGTCCCGCGTTGCTATCGCCGACGCCGGCACTAAGTTTGCCATCACAAACACCAACCCTACAGCCCCAGCTAACCACTTTTTCATGCCATCACCTCCGCGTTAAATCGTCGGCGTAAATCTGGCAATTTTGCTGGCTCTTGGATTTTTGCAAGCATCACATAAGTGGCATCTTTTTTAGGCAACATTAATTGCCCGATTTGTCTATTATTATAATAAGTAGCATAAATACTCGGCGCGCTCGCAACCAGCGCCTCCTCGCTTTGTGGCGTCTGCAATAAGTCGCTCACATAAGCCAAACTAGAACTCACATAATCTTTTGACACGCCCATATTTCGCGCCAAAATCCCCTCCGCACTCTGGTCCATCGTCGGCCAAACTTCCTCTTCCAAGAACGCCACCGTCGCACTCTTCTCCACGCCACCCATCACCTCATATAAATTATCGTCCACAATATATTGGTTTAAGTAGCGGTATTTTGTATCCCATTCTTCGGTGCAGCCGTTGCAATAATTCTTGCCATCTACCCAACCGCTAGCCAGCGCCTCACTCTGGTTGACCGCCGAAACCGCCTGCTGAATCTCGCCCACTACTGGCGCCCAGCCCAGCCAACTCGGTCCCGAGTCGTCCTCCGCCATCATAATATTCAAATCCAACACCCCAGGGTCAGTTGAACGGTTTACGCCATAAACAATCATCTTGCCGAGCTCGCTTTTTGGGTTAATTTTTTCTAGCCCATTTTCGTCCACCTCCACCGTCGCATTGCCAGTCAGCGTCCATTCCGTGCCATCAAAATGCGTGCCGCTATAAGTTTGCGTTTCGTCGCCACTTTTGCCAAACGAACATTCGCTACCGTCGCAAGTAAAGGCCGTTTTCCAAAAAACATATTCAGGGTCCAACTCCATCGCCTCCAAATCATTGGTGCGAATCGGGTTGCCAAACAAATCGCACGCTACCGTATGCACTGTGCCGTCCTCGCCCTCGGTAATCCCCTCAGGGTAGAGTTGCGATAGTTGTGGGCAGTTGCCTAGCCCGTCCTTAAATGCCAACTCGCCTGCCACATCTGCGCTCGCACGCCATTGTAATGGCAGGCTAGATGCCTGCACTGCCGACGCCAAACCTGTCAAATTAGAAAATAGCGAACTACTCGCCGCAAAACCACTCATATTATACGCCAAACTTCCCAAAAAAGTATTTTTGGTGGTTATATCAAACGGGCTCCGCTCGGCACGATCCGACTCGGCCTGTCTTGCCAAAACCGCCTGCGTCTCGCGATAATACGCCAGCGCCCGCTCCTCGGTCGCTACCACGCCGCCATTCGCCTGATGCACGCCCGACATATATCGCCCGCCGACACTCGCCAGCAAGTTGCCAAAATCCTCACCCTCCACATCGGTCGCAATTGTCGTAATCAAGCCCTTTGCCAGCATTGCCGTCAGCGCCCCGACACCCGCACCAATCGCCACTGAAATCGCCGCTTGCGTTGCTGTATCAGCCGCTACTTTTGCTAGCAACTTACCAATCGCAAACGCCTGCCCCGCAATCGGCACAAACGACACCACAATAGAGAACGCTTCGGCGACCGCGCCAATAACCCCGCCCGCCAACATCGCCGCCAAGCATCCCGCTACCGAACCGCCTGTAATTCCCATATAGCCCACGGCTTTTTCAGCATGGTATTTCAACGCACTTTGGTCGTTCTCGGCCGTAAATGTGCCGCCCACCAAGACATTTTGCAAGCCCGCCGACTCCGTTGCGCTTTTTTGTGCGCCGTTATGCAGTTCAATCTCGTTGCCGTCTTTGTCAAACGCTGTCGTTGTCGTCTGTATTGTCAAAGCATCACCCAACGCATAATAACTTTCGTCGCCCTCGCCCGCCTGCATTTTTTGCCCCGCCTCCAACCACGCCGCCACTACCTGCAAGCCTTTCGCCATTTCCATTGCTGCAAACACCGCCGAAGCCGCCCCAACTGCCAAAAACACCGCACAACTCGCCGTCAGCGCCGTGCTAATCCCGCCCGCTCGCCCTGCTATTTGCAGTGCCCGCGCCCGAATATCGGCACCAATCGCCGCCTTTGCTGCTGGAAAATCTTGCCCAATCTCATTCTGGCTCAGGCTGTCAGTCGTTTTACCTGTTTCTGGGTCGGTCGTCCGCTCTTGCGTCGCCAAATCTATATTATTTTTTGTCACTTTTTTTTCAGCCGTCGCAATCAGTTCTTGTGCCTCGTGATAACTCGTGTTGCCCTCGGTCTTAGCAATAAAATCCTTAAACAAGTTCCGTGTCAAGGCATTTTTGTTCAAAAAGAACGCCATTGCCCGATTATACCAACCGCTCGTCCGCCCCGTGATGCCCTGTGCACCCTTATTAAACCCATTACGAATATTCGGATGCTCCGCAATCAACGCCGCAAACTCCACTTCGCTCACCGCCGCCGTGTTCCAGCGCATTGTGCCGTCTGCTTCAAAATTAATCTTGCCGTCCGCGCCCAGCGCCGACTGTAAAATCACATTGTCGCCGTCCGCCCGCAACCGCAGCCCCTCCGCCTCCAAGCCGCGGTTCATTTGAGTAATCCGTTTTGCAGACAAAGTATTCCGCTTGCTAAAAGTATTCAGCGCTTTGGTATTATCCTTACCAAGCACTCGCTGAATCAGCCGCGTGCCCCGCACCTCCGCCGTCGTGCCAAACGAATTTTTCATTCCAATCATATTCTCAACCAAATGTATCGGCAACAAACTAGAAGTCGCAAACATAATCAGCGCCAACAGCCCCGTCAGCCCCCCAATCGCAAACAGCGGCTTGCGGTTTTTACCTCCTGACCCCGTGCTTTTGCGAGCTCGCGCAAAATGTCCCTTGCCGAACGATGCGGGGTGAATTGGTGACGCGTTAGCGGCGCCAAGAGGGGTGCGAGCGCCCTGGCTGTTTCGTGAGGCAAGGGATTTTTGTGCGGGCTCGCCTGCGCCAGTGTATCGCGGCGTAAAACCATTTTCCGCCATATCCGCACTACCGCTCGTCGTCCTATCATTATTTTTTGCCACCGCCCCACTCGCCGACTTCTCCGCCGCCGCAAAATGATCCGCCGCACTTGTCTGTGCCGCCCGAATATTCGCAGGGTCTTTACCCGTCGCCTCAGCCCCATAAATCCCGCGATAGCCTGTGCTCGGAATATCTTTCGCCATTTCCTAAATTATAGCACATTTCACCCCAGTTTGCAAAACTACTATTTGCGAAAAATGCCCGAGATTCACTCTTGGGCATTTTTCTTAACTAAGTTCTTTTGCCGAACTTTTCTTGCCAAGAAAAGTGCGATGTGGTAGTCTGGATAGGACTTGAACCTACAACCTTATCCTTAGGACGGATCTGCTCTTCCAGTTGAGCTACCAGACCACTATTATATTATACTACTTTTCCCCAAAATTTGCAAAACGCTTGCCATTGTGCTATAATAACCACAGAAAAACCATATTATGCAGGGTGGGAGGTGAACGAACCTTTACATCCAAATCTTTTGCCCTTCGGGGCCACCTTTAAGGAGGTTCATTATGCAGAATACCTTAAAACCCGTGGGGGGGGGCTATTTACCTGACGAGCGCCCCTCGGCCGGCAAACTGCTTGCATTTGCCTTACAGCAAATGCTTGTGATGTTCCCGGCGACCGTGACGGTCGCCCTACTCACCGGCTTCCACGTCTCAACCACCATTTTTGCCTCAGGTTTGGCAACCTTGGTATTTTTGGGCGTGACCAAACTTTTTAGCAGCGACAAAACGGCTATCCCTCTATACTATGGCAGCAGTTTTAGCTACATTGCGGCGATTGTCGGGATGACCGGCGCCAAATTCGGTGAAACGGCTCCTGACGCCCTGATCAGCCAGGCTCAATTCGGCATTATTATGTCGGGCTTAGTTTCTATGGTTGTTGGGCTTATCGTTGCCAAGTTCGGTATGGCTAAAATCGAGAAGGTTTTACCGCCGTCCGTCACTGGTTCTGTTGCGCTGATTATCGGCGCCTCGCTCTTTGCGACAGCACTCACCTCAGCGGCCGGCTATGATGCTACCGCCAACACTGCAAGCAGCAAAGCGTGGGTTGCAGCGCTCATCACCTTGCTCGCAACCGTTTTGTTTTCAGTCTTCTGTAAAGGCGTCTGGAAGCAGTTGCCGATTTTGCTCGGTATTGTTGTTGGCTATGTCGCAAGTATCTGTCTCGGGATAGTTGATTTTACGCCTGTGCTCACTTCCGACTTAGTTGTTGCCCCGCACTTCACCTTACCTAAGCCCAACCTCGCAGCAGTTCTGGCTATTATGCCGATTGCGATTGCGACGATACCCGAGTCGACGGCGCACCTATTCCAACTTGACTTATATATTAATAAGTTGGCTGATGAAAAGAACCTCACAGGTTCGGCGACTAAGCAAAAAGCCCCCCGCAAATACAAGATTGCAAACAAACTCGGGCTCAACCTCTTTGCGGACGGTCTCTGTGACATTGTTGCCTCAATGTTCGGCGGCCCCGCGGGGACGAACTACGGAGAGAATATCAGCACAATGTCAATCACTAAGGTATTCTCTAACGCCGTTCTGGCAGTAGCAGCACTCTTGGCAATGGCAGTTTCCTTTATCGGTCCGGTCGCGGCTTTCATTAACACAATCCCGGCGGCGGTCATCAATGGTGCTTGCATCTACTTGTTCGGCGTAATCGCCGTACAAGGTGTAGCCCTAATGATTAGCAAAAAGGTAAATATCTTTGACGAGCGCAATGTCGCGGTTATCGCGGTGATTCTCGTCATTGGTATCGGCGGCTCTTTCGGCTTCCCCGGCGGTATGATTCCGGTTTTCGGCGCCGAGCTGCCCGCTATTGCCACGGCCGCTATGGTCGGCATATTCCTTAACTTAGTCCTGAATATCGGCCGCAAAAACACTTCCACAGAGGAGGTGGCTAGTAATGGCTAACTTCTCTACTGATACTGTTAAGGTGATAGACCACCCATTAGTTCAGCACAAACTGGCTATACTTCGCGACAAATATACCGGCACTCAGCAGTTTAGCGACCTTATCAGTGAAATTGCAACTTTTATGTGCTATGAAGCAACCCGTGATTTGCCACTCGGCCCCACCCCCGTAGAGACCCCGATTTGTACTTGCCAAGCCCAGATGATAGACGACCGCAAATTAGCACTTGTGCCAATTTTGCGAGCCGGCACTGGTATGTTGGATGGCGCAAGGCAGGCAATCCCCGCAGCTAAGGTTGGGCATATCGGTATCTATCGCGATCACGAAACCAGGCAGCCTGTTGATTACTACGCTAAGTTCCCCGCAGAAATCGAAAAACGTCGGGTGCTCCTCTTAGACCCCATGCTCGCCACAGGCGGCACGGCGGTAGATGCAATTAGTAAGCTCAAAAAATG
Organism: Candidatus Nomurabacteria bacterium; assembly: GCA_031262695.1. Lineage (GTDB taxonomy): Bacteria > Patescibacteriota > Saccharimonadia > Saccharimonadales > Saccharimonadaceae > WQUV01. The sequence goes on along the minus strand of JAISHF010000003.1, from coordinate 15,479 downwards.
CGGCGTTCCGGGCGAGCGGATTAAATTCCTTTGCATCATTGCCGCCCCCGAGGGACTCGAGATAGTTCAAAAAGCCCACCCTGACGTGTTGGTTTATACCTGCCACATTGACGACTATCTGAACGAGGACGCATATATCGTCCCCGGTCTCGGCGACGCCGGCGACCGCATTTTCGGCACTAAGTAGGGCAAAACAAAAGATTCGGTAGAAGACGGCACCGTTATTGCGGCGCCGTTTTCCTTGCTTTTTGCCGTAGATATGATATATTAAAAGAGTCGGAGGGATACCCAAGTGGCTGAAGGGGACGGTTTGCTAAATCGTTAGTGTGGGGAAACTTGCAGCGAGGGTTCGAATCCCTCTCCCTCCGCCAAAACTTGCCCGCCCAGCGGGTCTTTTTTGTTTCTATAACCTAATTTACACGGACTTTACAAGGACATTTACGGGGGCATTTTTATTAGGCATTACTCTACCTTGTTTTTGCTAGCACCACGCACCGCACATCTTTTACCCCGCTTTTTTCAAGGGCCTTTACGCACTCCGCCAGCGTTGCCCCTGTGGTCGTGATATCGTCGTATAATATTACAGTATCAAATACGGTATCACCAGCGGCATTTACAGTATCATGCTCCGATTTTACAGTATCAAAAGCCCATTTTTTGCCACTTTTTAACGCAAACAACCCTTTTGCCTGTTTTAGCCGCTCGGCTTTCGTTCTGCCTCTTTGCATGCCCTCATTTTTTCGCTCCAAGACCTCGCATAGTCCCCACCCCATTATTCTCGCCAATTCTTTCGCCACTAATCTCGTGTGATCTATTCCTCGCTCTCGTTTGCGTGATTTTGCCGTCGGCACTGGCACAATCGCCACGCGCTTACCTTGTAAATCGTCCAATACACCCGACTTTGCCATGCCGCCAACCAATAATGCCGCAAGAGGACGCGCCAAATGCCGTGCGCTCCGTATCTTGAGCCGCCCCGCTAACTGCCCAGCCACCTGATCAAAAAAACCAAACGCAAAGGTTCGTCCGGCCAGCCCCTCGGCTTCGCAGCCCTTACCCACCTCGCGCCTCTGTCCCGCCCCACACTCAGGGCATACCCAGCCCTTGCAACAGTTCCCGCATGCTACGCAGCAATTCTCCAACTCGCCCAGCGTTGCCACCCAGCAACCGCGGCAAAGTGCCACCCCGACTCGCCCGCATCGCTCGCAATACGGCGGCAAAATTAAGTCTAATATTGACAACACCTTCCTTTCTGCTATAATAATGCTAGAGGGTGCCCTCACGGGCGACAACCTCTTGTGGCTTGCTCTAACCGCTACTTGCGGTTAGAGTTTTTTCGGCGCTTCCGCCAAAAATGAGCAGTTACTACAACCTTAAAGCACAAAAACTTTGCGTTCAAAATCTTCATAAGCCCTCCTTTCTGGTCTCTGGGGTATCCCGCGCATACTGTTCCTGAGCCCATCACCTGCTCACGAACCACCGCAACCCACAATCACACAATACCATATTGCCAAATTAAACTAAGCATAAGTGTCAACGGTTATGTTTAGTTTTCACCCCTATGCGCCTAGGGGTAAAAAACTTTATAAAAAAATCACTAGAAAATAACCCTTGACACTGAGGCAAAAGCCCTGTATTATATATAGTATAAGATAAGTGGAGGAAAAATGGCTCGCAATGAGGATAGCGATCTCTTAGACGCAGATGCTTTGGAAAAGGCATTTTCAGGTAGTGAAGATGTAATTGCCGAGGATATCGTCGAAGAAGAGATCCAAACAGACGGGTGGGAAGATGTCGAGGGCGACGAAAACGTCCCTGGGCAGCTAGCCGTCGATGTTTATGAAACTGTCGACAAGCTAGTCATCAAAACCCGTGTCGCAGGTATCGACAAGCAAAACTTAGATGTTAGCTTGTCAGAAGATTTAGTACTAACAGTGTCGGGCATGCTTTCAAGCAGCGAAGAAGCCCAAGCGGTCAACTACTACGCCCAAGAGTGTTATTGGGGTGAGGTCGCTCGTTCAATCAAGTTGCCAGAGGCAGCCAAGATCAAAGAAGACAGCGTGGAAGCCAGCGTGGATAATGGCGTACTAACCATTTGCTTTGAGAAGCAAAAAGCAACCATCATCAACATCCCTGTCCGCGACAAAAGCGGCAAATAGCCCGCACCAGCACTAAAATCACCCCAGCCAGCCTAGGGTGATTTTTTGCAACCATACCGTAAAAACTCTACAAGCACCGCCACCTCTTATCTGTCGCCGATAGTAGTATTTTTTATCACCACATCATAAAAAACCAGCAAAAAGCCCCGCAAAAGCGGGGCTTTGGTAAACGAAATCCTTAAAGGATTGCGCCAAACGATGCCGTGCCAGTGATACCAAGCGCGCTCAAGACCAATTTGATGATGGTATTTGCAAGCAAGCCAAGCACTAAACCAATAACCGCATAAAGAATCGTGTTCTTGGCGCTAGCGACCTTTTTCTCTTCGCCACCGCTGGTAGCGTATTTGATACCGCCAACGACAATGAACACGATAGCCAAAACGCCAATCGCCCAAGTCAAAACATCTACCACCATCGTTGCCAACTGGCCTGGGTCGTTTAAGTTTGAATTTGCCCCTGTAGTCGGTGTTGTCCAGCTAACTGCTGCCATGAATTTTTCAATCATTTTTTCTCCTTATATACTAATATATTATTATTATAACAATCACCAATTTATTGTCAAGAGGCTTTTGCTATTTTGCCCTAAAACAAGTTGCCGACCGCCTGAACCACAACCGTAGAAAGTAACGCAATAATCAGTCCAATCACCGCAAACAGCATTGTGTGGCGTCCCCTTTTCGCCTTAGCGGGGTCGCCCCCACTCGTCACCACCTGAATCCCACCAACTACAATAAAAATCACCGCGATTATCCCACCAAACCAAACAATCCCGTCCAGCACATTTTGCCCCGTTTCATCGACTGCCGCCTCACCAGACTTGCCGCCGCAACCTAGCATCTCGCAGTTCTCGCCCTGACAATAGTCGCAAGCGTTGCTTGCCGCTCCCGCATCCCGTGCCGTCAAAACACTACTTGCTGCCGCCATGCCTAAAAGCACCAACCCCGCCAACAACCCAGTCGCCACCAATCGCAACCTGCCAAAAACTTTTGTTTGCATTTGTTTCGTCATACTCCTCCTTTATGTGCCGCCCACCACACCAACTACCGCGTCCACAATAAGCCCAGCCGTAATCATAATTACCGCCCCAATCAACGCAAAAATAATCGTACTCTTCGCCTTTGCTGCCGCCGCAGGGTCGCCTGATGACATAGATAGCTTCACTCCGCCCCAAGCCACCATCAGTATTGCACCCACACCAGCCAGTTTCAAGAACCCGCCCATTGCGCCCAGCCAAGCATCATCAGTAGTGCCCGCCGTACCACCCGAGCCAGTTATGGCGCCAGTCGCAGGGTCTATCGTATATTTACCCGAGCCAGTGCTAATCAGCGAGTCGTTAATAAACCGCACAAATCCGCCCGCCACCAGCGCCACCACTACGCCGATTATAGCATGCGCCACCATCAGCTTGCCCTTACTGATTTTCCCAGGGTCGCCACTACTGAACAATATGTTGAACCCGCCAAGCACCACAAACAACACCGCCGAATAAGCCACCAGTCCAAGGATGATTTCTAACACATTGAAGACCACTTTCCAGACAAAATCAACCATTGACATCTTCCCGCCCGCCCCCGTCGTTACGTTGCCGCTTGCATCAACTTTAGTCGCCACATTTACGAGGCCACAATTATCGCTGCTTTCATCGCGCAACCCATACCACCAAGGTTTTAGCCCCAAAAAGGTGGTCATTTCGGCACATGCTGCATAAGTCGGCTGGCTTGCCAGTGTAGCGTTAGCAAAAGTCGCACCAAACAACACTAGTCCCAAAGCCAACGCGAACTTTGCAATCTTACACCGCAGCGCCCGCATTACAGCACCCCTCCCGGCAGCAGCCACTGCAATAGCGCCCAGAAGATTGCCCAAATCACCAGCCCAATAATAATATCTATAATCATCTTCTTTGCCCCTGCTGCCGCTGCCACATCGCTCTTCGCCTGTGTATAGCGTAGTGCCGCAAAAATCATCCCGCCCGTCGCCGCCACTCCAACGCCGACCGTCAAAATGTTCAGCACCAAGTTCAAGATCGCAAAAATCCCCTCACCGTCTTTACCGCACGCTACCTGCAAAATTGCCCCATTGCACGGGTCGCTATCCGTGCTACTGCCACCACTGCCACCCGAACCACTAGGAAGCCCTTTGCAGCCATTACCGGGCACCCAAGTCCCGCCCGCTGCGATACACTCTGCCTTAGTCGTCACTGCTGGCGCCGCCATCGCTGGTGTCGCGATTAGCATGCTCACCCCTAGTACTGCCACCACCGCCGCAATCAGCCGTAAAATCTTCTTCATACCGTCATTATATCACATCTCACCCAAAGTCAAGTGCTACCACCCCGCTCAAATCTAGCCCTAAACCTCCACCACGCTTGTGCTTAACCACCAAATCTCGCAATGCTATTGCTTTTTTGAGTAAAGTGTGCTATAATGTAAGTGTCGGCCGCTGTCAATAGCAGGGGTCGGCATCAACCGATGAAAAAACGAATACTTTCGTTACTTATTTTTATTGCCTCGGTTCTGACGGGGGGCTTTTTGCTGTCTGCAAATGTTGCGGCCGCGCCGACCCTGCCGACCACCCCAACCACCCCTGTTGAAACCCCTGCCGAAACCCCAAAACCCGACGAAACCAAAGACGACACCAAGCCCACCGACGAAGCCGCCGAAAAGGCCGACGAGGCCAAACCCGTCAATAACTGCACCGACCAAATGGGCAAAATGGCTTGGGCAATCTGCCCAATTACAGGGGTCATTGCCACCGCCACCGACACCGCCCTCGCCCTACTCCAAGACCTCCTCGTCGTTAATATGCAATCTGATGTTTTTGAATCGCCCCTCTATCACATCTGGGGCTATATTCGTAATATCGCCAACATTCTCTTTATCATCTTTTTCCTCGTGATTATTTTCTCTCACTTCACCCAGTGGAACATTTCCGCCTACGCCCTCCGCCGCATCGCCCCTAAACTCTTGGTCGTCGCCATCTTAATTAACCTCTCATTTTATATCTCGGTCGGTGCCGTCAACATTTCGGACATCTTAGGTGTCAGTTTTGTCGGCCTCTTTGATTCTATCGCCGAAGGTGCCGCCGCGAACGGCGCAATGAACCTCGCCGACATCCCAACATGGGAAGCCCTCGTTGCCGCCGCCACAGGCGCCACCGTCGTCGGTGGCGGTGCTATCGCCGCCCTCGCTGTTGCGGGTGGTTTTTCTGGTCTTTTCTATATGCTTCTCCCTGTAATCCTCGGTGCCGTCGTCGCTGTGGTTGCCGCCCTCTTCACGATGGCCGCCCGCCAAGCCCTAATCTTCCTCCTCGTGATGCTTTCGCCAGTCGCCTTCGCCTCTATGCTCCTCTCTGGCACCGAAAACTTATTTAATATGTGGAAGAAATTCTTCCTCCAAATGCTGATTATTTTCCCAATGTTCTCACTGCTTTATGGTGCTGCCCGCCTCGCTGGCTGGGCGATTATCGCCACCGCCGACGGTATGCTCCAAGTAGTGCTCGGTATGGCGGTGCAAGTGGTGCCGCTAGTGATGACTCCAGCCTTGTTGCGTATGTCTGGAACCGTGCTCGGCAAAGTCAACGAACTCGCCCGCAAGCCGTTTGCACCCGCCCAAAACGCCCTCAAAGGTTATAGCGCCGAACAGCAAGCCGTCGCCCGTGCCCGCCAAGTCAATGCTGGTATGCGCGGCTCTTATGCTCCAAGTGCCAAGCTTGCCGCCTTCCTAGAAAAGCAAAAAGCCCTCCGCGGCGAAAATCTCGCCATCCAGAACAAAAGTGCCACCTTCCTTGTCGGTTCCTATGTAGATAATTATGTCGCCGCCCACGGCAAAGCCAAAAACGGCAACCTGCAACTCAAACACGGTATCGGCTATGATGCCAAACAAGTTGGCGTGGACGAACTGCATGCTGGTATTGCTAATCTCAACCGTTCTAGCACCCTCAACGAGGCGAGTGGCTGGTCTGGCGAAAAGAACCCACCACTTACCAGCGGTCAGCGCCGCATGCAGCAGATTTCTGGCCGCGGCACGCAGGCTTGGATGGAACTCTGGACTGCCGAGCAGCGCAAAGCCGAGAACGACTTTGGCGATGAACAATACCGTAACGAACGCCTCAATGCTGCCTATCGTGCTCACGAAACACACCTTGCCCTGAAAGGCACTAAAGATTATACTATCAGCCCTGAGGAGTTGGCAAAAATCAACGACTACAATGCATTTGTCAAGCCGGTTTCGGGCGACAACCCACACATGGACGCAATAGAGGCTAAGGTGATGCAAGACCGTGCCGTATCGCGTGCGATGTCTATGAATAATATGATGAACAAAAAGACTCGCGATGCCTACGCCACACTATTTAGCGACACCAAACTTACCTATGATATTCAGCGCTCGCTCCGCAAATCGTTTGCCGAAAAAGATTGGAATAAGATGGAGGCAGCGATTGACGTGATGGCTGTGCGTGGCGACTACAACTTAATCACCGACGAAATCGCCATGGCCACCGATAAGGGGTATCTCTATGAATATGACGAAAACGGCAACATTATTGCTGATGTCGCAAGCGAAGGCAACAAGCGCTTGATGGACACCCTTGTCAAGTATAAGAATGAAGCTGCCCACCTCGCAATGTATGCCAAAAGTATGAATATCCGCCGTGGCAAATGGGGCAATTTTGAGGGTAAGATTCAGGAATTAATGAATAAAAACCCGCACCAAAGTCGCGAAGAAGTTGAAACAGTTTACTTTACCAACAAAGCGAGCAAGAAGTTTGCCGTAGATGCAACAGAGGTCACTGAGGAGCAGGTGGCAATCGTTCGCCAAGAGCAGGCCGATTCTACTCGTCGGGTCTCTATGGTGGAATGGGCGGGCGACAAAGGCGACCTTGGTATGTTGGCACTCCTTGGCAATATTACCCAACCAGGCATCGCCAAAAGCCAAGACCGCACCACCTTTGAGGCGATTACCGACCTCATGAAGGCGGCCGGTGTCAAGCCAAGCGCTGGGCAGGCCGGGTTCCTCGTCAAGCAGTTGCGTAGTGCTGCCTGTTCAGGCGAGATTGACGGCGAAACTCTCGCCAACTTGAACACCTTGCTTATCGGTCGCAAGATGCCGGGTAAAGCCGGCGGCAGTAACGAGGGCTGGGACAATATTAACTATGAGTCTATCTTTGCTTACCTCGGCGATATGTCGGCGAAGCAACTTGCCAGTATGAAGGCCGGCCAATTCTCCGCCCTGAACGACGCCTTGATGCAAGAGGACGGCGCCTATGCTGCTGGCAAGATTAGCCCAATTATGCTTGAACTCATCAATAATGCAATGTTTGATATTGCCAACGGTAACCGTATGCTGATGAGCGAAATGAACACCGATATCCGCCGCAAGATTAATATTGACAAGATGAACTTCAAGGAGGGCGACAAGCGAGACGGCTCTGACCAATACCTCTTTGACGGCGATCCATCACGCCCAAATGCGCCGCTCTTTAGCGAGCTCGAGCCCGACTTGCTTGATGTCTATGCTCGCAATGCTAAGGGGGCCGACCTTGTTTCGTTCGCAACCCATAGCGACCTGTTGAAGAAGCTGAATGACTACCATCTTGACCGCCGCAACAAAGTCGGTTCCTTTGACACTGGCCAAGTCGCCGACGAAATTCGCGAATATTACAGCAAGTTATCGCCAGCCGAGCAATTGCTGTTAGATGACGAAATGCGTGTCGCCTTGGGGTTAAACACCAAAAAACCAAACCTCTAACTTGCAATCCACAAAATCGGTGATATATTATAGTTATGGATAATATTGCGTGGGAAGCCAACGAATATAACGCAACTAAGCGTGGCGCTACATTTTATATCGCTCTCACCTTGGCAACTTTGAGCCTCGGTGCATTAGCTGTTTTTACCCGTTCATGGACATTTCTTGCAGTGGTTGTAATTGCGGCAGTCGCAGTGGTCGTGCAGGCCAATAGCAAGCCACAAAAGGTCAAATACAGTGTCAGCAAAGACGCCATCAAGATTAACGACCGCGAGCTGCCACTCACTGATTTCAAGAGTTATAGCCTTACTTCTCTAAACAACAAGCCGACCGCCATCAACTTTATCCCTAAAAAGCGCTTTAAGGGCCAAGCCACCTTGCAAGTCCCCGAGAAAGATTTTGATGTCAAAAAGTTGCAGATTTTCCTTGCCGCCAAACTCCCTGAAACTTCCGCCCCAAACGGCCTACTTGATTTCATTTCGCAAAAAATTCGTGGCTAAAACCCTTGACTTGCTAAAATACTTATGCTAAACTAAAATTAAACGAGAGAAGAAAGGGTTGGGATATGGACAACGAAGACGCAGAATTAGAGCGAGCATTAGCAGGAATCGCTGGTGGCAACACTACGGCGGACGAAGAAGATTTTAAGGACGAGAAGCCAGAGACAGCCGAAGAGCAGCCAGTAGAAACGCCAGCTCCAGTAGTTGAAGAGCAAGAAAAAGTCAGCTTTACAGCACCAGCACCAACGGGCGATCTTGCTCGGGTCAAAGATAGCGTACTTGCGGATCTTCGCCCAATTATCGGCTCGGTCAAACTCCCAGCCGACGAGAAGTTCGACCTCACAATGCGCGTCTATGACGTCACCAAAGATGGCGGTATGCTAGAAGTTGCCTATGAGGCCACCAAAGGCATCAACGACGACGGCAAAAAAGCCGACGCCCTCCTCCGTGTCATCAACGAAATTGACAAAACTAGCAAATAAGCGAACAGTAAGCCGAAATAACCCGCCTAGCGGGTTATTTTGGTGTATAATAATATTATGTATGTAAGCGACTTAACCACTGATTTTGTGGAGTTTTTGGAGGTAGAACGTGGTCGGAGCGTCAAAACCGCCGAAAATTACAGCCTTTACCTAGATCGCTTTGTGGAATTCTCCGACAATATTGAGGTCGGCAAAATCACTATTGAGACGATTCGCAAATACCGCCTCTGGCTCAACCGCTATGAGGACGACCAAAAACGTAAACTTTCCCCCCGTACTCAGAGTTATCACCTAATCGCCCTCCGCGTTTTCTTAAAATACCTCGCCCGCCGCGAAATTAAATCCCTAGATGCCGCCAATATTGACCTGCCCAAAGTTGTTAAGCCGCAAGTTTCCTTCCTCCACGTGGACGAAGTTGAACAGTTGCTCGCCGCTATCCCGCCCGATTCTCCCACTTTTGAACGCGACACGGCGATAATTTCCCTGCTTTTTTCGGCTGGGCTCCGCGTTTCCGAACTTGTCAGCCTTAATCGCGACCAGATCAACTTAGACAAACGAGAATTTATCGTCCGCGGCAAAGGTCAAAAAGACCGCCCTGTATTCATTTCCAACCAAGCCGCCGAGGCTATCTCGCTTTACCTTGCTCTGCGGCTAGATGGCTCCTCCGCCCTGTTCATCAACCAGTCCAAGCACCAAGGCGATGACGAAGACCAGCGTCTGACCGCCCGCTCCGTTCAGCGTCTAATTGAAAAAACCGCCAAACTGGCCGGCCTAACCAAAAAAGTCACGCCCCACACTATGCGCCACTCTTTCGCGACCGACCTCTTGATGAACGGCGCCGACATTCGCTCCGTCCAAGGCCTGCTTGGACACGCCGACATCTCCACCACGCAAGTCTATACCCACCTTACCGACCAACACCTGAAAGAAGTCCATGAGCGCTTCCACTCTGACGACCCAGAATAACAGAAAGTTTTTTAATGTCAAGCCCAAAAAAGTCTTGACATAAGCATATATAGCGTATTATACTAAATACACACCGCTACATCTAGCGTCCATAAGCATAAGCACACTAGATATGGGGGTATAAAACAAACGAAAGAGGTAAGATATGTTTAAGTCAATTCGTAAGCGCGACGGCAAGGTCGCCAAGTTCCACCCCGAGAAGATCGCGGGTGCAATCGCCAAGGCGGCGGCCATCACCGAGGAGTTCGACCTCAAAAAGGCCGAAGAACTCGGCGCCAAGGTTCTAGCCAAGGCCGAAGCCACGATTAAGGAGAAAATCCCTACCGTGGAGCAAATCCAAGACCTTGTAGAAGAAGTCTTGTTAGAGAGCAAGTTCAAAAAGACCGCCAAAGAATACATCACTTTCCGCCAAGAACGCAACTACGTCCGCAACGCCAAAACCAAATTGATGCAGACCTATAAAACTATTGCCATAGCCAAAGCCACCGAGGACAGCGACGTCAAACGTGGCAACGCCAATGTTGACGGTGACTCCGCGATGGGCAAAATGCTCCAATTTGGCGCCGAGGGCAGCAAAGAATTCGCCAAAATGTTCCTGATGAAGCCCGAATACGCCCGCGCCCACGATAACGGCGACATCCATATCCACGATATGGACTTCTGGGCCACCGGCACCCTCACCTGCTGCCAGTCTGACCCCAAAAAGATGTTTGAGCACGGCTTTAACACTGGACATGGCCACCTTCGCAAGCCAAAATCTATCGGTTCTTATGCGGCACTTGCGGCGATTTTGCTCCAAGCCAACCAAAACGAGCAACACGGCGGCCAATCTATCCCCAACTTTGACTATGCTATGGCCGACGGCGTCAATTACACTTACCGCAAGAGCGTCAAGCACAATCTCGCCAAATACAATAATTTCACCGGCAAAAATATCAAACTAGATGAAAAGGCACTTGATAAGTTGGTTTACAACAAAAAACTCAAAGATGTGCCAGACATTATTTTTGACGAGGCGATTTACGACACCGACCACCAAACAATGCAAGCGATGGAGGGTTTTGTCCACAATCTCAACACTATGCACAGCCGTGCGGGCGCCCAAGTGCCGTTTACCAGCATTAACTTCGGTACCGACACCTCTGAAGCTGGCCGCCTAGTTTCCAAAATGCTCTTAGAGGCCACCATGAACGGCCTCGGCAAGGGCGAAACGCCAATCTTCCCAATTTCTATTTTCAAGGTTAAAGAGGGCGTCAACTATAACCCCAAAGACCCAAATTACGACCTTTTCCGCCGTGCTATGGAGGTTTCTGCCAAGCGTTTATTCCCAAATTTTGCCTTTTTGGACGCGCCATTTAACTTGCAATATTACAAAAAAGGCGACTACGACTCTGAGGTAACCTATATGGGCTGCCGCACCCGTGTGATGTCCAGTGTCTTCCCCGAGAGCGACGGCAAAGTCTGCGGCCGCGGCAACTGCTCGTTTGCAACCGTCAACTTGCCACGCCTTGCCCTCAAAAACGGCATCGCAACAGGTATACGTAAAGAGGCCGACTGGGACAAATTCTATCACGACCTTGACGCCGCAATTGACCTCGCCGCTGGCGTAATGCTAGAGCGTTTTGAGTTCCAAGGCAACCAAACCGTCAAAAACTTCCCATTCCTGATGGGCCAAGGCAACTGGTTCGGTTCTGAGAACTTGCAACCAAACGACAAACTCAAAGACGTCATCAAGCACGGCACGCTAAGCGTTGGTTTTATCGGCCTTGCCGAAGCACTTGTTGCTATGGAGGGTAAGCACCACGGCGAAAGCAAAGAAATGCAAGAAATCGGCCTTGAAATCATCGGCCATATGCGCGACCGCCTAGATGCCCTCGCCAAAAAGCACAAGTTGAACTTCTCGCTCCTCGCCACCCCTGCTGAGGGCATCGCTGGACGTTTCACCGCCCTAGATCGCAAAGAATTTGGTGAGCTAAAAGGCGTCACCGATCGCGAATTCTACACCAACTCCTTCCATGTACCAGTCTATCACGACACCTCCGCCTTTGACAAAATTGAAACCGAAGCCCCATATCACAACTTCTGCAACGCCGGCCACATCACCTACATTGAATTAGACGGCGACCCGAGCAATAACATTGACGCTTTTGAGGCGGTTATCCGCCATATGAAGGAATCTGGCATCGGCTACGGCTCCGTCAACCACCCAGTTGATCGCGACCCAGTCTGCGGTTTTTCGGGCGTCATCCCAGGCGACATCTGCCCATCTTGCAACCGCAAAGAATACGAAGACGGCGTCGGGTTTGAGCGCCTCCGCCGCATCACCGGCTACTTGGCAGGGAGTTTAGAGCGCTGGAACGACGCCAAAAAGGCCGAAGAAAAAGCCCGCGTCAAGCATTCTGTCGGCACGCCAAAAACCAAAGTTGAGCGCGAAATCGCCAAAAAACAGCAAGCCAAAATGACAGGTAAAGTCTAATATGAAGGCACGCCTCGCAGGTCCAATCATTCGCGATAGTATCGTGGACGGTGAGGGTCTACGTGCCGTGGTCTGGTTTCAGGGATGTCGCCGCCAGTGCAAGGGCTGCCACAATCCTGAGTCTTGGGATTTTAACGGCGGCGTAGAGGTAGATACCGACTATATCAAAGACAAGCTCCGCACCTTCAAGGGTCAAACTGGGCTAACTTTAAGCGGCGGCGAACCAATGTGGCAAGCCGAAGCGGCGTTAGAAATCGCCCGCTTTGCAAAAGAAGAAATGGGCTGGAATGTCTGGTCGTTTTCAGGTTTTCTCTATGACGACATCAAGGCCGGCCGCGACGGCGCCACCCCTGCTATGTGGGAACTCGTTAAAGAACTAGATGCGCTAATTGACGGTCCATTTATCTTGTCGGAGCGCGACCTCACTTGCAAGTTCCGCGGCAGCCGCAACCAAAGGCTCTTACGCCTAAAAGGTGGAGAAATTGAGAGCATTGAATGAGCCGCCTTTTTCTTGATTACAACGCTGGCGCACCAATGCTACCAGAGGCCAAGCGCGCCGCCGAACAAGCCCTAGACGCCTACGGCAACCCGAACGGCCTGCACGAAGAGTCCCGCATTGCCGCCCAAATCATTAACCGCGCCCGCACGTCAGTCGCCAAACTGGTCGGCGCCGAACCTTCTGAAATCTTTTTCTTCCCCAGTGCCTCACTTGTCAACTATTTTTTGCTTACTAGCTTCCCGCGCGTCTATTGCCCGCCTTATGAACACCCCAGCATTCTCAAAAGTATTTGCGAGCCCGACAGCCAAAATCCTGCCCTTATCTCTGCAATGTTAGCCAACAATGAAACAGGGGAAATATACAATATAGAGCATATTTTCGCCAAGTTTCCGCATGCTAAAAAGCACTCCGATATCTCGCAAGCCGTCGGCAAAATCCCCGTCAATCTCGGCTCGGCTGGCGACCCGACCAGCCAGCCAACCAACCCTCTCGCCAATATTGATTTCGCCACCATTTCATCCCAAAAAATCGGCGGTGGCAAGGGCGCGGCTGCCCTCTTTATCCGTGGCGGCACACCCGCCCTCAAAGCCACTAAAGCCCTCAAATATCGCCTTTTCGCCCTCGGCACACCCAATGTCGCCGCTATCGCCGCCTTTGGTGCCGCCGCCGAACAGGCCAACCAAACCATTCAGCAATTCCAAAGTCGCGTCCAGACCCTCCGCGATGAACTCCGTCGCCGCATCCAAGCCGAAATCCCGGATGTTGTTATCAACACCCCAGCCGCCAGCCTCCCGAACACCCTTGATGTTTCCTTCCTCGGCGCCGAGGGTGAAAGCATTATGCTAATGCTAGACCACCATGGCATCGCCACCTCTACTGGCTCCGCCTGTGCCACCGCCGACGGCAAGCCTAGCCACGTTCTAATGGCTATGTATGCACATCTTAAGGGAAAGAGCAGCGAGGCTTGGCCTTTAGGCTCGGCTTTGCCGACCGAGCGCAGAGAAAACCGTAGGTTGTCTTTGGAGGAAATCGCCCACGGCTCAATTCGCTTCAGCTTTCCGCCCGATACCCCCCAAGACGCCACCGACCGCATTATGGCCGTCCTACCGAACATTATCAAAAAACTAAGGAGTATCTCATGAGCAAAAACCCCAAAACCCTAAAACCCACCCCAGCCCCAAATACAGCCCCGCCTGAAGCCCCAGCCCAGCCCACCCCTTGGGCTTACAGCGAGCAAGTCAAAGCCCACTTTTTAGAGCCCAAAAACTTCCTCATGGGCGACGAATCACAATTTGACTTTAACGCCAAAGGCACGGTCGGCAACAAAATCTGCGGCGACGAAATGACCATGTACCTCAAAATTGCACAAGGTAAAATCCAAGACATCCGCTGGCGCACCTACGGTTGCGCGAGTGCCATCGCCAGCACCTCCGCCCTCTCCGAGCTTGCCAAAGGTCAAGCCCTAGACGCCGCCCTCAAAATCACACCAGAGCAAATCGCCGATTATCTTGGCGGCCTCCCCGAACGCAAATTCCACTGCTCCGTCCTCGGCTCCGAAGCCCTCGCCGAGGCCGTAGACGCTTATCGTAACCCCAAATAGTGCATTTTCACCTCTGTAATTTTAGCAAAATATGCCAAAGCTCTTGACTTTTAAGCACTAGTATGATATAATGTAAGTAGAATGTGCTAATTCCATAGAGTCTGCCAAGCCAACACCTTAAAACATAGCAGACTCCCAATAGAAAAGGAGGATTTCACTATGAGATCAACGATTACTAACAGCCACGACAGCCAATTAAACTCCGGCAATTTTGAAGCCCTTGTCAAAGACCTTGCCAGCTCAGCGTCCGCCACATGGAACGCGGGCGAGCAAGACGCCACTATCGCTGGCGGCATTGACCTCGCTAAGCGAATTTGGGCCAATGGCTTAGAAATCTGCCGTCACGATGACGGCCGACTCCGCGGCGGTGTCATCACCTCGCTTGACCTCTCGCCCTACGCGATGGGCCGACACATTGACGCCAGAATGCACAAGAGCTACTATGTCAATAGTAGCTACTACGGCACGGAAAACGACCAAAAATCCATCCCTCACGGCCTTACCAAGGATGACCTCGGCAAAATGTTTTTCCTCGTTGAGCCGGTCAACAAAGACCTCATCCCCGGCTGGAACAAGAATACCCCCAGTAGCTTTTGTCGCAAGATGAAATGGGGCGACGAGCGCGACCGCGTAGCCAAGGAGTTCCTTGAGCGGTTCTCGGCGGCCGGCATTTGTGAGGCGGTTAACTACTTGACTCATAGTTTCATCTATGATGCCGACCTTAATCGCTCTTTATTCAGCGATACCCTCGGCGTTGTCGGCTGGATCGACTACATTGGGCAGCCCTACAATACCAGCCACGACCTTTGTCCTTACGGCTGCGTGCGCTGCGGCGGCGAGCCGCGCTGGAACGCGAATTCCGCGGGCGCGGACGTCGAGTGTGTGGCGGCGTTTTTGGTTAGGTAATTTCGCCTTCGTCCTCAAACCCTCTCCCTTTTCTTTTTTCTTTTTCCTTTCGCGCACCTAAGAAATACCGTGCACTTTACTCTCATACCGCAGTTTGCTATACTATAACCACGATTGCGAGCGCTAAAACGCTTGGGGTCGTGGTTA
>JAISHF010000002.1 GCA_031262695.1 Candidatus Nomurabacteria bacterium | reverse complement strand
CTTTTTTCTTTTTCCTTTCGCGCACCTAAGAAATACCGTGCACTTTACTCTCATACCGCAGTTTGCTATACTATAACCACGATTGCGAGCGCTAAAACGCTTGGGGTCGTGGTTATTCTCGCGCCCAAAGACGGCCTACTATAGAAAACACCGAAGAATACCGCTGGACCTGCCGCGGGTGCATCCAATCGCCAAGTGAGATAGTGTTACCTCACGAGTGTCTGGTGTAAATCACAAAGACCCGATTGTCGCATGCGTGTGGCAACCCGACAGAAGCACCAGAAGTCAAAAGCCACGACCTTTGTCCTTACGGCAACGTGAACTACGACGGCAAGCCGAACTGGAACGCGAATTCCGCGGACGCGGACGACGAGTATGTGGCGGCGTTTTTGATGAGGTAGCACCACCAGCTCGGGCGGCCACTGGCGACCGAGTCCACATCTGCTGGTGCCCGAGCCCTACTCTGCGCGACATATCCTCACGTCCAACCCCGCTACTTACTACCGACCCTGTGAATATCTCCGCCAACCACCCAATTCCCGCCCAATTTGCAATAATTTCGCCTGCAACTGCTGAATAGTGGTCTGGTTCACGAGCTTTTCATCCCCCAAAATTCGTAAATGAAACATCACAAGCTCTGTTAGCGCACACGCTTTCAATAGATACGGCGTGGTGTTCTGTTTGGCGGCGTTCTTCGCCATAATCTCATATTCCAATAATTCTAGCGACGTATCTTCCAGCCGCCGCCCAATCGTCTGCCGCTTTAACCCTGACAATTTTTCGCTCACACGACTAACCGCCCGATACAGTTCCTCAGTTTTCACAATCACCGATAAATTATCTTCCAAAAACCTGCCTCTGCCCGCCCCATAAAATAATCCTAATGGCGGAAGAGAGAGGATTCGAACCTCCGTTATGTTGCCATAAACACGATTTCGAGTCGTGCGCCTTCAACCACTCGGCCACTCTTCCACTTCCAATTATATCACATAATTACTAATGTGAAAAGTCGGCAATATTTACTCTTGCCGACTTTTTAACTAAATTTTCTTAGGCGGCTTTCTTTTCTAAAAAGAAAACCGAAGTTATCTTGGCGAAGTCGTCTTGATTTCTTCTAGTCGATTATTATAATAGCGAATTTGCCCCGTAGAGTTGACCGCAAAATAATTCGCACCTTGCGTCCACGAAGTCGCATCGTGCGTCGGAATCTGCTCCGTTGCCCCTGTAATTGCATTATAAACCATCACTTTACCACTCCCGCTATCATAACTCGCAAAGAACGGCGAATCGCTCGCCACCTGAATTGGCGTCTCGGTACTCATCAGAATCTTCCGCTTTTTTATATCATATAATGTATATTTGCCGTTGCCTTTTAGCACGACGATTTCTTGCCCAACCCGCTTTTTTAGGAACATAAACAGGGGAGCGCCCAACAATTCCACGTCATCATACTCGCATTTTAGCACCTCAGTATCGCCCGTATTTATGCCATATTTGTTATCTCCACAACTCGACCGGGCCAGCTCAATCGTCAACTCGCTTACCGTTAGCGCCTGTCGCGCCGTCGTCGCAAGGAATGTCCCGTCGCTCTGTTTATAGAGTGCATAGCGTCCGCTCCGCTTTTTGTCAGCCCAAGTTTCGCCAAAATCCATCAAAAAATACTTATTTTTTACATCAAACAGCGAAAACATCACGCCGTCTTCCGCCTCTACAGCAATCCGATTTTTCTCAATATAGCGATAAAAAGTCGCCGTTCGCCCGTCTTCAACGCTATGAACCGCAAAAATATTATTTGGCATCACGACTACAGTTGTCCCGTTGCCATATTCCACGATTTTTTTGCCATTTTTGGCGTTAATAATCGTCTGTGTGCCGTTTTCTATGCTTACTAAGGCATAAGTATCTCGCAACTCCGCCACCGCCTCCCGTATCTCCACCTCACAAGGCGACCCACCGCAATCAAAAATCTTCTTGCCACGGGCGTTAATCACCCCGTATTTGCCGCTCTCAAAGAACGGATACAACCCGTCCGACCCCTTACGCACGTCCATAGTATTTTTAGAAACCCGCTTCAAATTCGCATTATATAGCGTGCTGCCGACCAGCCACGTCCGGCTCACCTCATCATAAAACACCGTATCACGCGCCGCATCCAGTTTAATCTCGCCTTTTTTGTCAATCACCACATCTCGCTCCCCAGAGGTAGCAAGTGCATATTTGCCATTAAACGGCTCCGCCCGCTCAAATCGCGGCGAAATCAACACCTTGCCCTTGGTGTCAATATAGCCATACAGCCCACCATCCACAAACGGAATCGGCTGGTTTTGGTCAAACTGTTGATTGACATTGACCCCTAAAACCATAATCCGAAACGGCCGAATCACCCCCAAAACCACCACCGCCGCTACCAAAATCACCGCACTCACGCTAATCAGCCCATAAAACGCCCGCTTATTCGAAAAGAACCCCACAACCTTACCCCAAAACTTTTTCATATACATATTATATACCACTTATTTCTATATGCAAACTACAATTTTCAGAAAAACCTTATGTTAGTATTGACATTTAAGCACGAGTGTGATATAATAAGGGTAAGCACATAAGGGTGCGATATTGTTAAGTCGGTGGGAGAAAGAGAAGATATGGCAGGTAATAAAGTTGGCGGCGCTAAGGCGGCCGCAAGTAATATTGCTAAGCACGGTGCAGATTTTTATGCCCGTATCGGTGCAATGGGCGGCAAAAAAGGCCGCACCGGTGGCTTTGCCGCGAACCGCGAGCTCGCTCGCATCGCTGGCGCCAAAGGTGGCGCAATCAGCAAGCGCGGCCCAGCTAAAAAGGTAAAATAAGCCTTTTAGCAGCCGTTCAGGCACACATATTCGCCTGTCTTTGTTTGTAAACGACACTGTTTGCAAACAGGGCAGGCGGATTTTTTGTGCAGCCACGCCCGATAAGTGTCCAAATTATCCTGCGCAAATTCCTCGTCCCACGCAACACCATACCGCCCGCACAAATCGCTCTTAACCTTCTCCCAAGCCTCTGCCTCGCATTTTAGCCGCAAAACATCACAACTATCATCCTTATGCCCTAAAAGCGCGTGTGCGAGCTCGTGGAGCGTCAGGAGGGCATATTTTTGCCCTACATATCCCTCGCCAGCAGATTTTGCCGTTTTTTGCCCATTTCTGTCATTTTTCGCCCATTTTTCCACCGTAATCGTCCTTGTCGCCGGCCGCCAGCGAAACCTCGCCCCTATTCGCCACTTAAACTGCGGATAATCCGCCTTCAGCCTTTCCAATAGCATATATATATTATACAGCAAAACCCTTGCATTTTGCTCCCCAATACGCTATAATTATAGAAATGAAAGGAGTTTTGGGCGGGTCTTTGGCCTGTTCAAGAAGTATATAAGTGGCAAAAATAACGATGGACGAACTGCTAGCAGGGCAGGATTTCAAAGCCTTTGAAGAGGGCGAACTAGTCAATGGCAAGGTGCTTTCGGTCAAAAAATCCGAGATCTTGGTTGATTTAGGGGCGCATGGCGTTGGCATTATCCCTCGCAACGAGGTCGCTTTTTCGCGCAATCTCAAAGTTGGCGAAGAAGTCCAAGCCAGCATCCTAGGCGAAGAAACCGAAGACGGCTATCAACTAGTCTCATTCCGCAAAGCCGCTAAAGACCGTGGCTGGGATGAGCTCTTGGCCAAAAAAGCCTCTGGCGAAGTCATTGAGGTCACTCCTTTTGACGTCAATCGTGGCGGTCTTTTGATTGAGTTTAACGGCGTGCGTGGTTTTATGCCAGTTTCGCAACTCGCAGTTGAGCATTACCCTCGCGCTGCCGCTGGCGATCGCAGCGAAATCATCCAAAAACTCTCTAGCCTAATCGGCAAGCCGCTCACTGTTAAGGTGATTGACGTTGACAAAAAGAACAACAAGCTAATCTTCTCTGAACGCGACATCGCTAAAACCCAAAACGCTGAAAAGTTAGAGGGTATCACAGTCGGCTCTGAGGTTGACGGCGTTGTTTCTGGCATCGTTGATTTTGGCGCTTTCGTTAACGTCGGCGGCATTGAGGGGCTCGTTCATATCTCTGAAGTCTCTTGGGAGCGCGTGCTAGATGTCAGCAAATACCTCAAAGTCGGCGACGAAGTCCACGCCAAAGTGATTTCGGTTGATAATGGTCGCCTCAGCCTCAGTATCAAGCAAACTCTACCAGACCCTTGGCTCTCTGAAACAGCTCATCTCAAGAAGGGCGACGAAGTTGAAGGCACCATCACCCGCATCACCCCATTTGGCGCTTTTGTCCAGATTACGCCATCGGTTGAGGCCCTAGTTCATATCACCGAGATGGGCAGCGGCAAGAACAACGCCCCAGAGAAGGTCTTTGCCCTCGGCGACAAAAAGAAGTTCACCGTAATTGACATTGACCTCCCAGCCCGCAAGATTGCGTTGTCGCTCAAAAAATAAGTAAATGAAAAGGAAAGGAGTCGGTTATGAAAAAAGTTGTGTCCATCGCTGGCTCCATCACCGTAGATGAGTTGGCGGCTGCCCTTGGTTTGCCGGTAGTTAAACTAATCGGCGAATTATTCAAAAACGGCATCGTCGCGACAATCAACCAACGGTTAGATTATGATACCGCCGCCCTGATTGTCGGCGAGCTAAAATTAGCCGAAGAAGTCGAACTAGAACGCCGCAAAGAGGCTTTACCAGCCCGTGAAGAACGCCAGTTATCAGACTCGGCCGTGCCACGCCCACCGATTGTGGCAATTATGGGCCATGTTGACCATGGTAAAACCACCTTGCTTGACACTCTGCTTGGCAAAAAAACCGCCGCCAGCGAAGCCGGTGGCATTACTCAGCACATTTCTGCCTACCAATTAGAACACAAAAAGCGAACCATCACCTTCCTTGACACCCCCGGCCACTCGGCTTTCGCCGCCCTCCGCCAACATTCTGCCTCTTTAACCGACATTGTCGTGCTAGTTGTTGCGGCCGACGATGGTGTCAAGCCCCAAACTGTTGAAGCGATTGAATTCGCCAAAAACTCCAACGCCAAAATTATCGTTGCGATTAACAAAATTGACAAAGCCGGTGCCGATGTCAATCGCGTAATGGCCGAACTTGCCAGCGAACACAATATGAACCCCGAAGAATGGGGTGGCGACACCATTATGGTGCCAGTTTCTGCTAAAGATAACAAAAACCTTGATAAATTATTGGAGATGATTTTACTCCTTGCCGATGTAGAAGACCTCCGTGCCGACGAAAACATCCCTGCTTGCGGTCTTGTGATTGAATCGCACATGGAAGTCGGTCGCGGCCCAGTTGCGAACCTACTAATCACTGGTGGCGTGCTCAAAAATGGCGATTTTGTGGTTGCTAATGGCGCTCGTGGCAAAGTTCGCACCATGCTTGATTGGCGCGGCAAACCAAAAGGCAAGGCTACTCCTGCCACCCCAGTTACAGTGGTCGGCTTTAAGGACCTGCCAAGTTTTGGCGACTACTTCGCCGAGGCCGAGAGCGAGCGTGCCGCTCGCCAGCAGGCTGAAACCAATATCGCTCGCGCCAAAGAGAACACCGCCAGCACTAATGTTACCAACCTTGACTTGCTCCGCAAAATGTCCGCTAGCGATAATACCGTTGAATTGAACGTCGTCGTCAAGGCTGATGTCGGCGGCTCTGCCACTTCGGTCGTGGATAGTCTGCGGATGATTGACACTCAGGGTTTAATCCGCCTCAACATTATCGCCACAGGGGTCGGCAATATCACCGAGAACGATCTCACCCTTGCCCGCGGCGCCCACACCATTCTTTACGGCTTCAATATTACTATCAGCCCCGCCCTCCAAAAAACCGCCGACCGCGACAATATCCCCGTTCGCACCTTCCGCGTAATTTACGAATTACTTGACGACGCCAAACGCGAAATGGAAAAACTCCTCGCCCCAGAGGTGGTAGAAACCGTTGTTGGTTCGCTCAAAGTTATGGGCGTCTTCCGCGACACCAAAAGCGAGGTAATTGCTGGCGGCGAAGTTCTCACCGGCAAAGTCACGGCTGACCTAATCGCCAAAGTTATCCGTGATAAAATTGAGCTCGGCGAACTTACCGTCCTCAAAGTCCAAAAAGAAAAAAACACCGTCCCCAGCGCTGTTGCCGGCGAAATGTGTGGCCTGGAGCTCAAAAAGACCGACAAGCTCACTCTTGCTATCGGCGACAAATTAGAGTTCATTTCGCGTGAAATTAAGGCTCGCAAACTCTAAACTCTTGCAATTTGCTTACGTTTAATATATAATAGGGCAAACAGGAGATAACACGATGGATTTTGACGAGCAATTCTTGATTGAAAATGGGTTAGCCGACCTACCCCACAAAGCGGAGTTTTTACAACACCTAGAAGAAGAGCACGAAACCCGTGTCGGTGAGACTATCGCCGAGGGACTCGCCCCAGAGGTCGTCGCCGAGTTTGACGAACTCGTAGCCGGCAACACTGACGCCATCAACGCTTTTATCGCTAAAAACAACTATCAAACTGATCCTATTTATGCTAAAATGTCCGAAAAGCTAGCCCTACCCGCAGGCGACCCAACCCTTAATGATGAATATGCCTCTGTTAAGTGGCTCTTAATCCATCGTCCCGACTACGAACAAATCGTTGCTAAAACCGCAAACGACATCAAACAAGAAGTCATCGCTAGCCGCGCCCAACTTTTAGGCCAGCAATAACTCACACTAAGGCAAATTATCGCTGACCGTTCAAGTAATCCGCAACGGTCATCGCCT
Organism: Candidatus Nomurabacteria bacterium; assembly: GCA_031262695.1. Lineage (GTDB taxonomy): Bacteria > Patescibacteriota > Saccharimonadia > Saccharimonadales > Saccharimonadaceae > WQUV01. Next base: position 149,748 of record JAISHF010000002.1, on the reverse strand, counting down.
TTTTTCCCTCTGGCACAATCCGAGTAGGGGAGTAAAACTTGCCGTCCGAAGTATGAATATCTATAGAAGTAAGACGGGCTTCACTTATCTTACCAGACAAAACTTTCATACGTGTACCATTATACACATAGAACGCCTGCGGGTTCTCGTCAAACGCCCGCACTTTTCGTTCTAACTCTGCCGCAGTTTCTGAATCCAGCAGTCCCGCGTCCCTTTTTTCAAATCGTCCCGTAAAAGTCGCTAATCTTTCATCCTGTGGCACACCACTAGTCGCAGCCACTAGTATTTTGCTCGCTTCATCGCTAGTCGTGTTTGCTGCCGCCCTTGCCGCCTCGGCAATTCGCTGAATTACCTCTTGCAATATCTTCCAGCCCACTTCTGTCGCCTTACCATAGAGCGAACTGCTCGTTTCGTCATCCGCTATCGCCACCTCTTGCGCCGCCAAAATCTCGCCCGCATCCATCTCTGACACAAGCTTGATAATTGACACGCCAGTTTTTTTATCGCCACTTAAAATTGCACTTTCCACAGGGCTACTACCCCTATATTTTGGCAATAGCGACGGGTGAATATTCAGAATCGGCATCGGCGCGAACCAATCCAGCACCTCCTTAGGGATAATTTTGCCATAAGACACCAGCACCCCGAGCGGCTTAATGCCAGCTCGTGCCGCCTCTTGATACCAGTCAGAAACCGTTATTTTTTCTAAAATTGGCAAAATTTCACGCCCTTTTTCGGGCTGATAGACTGGCACATCATATTGCTCGCCCAACACCTTAGCCACAGGGGCAATCTTCTTGCCGCCTCGTGCATCCTTATCTGGCGCCGCAAAAATCGCCCGAACGTTATAATTTTCTTCTAGCAACTTTTTTAACGGCAAAGCAGGGAAGCGATCCACCCCAAAAAAGATAATCGGCAGACTTTTCGCCAAATCGTTCATCTAATCCCCCCACAAATCAGCGTCATCTGCAATTTCAGCATAGTCAACTGGCACCAAGGCGCCATCTTCGGTATGTAGCCGCGCAAACGACTTCTTTTTACCACGGATTTTGTCCACAAACAAAACCCCGTTCAAATGGTCAATCTCGTGCAACATTGTTCGCGCCAAATGTCCGTCTGCCTTGATTTTTACCTCTGTGCCGTCTAGTAGTGTCGCTGCTACCTTTACGCTGTCCCGTCGCGCCACTTTACCATACAGTGCCGGCACCGAAAGGCAGCCCTCCCAATCTGTAATCAACCGCCCACTCTCCGAAACTACTCGCGGATTTATAAGTGCCGTAAATTCTTTGTCCGACTTATCCTCTGAATTGTTCCGTACCACAATCATCCGCACATTTTCGCCCACCTGCGGCGCCGCCAGCGCCGACGAAATCTCATGCGGATGCTCATCTTCCCATTCTAAACTGAGTTTAATCATTTCGTCCGCCAATTTCTTGATAGCAGGCGTAATCTCGCCAATCTTCTGACTTGGCTCACGCAAACTTGCAGCAGGGGTCATCAAAATCTTCATAATAATATTATAGCATAAAAAACCGAAAATCAGCCAACATTTATTTTTGGCTGATTTTCTCATTGTTTTTTCTTAGGCGGTTTTCTTTTTCTAAAAGAAAACCGAAGGGCCTCTTGATTTTTCTAGTTAAGTATGATAGTATATATTATATGAGCATTAAAGTAGAACGAAAAGATCCAAAAGAAGCCAGCGAGAACGTCCTTCGCCGATTCAACCGCAAAGTATTACAGAACGGTTTGCTTGCCAATGTTAAGGCTAGCATGCGTTTTGCCCGCCCAGAGAGCCGCCGCAAGCGCCGCACGCACGCTATCTTGCGCGATCAGCGCCGAGCTGAAAAAACTCGCCGCATCAAAATGGGTTTGCAGAAATAAATGCATTTAATTGAGTTTGTGGGCGATGTCGGGAGTGGTAAAAGCACACAAGCTCGTTGGTTGGCCGAAAGTCTGAATGAGCAGGGTAGCCCGAGCCAAACTTCTAAGCCGACTTGGCGCCATATCTCGTCGGGCCAACTTTTGCGTGAGCGCGCTACCCCAGATGAAGCCGAGCGTCTTGCCGCAGGCCAGATGACTCCCGACGAAATTATCCTGCCGATTATGTTAGACCTCTTGCAAAAAGCCAAAAATAACGGCGAAAATCTCGTTCTGGACGGCTTTCCGCGTAATTCCGTGCAATATCAAACACTCGTGCAAAACGGCTGGCAACTTGATGCCGTAGTTGAACTAATCGTCAGCCCCGAAGAATCACTTCACCGTCAACTAGCCCGCGGTCGCGCTGGCGACACAGAGGAGAACTGGCAAATCCGCCACAATTTTTATACAACCGAAACCCAAAAAATGTTGCAGCAAATGGTTGCAAATCGAGTTCTGCACCTCAAAGTTGATGGCAACGGCGATATGAACGCCACTCGCAACAAAGTCTGGCAAGTGTGGCAGGGGAGGGCAAAATGAGTGAAAAACCATTAAAAGATTTTACGGCAGCCGAGTTAGAGCAAAAAATCACTGCTCAGCGTGAAGGTGGCAAAATTATCGCTACCATCTTAAAAGAAATGAAGTCACATGCCGTCGCTGGCGTCACTGGTTTAGAACTAGACCAACTCAATCGTGAACTGTGCAAAAAATACAAGGTCGAGCCGACCTACCTCAAAGAAGCCAAAAGTTTCGGCTACTCAATTTGTATTTCTAAAAATGATGTGCTGATTCACGGCGTGCCAAACGACGAGCCATTTGAGGACGGCGATAAAGTCAGTTTTGACCTTACCATTGGCCATAAAGGCTGGTGTGTTGACAGCGCCTTTACCATGGTCGTCGGCGGCAAACCAAACGCCGCCTTAAAGCATTTAATAGGGGCTACTGAGCAAAGTTTTTATGTTGGCACTAAAAACATCAAGGCTGGCTCCCGCACTGGCGAGATTGGCTCCCGCATTGAACAATTTTTGTGTTCAAAGAAATTGGGCGTAATTAAAGATTATATCGGCCACGGCATCGGCCGCTCCATGCACGAAGACCCCGAAGTCCCAAATTACGGCTATGCCAAAAGTGGTGCGGTCCTTGAAGCCGGCCAAACAATCTGTGTTGAGCCAATGGTCTCACTCGGCGGCATCAAAACCAAAATTGACCGCCATGACGGTTGGTCTGTCCATATCGCCGACGGCTCGCTCTGCGCCCACTACGAACACACAATCTTAATCCTTAAAAATGGTGCCGAAATCCTTACGGCTTGGTAATTTCGCACAAGTTATATAAAAAGTATTGTAAAATTCGGCGTTAGCCGTATAATATATATATGGATACGGTAAGATATGGCATCGGTATAGATATTGGCACAGATAGCATCAAGGCGGTCGTTCTTTCACAAAAAGGGCAGGATATGCCAGCTGTTTTACGAGTCAAAGAAGTCCCAAGTAGCGGTGTCCGCTATGGTGAAGTCGTTGATTTAGAGCGTCCCGCGGCAATCTTGCGTAATTTGTTGCAAGATTTACAGAGCGTGCTCGGTTTTGAAATCAACCACGCCACCGTCAATATCGGCGGCGTCAATCTGCTCACCACTAACACTGATGGCGTCATCGCCCTAGAAGACCCCAAACGCCCAATCAGCCCCAAAGACCTTGACCGCCTCTTTCAGGACGCCGAAAAGGGCAGGCTGCCAAATAACCGCAGCATTATAGATTTAATTCCTCACGGCTATACCCTAGACGGTCAAAGCGGCATCAAAGACCCTGTTGGCATGAACGGTCAACGCCTTGAAATGCGCGCTAGCGTCATCTCTACTCTTAGCCCAAGTCTAGTTAATCTACAAAAAACCTTAGAGCTAGCTCAAATCTCTGAATGTAGCCTTGTCCCCGTGGCAGCAGCTGGTGCCAAGGCAGCTCTCTCACCTCGCCAGATCGAAAACGGCGTCGCCCTCGTCGATATCGGTTCTAGCACTACTTCGGTCGCAATTTTTGAAGATGGCGAGCTGCAATATGTCGGTGTCGTATCGGTAGAGATGAAAACTGGCGAGAAAAAGTCGGTCGGCAGCAACAATATCACGAATGATCTCGCGACAGTCCTTAAAGTCACCCCCGAAATCGCCGAAGAAATCAAACGCACCTACGCCAACGCCCTGGGCTCAGCTAGTGGTGGCAAAATCGAATTCATCAAGGGCCGTGAAGCCTACTCATTTGATCGCGTCGGCAACGGCGAGGACATCATTGGTGTTGACGAAATCGTTAGCGACCGCTTAAAGAGCATCTTGAAGGCAGTTAAGGCTGAGATTACTCGTGCCGGCTATCATCAAAAACTCCCTGAGGGTATCGTTCTAATCGGCGGCGGCGCCAAAATCAAAGACCTTGCGAGCTTAGCTAGCCGCGAGCTAGTGACGGCCACTCGCCTCGGCGAAGTCAAAAATATTAACAGCGCCTTTCGTGATGTCTTCCGTGTTGAATATGCTGCCGCTGTCGGCCTCGCCTTACAAGACCTCCAGAACGGCCAGAGTGCGCAGGCTAGCGGCAAAGCCAAGCCCGAAAAATCCAAAAACGGCAAGTCGTGGTTTGCTAGTCTATTTGACAAAATTAAATTCTAGCCCTTAAGCTGACACCTAAACATTTTCTTGAACAATTTTTGTAAAAACTATTGACCACCGATTTTTCCCGTGTATAATATAATTAAGAACAAGGAGGAAGGATTACATAATGCCAGAGGTCAAACCAAGCGAAATCGTTAAATTCGCAAACATCAAGGTAGTTGGCGTCGGTGGGGCAGGCGGCTCGGCCGTCAATCGAATGAAGGAATTGGGCGTGCAAAACGTTGAGTTTGTCGCCATGAATACTGATGCGCAAGCACTGCACCATTCTAAGGCAGATATGACAGTTCACCTCGGGCAAAAGCTTACGGGTGGTCTTGGCGCAGGCGCCAAGCCAGAAATCGGCCAAGCCGCAGCCGAGGAGTCGCTTGAAGACATCCGCTCCACCCTTGATGGCGCCGATATGGTCTTTGTTACTGTTGGCGCTGGTGGCGGCACGGGTTCAGGTGCTGGTCCAATCGTCGCACGTGAGGCTCGTAAACTCGGCATCTTGACGGTTGGCGTCGCTACCCGCCCCTTCACTTTTGAGGGCGCTAAACGCAAAAAGAACGCCGACGAATCTATTGCCCGTATGCGCGAAGAAGTTGATACGCTGATTACTATCCCAAACGATCGGCTTTTGCAGACTATTGACCCACGCACCCCACTGCTTGAAACTTTCAAACTTGCCGACGACGTTTTGCGCCAAGGCGTGCAGGGCATCTCCGAGTTGATTACCGACCACGGCGACATCAACCTTGACTTTGCCGACGTCCAATCGGTAATGAAAAACGCTGGCTCCGCTCTCATGGGTATCGGCCGCGCTAGCGGCGAGGGTCGTGCCGCCAAAGCCGCCCAAGCTGCGATTGAGTCGCCACTGATTGAGGTTTCTATTGACGGTGCTAAGGGCGTTCTCTTCAATGTTGCTGGTGCTGACGTCAGTATGAATGAAGTCCAAGAGGCCGCCGAGGTCATCACCAACTCTGTCTCGCCAGATGCCAACATCTTCTTTGGTGCTGCCACTCGCCCAGAGCTTGGCGATGAGATTATGATTACCGTTGTTGCAACTGGTTTTGGCCCAGATTATCACGCCAGCCGTGAGGCTGCCGCCACCCCAACCCCAGCTGCCGACCCTACCATAGAAGCCGTCAAAAAGACCTTAGAAGAAGAGCCAGAGGATATGTGGAGCAAAATCACCGCCCCAGTTAGTGCTAGCAACTATGCCGCCACTCCCGCACCAGCAGCGGCTCCAGCCACCGAGCCAGTTTCTGCCCCAGCCGACTTTATCAGTGGTCAACCATCGCGTAATGTCTGGGAGGACGAAGATGACGATCCAGATGTTCCAGAAATCTTGAAAAAGCGCCTCCGCGACCGCCGTAAGCAGGGGAACTAATGGAAAAATCGCGGGCTAGCCGAACCGAACTTTTACAGATCGGCAATAGCCGTGTGCTAGAATCCCGCGAGAGTAACGACGGCACCACCGTGCGCCGTCGCCGCGAATCGCCCGACGGCCGCCGCTTCACCACTTACGAACGAATTGAGCGTCCAAATATCGTCGTCATCAAACGCAGCGGCGCCCGCGAGTTCTTTGACCACGCCAAACTACAAAATGCCATTCGCCGCAGTGTCGGCAAGTTCCTCGGCGGCGAATTAGCCGTAGAAGACCTCGTCAACCGTGTAGAATCCGCCGTTTACACCGGCAACGCCGACGAAATCACCAGCCGCGAAATCGGCGAGCAAGTCCTCGCCGCCTTAGCCGAAATCAACGAAGTCGCCTACGTCCGTTTTGCTAGCGTCTTTTACGAATTCAAGACCCTCAGCGAGTTTGAGCGGATTCTCGCCCAACGCCGCGCCAAAAACAGCGAGGGCAAGCACTCTGAGAATAAGCACTCTGAGAATAAGCCAGCAGGAGAACTGCAATAATGCCAAAGGAGGTGGGATAATGAGATTTATAGTTTTTTACCGCAAAGAGCGCGACTACACGCAAGATACCGAGGATCTTTTGCAAGATTTGAGCAATCGCTACCAAAAGAGTTTTGAGATTCACGACCCAGACACCCCGAGCGGCAGCAGCGAAGCCCATGCCTACGACATTATGGATTTTCCGACCTTTCTTGCCGTGATGGACGACGGCCGCGAGGCGGCTCGTTTTTCGGGCTTGCCGTTACCAACGGTTCAGCAGTTGGCTGATATGTTTGTTATTCTCTAGCAGGCCAATAAGTAAATACTCTTAGGGCATTAAGGGCAGTTCTGCCCTAAAAGTATTTACTTATTGGCTATTCGCTAGTATAATATATAGTATTATGGGAACAACCTATCCAAAGCGGCGTGCCGCCAAAGAATACGAGCAATATTGGGTGCAAGAATGGAAGCAAAACCATACCTTTGAGCAATCCATTGAGAATCGCGACCATAAAAACAGCTACGTTTTTTATGATGGGCCACCGTTTATCACAGGGCTACCTCACCACGGCACGCTTTTGTCTAGCATTGTCAAGGATGCCGTGCCACGTTTTTGGACCATGAACGGCAAACGTGTTGAACGTCGCTGGGGCTGGGACTGCCACGGTCTGCCAGCCGAAAACTTCGTAGAAAAGCAACTAAACATTGAAGACCGTCGCCAAATCGGTGCGAGCGAGCCAATTGAAAAAGACGGCAAGCAACTCCCGCCAATTAGCCTAGAAGATTATATTATCAAAGCCCGCGAATCTATGATTGCCAACTCCGAAAGTTGGGAAGGCACAATTGACCGCATCGGTCGCTGGGTTGACTTCAAAAACTCTTACCGCACCATGGATAAAGATTTTATGGAGTCGGTCTGGTGGGCTTTCAAGCAACTTTACGACCAAGGCAAAATCTACGAGGGCCAAAAAGTCTTAATGTATGATACTAAATTTGCCACCCCAGTCAGCAAAGCCGAAGTCACCATGGATAACGACGCCTACCAAACCGTCACCGACCCGTCAGCCTATGTTAAATTCAAACTAAAAGGTCAAGACAAGTTTATGCTTGCATGGACAACGACGCCGTGGACTTTGCCAGCCAATATGGCCATTGCAGTTAATAAAGACCTCACATACGTGCTATTGGATAATAAATATATCCTTGCCAAAAAGCTCGCCAAAAGTCTTTTCCCAGAGGCGAAAACCATAGAAGAGTTTAAGGGTAGCGAGCTAAAGGGGCTAGAATACGAGCCAATATTTGCTAATCTAAACTCAGGTTTTTCTAATGACAATTTAGACGTTTTGAGTAAAGGCTTGGGACTAGACGCCCAACACCACCACTCTATATTTGAGGCAGATTTTGTTGGCGATGATGCTGGTACCGGTGTTGTACATATAGCGCCAGCTTATGGCGAGGATGACTTTAGTCTGGCACTCAAAGAGTCAATACCCGTAGTGCATGTAATTGACGACAACGGCTACTATTACCCCGAAGCCGCCGAGCAGTTACATAAAATTGGCGTTCGCGATACCGATGAAGCCGGCATTGAAGTCTGGGCTGCCAACAAATTTATCGCCAAATGCCTACAAAATCACGACCACCAAGGCCGCGAACTCACCGAGCAAGAGGCGGAGCAGGGTAAGGGCATCGTCTGGAAGATTGACTACATCCGCCACGAATATCCATTCAACCCTCGCAGCAAACAACGCATTATGTATCGCGCCATTCCGTCGTGGTTCTTTGACGTTCAGGGCAGCAAGCCATTGCTTTTATCGCAAAACGAGAACATCAACTGGGTCCCAGCCCACCTCAAACACGGTCGTTTCGCCAAAAATATTGAGCAAGCCCCCGACTGGACGCTCTCGCGCAACCGTTTTTGGGCTACCGCTATGCCAGTCTGGAAGGGCGATAAAGGCACCATCAAAGTCATTGGCTCCTACCACGAGCTTGCAGTTCTCTTTGGCCAAACACTTACAGACTATCACCGCCCTTGGGTGGACCAAATTGAATTCAACCTTGACGGCGAGCATTTCAAACGCATCCCAGAAGTCCTAGATTGCTGGTTTGAGAGTGGCTCTATGCCGTTTGCCCAGCTCCACTACCCATTTGAAAACAAGGCCAAATTTGACGAGAACTACCCAGCCGACTTCATCGTAGAATACGTCGGCCAAGTTCGCGCATGGTTCTATTATGTCCACGTTATCAACACGGCGCTTTTTGGCGACAATGCCTACAAAAACGTCATCACCACTGGTGTCGTCGCAGGCAACGACGGCCGCAAAATGTCCAAATCTCTCGGCAACTTCACCGATCCTACTGTCGTTATGGATACCTACTCCGCCGACGCCCTCCGCTTTTTGCTCTTGTCGTCGCCCCTTCTTAACGGCGAAGATTTCTCCCTCCAAGACAAAGACGTCTCCGACACCCAGCGTCGCCTTGCTATGCTCTGGAATATGTACGATTTCTTCGCCCTCTACGCCAGCATAGACAACTGGTCGCCAAGCAGCAGCATCGAGGAGCCCCCAAGTCGCCGCGATGCGGCAACTTGGGGCTCGCAGAACCGGCTAGACCAATGGATTCTCTCGCGTCTCGGCCAGCTCCAAGCCGACCTCACGCAAAATATGCAAGCCTACAACATCCCCGACGCTCTTTCTGGCGTTTTGCCGTTCCTAGACGACGCCTCCAACTGGTTCGTCCGCCGCTCACGCCGCCGCTTCTGGAAGTCCGAATCCGACGCCGACAAAGCTAGCGCCTATGACACCCTCTATACTGTTCTTCGCACTCTCGCCCTAATTCTCGCCCCATTTACACCATTCCTCGCCGAGGAGCTCTGGCATAATCTTGGCGAACAGGGCAGCGTCCATCTCCAAGACTGGCCAAAGACCCTATCAGTCAACCAGCAAGTCCTAGACGATATGGCCACCGCCCGCAATATTATCGAGCAGGCCCTCGCCCTCCGCGCCAACCAGCACGACGAATTCGGGCTCGTCAAAATCCGCCAGCCGCTCGCAAGCCTTGTATATGGCACGCAAAAATTACCAGATTTTTACGAACAAATCATTGCCGACGAGACTAACATTAAAAATATTATACACCGCGCTGGCGAAAATGTTTCAATTGACAAACGTCTGACAAAAGAGCTCGAAGCCGAGGGCGCTATGCGTGAGATTATTCGTGCTATTCAGGGGCTCCGCAAGAGTAGCGGCCTAGAAGTAGACGACCACATCAAACTGTCTATTACGGGTATAGACCTCGCCCCTGAGCTCATTGAAACTATCGCTAAAGAAACCCTTGCCGACGAACTTATGACAGGCGACTATCTCCATAGTCAACTTGTACAAATAAACGATACAAAAATTGTCATCTCATTAGAGCGTGTCTAATCCTTGAACAAAATTTGTGTATAAAGTTTGCTAAACCTATTGACTTTTTAACATAAGTGTGATACACTAAAGTTAGTTAGGAAACTAACACAAACAACAAAACAAAAAGAAAGGAGCATATGTCAAACGCCAACAAAGAACGCATTGTGCAGCCAAGCGACTATCTGGACTACAACTATGTAGAGCCGGCTTTCCAGAGCTATGAAGCACAGCAAGAGCGAAAAACTAAGCAGTTGCGTGGTCGTCGCTTGATGCGTGCCGCACGGCACGCACGCGACTATCAGTTGCCAGAAGAGCAGCTAACGAAGCAAATTCGTGAAATCAAATCACGCATTTCGCAAGGCGAGGCTAACGACATTTTAAAGCAGGCGGTGCCGGTTCACTTTAACCGAACGCTTGCGCGAGCAGCCTAACTTTTTGTAAAAACACAAAATTTAACAGAGAAAGGAGCATAAAATGTAAAAAAGAAAACAAGTTGTATACAAAATTTATACGACAGAAAATCCCGCAAATTTTGCGGGATTTTTGCTAGGTTAGCTATTTTTACGCCCAAAACTAGTCTTAAAATTGTATAAACATTTTATACAAAAACTCTTGACAAGCCTAATGTGCTTATGCTAGAATAGAGGTAGAAAGATAACATAAACGAGATAAATTATGGTAAACAACCAAAACAACTCTAAGAGCAATAGCTTGGATGAATTAGCCATGCAAGATGGAGCGGCGGCTAAGGCGCGATGGGAGCAGATGAAGCAGGAACAAGCGGAGGCTGCACAACTTGAGCAAGAGCAAGCGGCCCAGGCTCGTGGCAAGAAAGTCAAAAAGCTCTTAGGTCGGCTGGCGGTTGCTGGGATTACGGTGCTTACTCTCACTGCTGCCGCAGCTGGTGTAGGCTTGCTTATTGACCGAGACAACGATGATGACGGTATTCTTGACAAAGACGACAAAAATCCCTTCAAGCCCGGCGGTGAAGAGGACCTTAAGGAGCCAGATGGCGACGCCGACGACCAGAACGGCAGCCTCGCCGGCGATGATGCCGAGATTATCCTTGATGCCGATACTGGCGACACTCCTGAAATCGGCGCTCCCGCCGACTCGGGCGCTATTGATTTTGATACGGCATCCAACGACGAATTGATCAACTCACTACTTAATGACGATTTTATTGATATGAACAACGACGATATAGACGATCGCATTGCCGCTATGCAGGGGCTTGATGACGCCGCCAAGGGCGAACTGAACGAATTTGTGATTAACGAGCAAGCTTACGCCGCCGAAAACCCCGCCGCTAGCGCCGAAGATATCCTTCGCGCTGCCTTCAAGGATGTTGAAGTTTCTGAGGAAATGCGCCAATTTACCGGTCGTCTCGCCCAAGATATCTATGCCGACAAAGGCGAAACCGCCCCCGAATATATTGACCTTGACGGCGACGGCAACGACGACCTTTGCACCACGGCCAACAGCGAAACGCTCTCTCAATACACCGACCGCGACGGCTATCTCCACCGCGACCGCGAAGGCAACGCCTTCCGCAACCCCGACAAGACTAGCGCCAACGCCTTTGCGTCGTCTATTTACGGCGAGCTTGACGGCTCTGACAATGCTACACTTGACCTCAATTATCTCAACACCAACGAGGGCAAGGAGGAACTCGTTTCTAACTGGCTACACGGCCGTGATGACACGGCAGGCTACGAGGGCGCCTTCTATCAGCCGGGCAACCTTGCTATTTTCGCCCAGCAATATGACGGCGACCTTGGCGAGTGGTTTGACGACGCCCAAGTCCAGAGCATCCCCGCCCTTGCCGAAGAGATTGAAAATCTGCCGCCTGATGTGCGCGTCGACTTTAACGAGGCTATGACTGAGTTTCTTGGGCGCTGCAATATGTCCGTTGAGCGCTATGACGCCGAAGGCACGGGGCAAAACTACGGCACGGTTTATTACCAGCCAGTTTTTGATGACGACGGCAATATTATAGATGTCACGACCGCCTTTGACCCAACTGCCGCCGCCACTCAAACCGTGATGATTTGGACTTTGCCAAGTGGCGAAGAGATGATGATTTCTACCCGCTGCACCCAGTTAATGAACCCAGATCTGCCAGATGTGCCGCTCGTGAGCGAAGAACCCACCCCAGCCCCAGTCATCACCACCCCAGCCCCAAAGAACGAGGAGGAGATGCCTGAGATGCCGACTACTGCTCCGACCTCCGCTCCTCAAGAAGTCCTTACGGTAGCTCCAAATCAAACCGGTCAAGATATTGCCAACCAGAACGAAATATCAAGAGACAACGCCCCAACATTTAACGACGTCAGCGGCGGCGACCTGGATAGCTATTTAGAAGATTTATTAGCAGCATAAAAAGGAAAGGGAAAAATGAAACAAACAACCACCATCAAAACCGCCAAAAACGCACTGTTAGAGCTCGCTTTTGCGTTCGCTAGCGTCGCCATGGCGCTGCTTATCGGCACGAGCGTCTCGGCCGACGGACCATCTTTTGGCCCTGTCGGTGCTAGTCGCCCCACCTATACTGTTGAACATCCTGCTGCCGTTGCTACTTGGAACTCTATCACTGACCGCACCAATTTGCCAGCCGTCGCCAACGGCGACGAGCGCAACTTTGTCTGGGTCCGCGAATACGGTGTAGGGGAGTATCAAGACCAGCTCGCAGTTAAGGGCGACAAGCAATACGAGGTGATGATGTATTACCACAATAATGCTGGCTCTAATATGAATAATGCCGACCCTGAGCATGCAATTATGTTCCGCGCCCGTGCCAAAGCCTCATTCCCAGCCGAACTCGCCGCCCAAGAAGTCGGTATTATCCGCGGCGAATTAGAGGCTGATAACGCCACCGCCGTTTGGGATGAGGCATGGATTATTAGCGACGAAGAAATCACTCTAGAATATGTCGCTGGCAGTGCCAAACTCTACAATAACTCTACTAAGATGAGCAACCCAACTGGTTCTGGTCGCATTTTGCCGAGCAGTCTCTTTTCTACCGCTGGCACCCTAATCGGCTGGCACGACCTTGATGGAGTTTTGCCAGGCTGCACTCAATACTCAGGCTGGATTCGCTATGTTATCCAAACCGACACCGTTGAGGCGCCAGTCCCCGAACCTACCCCAGAGCCAGAAGAGCCCGAAGAACTCCCAACCACTGGCCCCGTTGAAGTTGTCGGCGCCCTTGTCGGCGGCACCGTGCTGACTGTTGCTATCGTTTATTATGTCCGCTCCCGCCAAACTCTCGGCAAGACAATTTAGGCTTGCAATTCCTAATAAACTGTGATAAAATAAATCTATGAGTAAAAAAGCAGTTATCAAAGTTCTTGGCCACCAGTATATTGCCTCGGAAGGGGAGATTATCACGGTTGACTTATTGCCAGAGGACAGCAAAAAGTTAGAATTAGACGCTTATCTTGTGATTGACGGCGACAAAACCACCGTCGGCACCCCAGTGGCCGCCAAAGTCCAAGCCGAAGTCGTTGAGAGCCAAGTCGCTGGCGATAAACTTCGTGTCATCCGCTACAAGAGCAAAAAACGCGTTCATAAAGAAGTCGGTCATCGCCAAAAATACAGCACCATCAAAATCACTAAAATAGCGTAAACATCTTTATTTTTTCGCAAGCATAGTATATAATGTTCCTATGAGCGAGGTTATAGCAATCACCAACCAAAAGGGCGGCGTCGGCAAGACGACGACCAGCATTAACCTTGCATATTATCTAGCAAAAGCCGGCAAAAAAGTGCTACTCCTAGACTTTGACCCTCAGGGCAACGCCACAAGCGGCCTCGGTGTTGATAAATCCACCCTCAAAAAAACCATGGTAGAAGTTTTTGCCGGCGAGGCCCCCATTCAAAAAATCCTTATCACCACCAAATACGCCGGCCTCGTACTGGCGCCAACCGTGCCGCAACTCGCCAATACCGAGGTCAAACTACACAAATCCAATAAAAAATTCATCCAACTCCGCAATATTATCGCCGAGATTAAGCCCAACTACGACTACATCATTATAGACTGCCCGCCATCGCTTTCATTACTTACGGTCAACGCCCTTGTGTCTGCCGACTACCTGATTCTGCCAGTGCAAACCGAATTCTACGCCCTAGAAGGCGTCGGTCAACTCCTAGAAACTATCGCTTTGCTCCGCAAAGCCATGAATCCAAGCCTCAAACTCCTTGGCGTCGTGCCAACTATGGCCGACGAACGCACCGCCCTCACCAAGCAAGTCCTGATTGAAATCAAAAAGTTCTTCAAGGACAAGGTTTTTGATGCCGTCATCCCCCGCAATGTTCGCTTAGCCGAAGCGCCAAGCCACGGCGCACCGATTGGCGTTTACGACCGTTTCAGCAAGGGCGCCCGCGCCTACAAAAAATTATCCGAAGAAGTTCTGGCACGCACCAGCAAAAAATCAAGCATAGAAAAGGAGGGATAAATGGCAAAAGGTTTGGGTAGGGGATTTGAGAGTCTGATTCCGACAGATGTCGCAGACGAGGATTGGAGCGTCGACATTAGCGAGGCAGTCGCCGAGCCACGGCACAAAGGTGAGCTCAAAAATGTCCCATTAGCGAATATAGAGAGCGACCCGTCGCAGCCACGTCGTGATTTTGACGCCGAATCCTTGCAAGCCCTCGCCACCAGCATTGCTGAGCACGGTGTCTTGCAGCCAGTCGTCTTGAAGCCAGTCGCGAGTTCGCCCGACCGCTACCAAATCATTGCGGGTGAGCGCCGTTTTCGGGCAAGCAAAATTGCTGGTCGCGACACTATCCCAGCTTTAATTCGCGATGTTAGCGACCAAAATCGCTTAGAGCTCGCCCTCGTTGAAAACGTCCAGCGCGAAGACCTCGCCCCACTAGAAAAGGCCCGTGCCTATCGCCGCCTTAAAGACGAATTCAATATGTCGCTTGAAGAAATCGGCAAGCGAGTTGACCGCGGCTTTGAGTCGGTCAAGCAAACCCTCCGCCTACTTAATCTGCCCGAGGCTGCCAAGGAGTTTATCTCAGCACACCGCCTCACCGAGGGCCAAGTCAAACCGCTTATCGGCTTACCGGATGACATAATTATGAAGGTTCTGCCACGCATTATTGACGACAAACTCACGGTCGCCGAAATCAAAAAAATCGCCGAAGGCGCTCGCCGCAACAAAATCATCCAAATCTACGAACGCGAAAAGCAAGTGATGGCAAAAGCCTTGAATCTACCAGTCAATGTTCGCACCACTGGCGCCAACAAAGGCACAGTTTCTATCCAGTTTAAGTCCGAGAACGAACTCCGCGACATCATCAAGTCCATCACCGGCCGCGACTTTGAATAATATCCGAAAAATCGGCAATATTTATTCTTGCCGATTTTTCTTAACTAGTTTTCTTAGGCGGTTTTCTTTTCTAAAAAGAAAACCGAAGGTTAAAACGCTCGCCAGTCGCTAAACGGGTAAATCCGCACCGCCGCCGGCCCCACAATCAGCCCAAGTGGAATTGTGCCGAGCCCGTTGCGCGAATCCCACGAATACGACCCCTCACGATTATCACCCGACACAAAAATCTCGCCCGCTGGCACAATCACATCCGCCTCGCCCGAAGTGTATTCCTTCGGCTCACCATCAAAATCGTCATCAGGGTTAAAGCAGTTGCCATTTGTCTCGCAAACCGTAATTTTGCCGTCCTTCACAATCACTCGCTCTCCCTCAAAAGCAATCGTCCGCTTGACTACATATTCGTCTTTGTCGCCGACTTTATATTTGGGGTTCTTAAAAATGATAATCTGCCCCCGTTTTGGCACATAATGCTCGCCCACAAAGTGCGCCATTGTCACTGGCAGGCGATTAACAATCAAGCGATCGCCCGAGTGTAGGGTGTTTTCCATGCTTTGCCCGACCACATTATATGACCGAAACACAAACTGGTTCAACAAAAAAGTGCCAACTACCACTGCCGCTACAAATCCGACCAGCGACATTGCGTCCCGTAGCATCGGGTGGCGTCGCCAAAATCCTGCTTTTCGCTCCATTTACATATTATATAGCACCTTTTGTGATTTTGCAATGCTTATGCTAAAATAATACTATGGAACCCCCAAAAATCCTTGTCGGCATTGCCTCGTATCACGACCCCGAACTTTTGCCGACCCTCCAAGACTGCCTAGCCAAGGCTACCCACAAAGAACGGCTTGTTTTTGCCGTCGTCAACCAGTATGACCAGACCACTCAGCACACCCTAGACTATTTTGCCAAAGAAAATCTCAAACTCGTGCAACTAGATTACCGCCAATCTTACGGCGTCGGCTACGCTCGCCGCCTGATGACCGACCTCTACACCAACGAAGATTTTTGCCTGCAAATTGACGCCCATACCCGTTTTGAACAGGGGTGGGACGAGGCCTTACTCCAAGAGTGGCGTGCCTGCAATGACCCCAAGGCCGTGCTTTCGGCCTACCCAACACCATTTACTTATAACGGAAAAGGCGAGGTTATCTTTACGCCATACACCAAAGTCGCCGCTATGTCAGTAAGTAAATATATTTCATACATCCCAATATTCAAAGGCACCATGTCGGCTGCGCCCGAGATAGTTCGCCACTCGATTATTGGGTTGAGCGCAGGGTTTGCTTTTGGCACAGGTGACATATTTGCTATACCATATATTCGTGACGTCTGCTTTATGGGCGAGGAGTTTATTCGCGCTTTTCAACTTTATTCCTACGGATTTAATTTTTATGCGCCTAATCTTTTGCCGCTATTCCATCTTTATGACCGTAAAAACACTCGTTTTTGGCACGATATGCCAAGAGATGGCAAACAGGCTAAATACAGCCAGATGACCGCCAATAGCTATAGGTTTATTCGTCAACTACTTTCAGGTTCGTTACCCGATTACACGGCGCATTTCGGCACCGTCCGTTCGCTTGCCGACTATGAAAAACACCTCAACACCACGATTTGCCTGCCGGCAGGGGATGCCGCGGACGTGGAACCACAGGTGTCGCAATGACTCTAAAGGTTTTCTACTTCAAGAGTAATTTTGGCGACTTGCTTACGCCGTATCTCCTAGAATCATTTTTCCCCAATTTCACTACAGAACATATTATGCCTGCTGCCATTGCCCAAGCGGACTTCTTTGGTGTCGGCTCAATTATGGAATGGGCGCTTAGCGCTAAACAGCCCTTGACTATCTGGGGTTCTGGTCTAATGCTGCCCGACAGCCAATTCCATCGCCAGCCAAACCATCAGATTCTTGCCGTTCGGGGTAGGCTAACCGCCGATCGGCTTGGCTGGACAGGTGTAATTGGTGACCCAGGGTTGCTTGTGTCGCGTCTGCTTGCGCCCACCGCTAAACGGTATAAATATGGCTTCGTCCCACACTATGTTGACCAGAAAACGGCTATCGCGCAGCAGATTTCCTCCTTACCAAATGTTAAAACAATAGATGTTCTAAACCGCCATAACTTGCCGGACAAACTTTTTTGCGAGCAAGTATTGGCCGAGTGTGCTGCTTGCGAGGCAATTCTTTCGTCCTCACTCCATGGTCTTATCATCGCTGACGCGCTCAATATTCCGAATGCCCACCTATTACTTAGTGATGGCGTCTATGGCGACAGCTATAAGTTTCGCGACTATTATTCCGCCTTTGGGCGCAACCACCAAGCCGTTGATCTACGCCTAGCACCTAATGCGCCGTCGCCCGCTATCAGCGGGGCAGTTCTTGATAATTTCTTGTCGCTCTACAGGCCGATTACAGGGATTTCGCACACTCAAGATGAATTATTAAAAACATTTGCAGATTTTGCTGCAAATCATATATAATATATATATGATTTCAAACATCAAACGGAGGTTGTATCTTACGGCGGCACGCTGGTTCTGGCTGCTTGCTCGGCGCTCGCTCAGGCGCTGGCAGCCGCGGGTGATTATTATCACTGGTTCAGTCGGCAAGACGACCATGCTTAACTTACTTGCCGCGCAACACCTTCCCGCCCATTTTTCGCATAATGCCAACTCGGCTTATGGCGTCGCCTTTGATATTTTGGGGCTTGATGGCGTCCGTGGTTCACGTCTACGCTGGCTCTACCTGATTTTTGCCACATTTATTCGTTCTTTTACCTATACTCGCCGTGATAAGTTTTATATCGTAGAAGTTGATGCCGAACGCCCGCGTGAGGCGAGCCTTATCGCCCGCAATTTGCAGCCCGAAGTCGTTATCACCACGCCAATTGGCCTCTCGCACGCCAGTTTTTTTGACCATCTCGTAGAGCAGGGCAAATACCCAACCGCCGAGGCCGCAATTCTTGATGAATTTGTTAATGTTAGCTGTTTTGCAACTAAACTTGCGCTTTTTTCAGAGCCGGTGCAAGAACTTACTCCAAGAGTAAAATCGCTAAAAACAGGGGTAGAATTTGTCAAAAATACCGAAATCAAAAAATATCGCGTAGAGTATAATAGTGCTACTTTCACCACCCAAAATGGCGAGTTTAAGTTTAACGAGCCAATGCCTGAGGCCGTCGGTCTGCAACTTTTGCTTTGCGAGCGGCTGATGCAACACCTCAAACTGCCCATTATTTACGACCTCAAAGATTTTGTTTTGCCACCCGGCCGCAACAACTATTTTGTAGGACAAAACGGCAGCAAACTGATTGACAGTTCTTATAATGCCCACCTGATTTCTATGCAAAGCGTACTAGATATGGTGCGGCAAATTCGCTGGAACCGCAAATGGCTAGTGATTTCCGATATGATTCAGCAGGGCAAGGCCGAGCAAAGCGAACACGAAAGCCTCGCCGCCGCAATTCTTGCAGTTAAGCCCGAAAACGTCATTTTAATTGGCCACCGTGTCGCGAATTATACTGCACCATTACTCAAAAAAGCAGGGCAGAACCTGCAAGTTTTTGCCGACCCTAAAGCCGCCCTACCATATCTACAAAAAAACCTCACCAGCGACCTGCTCGTTGTCTTCAAGGGCTCACAATACTTAGAGTGGCTAGTGGAGAAACTGCTCAAAAACCCTGCCGACGCTAAACTGCTCGCTCGTCGCGAGCCGGCCGCCATCGCTCGCCGCAAGAAACGGGGGCTGCTATGAAAGATCTATATATCGTCCATGGCTGGTCGGCTTCAACCACTAACTGGCAAAAAACCATCGCCGCCCTAGCAAAAAACCACCAAATCAAAGCCTATTTGCTTCACGTGCCAGGCCTGACCACGCCCGACCAAAAAGAATACACCATCGCCGACTATGTTGCTTGGGTTGCACAGAACCTCCCAGATGAAGCCGTCGTTTTAGGCCACTCTAACGGTGGTCGCATCCTGCTCAATGCTATCGTTAGTGGCAAAATCCACCCACGCAAACTCATCTTGCTTGACTCGGCTGGTATTTACTACCGCCCGCTCAAAGCCCGTGTTTCGCTCTTTTTGTCGCGTTTATTTGGCAGGTTTATCGGTCTCAAAAACCCACTCCGTAAACTTGTTCGCCGTGTCCTTCGCGCCAGCGATTACAACCAAGCAAGCGACGAAATGAAACTCACACTTGAAAATATGATTGAAAGCGACCGCAAACTAGACTCGCGCAAAGTTAATGTGCCGACGACAATTATTTGGGGCAGCGCCGACAAAACCACCCCACTCTGGCAGGGCAAAAAGCTTGCCGCCAGTATCCCAAACGCTACGCTTGAAGTGGTTGACGGCTGGGAGCATAGCCCCTATCTCAAACATCCAATTGAACTCGCCGAAGTTATCGCGGAGGTAATATGAAATTCCTCGGTTGGGCCTCCAACTATACTTTTCGCGAAGCCATTAGGCACCGTTTTGTTCGTGGCCGCAAGTCTGACCGCCAAGCCTTAGCCGATTATCTAGACCAAACTTACGGCGGCAAAAGCTATTTATATTATAACGGCCGTTCAGCGCTTGCTGTCGCACTCAAAACCTTGCTCGGGAGCAAGGCTGTCGGCGCCAAAATCGGCGTCAACGCTTATACTTGTTATGCTGTCGTCCAAGCAATTCGCGAAGTCGGCGCCAAAGTCGTTTATCTAGACATTGACCGCAAAACTTATAACTTTACAGCCCAAACTTTTGCTGAAATGCTCAAAAAACAAAAACTTTCGGCCGTGATTGTGCAGAATACTCTTGGAGTAGTTTCTGATATAACAGGGGTAGAAAAGCTCGCAAAACGCACAAAATGCAAAATCATTGAAGACCTTGCGCACTCCGTCGGACTAAGATACAAAGACGGTCGCAAAGTCGGCACGGTCGGTGATGCCGTGTTTTTCTCGTTTGGTCGTGGCAAGCCAGTTGATGCTGAGCACGGTGCGGCGCTTGTTTTACGGGGCGATTTTGTCACAGCCAAAGTCTATGCGCCAACCAAACTTGCCAGTCGTCGCGAACGCCATCGCGACCGCATCTATCCGCTCCGTGGCTGGTGGATTCGCAAAACTTATCGTTTTTTTGCTCTCGGCAAAATCATTGCGTGGCTCTCTAAAAAGACCGGTGCCGTTCGCGGCTCGGCAGAAGGCCAGATTGAGCCATACATTACAATGACCGACTGGCAAGCGCGTCTTGTCTTAGAGCAATTACAAAACAAACCACGACTAAATCGCTTACCGTTGCTAGTTGCCAACCGCAAAAAGGTCTTGAAGGCCCTCGCTCGCCGTGGCTACTATTTTGATAGTATCTGGTGGGACACTGCCGTTGCACCACGGCGCTACTTCTCGCAAGTCAGTTATAATGCCAAAAGAACTCCTATCGCCTATGAAGTCGGCGAGCAGATGATTAATCTCCCGACTAACCTCACGGCCAAGCAAAAGCGAGAAGTGATTGCGATTATCAAAAGGGCAATCCAGCCCAAACCAGTAAAAGGCGGTCGCCGTGGCTAGTGAGTTTGGGCACAAAAACTTTTTGCAAAGCCCTGAATTTGCTAAGTGGCGCGAGCTCTGCGGCGACGAAGTCGTCAAGGTAGCAGGGAATTATATGGTTATTAAAAACGCCAAACGCGGTCGCTACGCCGAAATTGCTGGTGCCGTAATCGCTAGCTCGCCAAAAACTGGCCCCGAAGACACTAAGGGTGATTCTAGCGAGGAGTCAGTTTTGGCGGGCTTTACATCTGAAATCAAGCAAACCGCCAAGCATGCGGGTTGCGCATATGTCCGCGTCCGTCCACAACTGCTTGCTAGCCCCGAAGCCGCCGCTCTTTTCTCCAAGAATGGTTTTAAGCCTGCCCCGCGCCACCTTTATGCTGAAAACACCGTGATTCTAGACCTCAAAAAATCCGAAGAGCAACTACTTGCTGAGATGCGCAAGCAAACTCGCTACGAAATCAAGCACCTAGACCGCTACCCCGACTTACAAATTGCGCAAATTAAGTCTAGCAGCCCTGCCGCTTTCGCCATCTGGGAAGATTTTGCCGACTTGCAAGCTGAACTCGCCGCCCGCCAAGGGTTCACCCCGCCCAGTCGCACTGACCTACAAAATTTGCGCGAGGCCTTTGGCGACAAGGCGCTACTGTATATTGCCAAAAACAAGGGTCAAATTTTGGCCTATGCGCTAGTCATTACCAGCAACGGCGAAGCCGATTATTTTGAAGCGGCGAGTGCCGAGGCGGCCCGCGAAATCCCCGTCGCCTATGCCTTGCAGTGGCAGATTATTCGCGACTTAAAATCAGCTGGCGTGCATTGCTATAATCTTTTCGGCATCGCCCCCGAAGGCGTCAAAAACCACCGCTACGCCAAGCTCACTACCTTCAAGCGCGGCTTTGGCGGCGAAGTCGTTAATTATTTGCCTGCTCAAGATTTGCCAATCCAAAAAACAAAATATTTCTGGCTGCATTTATATGAGTTGCTAGAAAAATGGAGGAAAAAATGGTAAAACCCACCCTAGAAACGATAGAGAATAGAGAAGTCTGGGACGGTTTTGTCGTGAGTCGCCCTGAGGCAAATTGCTTACAAAGTTGGAGTATGATGGAGGCTCACGCCAAAATGGGGCAGCAAATCGTTCGTCGTGCCGTGCTAGAAGGTGGCAAGATTATCGGTGTGTATAGCGGCTTTGTTGAACGCGCCAAAAAAGGCACGGGGCTAATTATTGCTGGCGGGCCACTCGTAGATTTGACTAAAAAATCGGCAATCAAAATGATGTTAACAGATATAAAAACTCAGGCTCAGCGGCTAAAATGCGATTTCGTGCGGCTTCGTCCGCAGTGGGAAGACAGCCCCGAAAGCCGTGAGATTTTGCGCGAAAATGGCGCGAAAAAAGCCCCCTTTTATTTGTCGGTAGAATATGCTGGCGTATTAGATATTTCTGGCACCGAGCAACAAATCTTAGCTGGGTTTCGCCAAAAAGCCCGCCGTGCGATTCGCAAAGCCGAGGCTGCGAATCTAGACATATCTGCAAGCGTTGACCCTAAGGAAATTGACGAATTTTACCAAATTGAGTTAGACCACGCCAAACGTCAAGCCTATGTGCCGTTTAGCAAAAAATTCTTAAAAACCCAATTTGAAGTTTTTGCCGCCCACGACGAAGCCAAATTATTCATCGCCCGCATCGGCGAAAAAACCAATGCCAAAGACGGCGCCGAGCCTCAGCCATCTGCCGATCAAGTCGGCGCCGTGCTCGCCGAGAACTTCATGATTTTCTACGGCCAAGAAGCCTCCTATCTATATGGCGTTTCTACTCGCCTCGGCACCGAATATTCCGCGGCACCGCTCCTACACTTGCAAGCCATCCGCGAAGCCAAAAAACGCGGCCTCACCCGCTACAACTTTTGGGGCATCGTGGGCGTTGATGAAACCAAGCATCGTTTCTACGGCGTCAGCGTCTTCAAGCGCGGCTTCGGCATCAGCGAACTAAAATACGCCCCCGCCCACGACCTCATCATCAACCCCCTCCGCTACTACGGTATAATTTACCCCCTAGAATCCCTCCGCCGCAAGTTCCGCAAAGTCTAGTTTTAATCTGATATAATATACCTATGCGTTTAGTTGTAGTACATAATCCCAAGAGCAGTCGCCACCGTCAGGTGGAGAGGGAAGTTCTGGCGCGCTTGCCGCAACCCTATGCGACTTATGAGGTGGATACAAAACTTGATGTTGCCGCTAATGCTGCAAAACTCGCCAAACGACTGCAAGCCAGCGACCGCCTGATTTCCGCGGGTGGCGACGGCACGGCTGCCATTTGCCTTAATGCCATTTTGCAGGCCAATCTCGCCATCACTACCGAGTTCGCGATTCTGCCTTATGGCAACTTTAACGACCTCGCTCGCACTTTTGGTCGCCCAACCCTTGCCACGCTCATAAGTAAAACCCCAAAAACCACCAAAGCCTACCCACTAGAACTAATAGTCAATAGTCAACACCAGCGTTATGCGCTCGGTTATTTTACGATTGGGATGTTTGCTACGGCAACACATATTTTTGATAGTACCAAAATCCGCCAGCGCCTCCGCCATAACCACCGTAATATTTTATATTCTATTCTCCAACTCGCCAAATGGTATTTTAAGCACCGTCGTGACGAGTTTTTTCCGCCCGAGTTTATCCTTAATGGCCAAAAAATCATAAACGCCACCGATTATGTCGCCGTTAATGCCGCCAGTATGGCTGGGGTGATGCGGAGTCGCCCGACTATTCGCTCCATTCAGACTTTTCGCTCGCAAACTGGCAACCTCAGCAACTTGTGGGGACTACTAAAAATTATGTTGCCAAGCGTTCTCGCCAAAATCCCAAGCCAGCCAACCCAAAGCGACACCATAGAATTCGCGACGCTGACCACATTAGAAATCCAAGGTGAGGGCGAATACCTGACCCTACATAATGTTCGCCAAGTGCAAATTCAAAAATCTGCTCAACCACTTACGATTATCGTTGGACAAAATACTAAACTCCGCCGAACAGGGGAGGGCAAATGAGCAGTCATACCCAATTAACCAGCCACGCCCAATTAACCAGCTCTGGCCAACTGCAATCTTTTGTTGCTCAACTTGACGCCTACAATCGCGCCCACTGGGGCGCCAGCGACCTCCCTGACGAGTGGCGACACTATGACTATCAGGCTATTTTACAAAAAGTTCTTGCCGATTTTACGCCCAACAAAACCCAAAACCATCACTTCCTGCGCATTGCCGGCCAGAGTGGCAGCGGCAAGACCACTCAACTTCTGCCTGCCGCCGACGCCTATTTTGCCAAGCGGGGCCTTGCTCCCGTTATCGTCGCCGCCCGACTTTTTGTCGATTATCACCCCCACCTTACCGAAATCAAAGCGGAGTTTCCGCCTGAAAAACTTCGCGAGCTCACCAATGAGTTCTCCGTGTCGCTGATGTTTTTGACTCTCGCCGCCCTTATCCAGCAGGGCTATGATATCATTCTTGATGTCACGCTCCTAGATCCCTTTATTGAACGCACTCTGATGCAACTCCTCGCCGCCCACAAATATACATCGCGGATTTTTCTGCTTGCCGTCAGCAAAACTATCTCCGACCAATTTATCGCCAAGCGACAGGGGAGGGTTGTCAATACTGCTACCGCCGAGGAGTTTTGGCACGCCACTCATAAGGCCCTTGAATTTTATGGAGTTGAATTCCACGAAATCCCCATCACTGTCTGGTCAGCCTTTGATTTGCAACCAATCTACAATGGCCCTATCTCAAACGCCCTAACCTTAGTCTATAAATACCAAGCAATCAACGAATTACCCAGCACCTATCCAAGCGAACCAGAGCTCCTTGCCGCCAAAGTCGCCACCGCCCAAACTTTATAGGTAAAACAAAACTTTATAAACTTTTGCAAACTTTATAAAGTTATCGCATCAGGTAATCTGCAATTCGGGCAGGGTAATCTCGGGGAACTCTCGCCGAATATGCCCCGCATAACCCGCGTCAATCCGCCCCCATGACTCGCGTAAATGCTCCAATGCCTCGCGGCGGTCGTCGCCCAACAACTCCTGATAATAGCGAATCAAACTCTCTTCAAACTCCTTTGGCACCGGCCGCGACAAAATCCGTGCTACATCCGCCTTCGGGTCGCCCGCACCTGCAAAGCAAAAATCAATCACCGCTACCATCTTGTCATTCTCATCCAGCAAAATATTCCCCAAATTCAAGTCGCCATGCACCAATTTGCTTGTGCCGAGGCTCGTGATAAACTCGTGATCCTCTGGAATATGCTCGCCCTCCACATAATGCCGCTCATCCAACTCGCGCAAAAACTTCGCCAGCGGATAACGCAACTTTTTCGGCGCTGACTCTACCGAAATCTTACTCATCTCATAAACAAACTTCGCACAATCATACGCCACCGCTGTCAATGCCGTATGCGACAGGTTATAAAGTCGGTCGTTTAATGAATAACCCTCAATTTTTTTATGTAGCGAAAACGGCCGCCCGTGTTCATCAAACAGCAATTTCATATCAGGCGTATAAAAACTCGTCTTGCCACTGACAAACTGGCAGAATCGGGCATCTTTGCGAATCATTCGCGACCAAAACTCATTCCGGGGGAATCGGAAAAAATAACTACCAGAATCGGTTTCTGCTTCAATCACGATGTTTGTCCAGCCCGTCAAAATCTGCCGCGTCGCCTTTACGCCAGAAAGTTTGCCCCGAATAATCTGCTCCAAATCATCTTTTGTCGTAAAAAATGTCTTTTTCACATATATATTATATCACGAATTGTGCTATAATAGACCTATATGGCAAAGTTTCTAGAAGGTAAGACGAGTGGCTCAGCGCTGAGCGATATTGTGCATCTCGTGCTTAATGTCGGTTTTGCCCTAGTCGCCGTTGGGCTGGTCGTGCTTACTGCCGTGCCTTGGCCATCGCTTTTGCTGGTTGTCGCCAGTAAGTGGCGCACTTTCATCGTTCGCCCCTATTTTCTTTGGCTTTCCATCCGCGCCAACCTCGTTGACATTATCGCCAACTGTTCGCTCGTCCTTCTCGCTTGGCTCAATCTTGAGAATTACATCGCTCTTCTAGCTATTACAGTGCTATTTGTCCTCTGGGCGGCCGTCATCAAGACTAAAAATGACCTCGTTTCTACCAAATTGCAAGCCGGCCTCAGCCTTTTTCTCGGCCTTTCAGTTGCCGTTCAACTCTGTTATGAACTCCCGAATATCGTTCTCGTCGCCGCCGCTGGTATCATTGGCTACGCTTCGGCTCGCCATTTCCTTATCGCTCTTGATGATGACGACACCCCAATTGAACTTTCTGCTCTCTGTTTCGGTTTTGCTACCGCAGCTTTTGCCTTCGCCTCCTCATTCTGGCAGGTCGTCTTTGTCTTTGGTGGCGTCGCCATACCCGCCCTCGCCATCTCCGTCCTTTTGGTCGCCCTTTTTGCCTCGCTCTATCTTGAATACCTTCAAGAGGAATCCCGCACCGAACGCACCGAAGTTATTTTCTCGGGCATTTTCGCCGCCATTATTCAAATTGTCATACTTGTAGTGTTTTCAGGTGGTATCACCTATTAAGGAGGAAAATGGAAAACAATAACGACAATACGCCCAATCAGATAAAAAAGGACCATTCCGCTCTCATCGGCGCGCTTGTCGGCTTTGCTATCTTTGCCGTCATTGCCACTGCGATAATTGCCACCTTTAATATTACCTCGGTCCGCAATTGGTTTGCTAGCTGGCTCACGCTTACCGACGAACGCTACGACAGTATTCACGACGGCAACAACTCAATTTTTAATAACGAATCCGTTGAAACTGTCGCCGCCAGCGTAATGAAGGTCACTGTTTCTGTGCTGGTCGGCTCAAATGGCAGTTTTAGCACTGGCGCTGGCACTGGCATTGTGGTGTCGTCCGACGGCTATATTCTCACCAACAAGCACGTGGTAGACGGCGCGCAAACGGTTGCGATTATGCATAATGACATTCTTTATAGCGATGCCCAAGTTGTCGGCACCGACCCACTCAATGATGTCGCCTTCATCAAGGTCAACGGGGTCAACGGTTGGGAAGTCGCCAATCTTGGCGATAGTCGCACCCTTAAAATCGGCCAGCCCGCCATCGCCGTCGGCTACGCTCTTGGCCAGTTCCAGAATTCCGTCACTTCTGGCGTCGTTTCAGGTGTTGGCCGCGGCATCAGTGCCAGCTCCTCCGACGGCGGCACTAACGAGAACCTCTCTGATATGATTCAGACCGACGCCGCCATTAATCTCGGCAATTCTGGCGGCCCGCTTGCCAATGCTGGCGGCCAAGTCATCGGCATCAACACCGCCGTTTCGGCTAGCGGCAACAACCTCGGTTTTGCGATTCCTATCGGCGCCACCAAGGGTATGCTTCGCCACCTACTTGAGACCGGCAAGGTTGAACGTGCTATGCTTGGCGTCCGCTATCTTGACATTGACGCCAGCGTCGTCGCCGAATATGATTTGCCTGTCAATCGTGGCGCTTACCTTGCAAACGAGCAGAGCATTATCTCAGGCGGCCCAGCCGCCAACGCCGGTCTCCAAGCAGGGGACATCATCACCAAAGTCGGCAGTTTTGAGGTCGGTGTTAATGGCAACCTTTCAACGCTACTTGGCGAATATACCATCGGCGACCGCATTGAGTTGACTGTTCGTCGCGGCCAAGAATACAAAACTTTCATCGCCACTCTTGCCAAATACTAACCTTAGCCCAAAGCGTGATATAATATCAGCATGAAGTTTATTGAGATTGACGGCGGCAAGTTTGAGCAATTCGCATTTGGCGCCTTGGGGCATAATTTTATGCAGAGTGCTGAATTCGCAACCGTGCGGCGAGAGCGCGGCGCTGAACCCAAGTTTTTTGCCGTAATTGACAATGACAAAATTGCCTTGGCCGGCCTTTGTGGGCTCTACCCGACTAGCCTAGACTGTCTTTGCGGGCCAGTTGCCGACCCCACTCAAGAAACCATTTCGCCTAAAACTATCAAGATTTGGACTGATGGCCTGACCGCTTATGCCCGACAGCAGGGCAAGATATTCCTCACTATGAATCCGTTTTTCGCCGCAAGTGCCACTATGACTTGGCAGCAACAGGGGTGGCGACGCCTAAAACGCGGGCGTGAGGGGCGACTGCATTTTGTCTTTGCTCGTCCGCTTCCAGCCGACACAGAGGCTTGGTTTAACTCGCTCCATCGTAAAGTTCGTTGGGAGATTCGTAATTCCGCCAAAAACGGCCTCTCCCTTCGCGACCTCTCGTATGACGAATTGCCCCTTATGGAGAACGTACTCAAAGCATCCGCCGACCGCAAAAACTTTAATGTTGCGAACCTCGCCTATTTGCAAAGCCTCTACCGCGCCTTTGAGACTAGCGCTGACTACAAGGTGCGTTTCGTAATCGTTGAATCCGCCGACCAGCAGGTCGTCGCTGGCGGCGTTTTTGTATTTTCTAAACTTGAGGCAGTGCACTTCTTCGGTGGTAACTCGGCTCGCTCGCTTGAGCTTGGGGGCATGTATTTTTTGCTTGATGCCATGATTCGTTCTAGTATTGAACAGGGGATTCCTCGCTTTAACTTCTTCGGTATCAGCGGGCCAGACGACAGCGGCCTCACCTTCAAGCGCAAATGGGGCGGGCAAGTTGAGGAATATTTTGGCGTCTGGGCAATTCCAGTTGACAAGTTCAAGTTTATCGCATGGAAGTTCAAGCAACTCTTATCAAAAAGTCGCTAGACATCTTGCAATTTTAGCATAAGTGTGATACAATGTCGGTGTATGCAACCAAACACAAATAAGCCAGCCCCAGACCAGACGGTCGTCCCCTCATCTGGCAGCAAGCCAGTCGCTGAGGCGATTCAGAATGCCCAAAATATCCTCGTTGCCCTCTCTAAAAACCCGACACCAGAGGAACTCACCAGCGCTTTCGCTCTCACCCTCGCCCTTGACGCCGCCGGCAAAAACGCCACGGCGATTTTTTCTGGCGCGCTCCCTGAGAGTATTGAATTTTTGAATCCCGAAAAAGTTTTTGAGACCAATACCAACAGTCTCCAAGATTTCATCATTAGCCTCAATAAGGAGAAGGCCGACCACCTCCGCTACAAGGTTGACGGCGATTTTGTCCGCATTTATATCACCCCTTATCGCACTATAATTGACGAAAAAGACCTGCAATTTACCCGCGGCGACTTTAATATTGACCTCGTTTTGGCGCTTGATGTCAAAAATGCCGACGATTTTGACGCCGCTCTTGCCGAGCATAACAAAATTATGCATAACGCCAAGGCTGCTAGTATTGTTGTCCGTGCTGACGCCGCCGAGGCCAAGAAGCTCGGCGACATCATCTGGGAACCTGATGTCGGCACTCTCACCGAGGCGACAACCGAGCTAATTGAGAATCTCAACGACCAGCACGAAATCAGCAAAGAGGTAGCGACAGCACTTTTGGCGGGGCTAGTTGCCGTTTCTAACCGCTTCACTAATGACCGCACCACGCCAGCCATTATGAGCCTCGCCGCTCGTCTGATGTCTGTCGGCGCCGACCAGCACGCCGTGATGGCCAATGTCGGCACCTCAGAGGTTGACGCAATACCTGCTCCTGAGGACCAGCCGCTGGCACCAGAGCCAGCATCGTCTGATAGCGGGGCGCCCGACGGCGACCCAGCAACCTTGCCGCCGCCAAGCGAATTAATCGTCCCGCAAGATGATTTTTTGGCACCGAACGCTGACATCATTGAGCAACCGACCGACCCAGTGGCTTTCGTGGATCAGTTAGCATCGCCAGAACCAACCCCTGAGCCCACGCCAGAACCTACCCCAGAACCAACCCCTGAGCCAGCCCCAACTCCCGCCCCGCTACCCGAATTGCCACCTGACCCCATCAAGGCCGCCACGCCAACCATCGCCGAAGTCCAACGCTTGATTGAGAATCGTTTGCCGTTGCCACCAGAGTTTAATCCTGCCGAGCCACCTGCTGCGCCGCCGGCTCTAACTACGGAGCCAACCACAACGACAGAGCCTGCCCAGGCCCCAGCTCTTCCACCCGCCAATGCCTTCCAAATCCCCGGTTTTTAATTTTCGCTGATTTGTGATAATATATATTATATGAAGCGAACTGATTTTTGGATTAAAACAAGCAAAACCGAGCAGAGTGCCGCCGAGGAGCCAAGCAAAAACGCGCGCCTGCTTACTCGTGCTGGCTATGTCAATCGCCAGATGGCAGGGGTGTATGCCTATTTGCCAATCGGTCTCCGGGTGCTAGAAAAAATTAAAAATATTGTTCGCCGCGAGATGAACGCTGTCGGCGGGGCGGAACTCGTGATGTCTAGCCTGCAACCGCGCGAAGTCTGGCAAACGACTGGCCGCTGGGATGACGAGGTTGTAGATGTCTGGTTTAAGACCAAACTCAAAGACGAGACCGAGGTCGGCCTCGCTTGGAGCCACGAGGAGGCGATTTTGCAAACTGTCGGCCGCGAACTGACTAGCTATCGCGATTTGCCAGTTTCGGTTTATCAGTTCCAGACTAAACTACGCAATGAACTCCGCGCCAAATCGGGCATTATGCGCGGCCGCGAATTTGTGATGAAAGATATGTATTCTATGCACACCAGCGAGCAAGACCTCGCCGATTATTACGAGAAGGTCAAGCAGGCTTACGGGCGGGTTTTTGAGCAACTTGGGCTAGGGCAGGATACTTTTGTTACTTTTGCTAGTGGTGGTGCTTTTACTAAATTTAGCCACGAATATCAGACTATTTGCGACGCTGGCGAGGACTGGCTCTACCTAGACCGCGCACGGAATATTGCTGTAAACGAAGAGGTCTTAGATGACGCTGTGGCAGAACTCGGTCTAGACAAGTCTAAACTAGAAAAGGTTAGGAGCGCCGAGGTCGGCAACATCTTTAATTTTGGCGACGCCAAGGCGCGCGATATGGGCGTAGAGTTCATGGGCGAGGACGGGCAAAAACACCCGCTTTATCTCGGCTCTTACGGTATCGGCATCACCCGCGTAATGGGCGTGCTTGCCGAAAAATTCAGCGACGAAAGGGGCCTAGTCTGGCCAGCCGCTGTGGCCCCGTTCCAAGTTTATCTTGTTGGCATCGGCGAAGCAGGGGAGCGCCAAGCAAATGAGTTGTACACAAAATTTATACAGGCTGGCATAGAGGTGTTGTGGGACGACCGCGACGCTCGCGTCGGCGAAAAGTTGGCCGACGCCGATCTTCTCGGCATCCCGTATCGGGTTGTGGTGAGCGACAAAACTTTGGGGCAGGGCAAAATTGAGCTAAAATCCCGCACGGGCGAGCCAGAATTGGTCGCTCCAGATGAACTCTTGACATTTTTTGCCAGTTTGCTATAATAGGCATAGTCCGCGGGGTGCGGTAGAGGTTACGGAAAGGAAGATATGAATAAACTAGAAATTACTGCTGATAAGCGCGAAGAACTTAAAGCCGAGCTGGCAACGCTAGTGGCAAAGCGCCCGCAAATTGCCGAGGATTTGGCCTATGCCCGTAGTTTTGGCGACCTCTCCGAGAACGCCGAATATGACGCCGCCCGCGAAGCACAAAAAGTCCTAGAAAGCCGCGTCCAAGAGATTGAGCATATTTTAGAGCATGCCACGATTATCAAGTCTAAAAAGTCCGACAAAGTCGTGCTAGGCAGCAAAATTACCCTGAGAGACGACAAAAAAGAGGTTGCATATCAAATTGTTAGCCCCGTAGAAGCCAACCCTTTGCAAAGCAAACTGAGCTCTGAAAGCCCCCTCGGGCTTGTGCTGATGGGCCACAAAGTTGGCGACGAGGTAGAATTTAACGCCCCCAAGGGCAAAATCACCTACATTATCACTGAAATTGCCTAGCATTTAGCCCAGATAGTGTATAATATATCTATATGAAAGGAGTTTGGCGACGCGATTAGTAAATTCGGCGTCAGCCGTAAAAATATGTTTGATTTATTTAACTGGGCGAACAGGGCAGGGGAATGGGCGAAAAACGCCACCATGGAACTTTTCTTTTTTAACAAAAATTATACACCCTACAAGGTGCGGCTCGCCAACGAGTTAGAGGCCGGCATCCGGCGGCTCTTTTTGGAGGATTTGGTGGCCTTTGTCAACAAAGGAATAGAGAACGACCTCTCGGTGCAGCGGCTAGAAAACCAAACCAACGATAAAGCCGTGCTCGTAATGAATCTGGACGAGGTTAATCGTGCCGCAACCCTAATTAACTTGATTGAGAAAGAATATGCCGACATTATCTATTTTTCGGGCGAAGACCACGATTTTCGCCGCATCAAGGGTGTCGCCGCCAAGTTTAACTATGGCGACGGCGGCAACAACAAGAATTGCTATGTCATCAAGGGGTTATCTGGCTCGCAGGCACTTTCCGACAAAGGCTCGTGGGAACTCCGTGGCGAAAAATTAGAGCCGTTTTCGGCCTCGGTCGGCATCCGTGTGCCCGAGGGCAACGAAGTTTTGGTGGTAGATGACGGCACCAACGGCTGGCAACTTGTGGCGCTAAATCGCGGCAAGTTTGAGCGACTATTCCAGTTTGATGTCGCTATGACCGCTCTCGCCCCAGCCAAGGCCGAAGAATTATCTAACGCCTATGATTTGACGCTCGCTGAGGGCCTAGATTTAACTGAAATGCTCAAAGAAAAGAAGGCGCTAGTGAAAAAACTAGACGACGCCGACCTCGCCGCCGTCAGTCAAGATAAGTTAATGGAATTCGCGGACGAAATGCAGCTGCCGCTGATGCTCTCCGAAAACGGCAAAATCATCATCGCCGATGATAAGGACTTATCTATGCTCGTAAACCTAGTAGACGAAAACTACTTCATCTCCGCCACTACCGGCAAACGCTACGAAGTCAAAGGCAAAAAGCTCCTCGACGACGCCGACGCCAAGTCGGAGTAAAGCCTTAGGCGCAGGGCGGACCACCCCTAGCGTTCGGGTTTTATGAAACAATTTGGCACAAAATGCAAGTGCAGATGTTCGGGTTTTTGTTCGGGTATTATGACACAATACAATATATAGTGCAATAGTGGAAAACTTGCCAAAAACACGAGCCAACAGAGGAGGGGAGAGTTTTCCACAGGGCTTTTACACCTTGCCAAATCTGGAACCTGTGGAAAACTAGTTGCAAAATAAAAATAATGTAAAAAAGGTCTTGCAATGTGCGAAAAAGCATTGTAAAATAGGGTTAGACAGACCAAAACAAACAAAAACCTTAACAAATCCAAAGTCTAGACATCTGGTAGCAAAAGCGACGAGGTCCTGAAAAACACGACCGCGCTACCTCGATTAAATATAGCGTACGCACTTTACACATTTACAACCGAAAAGTTGTAAACCTCCCACCCTTTCGCGCCGTTTTATATAAGTCTCTCAACTTTCGTGAATCATTGGCTACGGTCAGTGAAAGCATAACGACGGCGTTATTAAACAAACATAAAACAAAAACGCTTGGTTATCAGATGTCTAGACTTTGTGATAAAATAAAAAAATGGAACAACTTCATCAACCAGTAATGCTAGCAGAAGTGCTCAATGTGTTGCAACCAAAGGACGGCGAGAGTCTATTAGACTTGACGGCTGGGTTTGGCGGCCACGCACGGGCAATTTTGCAGGCAACCAAGGCTTACAAAAAGTCCGTATTAGTGGACCGTGACCAGATGGCGCTTGATAGTCTTAATGATATCAAGGCCCAAGGTGCTACCCTAATGCACGCGGATTTTTTGGCGGCGGCAAGGGAACTCGCTCAAACTAAGCGACGTTTTGACTTAATTCTGGCCGATTTAGGAGTTTCATCACCACAGTTAGACAGAGGCGAACGCGGATTTTCGTTTATGCGAGAGGGCGATTTGGACATGCGAATGGACCAAACGCAAACTTTGACGGCCAAAACAGTCGTCAATACATATAGCGAACGAGATTTAGCGAACATTTTTGTCAAATATGGTGAAGTTCGGAGTGGTATGGCCATCAAAATCGCACGGGAAATTACCCACGCGCGGCCTTTTAGCACCACTCAAGAACTCGCCGATTTGATTAAAAAACACTCGCCTTATAGTCGCCACCATCCTGCCACCCAATTTTTTCAGGCCCTCCGCATTGAGGTGAACGACGAACTCGGTCTTTTGGAGCGTATGCTACCGCTGCTGCCAGATTTATTAAATCCGGGCGGGCGACTCTGCATTATCTCGTTCCATAGTCTAGAAGACCGCATTGTTAAAACTTGGCTTACTGACGAAGCAAACAAAGGCCTAGAAAGTAAGTTGATTACGAACAAAAAGTTCCTAACCGCTGGTGTTCAAGAATTAGCAAATAATCCACGGGCGCGATCTGCCAAGATCCGCTTCGCCGCGCGAGCCTAAAACTCGTAGAAAAATAAAAAACAAAAAGGAGGCACTATGCCACGACAAATCTTTGTCAAATTCGCGTCCTCAACCGCTACGGTTGCTGTGAAGCGCCCACGCTAGCCAACTTTTGTTTATGACACGCTCTTTTAGGTGTCGCACGTGTTGCTTTCGTGCGACACTCAGGAGCAATTGTATTGACAATGTATACACAAATGCAATACAAAGCATCAACCGCTCATAAACAAAAACCCCGAACAAAGCAAATTACAAACATCAACAAACACAAAAAGAAAGTATAATAAACTTGCCGTTAGGCATAGAAATTCCAAACCTTATGAGAACATTCCATAATAATTTTTACGAAGAGCCTGAAAACCGCTCTTTTGCACGCACTAATTTTTCGCGTGTTTACAGCGTTCGCTCTGGCGTTCGTGGTGGCGGCGTGCTAGACACGCCACGCAACAATCTGGCTATTATGACCACCGTTGCCGCTGTTGCCGTTTTGGTACTTTGTGTGCTAACGCTCGCCCTTGGCGCTCGTGTCTCGTCCTTTGACTATCAAATCTCCGAACAAGAGCAAGCCGTCTCTGAACTCAATCAAAAACGCGCCGAACTCGTGCTAAAAAACGCCAAAACAGCGTCTTATAACAATGTGCAAAACTCCAACCTCGCCCAAGCGATGACGCGCTAGGCGTGATATAATAGAGCTATGAACCGACGCATTAAATTTGTGGCAATCGCCGTCGCCCTCGCTTTTTTGGCGATTTTTGGGCGGCTACTTAGTATGCAAGTCTTTCATCGCGACGATTATGTGCTGGCCGCCGAGCAAACCCAAGTCCACGAGTGGAAGCTCCGCGCTAGTCGTGGCCTAATCTATTGGCGTGATGGTGTCACTAGTGTGCCAGCCGTTTTGAACGAGCAAGTTTACCTTGTTTTTGTTGACTATGCCATGGTTGAAGATGTTTATGCTACTCGCACTGCTATTCAAGAAAAACTAGGCTCAGAAGCCGCCAGTAAATTTGATACCGCCATCTCCGCTAAAAAAAGCCGCTATGTCGTGTTGGCACGCAACATCTCGCGTGAGCGCGCCGAAGAATTAAAAGCCGCTGACCTTGCCGGCATCGGTTTTGAAGAAAGCACCAAGCGTGTTTATCCAGAAAACGAACTTGGCGCCCGAATTTTAGGCTTTGTGAACGGAGAAGGTCAGGGGCAATATGGCGTGGAGGGGGCGTTCAATCAGTCGCTCGTAGGCAAAGACGGCCTCCGCAAAGCCACCACCGACCTCCGCAATGTGCCACTCTCCGTCGGTCGTGCTGACACACTTGTCCCCGCCGAAAACGGCACCGATATTCGCCTCACCATTGACCGCAACTTGCAAGCGATGGCCGAAGAAAAATCCCAAAAATGGGCCGCTACTTACGGTGCCGAGTTTGTAGATATCATTATTTATAATGCCACAAATGGTGAAGTTCTCGCTATGGCGAGTAAGGATAGTTATGACCCTGCCAATTATGGCGATTACGAGCTTGCCGACTTTGCAAATCCAGTTTTGACCGACGCCTATGAGCCAGCTAGTGTAATGAAGGTCGTAACGATGGCCGCGGCGCTCCACCACAACGCCCTTGAGCCCACCGACACCTACCTCAATAGTCGCGGCCTGACCATTGACGGTCTCTGGGTGCAAAATATGACCGACCGCGCTGCGGGCAGCATACAGACTTTCCAAGAGGCGATGGACTGGTCGTTCAATGTCGGCTCTATTGCTATGTTAGAACGCATTGGCGGCGGCTCACTAAATCTCGCGGCTCGCCAAAAACTCTACGATTTTCAGATGAAATTAGGGTTTGGCAAAACCACCGGCATTGAATTGCCCGATAGCGCCGGCCTCGTCAACTCACCAAATATGGCATACGCCGCCAACCACTGTTATGCCCTGATGACTTTTGGCCAGTGTGAAAGCCTGACTATGCTGCAATATGCCGCCGCTTTTAGCGCTATTATTAGCAGCGGCACCCGCTATCGCCCGACGATTATTCAGGGGCAGGGCAGCCAAGTTGCCGAAACTAATATTATTAGTGCAGAAACTAGCCACGAAATGCGCGGAGTTCTCCACTCGGCGATTAATCTTTATCTACTTTCGCGAGAAGATTCATTTTTTAACACTCGCTATTGCGGTGGCAAAACTGGCACCGCCCAAGTGCCGAATCCCGCTGGCGGCTATTATGACGACCGCCAAACCGGCACATTTTTTGGCTGGTGTAGCCCAAGCGAAGATAATCCCCCTGAGTTGGTGGTCGGCGTTCGCTATGGTGGAGCCGGCGTGCTCGGTGGCGGCTCTGGTGCCAAATCTATCTGGGACGATTTGATGCGTGATGTTGTCTCATACAGCGAAGGTGTGATATACTAACCATATGAGTAATGCTCTGATTCGCGTTTTAGTTTTTGCCGTCGGCGGCTGGCTGCTCGCCACCTGCTTGACGCCATTTTATACCACTTTGGCTTATAAATATAAGTGGTGGAAGCGGGA
Source organism: Candidatus Nomurabacteria bacterium (assembly GCA_031262695.1). Classification (GTDB taxonomy): domain Bacteria; phylum Patescibacteriota; class Saccharimonadia; order Saccharimonadales; family Saccharimonadaceae; genus WQUV01. The sequence goes on along the minus strand of JAISHF010000002.1, from coordinate 113,124 downwards.
GCGCAAAGTTGACTTGCTAGGCAAAGAAATGCCCGTTATTGCCGCCATTAAGGCAAAAAAGCCGATGGAGCGCCGCTTTCCGACTATGGCTGGCGTGATTGGCGTCGCCGCAGTTGCCATTTTGACCTTACTTTTCAACTGGACTCGCTCGCAAACTTATCTTGCCACGCTAGGGCTGTTGATGGGCGGCTTTGTCGGCTTGTTAGATGACATCGTCAACATCTGGAGCGCAGGGCGGGGGACGGCTGGCCTTAATGCCCGTGCCAAACTCTTTATGACTATCGCTGTTGGCGTCTTTCTTGGCTGGTGGTTCTATGCCAAAATGGGCTGGAGCAGCCTTTTTGTGCCGTTTGTCGGCAGCATTGAGATCTCTTGGCTGATTATTCCGCTCTTTGCCTTCGCCGTCACCTCTATTTCTAATTCCGTCAATATCACTGACGGTCGCGACGGCCTCTCAGGTGGTCTGCTCGCCATCGCTTTCGCTGCTTTTTGTGTCATTGCCCTCGTTGAACAGCGTTTTGGCGTCGCCGTTTTTTGCGGCACCATGGTCGGAGTGCTGCTTTCTTATCTCTGGTTTAATGTTACGCCCGCCCGTTTTATGATGGGTGACGTCGGCAGTTTCGCCTTCGGCACCGCGCTCGCCGTCGTCGCTATGATGACCGACGCCTTCCTTCTCGTGCCAATTATTTGCCTTGTTTTTGTCTTAGAATCCGGCTCGGTCGTCCTGCAAACTTTCAGCAAAATGTTCTGCAAAAAGAAGTTATTCCGCGCCGCACCCCTCCATTGGCACTTAGAGGCCACCGGCTGGCCTGAGTCCAAAGTCGTGATGCGTTTCTGGGTGCTTGCCGCCGTTGCCGCCTTATTTGGGATTTTGCTCTATGTCGCAGGCCGCTAAACCCGTCGTTCGCGCCCACCGCCCAGATTACCGTCTACTGGTTTTTATGCTTGCGCTGATGACCATTGGTATCGTGATGTCGGTCGCCGTCGGTGTTCGTCGCGCCGCCTACATGAACAACACCGGCTATCTTGGCTACGAAAACTCCTACATCTTTCTCCGCGAGCAAATTATCGCGGTCGCCATGGGGCTTGGCGGTTTCATCGTCGCCGCCAAAGTCTCAGTCAACAAAGTCTTGCTTAAACTAGCTGGCATCTGGTTGCTTGGCGCTTTTCTCTTGAATATCGTGCTCGCTATTTCGGTTTGGAGCGGCGCCAGCCTAGCCCATTGTAGCCGCGGCGCTTGTCGCTGGCTAGATGTCGGCCCCACCACCATCCAGCCTGCCGAACTGCTTAAACTCGGCCTTGTGTTATTTTTTGCCATGTTTTTTGCTCGTCGTACCGAGGAGGGCAGCGTCACTGACCTCAAAACTATTCTTTGGGTCATTGCCGTCGCCGCGCCAGCCCTCTTTTTGGTTGTTATCGTCCAGAGCGACCTCGGTTCTGGCCTCTCTATTGCCGCCATCACTCTTGTGATGTGGCTAGTCGCCGGCCTCAAACCTCGTATGCTTGCTATTGTCGTGGCTATTGCTGCTGCCCTTGTCGGGCTGACAATTCTCGTTGCTCCTTATCGTATGCGCCGTATTACCACTTATTTAGATACTGCGACTAATCCCACTTCAATCCTCACCAACTACACCGACGACGCCTATCAACTCCGCCAAGCTATGATTGCCGTCGGTTCGGGCGGGCTTCTTGGCGTCGGCGCTGGCAATGCCGTCCAAGCCACTAGTTATTTACCCGAGCCACTTTCTGATGCCGTTTTCGCTAGTCTAGGCGAAGTCTTTGGCCTTCTCGGCTGCCTCATTGTGCTAGTTTTGTTTGGCCTCCTCGGCTGGCGCCTACTCGCCATCGCCAATCTGCTTGATAACACCGCCGAACGCCTAATCGTCGCCGGCTGTTTTGCTTGGCTGGTCGGCCAAGCCCTCATCAACATTATGGCCCTCACCGCGCTCATCCCTCTCACGGGCGTCACTCTGCCGTTCATCAGTTCAGGCGGCACCAGTATGCTCGCATCTTGCGTCATGCTCGGAGCGGCTTTTCAACTTTCTAAATACACAAGGAGGGAACAATGAAAATCCTACTAGTCGGCGGTGGCTCGGGCGGGCATCTGACACCACTTTTTGCCGTGCGCGACGCCATTTTGCAACTTACGCCCGATACCAAAATCGAAATCTGGACCGACCGCAAAATGCTCAAAGTCGCCAAAGAGCGTCTGCAACCATCTAGCCGACCTGCCGAGTCGCTCACTCAAAACACTCGTATCCGCACCATCATCAGCGGCAAATACCGTCGCTACGCCAATAACCCCACGCCACTCAAAGACCATTTTGCTAACTTTTTTGACCTTTTCCGCATCGTTTTTGGCACAATTCAGAGTTTTTGTCGTCTATTATTCTACCGTCCTGACGTGATTTTCTTGAAAGGCGGGTTCACTAGCGTGCCGGTCGGTTTTGCTGCCCACCTCCTTCGCATACCCTACATTATCCACGAGTCCGATTCAACGCTTGGCCTCGCCAATCGCCTTCTCGCCAAGCACGCCCGCATTGTCGCAACTGGTCTACCAAGCAACTCAAATGACCCCCGTTTTGTTTATACGGGCATCCCGATTGACCAAGCGTGGCTAATTAATCGAGGGGTGGCCGCGGAGGGGCCCGCCGCAGGCGGAGAGGGGGATGGGGCGAACCGCGGACAGGACCCCGAGCTGCAATTACCAAGTCTTGTCGTCCTCGGCGGCGGACTTGGTGCCCATAGCCTCAATCTAGAAGCCGCCAAGCTCGCCAAGTATTTTGGCAACAAAGTGCAAATTACTGCGATTATCGGCCCTGCCGAGTCCGAGACCTTAGAATCCGCCCTGCAAAAACTTGGCGTCATCACCCACCGTTTCATCGCTAACGCCGCCGAGCTCGCCCCCATCGTCCGCGCCGCCGATGTTGTCATTGCTCGCGCTGGCGCCACCACTATTACTGAACTTGCCGCCACCTCTCGCCCAACCATCTTGGTCGCCAAGGCCACCTTGCCGGGCGCCCACCAAGCCGAAAACGCCAAGTTGCTTGCCGAACAGGGCGCCGCCATCGACTACGACGGCTCCACCCTCGCCGACAACCAGCTCCCCGTTTTTGTTAGCCACCTTCTCGCCGATTCAACTAATCGCCAATCCTTAGGCACTAAACTTCACCAGCTTGTCCGTTATGACGCCGCCACCGCTCTCGCCCAAATCTTACTAAAAACAGGGCAGCCTAAATGAAAACCTACGCTAGCACAACAGGGGTCGCTAAACATAAGCACTTGACTTTTAGAATAATGTGTGCTATAATGGTCGTATGGGGAATCATCGTCCTCGGGGTCTTTCCCCTTGGCAAAATTTTCCAAAATTCACAAAAAACAGAGGAGGGCAGGCAAGCCACCTCTGGACGAATAGGCGATAGCGGGCAGTCAACCACAGACAGAGTAGGGGAGGCCGAGCGTATTTTACAGGGGCGATTTTACGACGAAAACGGCCTCACCAATGAGCAGAACAGGGGAGTAATCATTCTCGCCGCTGAAGTCGTGCAGCTGGTAGAGGAGCGCGGTTTTGAAGTAGGGCAGGTAATCGTGCCGAGCGGCCTACTCCGCGAATTTGATCTAATAATGAACAGAGAAGCCGCCTCGCTTGCCTTGCCCGCCAACCCTACTGACTCCGCCCAGCCTGCAAATACCACCCCTGTTCGCCTGCGCTGCTCCACCTCCCGCCTCGCCACCGCCACTGCCGCCGACGCTATTTATGCCTACGATCTCCTGCTTGACGGCGAAATCCAAGCAGGGGAATATCTTGACCTTCGCACTCCACGGCGGTTATTCTACTACTAGTCGGGCTAGCGCAGAAAAACTGTTCAGGGGCCGCCTTAGCACTGGCGAGACGCTAGGTGAGATTTGACCCCTGCTGCAAGGAGAGTTGTTCGGGTGTCGCCTATTCCCTAAGCGTTCGGTTTTTGTTCGGTTTTTGCGAGGACGATTTTGCTGACTTGCAACAAATATTACAAACTCCCCTTCGCCTGTTTCGCAAAAATACAGGGTAGAGTAGGGCAAAATCAAAATTAAAAGCCAGAGCTAGCCAGAAGACTCAAAACCAATAAAAGCCAGCCGTAACCCCTTGTGGTCTTGCCTAATGTCGTAAAAGATATATTGTGCGACATTAAGTATATCACGCCTAGACGATTACACATACCTCTTCTCCCCCTGATTTTGCTTATGCTTGGCCTAATTCGCGCCTACTTGTGCGTCAGCGGCGCCAAGAGGGGGTTGCAAGCGCCCCTGCGTTCGTGCCCGAGGTGGAAGAACTCGCGGCAGGAGCCGAGACGTGCTATTTCTTATGTTCAACGACCAACTTGCCGAGATCTTTTAGGCCGGCCGATTGCGCGCCTTTGACCGCATTGGGGCTGAGTTTCATTTTGCGGAATTCCGACTCAGGCGTTCGCACAAACGGCTTTTTGGTTGGATTCTCGCCAAAACTGCCATTTTCGCGGTTTTGGTTAAAATTGCCGTTTTCGCCGTGTCGCTCATGATATGATTGGCGTGGCGGCTCAACTGGCTTGAAGGCCATTTTAGTCTTTGGGCTCTTGACCCAAGTTTTTTGCTCTTCTAGGGCTTGTTCGGTTTTTGTTCGGTTCTCTGCCCGTAATTCCTCCATATACTTCTCTGCTCCGCCGACATAAGCGGCGATTTCCTGCTCTACTTCGTGTCTTGAGCGAGCATAAGTTGCCCGTGAATGCTCAATAATCCGCGGGAATACGCCGTTTTCAGGTGCCGCAGGGATGTTTAGGGTTGTCGCCGAGAACGCCCGTGCCTTTTCGCCGTTAATAATCATATTAATCACAAAATTGCGATTATTCATTGCGAGCAGGTCTTGCGCCGTAAATTCTGGCTCAAATTGTCGCGCCAAGAACTCGGCATCCTCAGCCGAAACGCGGAACGAAATCATTGAGCCGACGTTGCCAAACACCGCATCACGCACTGAGTCGCTCATCTGGGCGATATATTGGTTGGCGACCGTCAAATTCAGGCCGTATTTACGCGCCTCAGACAAAATCACTGCAAAACTATCGGTCGCGAAGTTCTGGAATTCGTCCACGTAGAGGTAAAAAGCCCGACGGTTTTCTACCCGCTCAATATCGGCACGGCTCATTGCGGCTAACTGGATTTTAGTTACTAAGAATGCCCCAAGAATGCCCGCGTTGTCCTCGCCAATCAAGCCCTTAGACAAATTAACCACCAAAATCTTGCCCTCGTCCATAATCTTGCGCATATCAAAACTACTCTTGGGCTGGCCGATAATATTGCGAATAATCGGGTTTGCCGTAAATGCCCCGACCTTGTTTAAGATAGGTGCAATACTCTCAGCCACCTGCTTTTCGCTCCAACCGCCGAACTCTTGCTTCCAGAATTGTAGCACCGTCACATCTTTACAGTATTCCAACGTCTCTTTGCGGAAGGTCGCCGAAGTTAGCATTCGCGACACATCCAGTAGTGTAGTGCTCGGCCTATCTAGGAGTGCCAATAGCGTATAACGCAAAATATGCTCCAAGCGTGGCCCCCAACTCTCGCCAAACATCCGTTTCAGTACGCCAATCACCTCAGATGAGATATTTGGCTTGCGGTTTTCGTCCGTTACCTCCAGAGGATTAAAGGCAATCGGAAAGTCCTTGTCTGACGGGTTAAAATAAATCACATCCTTCAAGCGGTGCTCTGGCACAAACCGCAGGTTATTTATTGCAAAATCGCCGTGCGGGTCAATAATCGCATAACCTTGGTCGTAAAAAATATCTGAGAGCGCAAATAACTCCAATAAACCGCTCTTTCCTGCTCCTGTTTGGCCAATAATATAGATATGGCGGTTGCGGTCGCGTCGCCAGATGCCAAACTGGTGGTTGATGCCACGAAAGTTAGTCAGACCAAACGCCGAAATATCGCGGTCGTGCTCAATCTCCCCTGTTAGCAGGGGTAGTTTTGCTGGTGGTTCGGCGACCCGTGTTGTTGCCCAGACGATATTTGGCGTTTCTACGCTCGTATTCGGCAAGTGATAAACGCTCGCCAACTCCTTGATATTTAGCACAAAGCCCTCGTCATTAAATTCACGCAAATGATAAGCCGTCAAATCGGCGGTATAATCCGTGCCAACTGGCTTAAAACCGTTCAAAATCGGGCTATTAAACTGCTTAAAACTCCCCGTTAATGCCTGTAAATTAAGCCGTGCGTTTTCACGCTCTTGCCCCAAATAAACTAGCCGGATTTTGAGCGCATAGCCGAGTGCGCCCATTTTGTCCTCGGCCGCCTTGATTCGCGCCTTGTCGCGGTCCGAAATCTCCCCTGCTACGATTTTTGGCTGGGCCAGCGAGCCGCTCTCGGGCGGTGTCCAGAGGGCAGAAATTAGCCCGCCAATCCACTTAAAATCCAATAAATCGCCCAAAAAGAACTTTTTGGGGTTCTTGATGCTGTCAATCCACGCTTTGGATTTTTTGTGCCAATCGTCGTTAATCGGCCGCGCCAAAATCTGCACCCACAATTCCTCGTTAGTATTCTCTAATTTTGCTAGTGTCCCCGTAATACCGGCCAACGGGTCCACATCAAAAGTGTCAAAAGTCTTAATCGGCAAGGCTTCGTTCTCTGTTAAAGTCAGTTCTGTCATTGCTACAACCGAGTGGTCGCGCGCGTGCGTCAGATAGTCCTCATCCACCGCCTTAATCTGCACCGTCGGGTATTGTGAATAAATCTGCCCCTCCACAAAACTCCGTAGCGGCCTCGGGCACCAGACAAAAAACTGAATCATCCCCTTTTGGCTAACAATCTCAAAACTGAGGTGTTCTTGCACGCCATTGTTGTTTAGTAGTTCGGTTTTATCACGCAAGATACCGTGTAGAGCCGCAAAAAGTTGCTCGGCAGCGAGTTCTTTTTTGTCGTTGTCCTTTGGTATCTCCAAGAGTAGCAGTACATTATCTATGCTCCCTGACTTAATCTTTGCCGCACGGTGAAAGTTCCGCCACGCAAGCACGCCCAACAGCAACGCCACCCCTACCATCACCCACACTAGCCAGCTCATCTACCCTCCATCGTGCCTACATTATATCATACTCCCACCACAAATACAAAACTTGACTAGCTACAGCCCCTTACTTAATTCACCTAGTAGCCACGTTTTATACAGCGGCTCATTTTACACATTTTTTGGAGATAAGCCAGATTTGCCGCCACAAAACCGAAATCTGATATAATATAGCTATGCAATATTGTGTTTTTTCTACCTCTGACGACAACTATGCGCCGATGGCGATTACTTCGCTCTTGACTTGTCGCCAGCAGATGCCCGACTTGCCGCTGTTTTTGTTTGGCTCGCACTTCTCCGCTACCACTAAGCAACTCGCTAGCCGAAAAAATGTAGAATTAGTAGAGATTATGCAGTCAGATTTCACCCAGAGCCTAAAAACTTACCCTGTGGAGTGTTTTTTTTGGTTTTTGGCACCAAAAACCTTAAAAAATCGCGGTTTCAAAAAGGCGGTTTTCATAGATGGCGACATCTGTTGCGGTAAGCCGTTTGGCGAGGTGTTAAATAGCGATTTTGGCGACTTTGCCGGCTATTTTGAGACACGGTTTATAGATATGTTCCAAAATGACCTCGGCAAAATCAACCAACTCTGGCAGGGGCAAAAACGCCTCAAAACTAGCAAGAGCATCCAATCGGGTGTGGTATTTATTGATCTAGTCGCCTACGAACGACAACAAATCGCCGCCAAAATCATAGAATTATTCAAAATTTCGCAGCAAAACGGCATCCCCCGCCCTGGCGACGACAGCCTCTTTGCCCTGCTGCAATACCTCCACACCGAGCTAAAATGCACTAACCTCGGTGCGGAATATGACTATATTGTGCGGCGGCTACCGCTTAAAGGCGTGCAAACCAAAAATATCATATTCTACCACTTCACCGGCCTCTCGCCCAAGCCGTGGACGCCGTGGCTCAAAATCGGCCTCAAAATCTGGCTCGAACCGTGGTGGTATCTTACCCTACCGCGCTTTTGGCATTTCCGCCGAGTGTGGCGTAGGCTAAAATAGCCAAAATCACAAAACTAAACCACGCAAAAAGGCGGGTATAAAACCCGCCTTTGCTACCCCGAAGGGCAAAAAGTGCTTAAAAATTAGCTTACTAAACCATATAACCGCCGACAAATACTTCCGTAAAAGTCGATTTTCCGCCAGTTATCGCATAAACAATTGTCCAACCGGCTTTCTTGCCGGTTACCCGGCCATTTTGATCTACGGTGGCGATTGCGGTATCATCTGACTCCCAGACGATTGTGTCGCCAGCACCTGCCGGATAAACTGCTGCCTGCAAGTTCACCGATTCTCCGATGTCTATTTGGACTATTGCGGGAGACAGCGTAATACTGTCAACTGCCCCACCGTTTCCGCTCGGCTGGTTATTGCTCGGCGCGGGGGTCGTCTGCGCCGGTGCCGGAGTGTAGGTGCCTGTCGGCGGCGGCGTTGTCGGTGCTGCCGTGGTTACTGCCGGCTGATTATTCTGCGGCGGGGTCTGTGTGTTGCTATTGCCCGAATTGTCGGGTGCCGGGTCGGTGTTAGCCGGCCTGTTTGTATTGGCTGTTACGGTTGCATCTGGCTTATAGGCCGTAATCTCGCCGCTGGAGTCAATCGTCATTAACAGGCGTTCATTTGCCAGCAGTTTTGTCCCCGGATATTCCGGAAACCGCACTGTCACCCAAGGGTCTTCGTTGGTAACCAAAGGCCGCCAATTATCAAACCCATTGAACAAGAAGTCTGCAATACTATGAGTGCCCCAGAGTTGGGTGCCGATATAGGCCCCAAGCATCGTGTCGCTCAACTTGGCGCCTTGCGACGGCTGCGGTTCGGCATACTCATTGTAGCCGTTACCCCATCGCTCAACGAGTTTTGCCATCGTGAGCGAGGCAACCTGATTCGGTTGCTCCGACAGCATCTGCAATAGTCGCCCATTATAGGCCACATAGGTAATGCCGCCCTCATAAGCCACGGGGTATTGCCCCTCTAAAGCGATAGTTTCAATACTATCGCCGTTGCGGAAAAACGCTGCCGGAGTCGCAAACGGCAATAATGCCGCCGATACTTGCTTGCTGGCGTCGCGGAGGTCAAAGTCCCAGCCGTTGTCTTTTGCGCGAGCGTAGATTTGACCCACACTTGCCACGGTAGAAGGGGTCATTTCGGCGCCGCCGATTTGCGTCAGCACCAAAACCTTGTCGTTGCCCCAGTCCCAAGAACCAGTGCCACCAGTTAAGGCGCTATAAAACGCTACCTCTTCATCTGTCAAGACGATTTCGTTAGGCTTGCTGCATCCTGTGACACACAGGGTAAGGATTACCGCCAAGATGGCGGCGAGGAGTTTGGACTGTTTCTTGAAGAAACTCATAAGGAAAACCTCGCTTTCTACCCCTTTCTAGGGTAATAAATTTCGCCCTTATCAAGGGGCAGCCTAGCAGACTCTATCTGTAAGCTATTTTTTAATCTATTCACACCATAAGTCGTGCCCAAAAGGCCCAACCCTAGCGTCTACTTACATTATATCACACTAGACCCTAAAAGTCAATACCTTAACCATTTTTCGGGCAGATTTGAGCCAATATTATTCCTGTCTTACCCCTAATGTGCTATAATATACTTATGCAAAAGCCAAAAATTCGCCCACTCTTGACCTTCCGCCATCTGGTGGTTGGGTTGCTAGTGCTGTTTTATGCCGTTTCACTCCGCAGCACTGATGCTTTTCGTGCCAATTTCAACCTCTCACTGGTCACCCAAGGGATATTCGTCGCTTTTTTGCTGGCCTCGCTGATTATTATCTGGCGTGAGCACGTTTTTTACTTCAATCTACTAAAAACCAACCTCAAGCCAATCCTGATTTGGGGTCTGCCGCTTGTCATTCTTATCTTGGCTGCCCACATCACTTGGCTAATTCCGCCCGCCGTGCTAGCTGTGCTTTTTGTCAATCGCACCCTAAAAGAACTCGCCAGATACCTCTTTTGCGACCTCTGTTTAGTCTGTGGCGTTATGGTTCTACTCGCCATTTTTGGTGTGCTGCCAAATGGCTCAATGCCCGCATGGACCAGTTTTGGCTTGCCGCACTTCCAGTGGTCGCTTGGGTTCTCTAACCCCAATGTCCCACCAATGTGGCTGCTTGGCATCGCTATGAGTGGCGGCGTTGTATTCTATGCCAGTCGCCACCGCAAGCGCTTTGTCTTTATTATGCTCGCCCTGACGGTTGCCCTCTTTTTTATCACTGGCTCACGCGCGGGTGTGCTAGTGCTACTGCTCTTTTTGGCGCTTTACGCTGGTGCTGACCCCAAAATCAACCGCTTGCTTAGCAAAATCACGCCCTTTATGGCGACTGGGCTTGTGCTGCTCTGCCTACTCTTTACGCTGGCTTTTGGCTACAAAGGCAATTTCATCAACGACACACTCTCTAACCGCCCGTTTTGGTGGCACTTGCGGGTAGAATATGGCGCTCTGCCAAACTTAATCGGCAATGCCGCGCCAAATGTTGAACGCTATGCCAGCGGTGCGCTAAAATTGCCCCTAGATGGCCAATATATGGCAATGTGGTTCCGCTATGGCATCATTCCGCTGGCCTTTTGGTGCCTACTCTATTTTATGGGCTTAAAGCGCATCAAGTCGCCGCTCGTGCAGCAAATGGCGGTCGTCTGGTTGCTCTACGGTGTGATTGAGTCGCCGCCGATTGTCTTGAATCTCGTCGCTCCACTACTCTTTATGGCGGTTTTTCGCTTGCCGATTGCACTTCCCGACGAACAGCCCTCCCTTGTGCCGCCCAAAATCCAGCGTGCGGCTTTTTATGCTGTTTGGCTCGCCAAATATACCGCCAAGAACTCTATTGCCCTTGCCATAGCGCTCTTTTTGCGTAAATCGCCCAAATATCGCAATCTCTGGCTGATTGCCGAGCTACCAAAGGAGGCTCGCGATAATGGTGTCGCCCTTTTCTGTTACATCACCCAGCACCGTCTAGGGGTTAATGTTCGCTACGTGCTAGACCGTCGCTCGCCCGACTATGCCAAGCTCCCCCACCACGAGCTGATTATCCAGCCGGGCTCTTGGCAGCATTATCTGGCACATATTCTCTGCATCAAGGCGATTTCTACCCATATGTACGGCAGCTCTCCCGGTCGCTATTTTTGCCGGCCTTTTTTGCCACTAATGCGGCCTAAAACCGATTATTTTATACAGCACGGCGTGCTAGTTGGGCAGATGCCGACTCGCGGCTATCAGGGCGAGGTTTTTGCTTCGTCGGCAAGCGAAATCCCGCTCTTAGAAGCCTCGGGGCTAAGCCGAGAGCATATTCACCTAACGGGTATGTGTCGCTATGATAACCTAATTAGCCAGCCAACCCCTAGGCCACTTCTCTTGATTATGCCGACTTACCGCGAGTGGCTTGGCGATTCAGCTCGCACAGTGAGTGCCGCCGACTTCAAAAAATCAGCCTACCATCGCCATTGGCAGGGGTTCTTAAATAGCCCTGAGTTGCAAGCCCTGACCTCTCGCTGGCAAGTGATTTTTTATCCACACCGCCAAATGCAGGGCTTTGCGGGAGAGTTTAGCGCGCCAAACATCACTATTGGCACATCAGACAAGTTCTGCGTGCCAGATCTCCTCCGCCAAGCCAAAGTGCTGATTACCGATTATTCCAGTGTGCTTTGTGATTTTTTGTATATGCAAAAACCAGTGATAGCCTACCAATTTGACCAAAAGCAATTCTACGCGGCACGTGGCTCCAATGAACGCAGCGCTATCTACCCTGCTGTGCGCGTTGCCACCACCAAGGCCGACCTCGCCGCCGAATTGCAGCACACCACGAATAAACCGCGGCTTACGCCATCCGAGGATAAAGTCGTGCAAAACTTTTTTGCTTATCACGACCGCCGCAATACAAAGCGGGTTTTTGACACTATAAAGGGGGCAAAAAATGCCAAAAACTAAGGTTTTAATGGTAGCGAACTGGTCGGGCAGTGGCGGCACCGAAATGTATCTGCTAGGGCTTTATAAGCATATAGATCACTCGCGTTTTGATGTGCAGTTTTTAATTAACTACTACACCGACGACGGCAAGCCAGCCGTGCAAGAACTGCGAAAGCTTGGAGCGACAATCCATAAAATTACTTTTAGCCTTTCCCACCCCAAGAGTTGGCCTAATTTTGGCAAAGTGCGGCAACTGTTAAAGCGTGAGCATTATGACATTGTGCATATCCACTCGCACTACTGTGAGCCGATTGAGTTAATGGCGCGCCATTACGGGGCAAAAGTGGTGGTGCATACACATATGAGTGGCTGGACGGGGCGCAACTCGCTCTATACCAATATTAAGCGTTTTGGCTATGCGGCGCCAGCACGATTTATTGAGAATCGTATGGATGCGCGTCTTGCCTGCTCTAAGCGGGCGGGTGAGTTTCGCTTTCGTCGGCCGAATTTCCAGCTCGCCTATAATGGTGTAGAAGTGCAAGCCTTTCGCTACCAGGCAGCAATGCGGCATAAGTTTCGCAAGCAGCTCGGGCTTGCCGACTCTACTACGGCCGTTTTGCATGTTGGGCGGTTTGCAGCGGTCAAAAACCACCCGATGGTCGTGCGGGTTTTTGCTGCCTATCACCAAATCCACCCCGATTCGCATCTAATTCTTGTTGGTAGCGGCCCGCTAGAAGCCGAAGTCCGTCGCGAGATTGCACAGCACAACTTGCAAGCTGCCACTACAATTATTACTGATATGTATAATGTCGCCGACTTTTATAATGCTGCCGACATCTTACTCTTGCCGTCTATCGCCGAGGGGCTCGGTATTGTGCTAGTAGAGGCGCAACTCAATGGCTTACCTTGTCTTGCGAGCGATACCACGCCTAAGAGTGTCTTTTATAATAGTAATACTGAACAGCTGCCGCTTTCGGCTAGCCCGAATACTTGGAGCAAGCACCTTGTTGAACTTGCGAAAATCGGTCGTATTACGCCAAGCCTGCAACTACTCCAAGACTACGACGCCGCCCATACTGCTGAGCAGCTAGAGGACTTTTATGATAACCTATTAAAAAGTCCAACCAAATGATATAATACCAGCCAAACCGCGACGGCAATGGTTAGTCGCCACGCAAAAATCCTCAAATATTCTCGTCGTGGGCGGTGTAATACCAATTCAAACAAATACTTCGGAAAGCTGTATAAGTGTAAAAACAAATTACTACAAATCGTGCCGATAAAGATACCAACCAAGCCAAAACAGGCGGCAAAAGCTAACGAGGCAACAATGTTAATGACAGCCTCGGCGATTGGCACGAAGCGATTTTGGTAGACGACGCCGTTCGCTGTCATTACGGTCATTGGCGCAAAGCGGGCGCACATCAAGTAGAGGTTAAAGGTCAGCGCCAGCACGATGCTATTCGCTAGAACAAAATCGCCACCAAGCCAAATGGTGATAAATGGCCGCGACAAAAAGTAAAAACCGCAGGCGACAAATATCGCCACTACTGTGTTTAGGTCTATCAGGCGGCGAGTTGCATCTAGCAGTCGCTCAGGATATTTTAGCGAAAAATGCCCGATATGGGCGGCAATAGACGAAAATGCCTGTGAAGTCAAAGTCTGCAAAGCGTTGATAATCACATAATAGTTAGCATAGTAGCCGACTGCCGAAACGCCAAATAATAGTGAAATCAGCAGGTTGTCTGACCCAAGCACCACATAGGCAGCCGAATTGTGGAATACTGAGGCCCGCATCCGCTGGCGAATATCTTTTTTGACCGGCGCCGGCAAGGCAACGGGTGTTGCGGCGAGCATTGCCGCATAGCGGTGTCGTGCTAGATAATCTAGCGCCAAGTTCTCGGCGAGCCGTGAGCCAACCATTGCCACCAAAAACCAGACATAATCGTGCGTGGTGAGCAGTACGGTAATCTGCGCTATACAAATCACCACCGCATAGCCAGTATGCACGGCACTGATAATATAATTATGGCGGTCGGCCTGCAAAAGTGAGCGGCGAAAAACTAGACTATAAGAAAGTGCCGCATTAAAAATAAACAACGCCCAATAGAGCAAAAGCTGGCCTGTTGGCAGCATCTGGTCGGCAATGCGAGGGATAAAAATTGCTAGAATCAAACCTAGCCCAAGGATTATCAGCGACACAATGCGGCAGGCTTTTTGATAGAATTTTAAGAGTGAGGCGACCTGCTCGGCACTTTTTTCGTGCAGGGCTTTATAGAGGTGAAAAACAATCGCTGCCCCTAGTCCGAAATCGGCCATCAAAAGTACCGAAGTGATGCTAGAAAAGAGGCTGTTTAAGCCCAAGAACTCCACGCCGAGCGAATCTACAAATACCCGCTGAGTAAAGAAGTTGGCGAGCATCAGTGTGGCATTGGCAATTAGGGCAAGCAAGATGTTGCGTTTTAGTAGTGCCTTGCTAGTTAATTCTTTCATTTGAGTACCTTGTCTAGCGCGGCAAACTGCTCGGTGGCTTGTGCGCGCATTTTATCTATTCCCTGCTCGTGCAAATCGTGCAGAAAGTTGTCTGTCTTAAGGTCATAACTAACCGGCACGACTTCGGCACCAAAGGCATAACCTAGCACAATACTATGGAACCGCACGCCGATAATTTGCTTGGCTGCCGCTAAGTAGTTGAGTGCTGCAGCTAAGTCGCCATCATAAATCAGGCGTTCGCGGATATCAAGTTGGTCTAGTGCTTGCTTGTCGCCTTCGGGTCGGCAAAAGGCTATGCCACGGCAGTTTTTTGGAGTGAGCTCGGCTAAGTTATGCTCATAGACGACAGCTTCGGCGGCGAGGTTAGGTCGCACGCGGTAGTTAATCGGCGCTATCACTGTGCCGCTTGCCTTTATTGTTGGTCTAGGGCAGGCCAACAACATATCAGGTGCCATACGAGTATTCGGGGATTGTTGTTGCGAAGTGCTATCACGCCAGCAGACATCTTTTGCCTTCCCTACTACATATTCAACGAACTTCGCATAGCGGCGAGTGAGAATCGGCCCATAATTGGCATTTAATATATATAGTGGGCGGCGCGCTCGGGCGTATAGACCCGCTATTCGTAAGGCCAGCACTCGTCGCCAAGAAATCGGCTGTCGTTCCTGAAAAATTGAGCCACCGACCGATATGATTAACTTGCCGTGATTCATTAGTCGCGTCCGCCACCACGCGTCAAGTCGCCGATGTGGCACCACGAGCAAGTTTTTGAGCTGGTTTTTTTGTGTAAAATGCTGATAAAATGCCGTATCGTCGGGCAAAATCGCAAAAATCTGCTCAGGGTAACGGCGGCAGAGCGTGGCGAGCATCAAGTCGTCGCCGAGATTTTGGTTGGCATAGAATTTGATATAAATCGGCCGCACGCGGTATTTGCGACGGCAAAAAACTAGCCACGGGGCGATAAATGTCAGCAAGGCTCGCCGAGCAATCCACCACGGCGCCCGCAGGCTCTGGCGCGCCGCGTGGAATAATAGTCGCCGATACTTGACATAGGCACGCGGCATAGACACAGGGTCTAGATATTGGCAAAGCCGAAAAGTCTCTAAGAATATCCGCGGATAAATCCACGCGGCGTGCTGTGGCGCAGCAGCAAGTATCGCCAGCAAGGCATCTACGCTATCGGTCCAATCTAGGCGAAACTTTCGTGAAGCCCCTGCGGGGTTTGGTCGGTAAAAGTAGAGCGGTGTCGTGCTGCTGCGGATGGTCTTAGCTCGCTGCACTACAAGGTAGAGCCAAAAAACATCTTCGGCGTGAGCATAAGGCGGAAAAGCAATATCACGAACTAGCTCGGTGCGGAATAGCTTGCCCCAAATTGCGAGTTTGGCGCCACCGTCTAAGAATATTTGCCGCGTAAAATCGGCGGGTGCGACAGCAGCAAAAACCGCTCCCTTACTCGCCAGCTGTCGCTTGTTCCGCGACTTTTCGGCCACGACGATATCGGCATCTTGGGCGAGCATTGTTGCTAAAAAGTCAGGGTGCAAGGCGTCATCGGCGTCCAAAAAAGCCACAAACTCACCGCGCGCCAGCCGTAGCCCGTGGTTCCGTGCCGCAGATACACCTTGATTGGGCTGGGCGACATAGCAGATACGTGCATCACGCTTGGCGTAGGCTTGCCCAATGGTTGCCGAAGCGTCCGTGGAGCCGTCATCCACTAGTAGCAGTTCCCAATCTGGCTCGCTCTGTGCCAGCACGCTATCCAAGCACTCCGCCAAATAGGCGGCCGCATTATAAACCGGCACAATGATACTTGTCATATTATATTGTATATTATACACTATTTTGCCAGCTTTTGCAGCCAAGCTAGATTATGTGATATGCACTTTTTCGCTTTGTTAGCCCCCAAATCGCAACTTTTCGTCCAGAAAAGTGCGATATTTGAGCAAAAGTTCGTCCAGAAAAGTGCGATATAAGCACTTTGGTTGCTATGTAAAAATGTGAGTATATGATATAATTATGATAGAAAAAGGAGCAAGAAATGTTTTTTTATAGAGAAAAAATTGAAGAATTGAAAAAATGGCAGAATAGTGGCCGGCGAAAACCGCTGATTGTGCGTGGGGCGCGACAGGTTGGCAAGACAGAATTGCTACGCGAATTTGGGCGAACGCAATACGAAAAAATGGCATACATAAGTTTCCACAACAACTCGCGAATGGCGACGCTGTTTAGCGGAGATTTTGACGCGGGACGATTGATCCAGGGGCTAAAAGCGGAGAGTAATGTTGACATTGAACCAGAGAATACGCTAATTATACTAGACGAAGTGCAAGAGGTGCCAAATGCACTCGCAGCACTGAAGAGCTTTTACGAAAACGCGCCAGAATACCACATCATTGTGGCGGGGAGTCTACTTGGTGTTGCTATTCACCAGGGCATTTCTTTCCCTGTCGGCAAAGTAGACTATCTTGATCTGAATCCTTTTTCGTTCAGAGAGTTCCTGTTGGCACTTGGCGAGGAGCAATTAGCAAGGCTATTGACGACAACTACTGACCCACAACTGATAGCCGCATTCCACGGCAAGTTTGTGGAGTATCTCAAAACCTATGCATATATTGGCGGCATGCCAGAAGTGGTAAAAAGCTACGCATTAGAAAAATCCTGGAACGAGGCGCGGCGAATCCAGAAGAATATTTTGCGCGATTATGTCAACGATTTTAGTAAGCACGTGCCTGATGCATTGACGCGGAGAATCGGGCAGGTTTGGGACTCCATCCCAGCGCAGCTGGCAAAAGAGAATAATAAAAAGTTTATGTATGGGCTTCTAGGGCATGGTGCGCGAGCCAAGGAATATGAAACAGCCCTTGCTTGGCTGGAGGACGCTGGGCTGATTCGCAAAGTGAACCGGATAAAGGCACCACGTATGCCTCTTCGGTCATATGCTGATGCGAGCGCATTCAAGGTGTATCATTTAGATATTGGCCTGCTTGCGGCAATGACAGGTTTGGATGAGCGGGTGCTTCTAGAAGGCAGCCACGTATTCACAGAGTTCAAGGGGGCGCTAGCGGAGCAGTTTGCTTTGCAGGAAATGGCAAATATAGAGGGGCTTGTTGCATACTATTGGGGCATGGATGACAGCCAGGCAGAGATAGAGTTTGTAGTGCAAGTGGGGGCTGAAATTGTGCCGGTAGAGATAAAGGGTGGGCAGAACTTGCGAGCAAAAAGCCTAGGAGTATATATAGAGAAGTTTGCGCCACGAATAGCAATAAGGTCATCATTAGCGGATGGTAAGCGGACTGGTGAAATATTTGATGTTCCCATTTTTCTGTTGCGGGAGTTTTTGGAAAAGGTAAAAAGATAAAAATACACTATCCTGCTGGTCTTTTTGCAGCCAAGCTAGATTTTTAGGCACGCGAAAAGAGGGGCATGTAGCCCCTCTAATCAAGTTATTGCAAAATGTGCCGAATCATTATTTGTAGAGCAGGTAGATTGTGTCGTTCTTTGCTGCGAAGTTGATAACATAAGCGCCGCCGCTCTCCATTTTGGTGAAAGTGGATTCGCTGTAGCCTTTAGTGGTCGAGAAGCCAATAATCTGAACAGAATTGTCTATGCCCTCGCCGAGCGAGAAGTCACCGAAGTTAAGAGAGATTTGCGCGCCAGCACCTGCGTCAGTATTAGTAAGAGTGATTGTCTTGTAGCCGTTCAAGAGGATGCTGGTTGCATTGTAGGTGAGGGAATAGCCCTCCACGCCAGCTGACGTATACGCCGTCGGGGCATCAGCAGTAGCACTCGGTTGCGAGCCACCTGCCCAGCTGGTAATTTCGGTAGAATAGGATGTCACAGTTGTAGCGAAGATGTTACTAGGACCATCAATAGTTGGGAAGTAGATGTCGGTATTTTTGGTGGATGAGTTCCACCAAATCTTGCCGTTCAATGCCTGAACGATGCCGCGAAGCGGCACATATGCCACGCCACCGTCAACCTTTGTTTCCATATCGCCGATTGCCGGGCCGCCGTCTATGGTGACCAGCTTGTTTTTGCCGGTTGTGATGACTTTATCGACAATATCGTCAATAGTAATAGTGATAGTTGCGTAGTCTGCCGTGTAGGAGTATTCTACGTCTTCGTTGAAGCCCGCAGCAAGCAACCGTGCTGCGGTGTCGAGCGGGATTCTTCTGCGGCCGTCGTCGAAGCTTCTGTAAGCGAGGCTCGAGGGCGTAGTTTCAGGTTCTGTCCAAGGATCAACCTCCGATCCACCAGTAGTGTACTGGGTGGAGCCGATTAGGTCGCCGGCATCATTATAGGTAAACTTCGTGTAACCAGCGAGCTCTGCGCCAGTCGGGATAGCATCCCTGCCGTTTACCACTGTGCCTGCTGCCGCAAACGCGGAAACGCTGAGGGAAAGAGCCATAGCCACGGCGACGCCGATGGCTGCAAGTTTTTTCAGTATTTTCATACTAATTTCGGCCTCCTTAGCCATTGACAAGCCGTGTTTTTGTCGGCTCGTCTCCCATATATCTGTATGCAGATAAATTTACATACTATGGGTAAGGTCAAATTTGCTTACGTCAATAGAATTTGCTCCTAGATGTCGGACTTGCCTGTGGACCGAAATCCACATTCGAATGTGGACTAAATAGCCCTTGGCTCGCCAAAATACCTCTACAATAGCATAGCAGTAACTGTCCTTTCTAACAGTTCTCTAATATTTTGCAATTACTTGTAAAAGTACTCCTACGGAGCGATAGGCATATAAACTCCACCACTATTTTATCACACCCTATGCCCCGTGTCAATACTTTTTGCTAAAATTGCTTGTGGTTTTTGTGGGGCTTACGGCCGCCCCCATGCTCTGCCCCAACCAGTGATTTGTGGCGTTTTCGTTCGGCGATTTGTGGATACTAATAGAGGTGGCCAAGAGCGATGATATTCGTGCCAGAGGGGTGTGTATAAGAAGTGGTGCCAGCAGTGATGACATTAGTAGATTTGAGGTGTCTCAGCTTGGAGTCGGCAAGCTTACCCTTGAGCTTTTCTAGGTTGTCCACTGCATTCTCTACCGACTTTTCGTCGCCGAGTTTAACCTCTATTGCGATGAAATCTTCGTTTTTCTGCTCGACGATAAAGTCAACTTCTAAGCCATCAGCGTCACGGTAGAAATAAATGCGGGCGCCAATCGCCTCACTTAGCACGCGAAGATCGCGAGCGACAAGCGATTCAAAAAGCAGGCCAAAGGTGCGCAAATCGCCGAGTAGAGATTCGCGCGAAGCACCGAGTGCATTCGCTGCGATGGACGGGTCTAGAAAATACCATTTGGGCGACGTGCGGAGCAGGGTGGCTGAGCGAAGGTGGGTATTCCAAGCCGGGAGCTCCTCTACAAGGAAAATCTGGGAGAGCTGATCTAGATATTTGCGGACACTATCAGTTGCAATATTGGCATCTTCGGCAAGTGTGGTTAGCCGGGCATCAGTCGCGACATTGCGCGCTAACGAGCGAATCAGTGCCAGCAGGCGTTGCGGGCTGGGTGGCGAAGCGAGGTTGCGCATATCAACATCGGCAATGTTGTTTATATAGTTGGTGAGAAAAACCTCGGCAGATTCCTCGCTGGCGTTTAATAGGAGGGGCCAACCACCTCGGATGACCTCAGAAATATATGTGGTGAATTCGGGGCCGCCGATACCACCGATTTTGGCGCCACTCGTGAACAGATCCGCAAACCTGACCTTTTTCTCTGAGAGACCCTTTTCGGCGAGGGTCATAGTTCGCATAGTGAGGCGAGCGATGCGACCAGCACCAGTGTGTAGCGTGCCGTCATCAGTGGGTGCGGCGGAGCCAGCTAAAATAAACTGGCCGGGAAGCTTGCGCTCGTCTATGGTACGCTTGACTGAGTTCCAGAGTGACGGGGCAAGCTGCCACTCGTCAATCAGGCGAGGAGTAGCTCCCTCTAGGATATATTCCGGAGAGATCTCTGCAAGACGAATGTTGTCGCCTTTTTTATTAACATAAAATTGGCTTTTGGTCATATGCTCTGCGACTGTAGTCTTCCCGACTCCTCTTGCTCCCTGGATTAATAGCCCGCCCATCACTTTTAGTTGGGACACCATCTCTTCTTCTACTATGCGTGGTTTATAATTTTCTTCCATAGGCCTATTGTATCATAAGCGCAAGAACTATGCAAGAGTAAAATCGGCGATTTGTGGCGTTTTCGTTCGGCGATTTATAGGAACTGCCGCAGCTTATCGTGCCCCACGCCGTGCCAAAACTTATATTACACAACAATTCTCAAAAACCTGTCGGAAACATACGACTTTTTTACAAACTTTTCTACCCCAGTCCCCTCTTGGGGCCAAACTAACCATAACCGTTGACACTTATGCTTGCAACATGTTATTTTTGCGGTAAACTATTCTCATGCAAAAACAAGTAGAACTAAATGGCGTTAAGATGCAGTCACACGAACGGGATAGCATCCTGCGACTTCGTAAGCTCGGGTTTGACGCTCGTCCGATTAAGCCATCCGGGGTAATGGGCACTCCTGATGTTATGATTGGTAACCAGCTCTGGGAGATTAAAACGCCCGACGGCGGCTCGCGAAAGAGTACCATTGAAAACCAGTTTTCGCGTGCTAAAAAGCAGTCTATTTACTTAGTAATAGATTGCGTGCGTCTCAAACTCCCCGACGATTTTGCGGTAAGAGAGACGGCGAGACAACTCAGGTTCCCTGTCATAAAGCATTCTATTAAACAGGTAAAAATCATCACTAAAGCCCTAGAAGTTATTGACATCACCAAAAAGGCGTGATATATTATACATGAAAACCACCGGACAGGCCCGACGGCCAGTAGTAGGAGTTTTCGAGATAATACCTAAAAGCTCGCTTCTGCGAGCTTTTAAGCATCCTGCCCCGTGTCAATACTTTTTGCAAAAATTGCTTGTGGTTTGGGGCTATTTGGCTAGTTCGTAGGTGTTTTTGTCTAGTTTGGTGAAGTCGTCGCGGTTTTGGAGCGCCAAAGTAACAGTTGTCGTCTTGACTTGGCGGACACGCAAAACGGCCTCTAAAATCTCGTCGCGGGTCATCTGGCCGCCATTATCGGTCAGAACTTGCTTGATTACGTCAGCGACGGTGCCTTTATTAAAGCCCCAGTCGGCTAGCGCATAAATCCCTCGCCCGACCAAGACGAAGCGGTTGTCGCGGATTAACTCGTTGTGAATCGCCTGCGGTGTCGCCGACTTTTTGCCGAAATTGTCGGCGTTGATTTGCTCGGCAATCTTGCTAAAATGCGTTGGCTCGCCAATCTGTGAGAGCACGGCAAAAATCTTGTCGCGGATATTGCGTGGGTTGACCTCTGGCCATTTGGCGAGGCCCCAAAGGTCGTTAAACTCCGCCAAAAGTCGCGAACTCTCCAATACTGCCAAGAGGTGGTCGGGGTGCTGGTAATCTAGTTGTTTATCTAGTTCGGTTAGCGTCAGTGGCTTTTTGTTAGCCGCTACCGCCGCCACGGCGGCGTCAATCTGTGCCGCCCACTCGCGCGCGGTGCCAAACTCAGCAATCGCGATACTAGCAAAATATTTATCACTGTTGTCTATCAAGGTCAATTTAGTAGAAACTCGTGCCACCAGCACCAGTGCCGAAACGTCTTTGCGGTTGGCATTGCTGCCGAATAACTTCTCCGCCAACTCCTCTACTCGCAAAATTCGCGTCTGGGTCAGTTCGCGCAAGATAATCTTCTCGGCGGCGGGCAGCATCTCGGCCTTGCCGCTCTCGGCATATAATTTAAGTCGGACAAAGACCGACTTTTCAATTTGACGGACGCGCTCACGCGTCACCCCTAATTCTTTGCCCACTTCGTCCAGAGTCGCTCGGTCGATTTTTAAGCCTCCGCGCTTTCTCGCTACATCACGTTCGCGTTGCTGGTCCGTTCCTTTTAGGACGCTATCAACTGCCCGTGCCACCACCTCACGATTTTCACCCTCTTGGCTCTCTAATCGCATCTGCCTCTCCTTCATTGACAATCTAAATCTAGTATAAACACCCGCCCGCAAAATGTCAAGAGTTTTTTTATATAATTTTGTTTTTATCAAGTCTTGCTTATGTCTATCTTTTGCCCTATAATAGAGGTATATGGAGGTTTTTTCAAGGTTGCGCCACCGGCGTTTTTTGGCGATTTTGCCACTTTTGGTCGGGGTCTTCGCCCTGTTTGCGGCGACTAGTTATTTAATTATCCGTGATTTTCGGGCTACTAGTGCTATCGCCATCTATCGCGAGCCAAACGAGCCAGCCCGGCTAAGTATCCCCTCAATCGGTCTTGACGCCCCCGTAGTCGCCTCAGGTTTTGAGCCAGATTCGCGCAAGCCGGCCGTGCCAGACACCGAGGTAGGCTGGTTCACCGAGAGCAGCGCCCTCGGCCAAGCTGGCGTGGTTTTTTTGGTCGGACATAATAATACTATCTTTGGCTCTTTGCCACAGGTTAAAATCGGCGACCACTTGACAATCACGCCTTTTTCTGATATAATGAGAGAAGAAACCTTTGAGGTCTACTCTATCACCACCGAGCCCCGCACCACTCTCAATATGAACCAAGTGCTTTCTGCCCAAAACTACGACTTTGAACTAGTCTTAATGACCTGCGCTGGCGAACCTGACCCCAATCTAAGCACCTACACCCACCGCCTGATCATCCGCGCCCGCCGCATCTAAACATATTTCACCACATTTTGTGAAAGCTGACGGAAAATACATGACTTTTTTATAAACTTTTCCACCCCAATCCCCTCTTGGGGTCAAACTAAGCATAACCGTTGACACTTATGCTTGCAAAGCCCGTTGCTATTTGCTAACTTGGAGATATGAAAGATTATACAAAGTGGACACCCATAAAAGCACATCTCAACAACCAAAATTCTATACCGGCTGGCTATCACGAGAGCGAGATTTGGCTCTGCCATCTTGGTGAAAATATGGGTTTCGAGCAAGATGGCGCAGGCGAGAAGTTCGTGCGGCCAGTGCTGGTCTTGAAGATCTACAATCGCTCTTTCTGCCATGTCGTGCCACTTTCTACGACTGAGAAGCGTGATAGGTTCAGTTATGCTTTTGATGGCAACACTGGTAAAACTAGTGTGGCACTATTAACTCAATCGCGACCGATTAGCAGCGCTCGCCTAATCCGAATAATTGGCTCGGCTGGACCGGCTGATGTGCAGAATATCAAAGATGGCATCCGCAGAACGCTGGGGCTGTGATATTTTTCAGCCTGCTCTTGCGAGCAGGCCGACAGCCAATGGCATTGTTTATACCCTCATTATATCAAATCTAATCGCAAAAGTCAATAGTTTTTGCTAAAAATACCCCCCACTTGACAAGCCGAATATATTTGCTATACTATTGACAGTCTGCTTGCAGACTATTTTTAATCAGGAGCGCAATGAAAAAGCACGAAAAAGAGGTAAAAAGGGCGAAAGCCCCCAAGGACACCACTAAAAATGTTGCCAAAGGCGATAAAAAACCCTTTGTAATTTTCCGCCCGTTCATTCGGTTTGGCGCTTATATTGCGGCCAGTTTTCGCGAACTCCGCCAGATGCGCTTTCCGAATCGCAAGGCGGCGTGGAAGATGACCTTTGCAGTGGTGGTTTATGCGCTGATTTTCTTCATTTTTATTGCACTTCTGGACGCTTTTTGGGGTATTGTATTTAGAAAAATATTAGGATAAGGAGAAAAATGGCAAATAGATTTAATTATAATGACGCACGAGCATGGTATGCGGTTTCTACTTATTCTGGCCACGAGGACAAAGTCGCCGATGGTATCCGCACCTTGATTGCCGACGACCACTATAAAGATATGATTTTTGACACGATTGTGCCACGTGAGAAGCAAATTGAGATTAAAAATGGCAAGCGTCGGGTTGCTGACAATAAGATGTTTAACGGTTATGTGCTAGTTGAAATGAAACTCAGCGACGAGAGCTGGTATGCCGTGCGAAACGTCCCTGGTGCGACTGGTTTTATTGGCACTGGCACTCACCCGTCCCCTGTTAGCACGCGCGAGATTGAGGCAATTAAGCGTCGCACAGGTGCCGACGATCCAAAATTCGCTGTCAAATACGAATTAGGCGAGATTATCCGCGTCAAAGACGGCCCATTCCGCGGTTTTGACGGCTCAGTCGCCGAAATTGACGAAGAAAAGGGCAAAATCAAGGTGATGATTTCTATGTTTGGCCGCGAAACCCAAACCGAACTTGACGCCTTGCAAGTAGAGAAATTGCAATAAACCCTTGACTTTTTAGCCCAAGAAGAGTATATTATAGTTGTTACGCACAGTTTATAAAGAATAAATAGGAGATTCGGCGTTAGCCGTAAATTATCATGGCAAAGAAAATTATTGGGAATTTGAAGTTGCGCGTGCCGGGCGGCAAGGCCACGGCGGGGCCTCCAGTTGGCTCTACCCTCGGTCAGTGGG
Source organism: Candidatus Nomurabacteria bacterium (assembly GCA_031262695.1). Taxonomy (GTDB): domain Bacteria; phylum Patescibacteriota; class Saccharimonadia; order Saccharimonadales; family Saccharimonadaceae; genus WQUV01. Next base: position 88,208 of record JAISHF010000002.1, on the reverse strand, counting down.
GCCTCAATATGATGGATTTTATCAATCCATTTAACGAGGCGACCAAAGAATTCAACGGCAAGAACGTGATTGTTCACTTGCAGGTCTATGATGACCGCACCTTCACTTGGAACTGCCTTGGGCAGCCAGTGGACGATATGATTCGTGAGAAAATCGGCATCCAAAAGGGTTCAGGCAAGCCAAACCTTGAAAAGGTCGGCAAAATCACCAAAGCCCAACTCGCCGAAATCGCCGAGGCGAAAAAGGACCTCCTAAACGCCAACGACCTAGAGGCCGCGATTAAAATTATCGCAGGCAGCGCCCGTTCAATGGGCGTTGAAGTCATTGACTAAGCACCAAAAGCAATCCCGCCCCTACTCTTGTAGTTGCGGGATTTTTGCTTTATCTGTGCTTTAAGCGACAATGGCTGTCTGCTCGTAGATAGTCTCGGCATAGGCCGCTCTTTCGTCGTGGTAGCCGCCTTTTTCAAAATCTTCTGAGAAGATTCTCGCTGCCTCATCGGCGGTCTCGGCTTGCATTAGCTCGTCCCAAATGTGACCAAGTCGGGGCTGTCAGGCTTATCGTAGGCCGAATAGAGATAACTGGTCAAAAGCTCCGGATTACGCCGGATTCTTGCCTGTTCCTCCTCTGTTGCTGCCTCACGAGCCGCAATATCGGCGAGCAATTTCTGCTCCGCCAGATATTCAGGGTCGTATTCAACTGCCCACTCGCCGTTTTCGTCTAAGAACACGCCTTTGGCGATTTTATTCTTGCCTGTCGCATAAAAATCGTCCATAAACGCATCATATTTGCGTTCTTGTTCTTGCTTGGCTGTCATTTCGGCGATTGCCGCTTGTCTCTCCGCATTCTTTTCTTCAATAACGCCGCACAGTTCAATAATAGCGAGTATCAGCACAACCAGTGCTGCGGCGACAACGCCGATGCGGCCCCAACGCCATTTTGTCCAGTGCTTTTGGGGCTTCTTATTGGTAGAAACAGTGATTTTCGGTTTTTTAGTCATTTTAGACTCTCCTTAAAATATAAATAATAAGGGTGCACAAATAAAGTTTGAAAGTGCGCCCTCGCTTAGATTCTCCTTATACAAGGGTTATATTTACATTATATCACACTTGTGGTTAAAAGTCAATAGTTTTACGGCAAAATCGCCAAAAATCACCTTAAATACCCCTTGAAATTGCCGGATTTTGTGATACAATATAGAGGTTATTAGCCTACTCGGCGGAAAGCGCCGGGCAAACCAAGCTTAAAGAAAGGAAGCAATGCGCGAATACGAAGTATCAATTTTGTTCCACCCAGATTTGGAACTCAACCTTGCCCCAGCCGTGGAGCGAGTGGAGAAAACCATCGCCGACCTCGGCGGTGAAATCACCCAAAAAACCGAAGAAGGCCGCAAAAAACTGGCCTATACCATCGCGGGTCAAGACAGCGCGATTTTTTATTACTATGATGTTAAATTAGAGCCGTCGGCAGTTGCCAAATTAGACCGCGCGCTTGTGTTAATGAATGAGGTTGTCCGCCACTTGGTCGTGGCAACCGACCCAGAGCTAGTTGAAGCCCGCAAAGAGCGTGCCGCTGAGAAAAAGGAAGTTAAGGAGGGCGAATAATGGCTGGTTTTTGTAATATTGTAATTATGGGTAATGTCACGCGTAAGCCAGAGCTTCGCAAGACCCCAGGTGGCATGGATGTCACCGACATCAATGTCGCAGTTAACGCTTTCAAAAAGGGCGCCCCTGACAACCGGCAAACCACCTTTTATCGCGCCAGCATCTTTGGATCACGCGCCGAGACAGCGACTAAGTATCTGGACAAAGGCAGCGCCGTCATCTTGTCTGGTCGCGATCTTGAAATTCGCACCTATACCAAGTCTGATGGCTCTACTGGCATTTCGCCAGAATTCGTCGCCGATAATTGGTCATTTGCTGGCAGTAAGGGCGGCAATGGCGTGGACGCCCCTGATGTTAATGTGGTCGTCAATAATAACTTTGACGGGGGTTTTACCAGCGGCGCGGCCGATAAGGCTGGCGCCGATGCTCCAGTTGCCGATGTTGATGGCACGATTAACCTAGATGATATTCCATTTTAAGAGAGAAAGAGAGATAAATTATGAAAAAGTTCAAAGTATCACCAAAAACCATTTTTGATTACCGCAACCCTAAGCAGTTGTCGCGTTATGTTGACGCTTTTGGTAGGATTGAGCCAATGGGCAAAAACGGCCTTTCGGCCCGCCAGCAACGCCAACTTGCCGTAGCCATTAAGCGCGCTCGCCACCTTGGCCTGCTCGCATTTGTTGCGGAGGGTTAAGATGTATTCGCCAACTGACTTAAAAAAGAACACCGTAATCCAACTGGACGGCGCGCCTTTCAAGGTGATTGAATACTCGCAAAAAGTGATGGGCCGTGGTGGCTCCATCGTCAATGTCAAGGTTAAAAACTTGCTCACGGGGGCGGTCATCCCCAAGACCTTTAAGGGCCAAGAAAAAATTGAACCCGCCGAGGTTTTGAGTCGCCGCGTGCAATACCTCTATGATGATGGTAGCGACTTCTTCTTTATGGACCCTGAGTCTTATGAGCAATATCAAGTGCCGTCCGAGATTATTGGCGACGCCAAGGGTTTCCTCAAAGAAAACGCCGAATTAGACCTGCAATTCTTCAATGGTGCGATTGTCGGACTGACTCTGCCGAAGAATATGTGGCTTGCTGTGGTGCATACCGAGAGTGTCGTCAAGGGCGATACTACTTCTAGCGTGATGAAGGACGCCGAGCTAGAAACTGGACTAACCATTAAAGTTCCCGCCTTTATCAAAGAGGGCGACGTCGTTTCAGTTGATACTGAGACCTTGGCTTACAGGGAACGCCAAAAATAACACCTATATTATACAATATATGATATAATATATTTATGGCTAAACTAGATTATAAACAACAGGTTGGCAAACTAATTGAGAGTTTGCGGATTCGCCATGGCTGGACGCAAAGCGAACTCGCCGAAAAACTCGGCACTTCGCAGTCAGCCGTAGCGCGGATTGAGAACGGCGACCGCAATATCACGTTAGACACAATTAACGACCTCGGTCGGGTCCTGCACCAGCCGATTCTGACAGTCAATGATAGCGAAGTCGCTAGTTTTGTTGTTAATGGTGGTGCCGAACTAACTGGCGGTATTACGGTTTTGGCCAGCAAAAACGCCTCGCTTGGCGTGCTTTGTGCGGCACTTGCTAATCATGGCACGACGACGATTAAGGGTATCAGCCGAGTAGAAGAGTGTCGGCGAATTATTGAGGTGATGGAGAGCATCGGCTTTGAGACCGAGTGGAAGAACCACCGCAAAGACCTTAAACTAACCCCCCCGCGCGAACTTGACCTCGCGCATCTTGATATTGCCACCGCGCGCCGCACGCGCTCGGTAATTATGATGCTCGGCACCCTTTTGCACCGTTTTAAGCAGTTCAAACTACCCTTTGCTGGTGGCTGCTCGCTCGGCGAGCGCACAGTTGAGCCGCATTTGCAGGCGCTTTCCCACTTTGGGCTAGATGTTGATACCCGCTGCGACGACGGATTTTACACCGCTACCGTCGCCGACTGGCAGCCCCGCGACCAGACTATTATCCTGACCGAGCGTGGCGACACCACGACCGAAAACGCAATTATCGCCGCCGCCCAGACCCCAGCCAAAACTATTATCAAAAATGCCAGCCCTAACTATATGGTGCAAGATGTCTGCTTTTTCTTTGAAAAACTTGGTGTTAAATTTGAAGGCATTGGCACGACAACGCTTACAATTTATGGCAAAGCCAAATTAGATGCCGACATTGAATACGCCCCCGCCGAAGACCCGATTGAGGCAATGACCTTCCTTACCGCTGGTCTTGTCACCGATTCGGCAATTACCATTAAGCGTGTGCCGATTGAGTTTATGGAGATTGAATTGCAAGTTCTCCGCACGATGGGCGCTAAATTTGATATTTCACCTGAATATTTGAGTGCCAACGGCCGCTCACGGCTCGTAGATATTTTTCTCAAAAAATCCGAGCTAGTTGCTCCGATTGACAAAATCGTGCCAATGCCCTTCCCCGGCCTAAATATTGACAACTTGCCTTTTTTTGCCCTCGTCGCCGCTAAGGCTCACGGCCGCACCTTGATTCACGACTGGGTCTTTGAGAACCGTGCAATTTACCTCGCCGAATTAGACCGTCTTGGCGTCAAAGTGCAGTTGCTTGATACGCACCGTGTCTTTATTACTGGTCCAACTCACTTCCGCCCTGCCAATATGATGACTCCGCCGGCTCTTCGCCCTTCTATGGTGCTGCTCCTCGCTATGCTCGCTGCACCCGGCCGTTCAATTTTGCGCAATGTCTATATGATTAACCGTGGCTATGCTGATATCGTCCGCCGCCTCAATTCCCTCGGTGCTGATGTCAAAAAGGTGGTCGGGATTTAGTCTCGTCACTTCGCAATTTTCTGATATAATAAGGCTATGATAGCAAGATTATCGGGCATAATTGTTGAAAAAACCGACAAATCGGTGATTATTGATGTCGGCGGCGTCGGCTACGAGGTGTTTGTGGCGAGCGTTGACTACGAAAACCTATACTTAAACGAGCCGGCCATTCTCAATACCTACCATCACGTTCGTGATGTCAGCGAGGAATTGTTTGGTTTTTCGTCGCTTGTTGGCAAGCGGCTATTTGAACTTCTGACCACTGTGCAAGGTGTTGGCCCCAAGGCCGCAATGGCGATTTTGTCGGTGGCTGATTTTGAGGCCGTCCGCAATGCTATTGCCCAAAATGACGCTAATTTTATCGCTCAGGCCGCTGGTGTCGGCAAAAAAACCGCCGAACGCGTCGCCCTAGACTTGCACGACAAAGTCGGTGCTGGCAATATCAATAATACTGGCTTCATCGTCGGCAATGTTGCCCGCGACGACGCCTTGGAGGCCCTCATCGCCCTTGGCTACTCGCTCGCCGACGCCACTACCAAACTCAAAGACCTGCCAGCCGACCTCCCGACCCCCGAAAAACTCCGCCAAGCCCTCGCTCGCTAGCTGGTTTTCGCCCCCACCGCAGTGCTTTATGGGGTCGCTCTGTATTGACATTGTGTTGATTTTTGCTATACTAGAGATATGACTAATATTAATATCCGTGTAGAGAATAGCTTTAAGCAGCAGCTCGAGCAGTTTGCTCGGCAGCTCGGCTTACCAATCACGACCGTGATTGAGGCTAGCGTTCGCGATGCGATGGAAGTTGGCGAAGTCAGTTTTCGCACCGACCCAGACTATGCCGAGCAAATGGAGATGCGTGCCGACATTAAGGCGTATGACCGCGCACGTCGGTTCAATCGCGGCCCAAATATCTCCCTAGATCAGCTTAAACAAACTCTCGCCGCCGATGTATAAGATTGAATTTACTAGTTATGCCACTCGCAAGTTCAAAAAGCTCCCCAAGGACGCTCAGGTCAAAATTTTGCCCGAAATTGAACAGCTAGCTACCAACCCTCGCCCCATCGCTGCCAAAAAACTAGTTGGTCGCAGTGGTTGGCGCCTTCGCATAGAGAACTACCGCGTCATCTATGAAATCCTTGATGAAATTCTTCTTATAGAAGTAGTCGAAGTCGGACATCGTCGCGAAGTCTATCGCTAATAGGTGGACTGAACTAGCCTACAAGCCTCCCGCTAGTTCTGCTTGTCTAGCGACATAAACCGCAGGTGTTCGGGGTCAAAATAGAGTTCAATTGAACCGACGGGGCCGTTACGGTGCTTAGCCAAAATCAGGTCGGTGATGTGTTGGCGTTCTGTCTCTTTATTGTAATAATCTTCGCGATGGAGGAACATCACGATGTCGGCGTCTTGCTCAATAGACCCTGATTCGCGGAGGTCGGCGAGCATCGGGATTTTGCTGTCGCGCGTCTCTACCGAGCGGTTCAACTGCGACAGTGCAATCACTGGCACATTTAATTCGCGCGCCATCTTTTTCAGTTCACGCGAGATTTCGGACACCTCTTGCACGCGGCCATTCATCTTGCCGACTGCCGAGCCTTCCATCAACTGCAAATAGTCAATCACGACCAAGCCCACATTATTATCATGCACGGCTTTGCGCGCCTTAATCCGCATCTGCGTCGGGTTCATACCCGTGGAGTCAATAATCCCGATATTTGCCTCGGCCATTTCGCCCATCGCCTCGCTAACTCGCAAAAAATCGTCCTCCGAGAGTCGTCCTGTCCGCAAACTAAATCCATCCACCCCTGCGGCATCGGCAATCATTCGCATTACAATTTGCTCTTTTGCCATCTCTAGCGAAAAAATCAACACGCCCTTTTTGTTAATCGTGCTGACATTATAGGCGAGATTGGTCGCAAAAGTCGTTTTACCCATAGCTGGGCGAGCGGCGAGAATAATTAAGTCGGAGCCGTGCAAGCCGGCCGTTTTATTGTCTAAATCGCGAAAACCAGTTTTTAGACCTGTCAGTGAGTCCTTGTTTTTATACATTTTTTCAATTTGCGTAAAAGAACTGTCCAAGAGCTCGGGTAGCCACGCAATGTCGTCGGCCTTGCCTGTGCGGTCGGCTACCGTCTGAATCTGGTTTGTCGCCTTGTCTAAGAGGTCGTCTACCTCGCCAATATCTTCGTAGGCCATATTCAGGATTTCGGTTGCCTTCGCTATCATTCGCCGCCGTGCCGCCGTGTCGCCAACAATCTTGGCATAAGAATCCGCATTGCTTGCCGTCGGCACAAACTGCGTCAAAGTAGCAAGATACGCCGCACCGCCCACCTCGGTGAGTTTTTTTGTGCGCGAGAGGGTCGATTTAAGCGTTAAAAGATCGATTTTTTGGTGTGAATTATAGAGGTCAACCATCGCCTGAAAAATCAAATTATGGGCCGGCACGTAAAAATCGCCCGCCTTGACTTCTTCTAATGCTAGCGTAATATTGTCTTCTAGTAGCAAAATCGCCCCAAGCAGGCTTTTTTCGGCATCTATGTCTTGTGGTGGCACTCGCCCAGCACTATTGCCCTGCCCCTCCATCTCGCTCCGAATCCGCGCTTCTTCCTCGTAATCCATCTATCCTACCTGCCCATTATGCTTCGCTACTATTATATCAAATCTCATCTGGCACCGCCACTTCTTTTAATTCGGCTACATCCACCCCTAATGTTGCTGCGGCTTTTTTAGCAATTTCGCTTGGCGGAGCGCTTTCAGCACTAATTACTAGTGTTTTTGGCGCCACCAGTCGCGAAATTAACGCAAAATTCTCGGCATCCGTTAGTTTTTTTGCATGCAAAGGCTTTTCGGCAAAAACCACCACCTCGTTTTCGCTAATTTTCACCTGTTTTTTTGCCAAAGTCGCCCACAACCCCACACTTGCTCGCTTAACCTCGTCTAATACTTCGTCCCAGCTTAGCTTGTTATTGCTGCCGGCTTCTATTGCGGGTCGTTTCGCCTCAGGTCGCCCGTCTAGCCCGCGAGGCTCTACACTTCCCGAGGGCACTGCGGGGTGAATTGGCGACGCGGTAGCGGCGCCAAGAGGGGTGCTAGCACCCTCGTGCCCGAGGGAAGCCGTAGAGCGAGCGGGCGTAGATAGCACACTAGCTGGCAGTCGTCGCAAAAATGCCAACCGCACCTGCAGCCCTGCTTCAATCGCTGGATTTTTCAAAGCCTCAATCAATTCATCTAGTAGCCCCAAAGCCTCGGTAGTCGGTTGGCGTAAAATCTGCCGTGCCAACCCCTCGATAAAAGATTTATACCCTATCTTCTCATTATAGCACACTTTATCTAAAATGTCAATGGTTTTAGCAGTATCACCTCTGTTAAAAACCTCCAATAACTCGCTTATATTAACTGTTTTTGGCACGCCAAAGGCCTGCTCCAACATCTCGCGTGAAATCGCGTTTTTCGCGCCTTTTTTTGCCTCTTTACTGCCACAAATCGCATTCGCTTGCTCTAACAGCGACAACGCATCACGAAAACTCCCCGCCGCCCCCTCGGCAATAAACTCCAAAGCGTCATCAGCAATCGCAATCTCCTCTTTGTCCGCAATCTTCCGCAGATGTGCCGCCAAAGTTGCCACACTTGCTAACCCAAACTTAAAATGCTGCACCCGCGACAATACCGTGATTGGCACTTTCTCAGGGTCGGTCGTCGCCAAGATAAAAATCACACTCTCTGGTGGCTCCTCCAAGGTCTTTAACAGCGCGTTAAATGCCGACTTAGACAGCATATGCACCTCGTCTATGATATAAACTTTATATTTACCAGAGGTTGGCGCCAGCGCCGCTCGCTCAATCAAGTCGCGGATATTATCTACCCCTGTATTTGAAGCAGCGTCAATCTCAATAATATCAGGGTGAACGGCCTCCAACTCATACTTAAAATCGTTCGCTGCGTACGCCAAAATCCGCGCCACCGAGGTTTTGCCCGTCCCCCGCGGGCCCGAAAACAGATAGGCGTGGTGCAATTTACCACTCTCCAAGGCCTGCGATAATGCACTAACCACCGCCTCTTGCCCGATTACCTCAGACAAAGCCGTGCTGCGATACCTCCGATACAACGCCTTCATACCTTAATTATAGCACGCCACTGCCCTGCACCAAGCACTTATGTTAAAAAAGTCTTGCAAAATGCTAACGCAACATATATACTATAAAAAATAAGGAGTTCTATGAACCGAGTAGAGTTAAAAAATCAAGCCAAAAAAGTCCTAACAGGCAAAGTTTTCATCCTGTTTTTGATTATGTTTGTGCCGTCGCTGATTATTTCGCTGGCGAGTTATACTGGTTGGGGCGCGGTAGTTACGATTTTGGTCAGCGGTTCGCTAGAATACGCTCTTTCGCTGATTTTTCTCAATGTCCTCCGCAAAAACACCGAACCCAAGTTTGAAGAATTACTTGCTGGCTTCAAAGACAATAACTTCGGCCGCACCCTAGAAGCCTTTGTCCGTATGATGGTCTTTACCTTCCTCTGGTCGTTGCTCTTCGTGATTCCGGGCATCATCAAGGCGATTTCCTACTCGCAGATGTTCTACCTCATGGCCGACGACAAAAAACTCTCCGCCGCCGACGCCCAAAAGCAATCTATGGCCATGATGGAAGGCCACAAAATGGACTATTTCGTGCTGTCGCTCTCGTTTATCCTCTGGGCAATCTTGTGTGGCATCACCTTTGGCCTAGCCTTCATCTACGTCGGTCCATACATGCAACTCACCTACACCGCCTTCTACGACAAGCTCAAAGGCACCGGCTCTCACGCCAAAGCCAAAGAGGCGAAATTAGCCTAAACTGCACAAACTCTTGACATTTAACCATAAGTGTGATATAATGTAAAGAGAACCTATAATATCAGACCAGATTCGCTCTGGTCTGATATCTTTGGTTAGACCCTCTTAAGCAGCCCTCTTTGCTGAAGCCGAGATGATTTTTCCGCTCTCCATCCTTAATGTTGTCGCTGCCAGTTCACTTGCCACCTTTGGCGAGTGCGTCACGACAATCACAATCTTCCCCTCATTTGCTAGAGACTTCAAGATTTCTAGCACTTTAACCTCTGTTTTCTCGTCCAAGTTGCCTGTCGGCTCATCAGCCACAACAATCGGCACTTCACTCGCCGTGGCGCGCGCAATCGCCACTCTCTGCTGCTGCCCGCCTGAGAGCTTATTTACCAGCCGGTCTGCTTCCGTCCGCTTAACCCCGACTCGCTCCAATAACTCATACGCTCGTGCATGTTCATCGCCCACATATTTCGCAAAGTCGAGCGCTACTTCCACATTTTCTCGTGCCGTCATATAGCGAATCAAATTATACGCCTGAAACACAATATTCACATATCTTAAGCGGAACTCACTCTCGCCGATTTTGCGTATACTTTTGCCATTAAAAGTAATATCACCTTTTTGCACCGAATCCAGCGCCGCAATTAGTGAAATCAAAGTCGTCTTACCACTACCACTCTCGCCAACAATCGCATAAGTTTTGCCTGCCTCAAATGTCGTCGTTACCCCTTTTAGCACCTCTACCTCACGTTGCCCGTCTGCATAAGTGTGCCACAAGTCCTTAACCTCTAGCTTATTTTTCATCTTATTCCTTTCCTGATAAAATCGTTTTTGGTGAAACTCGCAAGATATTCACGCTCGGCACTACCATTGCGAGTAGTAAAATCAAGTAGCCTACGCCGAATAATACGGCATATTCACTAGCGCCTGCACTGACGTTAATCTCTTCAATTTGCTCTACGTTGCTTGCCTGTTGGTCTGGCCGCGGCATCATCCCGCCGCCCATACTACCCGGCCCGCCAAACTGCCCTTGTGCCTCTGTGCTCGTCGATTCTTCACCCGCAATCTGATTTTGTAGTAGTGCGTCGCCCATTTTGCTCGCTACTAAATTCCCCGTCATCGTTGCCAGCATGAACGCCAGGGTCCCGACAATCGCTAGCTCCACAAAAATCTGCCCGACAATTGTCGCCCGCGTCGCACCAAGCGACAAGAGCACTCCCATCTCGTAGCGCCGATCTTTCACGTTAATCACCACCATCAGTGTAATAATTGCCACCGCCGCGATTACCACTACCCACATCATTGTCGTCGCAAATTTGCCAACATTCTCAATCGGCCCCACCATTGTTTGGTAGGCTTGGTCGTCAATGTCCAATTTTAGCCCGTTATCTGCAATTTCAGGGTATTTCGCCGCCATTTCTGCTAAAAATGCCTCCTTATCGCTCGCTGATTCCAAGTAAAAACGCACATTTTCCACGCCTTCTACCTCTGTGAGCTGCCGTGCCGTGTCAATATCTGTATATAACGTATTATAGTTGAAGTTCTCGCTTGTCGCTTGATAAATCCCGACGATTTTTAGCGTAATTTCTACCGCCTCACTTTCCTCTTCCGCTATCTTCTCAATGGTGATTGTGTCATCTAGGTCTAGCTCATTATCTACTGCCAGTTCATTTGAGATAATCGCCTCGTTCTCAGCGCTAAACGCTGCGCCATCCAGTAAAGTCAAGCTGCCGTCCTCTACGCCACTCGCATAGGCAAAATTATTGATGCCGACAATCGTCGTATCGCCACGGCTCATCGCCCCATCAAATTGAAAACTTGGCCGCCCCATCGCATTGCCGCTACTCTGGCTCTCTATCTGCTCTTGCATCTCGCGTTCACGTTGGTTTTGCTCCGTTTCTACCACTGTGAAGCTCGCCGCATTTGCGCTCGCATTCACACTGTAAGTATAGCCGTTGACATACTGACTTTCCGCAATCCCCAGCACTAAACTCTCGGAAATCTCAGGCATCGTAAATCGCGCTGGCGCCGCAGCCGTGCCACTCGTGCTCGACGGTGCATTGCTTCGTCGATTTTGCATTTCTTTTTGCATTGCGCTCATATCGGCCTGCAAATACACCGTGCCGCTCAACTTGTCCTTCGCATAATCAGTGGTCTTCGCGACTGACTTCTTAATCGCGATTGTCGCCAGCATTAAATTTGCCATCACGAACAGAATCAGCACCAAAATCACCGACCGCGACGGCTTGCGAATCGTCGACAACCACGACCGTTTGAACATATTCTTAAACATTGCTTCCTTTCTTTTACCTTAATTTACGCGAACTTGCTGAAAGGTTCCTGAACTTACTGGCAAAATCAACGAAAATGTCGCCCCGTCAGCTTGATTGTTTTTTACTTCGATTTTTGCGCCAATTTCTTTTGCCAGCTCTTGTGCCAGTGCTAGCCCCAAGCCATAGCCGTCGCTTGAGCGCGATTTGTCAGCACGATAGAACCGTTCAAAAATATGCGGCAAATCCTTTTCGTCAATTCCCACACCCTTGTCAATTACGTCAATCCGATTTTTGCCCCGTTTAATAATCGGCTGGCGATGTTCTGGGTCATATTTTATCGCATTCTCCCTAAAAATCTGTACAATTCGCTCAACAATCGCCGTTTTATCACGGTTTTGCGCCTTATTATTGCCTAGTTCTAGCAAAATACTCGTCAATTTCTGAAGTTTTTGCACCTCTTCTAAATTACTTTTCACCTGCTGTCTTAGTTCGCCGCGGCTCGCCTGCTGGTCCTTTAATAGCACCTCGTTTTCCATCTGTATTGCCGTCAGCGGCGTCCGCAGCTCGTGGCTCGCATCCGACACGAACTGCCCTTGTTTTTCGTAAGCCTCGTTAATCGGCTTCAACGTTCGGCACGCCAAAAAATAACTCACAATTGAACCCAAAACCGCCACGCTAATATTTAATAGCGCCAAACGGGCCAGTAGTTCCTGTTTAACCGCCGTGTCGCGCTCTCGCATAAACGCCTCAAGTTCATTCGCGCCGTCCACCACGCGAAACACCATCTCTTGCGGCATACTTAATCGCCGCTCCATCCCTCGTGTCGTCGTATTAAACACCAACACGCTAAACCCGACCGAAATCAGTAGTAATATCGCCGTATAGAGCGCGGTCAGCCGCAGAATTGCCTTATCAAATACTTTCATTTACTCCTTATTCTACTCCACCCCTATCGCATAGCCAAATCCGCGGCTCGTCTGCACTAGCGGTTTTTTACTCGGGAACGGCTTGTCGATTTTACGCCTTAGTGCGCTAATATATGCCTCAACCGTGTTCGGCAAGATATCCGAATCGAAATCCCAAACATGGGCCACTAACTTGTCCTTGCTTAGTACCCGCCCCGCGTTGCGCATCAAATATTCCAACAGCGCAAACTCCGTCGTCGTCAGCTTGATCTTGTTTTTCCCTCGTCGCACCTCATAATTCACCGTGTCTAGCGTCAAGTCATCTACCCGCAAAATATTATCTTGCACATCTTGCGGCCGCCGCAGCAGCGCCCGAACTCGCGCTAACAGCTCCTCAAATGAGAATGGCTTCACTAAATAATCATCCGCCCCCGCATTCAACCCCTCTACGCGGTCGCGCACCTGCCCCTTAGCTGTCAACACCAAAATTGGCGTGCCTTTTCCCGTCGCGCGGACTTTCTGCACAATTTCCAGCCCCTCCACTTCTGGCAACATTCGGTCAAAAATCATCAAATCATAGCTATCGTCCCCCAGCGCCGACCCTAGCCCCGTCGCCCCGTCATAACAAACCTCTACCGCAAACCGCTCCTGCCGCAGCCCACGTGCAATCGCATTGGCGATTTTCGGCTCATCTTCTACCAAAAGTATCTTCATACTCTCACATTATACCCCACACCTGAATAAAACCTGAATGAGTTTGGTGGAGTTACAGGGACTCGAACCCTGGACCTCTTCCATGCCATGGAAGCGCTCTAGCCAACTGAGCTACAACCCCAATGGTGGAGCATAGGAGATTCTAACTCCTGACCTCTACAATGCGAATGTAGCGCTCTAACAGCTGAGCTAATGCCCCATCTCCGCCATTATATCACAAAAGTCTTTTATTCTGCAAGATTTTATGCTATCATATATTATATTTAATAAACAGTAGAAAGGTAAAACTGTGAGCAAAACATTTAGACACACAAAAATTATGGCCACTATCGGGCCAGCAACTTGGTCGCCAGAGGGTGGCGTCGCGCAGATTGAGAAGATTCTTAACGCTGGCGTCAATATCTGCCGGCTGAACTTCTCGCACGGCTCTTATGAAGAAAAAGAACAAGTTATTCGTGATATTCGTGAGGCTAGTCGCAATACCGGCCACCGCGTAGCGATTGTCCAAGATTTACAGGGCCCAAAAATCCGTCTTGGCGATATCAAAGACGATAGCCTATTTGTCAAAACTGGCGATGAGTTAATCCTAGATTATGCCCTTAAAGATAGCGAACACGACGGCTCGCATACTCTGCCCGTGCAATACAATTTGGCCGAAAAGGTCAAGGTCGGCGAAGTCGCATGGATTTTTGACGGCAAGGTCAAGACTACTATTACCGAGATTTTGAGTGGCACCGCTATCAAGGTCCGCGTAGAGAACGACGGCGAAGTCAAACGCAAAAAAGGCATCAACCTGCCCGATACCGACTTTGGTGACGATGTCTTCCCTGAAAAGGACTTGCAAGATATGCGTTTTGGCGCCGACAAAGACATTGATTTTGTCGCCCTCTCATTTATTCAGAACGCCGAAAATATCGTTGAGGCCCGCCGCCTGCTCAAAGAGGCCGGTTACCCTGACAGCATTAAGATTATCGCTAAAATTGAGACTAAGCAGGCCGTCACTAGTGATGACACGATGGATGCGATTGCTCGCGAGGCTGATGTCGTGATGGTTGCCCGTGGCGATATGGCTTACGAAGTTGGGATGCAGGCCGTACCAACGATTCAACGCAAGTTAGTCCATTTTTGCCGCAAATATGGCACGCAGGTGATTGTGGCGACCCAAACTATGGGCACGATGTATGACAATCCAATTCCGACCCGCGCTGAGGCCGACAATGTCGCCAGCGCCGTGATTATGGGCGCCGATGCGATCATGCTTTCCGAAGAAACTGCGGTCGGGCATTTCCCTCTTGAAACCATTAACGCCTTGCGTGAAATCATTGAATACACGCAGGTCAATAACGAGGTAGAATATCTAAAGCCCGATTCTGAGTTGCCGGTAGAGCGAGTCTGCCGCCAAGGCGTTAAATTGGCCGAGAGCATTGAGGCTGACGCGATTATTACTGAGACCAAAACCGGCTTCACTACTTGGCTTGCCAGTTCTAATCGCCCAAGCATTTGCATTATTAGCGTGTCAGATAGCGAGCGTGTTGCCAATCAGATGATGATGTGCTACGGTGTTGATAGTTATGTGGCGCCTTATGAGCACAATTACGGCTTGATGACGGCCGAGCGCCTCAAAGCCGCCGGTGTTTTTGGTGTCGTAGGTGAAGAGTCGGTAGTGGTCGTGCTTTCTGGCCGCCAGCAAGGCGTGGTCGGCGGCACCGACACCATCCAAATTCGCACAATTTAAGCATTTTTTCGCGAAAAACCCTTGCATTTTCTTGCAATATGCTTTACAATATAGTAAATTGGGCTGGTTATTATTAGTGCCCGAGTAAAAAGGAGAACAAAATGGCAAATTTTGACAGAAGCAAGCCTCACGTAAATGTTGGCACTATGGGCCACGTTGACCACGGCAAAACAACCTTGACGGCAGCTTTGACGCACGTCTTGGCAAAGCGACTTCCATCGGAAGTCAACAAACCGGTTGACTACAACCAAATCGACAACGCCCCAGAGGAGAAAGCTCGTGGTATCACGATTGCAACCTCTCACCAAGAGTACGAGAGCGACAAGCGGCACTATGCCCACGTTGACATGCCGGGCCACGCCGACTATGTTAAGAATATGATTACCGGCGCCGCTCAGGTTGATGGTGCAATCCTCGTGGTTGCAGCTAACGACGGCCCATTGCCACAGACTCGTGAGCACGTCCTCTTGGCTCGCCAAGTTAACGTGCCAAAGATTGTGGTCTTTATGAACAAAATGGACCTCGCTGACCCAGAGTTGGTTGACCTCGTTGAGATGGATATCCGCGAGCTCTTGACCAAGAACGGCTACGATGGCGACAATACCCCAATCATCAAGGGTTCGGCATCTAAGGCTCTTGAAGGCGACGCCGCCAACGAAGACGCTGTGATGGAACTCGTCAAGGCTATTGACGAATGGATTGAAGAGCCAAAGCGCGAAGTTGATAAGCCTTTCTTGATGCCAATTGAGGACGTCTTCTCAATCAAGGGTCGTGGCACCGTTGCTACTGGCCGTATTGAGCAAGGTGTCATCAAGTTGAACGACGAAGTTGAAATCGTCGGTCTTAAAGACACGCAAAAATCAGTTGTTACTGGTATTGAGGCCTTCAAAAAGACTTTGGACGAAGGTCGCGCTGGCGACAACGCTGGTTTACTCCTCCGCGGTATTGAGCGCGAGCAGATTGAGCGCGGTCAAGTTATTGCTAAGCCAGGCACGATTACTCCACACACTGAGTTTGAGGCTGAGGTCTATATCTTGAAGAAGGAAGAAGGTGGTCGCCATACGCCATTTGCTAAGGGCTACAAACCACAGTTCTACTTCCGCACGACCGACGTCACTGGTGAGGTTGAACTCCCAGCCGACAAAGAGATTGTGATGCCAGGCGACACCGTAACCTTCAAGGTTAAGTTGCTCGCCCCAATTGCTATGAACAACAACGACAACTTCGCTATCCGCGAAGGCGGCCGCACGGTCGGTGCCGGCGTTGTTACGAAGATTGTTAAATAATAGCAATCTAGCTAGAAAGAGTGTCCTCGCTATGTCGGGGGCACTTTTTCCATATACATACAATAATATGTATGTTCAGCTAATCCTTCGGTAGAGGCATTTTGGCATTTTTATACAATATATGGTATAATATAGATATGAAAATACTAGGCATAGAAAGCACTTGCGATGAAACTGCGGCCGCCGTGATAGACGGCGAGCAGATTCTGAGCAATGCCATTGCCTCGCAAATTGACGTTCACAAGCAGTTTGGCGGTGTATTCCCTGAAATCGCTGCCCGCGAACACCTAAAAGCCATTTTGCCGGCAATCAAGCTTGCTCTCAAAGAGGCTGGCTGTATCAAAGTCGGTCTTTCGGAGCTCTACGTAGAAAGTAATCTCTCATCAGGCGTAGCCAAAAGTTTTGAAAGTTCATTTCCAAAACTTCAGCAGCCCCCCATTGACGCCATTGCTATCGCCAATCGCCCTGGCCTGATTGGCGGTCTAATGATCGGTGCCATGACTGCCCGCACGCTTGCTGAAACTCTGAACATCCCGCTTGTCGCTGTGGACCATGTCTATGCCCATATTTATGGTGCCGAACCCACTAAAATGCGGTTTCCGCTGTTGGCACTAGTCGTTTCGGGTGGACACACCACAATCTATCTCCTAAAATCGCATACTGAGCATCAAATCCTTGGTGAGACTCGTGACGACGCCGTCGGCGAAGCCTTTGACAAGGCCGCCAAAATCCTCGGTCTGCCCTACCCAGGTGGCCCGAGCATCGCTAAGGCGGCGTCTGCCGAAGTGGCAAGCCTAGGCAAGAGCTTGCTGCCTATGCCTAAGCTTGATAACCCTTACGAGTTCTCGTTTTCGGGGTTAAAGACTGCCTTTTTGCGGCGGGCGCAAGAACTAGCCGGTGGCGATTTCCGCCTGCCTAGCAGCGAAATCCCTGAGCGTCTGACGTCAGAGCAAAAGAGCCAGCTCGCCAATGTTTTTCAAGAATCAGCCGTGCAAATCCTGCTTGCCGCCCTACAAAAAGCCGCCCAAGAGTTCCGCCCCGAACAAATCATCATCGCTGGCGGCGTTTCAGCCAACCAGCGACTGCGAGAACGCGCCGCCGAACTTTTTGGCGACAAACTCCTCCTCCCCGAAAAATCGCTTTCTACCGACAATGCCGTAATGATTGCTCGTGCGGCACTTTATATGGGGCTGCCACCAACCAGCCCACGCAAACTGACTGTCCAGCCGAACTAAGGTTAGTTCCCGATAAAATTGATCAGTTTAGCACTGTCTTTATTCTTGCGGAGCCGCGCTAGAGCCTTCGCCTCAATTTGGCGAATCCGCTCGCGCGTCACTGCAAATTCGGCACCAACTTCTTCTAGGGTATGTACCTTTTCGCCGCCAATTCCGTAGCGTAGCTGAATAATCTTTCGCTCGCGGTCCGAAAGCACGTCTAACGCCTTGGCAATCTGCTGCAACATCAACGTTTTGTCGGTGGCCTCCTCTGGTGTTAAGTGTGTAGTGTCTTCAATAAAGTCCGAAAGCACCGAATCTTCGTCGTTGCCGCTACTGCCACGCGTAATCGTTGCGTCTAGCGAAGTAGAATCTTGACGAATTTTCAAAATCTGCTCAACTTTGTTTTTGTCCATATCCAATTCATCCGCTAGCTCTTCAAGCGTTGGCTCGCGGTTAAATTTTGACGACAGTTTTTTGGTCGCCCGCGCCAAGCGGTTAATCGTATCTACCATATGCACTGGTACCCGCACCGTTCGCGACTGGTCGGCAATCGCCCGTGTGATGCTCTGCCGCACCCACCAAGTCGCATAGGTAGAAAACCGAAAACCACGCGTCGGGTCAAACTTGCGTACCGCTCGCATCAAGCCGATGCCGCCCTCTTGAATCAAATCCTGAAAATCCAGCCCACGGTTTAGGTAGCGCTTAGCGATAGATACGACTAGCCGCATATTGGCTGTCACCATATGGTCGCCCGGCCGCGATAACTTAGCAATCTCGTTCTCCTCGCGAATCGTCAGCTTTTTATTCTTTAACTCTGCCCGCAATTCTTCAGCCCGTTTGGTGTTGCGTACAATCCCCTCTGCTCGGCCCTTTGACCCCTCGGCTTGGCGATTCCAATGCGCCAATTTTGCCTCACAGGTCTCAATTTTGGCCACCGTCGCCTCATAGTCGGCACGTTTTTTTTCTAGTTCCACCAGCCTTGGTCGGTTCTCTAAAATCTGGTCGGATAGCCGTTCTTCTTCCTCGGTTGATAGAAGTGGCGTGTTGCCGATTTCCTTCAAATAAATCTTAATTGAATCATCGGCAAAACTATCGGCATCATCAGTGATATTTTCTAGGTCGGCCTCAATTTCCGCTGGGTCCAATTCTTCTACATCGGCTAAGTCCACTAAATCTAGGTTTGGTTCGTCGTCCATTTTACTCTTTTCTATTATTTAATTTATTCATTTCGGCAAGCAAGAGGTCTAAGCTCTCGGCATCACCCTCAGCCTCGGCTACCTCTATTGCGGATTGCAATTCGGCACGTTGCTGACGCAAATCTTCTTCTTTTATGTTGCTGGTTAGCATCCGCATTTCCTGTTGGAGTCTTTCTTCGCTCCAGCCGCTATATCGGCTCTCTGCGCGCAGAACCAGCTCATTATGCTTAGTATATAGTATTTCTTGGTATTCGTCAAGGATTTCAGCAGATTTTAGTTTCTTATACAATGCAAGATTGCTTTCTTCTAGCCACGCCAATAGCGCCAAGAGATTCTCTACCGAATTTGGCGTTTTTATATCAGTTTTTGCCACCTTGACCTGCTTTAATCGCACTGGTTTGGCGAGTGCTGCCGCCTTTTTTGCCAAAATATCGCTCGCTACCTGCAATTTTGCCGCCAAGTTTTGCCGATACGCCTCCCTTTCTAACTCGTCTGGCACGAGGTTAATAATCTGCACCATTGCATCGGCGTATTCTCGCTTGCCGGCCCCGCTTTCAATATCAAATCGCTTAGCATATTCGTCCATTAACCACTCCATTGCTGGTTTTGGCTGCTCCACCGCCGCCTGCCAGAGTTTCGGGTCTTGCTGGATTAGTTCGTCGGGGTCTTTTGCCCCATAATCGGCAATCACACGTAAATGAATCCCGAGTCCACTCGCCAGCACAATCGCCCGTTCGGTCGCCTTTAGCCCCGCTGCATCGCCATCATAAGCCAGTCGCAAGTCCTTGGTAAATCTTGCCAGACCTTTGAGGTGTTCAGGGGTCATTGCTGTCCCGGCCGTTGCTACCGCCTCTGGCACGCCACCTTGGTGGCTAGAAATCACGTCCATATTGCCCTCTACTAGCACAGCAAAGCCACTTGCAATAATTGACTTTTTGGCTTGCGCAAGCCCAAAAATATGTCGGCTCTTGTGATAAAGCAAGGTTTCGGGCGAGTTTAGGTATTTTGGTGCATCTTTGATTTTATCGTCCAAAATCCGCGCCGTATAGCCAATAATTTTACCATTTTGGTCCGAAAGTGGAATCATCAGCCGCTCGCGAAAGAGGTCGGTCTTGCGGCGGTTAAGTAAGCCAGCATCATCCATCTCTTGCTCAGAAAACCCGCGCGACCGCAAGAACTGGCACAAAGCATCACCATTATTTGGGGCATAACCAATCCGAAAGTCTTGCAGCGACTGCTTATTTAGCCCCCGCTTATAAATCGCATAGTCCAACACCGACTTTTTTTGTAGCAGTGCATGTTGATAATATTTAGTGCTGAGCTCTAAAATCTCTCCGAGCCGCTTGGTCTTGGCCGCGAGTTCCCTGTCCGACGCCGAATTATAGAGGTCAAGATTGACCCCCGCCCAACCAGCACACATTTTCAGCGCGTCCATAAAACCAAGCCCCTCTACTTCCATCACAAAACTAAAAATATCGCCGCCCTTGCCGCTAGAATAATCATGCCAGACATTCCGCTCAGGGCTGACCATAAAACTCGGCGTTTTTTCGTTGGTAAAGGGGCTAAGCGCCTTCAAGTTGCGCCCCGCGCGCTTCAACTCTAAGTAGCGCCCAATCACCTCCTCCACCGGTAACCGCGCTTTAATCTCCTCCTTCACCGTATCGTTCACCCTTTAATTATATCACACTTGTCGCCCCTCTGGCAAAGTTGCATCTATACACACCTTCACTTTTTGCGCAAAATAGAAATCTCACCAACGCCCTGCTGGTGAGATTTCATCGGAGTGAATATAACGAAAAGGCAAAGATAATCTTTGCGGAAACAATCAAGAATGGTCAGGGGGGTAATTCAAAGTTGCAGCGGTTTGCACGGGTGCGCCTAAACCGTTCAATCGGCTTTCCCAGAAAATAACTTCTCTGTCGGCATCGTTTATTGCCATATCGCCGCAGGCATAAAAGGCACTATTCTTGCCTGCGCCAGCACCAACTTGGTTTATTATCTGCGAACGGCGAGTCTTGGCTTTTTCCAGCTCCTGCTGGCAGTGTTCGCGTTCGGCTTGGTATTTGTCTGTCGGTTGGTCTTGAACCATTGTATCTTGAGTAGTCAGATTATCCATCTTTATTCCTCCAATTTGAAAAGTATCTGCACTTTTTTGGGTGGTGCAATAACCCTATATTTACATTATATCACACTTGTGGTTAAAAGTCAATAGTTTTGGCTGATTTTCTTGCAAAAAGTCGTTCGCTACCCCCGTTAGACTTAATTTAGCAGGATGCGATTGAGTCGCACATTCATCTCTTCTAGTTGTTCGTAGGCAGTAGAGATAAACTCGCGGTGGTCAATTACGGTCAATTTTTGCTCCAAGCCAAAGAGTAGCGCCCGAAACGCTTCTATCTGGTAGGTCATTTCTGAGACATAAACGCGGTCTAGGGTGCTCAAAATCCGTGCATCTTTGAGTTTTTGGTCTAATTCGGCTAAGTAGTCCGCCTCTGACTTTGGCGCAGCTGGGCTTTTGACGCCATTAGCCTCTAAGATTACCTCTACATTGCGCTGAAAACCTTCCAAAACCACCTGAAACTCACTACTTACACCCCGCAACTCGCCGCTATCAAAATACTGGCGAAAGTTGCGTGATAGCGTAGCGAGCGTTTCGGCCCTACCGTAGGCCGACTGTGCATCACTAACGATTGACGGCTTTGGATCGCTGGCAGCGCTCATTACCACAAACACCAGACCAGCCAGCACAGCAATGCCACCGAGGATAATTGCTAGCCACTTTGGCCAGACGGCCTGTTTTGGTGGCGCCGCCACGGCGATTTCGCCGAGGTAGGTGGAGTTATTAAGCACATCATTCGCTCCTTCGTAGGGGTAGCCAGCGCTGCTCGGGTCGCCTGCCGGGCCAGTTAGCCCCGCCCCACCTTGATTGTTCGCACCGTAGTTGTCATTTGGGTTCATTTTTCCTCCGTTTTATTCGCGCGCATCATTGCCGCCACTCTATTTTATTATTATTCGGAATTAGTGACACCCAAGTTTGTCCGCGCGCCAGCACGATTTCGCTGCCGCTTGCTGGGTCATAGAACTTCAATTCCGCCGATTGACCCTCTTTGCTCCATCGTGCCGAAATTGCCTGTCCCTGTTGGAAAATCACCGCCTCGCCCGTGCCAGTTAGGGTGATATCTTCGCGGTCATCGCTAACCGCATGTTGCTGCGTGCGCATTGCCACCACCACACTTGGCGCTAATTGCCCCTTCTCGCGGTCGCGGTGCGGCACACCGTCGCCCCAACTCCGCTTATAGGTCTGTGTTGCCGCATCATAATCATAAATTACCTCATAAGTGCCGCGCGCTACACCTAACTTGATATGGTTCGCCTTGCAATCACTGCTTGCTGCATCCTTGCACTTGGTCGGCTCGTCAGCCCTTGCCCACGCCGTAAAATCCGACGAGCCATAGCCCTTGGCCGCATTTGCCGCCGCTAGTTTTGCATAAGTAGTATACATTGTATATTCTAGTGGCCGACCGTTTTGTTCTTCGCGGTAGTAGGCGCTCCACGCCTTGTTTGCGCCAATATCTCGCTTGCCACTCACGGCGTTCAAGACATAGGCCGCCGCCCCTGAATAGGCGATTGACGCCTGATATGGCATAAACAAATCTATATATTGCAGGCGTAAACTCCGCACTGGACCAATCAACTCTGGGTGATTCGCCTGATAGAGTGCCATTAGTCGCGGAATACCACCGTTCGCAATCGCCTCATAGACAATCTCAGCCTCATATAGTCCCGACTGCGTGCGATATTGCGTGCTATTTGGAATCATCACGGCAATTACGGGCGTGTTTTTGGCGATTTCGGCCTCAATCTTTGCCCCTGTTAGCGGCGCATAATAAGCGTTCTCGGTAATCTCGCTGCCACCTTGCTCTGGCGCTGGCTCATCAACTTTGTTTAGATGTTTGGCAAGTGCCACGCCACCAATAATTGCCCCTATCACCAAAACCGCCGCCACCGCAATTAGAATAATCTGGTTCTTTCGTAATCTTACCATATCTATTTATATGATATCACAAAAATCGTCAAGCAGTCAAGAATTCGCGGATTTTCTCCGCGGCGGCTGCACCATCTGCCACCGCTGCCACCACTTGTCGCCGCACACCATCGTGGCAGTCGCCTGCCCGTAAGACATTTGGCGCCCCCTCTAACTCTTCGGCAACCTTCGGTAATTCATTTCTATCACTGCCGATTTCTAAGAAAACACCAGCGACTTGCAAATTATCATCTAAAAGTTCGGCACTCGGCTCCGTATCTGTTAAAACGGTGATTTTTGGGCTATTCTGCACCCGATTTAGCAATACCCCCTTGACACGAGGCTGTGAGTGTGATATAATATAAGTATGGGCAGCAAAACCTGCCAAGAATAGCGCTGTCTGAAAAGCACTCTCGCCGCCGCCAATCACGGCGACTTTTTTATCGCTATATAGAGGCCCGTCGCAAGTTGCACAAGTGTGCATTGGTGCTTTTAACCCCTCAATCACCAGCTCCCGTGGCTTCATCCCGTTCGCGACAATTACCGCATTGGCGTGATAATTAGTATTGCCAGCTGTAGCGACAGTAACTCCTGAGGGACTAACGGAGGGCGGCAGCCCGAGTTGGAGGGGCGCCACACCCGTGGCGACGGGATGTGGCGACCCCGTGCCCGAAGGAGTTGCTGCCGCTACGGCTGGCATAACGCCTAGGGCTTCGGCATATTGTATCTCGGCACCAAACTTTTTCGCCTGCTCCTTCATTGTTTGTGCCAGCTCCGACCCCGCTCCTACAAACCCTGCGTAATTTTCTAGGTCGGCAATCTTCAATAAATTGCCACCAATCGCCGATTTTTCTAGCACTAACACCTTAAAATGCTCGCGCGCCAAACTTAAAGTCGCCGACAGCCCTGCTGGCCCTGCACCAATCACGACCACATCAAAAACGCCCGAGGCCTTGTCGCTAAGGCCCTCCCCTTGCCCGCTAGTGTCGCTGGCGTCGCTTTCCATCGCTGCCTCCCGCCAACTTTGCAAACATCATCCGCCCCGCTTGTGTCTGGAAGAATCGCGTTACTTCCACTTCGGCACGCTCGCCAATCAGTTGTTCGGCGTCATCTACTACCACCATCGTGCCGTCATCCAGATACCCGACCGCTTGCCGCGGGCCGCTCCCCTTTTGCGACAGGTTAATCGCCACCGTCTCGCCCGGCAAATGCTCTACCCGCAAGTTTTGCCCCAAATCGTTCATATTAATCGTGCCAATCCCCTCGGCATGTGCCACTTGCGCCAAATTAAAGTCATTTGTCATAATCATCGCTCGTCGCCGCTTGGCCTCAAACAAAAGCCCCTCATCCACCTTGCGAGTTTTTGTTGTCATCGGCACGACTTTTAATTTTAGCCCCTCAATCTCACCTAATTTCTCTAGAACTTCCATCCCCGCCCGCGCTCGCGTGCGCTTTTCGCTGTCGTTGCCGTCGGCGAGCATTTGCATTTCGCGCAAAGTGCCGTCCAAAATCAACAAATAATCGCCAATCAATCCCGTCCGTGCCACCCCTAAAATCCGTCCGTCCATCAAAATTGAAGTATCTACCAGCACCTGTCGCCGTGCCACCCATAGAGGCGCCACCGTGCAAACCCGCGCCAAAACTAACACCGAAACCACCAAAATCAAAACTAATAATATCATCATATACTACTACTATATCAAATCTTTCCGACAATTTCAAACGCCCCACAATGTGGAGCGTCTGATGATTCTTTTATTACTAGCTGGCTTTTTTTAATCGCCTTGTTTCCCCAACTGCTGATATGAAATCGTGGAACGCATCAACGGCAAGATCGGGCCTCCCGACAATTGAGTTGATGCCCGTAAAGGCAACACACCAAGTTTCGTCAACCCCATCGTCTCTGTGATTAAACTTAAAACCGTTATCAAGAATGTAGAGGGCTTCCTCTTCTCTCAGATATTCTAAAACGCCTCTCACTTCTACGAGATCGGCATCTTTATAATTAAGGGTCGCAGTTTCAAACGAGAAGATAGTCTCGTCATCCGAGGTGGCCGCTCGGTTATCCACACCTTGCACGACAAGGTGGGCTTTAGTGAATTCGGGCGGCAGGCCGTCAAGTAGCTCCGAAAAAAGCTTCTGAAGCACCTTGATGTAGCAAGCGTTACTGGTTATGCTGAGCGATTGGCCGATAGTTTTCACAGCAGTAGTCATAAAAGACCCTCCAAAGTAATAAAGAATATAGGGGCAAGAATCATATTAAGCTTCTCGCCCAAATAGATTTGCCACTCGCGTGGCGGTCGGGGGGGGGCGTTTCTAAGCCCGCACCGATTACTTACAGTATATCACACTTGTGCCTAAAATTCAAGGTTTTTTGCAAAAAATCCGCCGATAGTGTATAATACCAGATATGAATATTCGCACCCGTTTTGCCCCTAGCCCGACTGGCTACGTCCATATCGGCAATATTCGGGCTGCACTTTTTCCCTACCTTCTCGCCAAGCAAAATCATGGCACATTTGTGCTTCGCATTGAAGACACTGACCAAAACCGCTATGTCGCCGACGCCGAACAAGTGTTGCTTGACACCTTGAAGTGGCTCGGCCTCAACTGGGACGAGGGCGTAGAGGTCGGCGGCCCCTTTGGCCCCTATCGCCAAACCGAACGCCGTGAGCATTATCTCAAATGGGCCCAAAAGCTAATAGATAAGGGCCTTGCTTATGCTGACCCCTATACGCCAGAACAGGTGCAACAGTTCCGTGAGGAGGCTCAGGCTAATAAGCAGGCCTTTTTATACCGCAACTATCGCCCCGAGAACCCGCCCGAGTGGCATCTCGGCCTGCCACTCCGCTTTAAGCAGACCAAAATTGAACGCAAGCACTTCCACGACGAAATTATGGGCGACCTAGAGGCGGGCGCTGAGACTCTGGACGACTTTGTGTTAATCAAGGCCGACGGCCTGCCAACCTATAATTTTGCCCATGTCGTGGACGATTTTGAGATGGAAATCACCCATCTGACTCGTGGCGTGGAATACATTAGTTCTATGGGTAATTATCTAGCGCTCTACGAGGCCCTAGAAATCACGCCACCCGTTTTTGTCCACATGCCGCACATTATGGCGCCGACCGGCAATAAAAAACTCGGCAAGCGCGACGGCGCCAAATCGGTCCAAGAATACCGCGCCGAGGGCTTTTTGCCAGAGGCAATCTTGAATTTTTTGGTGATGCTTGGCTGGAACGACGGCACGACGACCGATATTTTTAGCCTAGATGATATGATTGCCAAGTTTGACCTCACCCGTGTCCAACGTGCGGGCGCCCGCTTTGACGAAAAGCGCCTGCTTTGGCTCAACGGTCAGTGGCTCCGTCGGCTTGATATTGCTAAATTGTTTGAATATGCTCGTAATTCCGCCAACCCTGCCGATTATAGCAATAGTTTTTGGGGCGAACATGGCCGTATTGCCTCTGACGAGCGCCGCCTAGAAGTCCTCGCCGCCGTTCAAGAGCGGCTGAAAACCCTCGCCGACTTGCCAGCACTCACGGAATATTTCTTCGCTGCGCCGCAAATTGACCTCACGCAAATTACGGAGAACAAGTTTTTGGCAAGTTTTGCGCCTGCTAAACTGGTAGAATTGCTAGAAATCGCCATTTCGGCCCTAGAAACCACCGACTGGAACGCCGACGCCCTGCAAAATACCCTGAACGACCTCTTGGCTCGCACCGCTACCAAGCCAGCCGAACTCTTCTCACTCCTCCGCATTGCCGTGTCGTTTGCGCCGTTTTCGCCCGAACTCCCCCGCACTCTCGCCGTTCTCGGTAAGGACGAAACTATCTCTCGCCTGAAAAAAGTTATGGACACCCTCGCTAAATGAAAAAGTTTGCGATTATCACCCTCTTCCCTGAGATGTTTGAGAAGGTTCTTGGTCAAAGTATGATGTGGAAGGCAAGCGTTATTGGCGCCGCCGAGTTCCATATTATCAACCTCCGCGAGTTCGGCATTGGCCCCCACAAGCGGGTTGACGACACTGTTTACGGCGGCGGCGACGGTATGCTCTTAAAGCCCGAACCACTGTTTGCGGCCATAGAGTATGCCAAAAAGGTTTTGGAACCTACGCCACAGGGACCGCTCACGCCGCCTGCGGCGGCTGCGCTTCCGTTTAGTCCCTGCGACATAGATTCCAAAACCACCCAAGATCCGAACTGCAAAGTTGTCCTAACTTCTCCTCGCGGCACCACTTGGTCGCAGTCGCTGGCTCGCAAATCCGCGAGCGACGCCACGCAAAACCTTATCATTGTCTGCGGTCACTACGAGGGCGTTGACGAGCGTGTACTATCTGTCGTGGACCAGCAAATCAGCATCGGCGACTATGTTTTGACCGGTGGCGAACTCCCTGCGATGGTAATGATAGATAGTATCGTCCGCTTACTGCCCAACGTCCTCGGCGGCGAAACCTCCGCCGAAATTGAGAGTTTTTCTGATGGCGACAATCTAGAATACCCGCAATATACCCACCCCGCCGCCTTCACCACCCCAAGCGGCGAAGAACTGAGCGTCCCCGACATTCTCCTCTCAGGTAATCACGCCGCCATCGCCAAATGGCGCGCCGAAAACGCCCCCAAACGCTAACTTTTTGTTATAAATCTGCCCAAAACTTGACTTTTAAGCACGAGTATGATATAATGTAAAGAGTAGCCCCTATTTATAGGGGAGTTCTGCCGATTCCTAAAACCACTTTTATAATTTTCTTTTGAAGGAGGATAAATATGTCAGCCATCCCTAAACGAGAGTATAAGCCCAAACCACACTACAAACGTGGTCAAACTCCGCCCAAAACTGATGAGCGTCCACTCAAACCGCTCACTAGCGCTGAGTTGGCGCAAGCTCTAAACACTCTAAAATTTGCCTTTACTTGGGCGTTGCCGCCCGACTACTCGGATGTTTGTATGGGCGAAGCAGAGTCTGCTCTATGCGGTCAGTGCGATAATTATTGTCACAGCAAAATGATGGCAGACCTCAAAGAGCAGGGGCGTATGTCGGATTTCCAACTTGTGGACGGTTTGCCACTCAAAGAAGACAGCAGCCTGACAAGTCTTTTTTTACTGTCTTTTCACTCAACCACGCAAAATTGCTGCTATCTCCGTGCAGCAGCGCTCGCCGCCCTCTGGCTCCACTACGGCATTACTGATGATGCTTGGGTAATGGTCGGGACGGTGCGCTTTTACAACAGCCGCTGCCACCCCTTTAAGGACGAACCGCACATCCAGCAAAAGGTGACCGTTGGCGGCCGAAGACTACATATTCCTGACCTGACGGTTGCTGCCGACAAGAGCATTACAGGAGTTCATCATAGTTGGGTTGAGCGGTGTATCGGCGGTCAGATCTGGTGCTATGATACCACGGGTGCCTTTCGGATGCTCCGCGACGACTATTACCGCCTCTATGACATTCGCGATGCCAAGATTAGCCAGAGAAAGCAAGATTTTTGGCGTAAGGTTGCCTTGTGGCAAACATCTTGGCGTCGGCACCACGTGTTGGAATTCGCTTTTCTCGTGGCCTGTCTTGACATCACTGGCATCCCTTTTGGTGCAATGTATGGTGATTTTGGCTGGGAAGTGTTCAGGACGATGTTTTACTCGCTATTTCCTGACATCAGACAACGAAAAACCGCACTTTCTGATGATTTTCTGGCAGTTGGGCATCATTTTATTGAGCAGGAAGTCGCCATTGGCGGCAACGACACTTCTTATCGCATAACTTTTTCGCACCAATACGCCTGCTGGATTGAGGATGCCGTCAAAAGAGAATTATTGTCTGCAAGTGCTTAATTTGCAGCAAAAGCCCGTCATTTGGCGGGCTTTTTGCTGTTTTTCAGAGCTTGCCGAGCATTACAAACAAAAAACCCTACCAAATGGCAGGGTTTTTTGCGAATATAAAGCTCTCAACCTCTATTCAAGTCGTTTCTCTCTCGCGACTTAGATATATTATATATCTAAATCGTCCAAATCTGCAAGTTCTTGGCGAGTTTTTTCGGCTAATTCGCTGTTTTCGGATGAGTTTTCCACAGGCTCCTCGGCTACAACCTCGGTAGCGGCTTCCACAGGCTCGCCTGCGACTTCGGTTACTTCGCTTGCGACTGCTACGGCTGGGCGTGGAGCGGTCTCGTCGTCGCTAACAATCTTCAAGTTGTAGCGAGCGTCGTTCTTCATGCCCAAGGCCCGCAAAAGTGAACGCAAAGCTTGCGCCGTGCGACCCTCGCGACCAATCACGCGACCCAAATCCTCTGGGTCAACCGAAAGCGACAATAACACGCCGCGGTCGTCTGTCGTCCGCTCAATGCTCACCGCCTCTGGCTTGTTTACCAGCGTCTTTACGATGTATTCAATAAACTGTTGGTCAATGGTCAATGCCATAATCCTCCTCTTTTAGTAATTATATTCTAGCACGCCAAACTGCCGATTGCAATATTGACTTTTTCTCCAAATATTATCAAAACGGAAAAAGCCCCCACGACCTCGTGAGAGCTATTCCAAAAGTGCAATTTTGTGGCGTCGTCGCCATAAAATCGATTGCCAAAATTGGCAAATTTTAACGGCTTTGCATATAGCGACCATTGGCCGCATTGTGTAGCAAATCAAGTAAACTAAGCACCTCCTCGTCGGTGTATCTGTCAAATAGATAGCGGTCGTTTGCCAAGAGAACTTTCTTAAAGAGTGCAAAATCTTCTCTGCTGGGCTTGCCGTCACGACGCTTATTCTCGCCATATAGCGGGCCGTCCGTTTTTATCAGCTCTCTAAACACGGGCTCGGGTAGACCTGCTATGTATGCTTGAATTACAGGCAAGGCGTGTGCCAATTCGCTCGGATTCCCGAGCTTGAGTGCACCAGCGCCCGCTATGGGCTTTGTCTCGGACTTTTCTTCACAACAGCGCAACACTGTTGTCCACCTCCTTTACTCTGATTTTCTTGGGGTAATGCCGTTTTTTAAGGTTGCTAAACCGAGCCAGTTTCTTGACTCAACTACATTATATCACACTAGTGCTTAAAAGTCAAGACCAAACCCATAAAACTCGTAAAAATCACCTATTTTTGTCTAATTTGCCGTCCGCCCGTAGCTGCTCAATGTATGCCACCTTTTGCATCCGCACCGTCGCTGGATCGTCTTCGCCTGGTATCACGCCAAAGTTATCAAACAGATTCGGTTTTTTTGCCTCGGCTTTTTGCTCAGCACTACTGCGTTTTTTGTAGTCCAGATCGCGATCGCCACCATAAGCCACATAGAAATAATTCTCCACAATTGCCCGATCCTCCTCTTGGCGGTGATGTAGATACGGGTCAACCTTATCTTGATATGGGTCGCTGACCAAAAAATTGCGATAAGTTAGCCGCCGCACGCCGTATTTTTCGCACAGCTTGTTGGTTTCGTTTAAGTTGTTGATTAAATTGTTGTGCGCCCGCGCCCGTTCGCGGTAATATTCTTGCGACTCCATAATGCCAGCCGGTTGCGGATTCTTGTTTTTGTCGGCCAAATCTTGATGCTTCTTATAGAGGTCACGCGTGGCGTTGAGTGTCGCATTGCTCTTTTGCCGCTCCTCGTCGGTAATTCGTGCGCTATCTAGTGCCTTCTGTAATCTCCCGACGCGCTTGTTATACAGAGCGCCACTCTGCACTTCTACGGTTTGGTTGTTGCTATCATACGAGCCCGTCGCCTCAGCCCGCGCCTCTTGAGTCATACCTCTGGTGGCGTCGGCGATTTGCAGTTGATTACCCTGCAAGCGATTCTCATAGCGCTCAATCGTCTGCTCATCATAAGTTTCATCTGGCACAATAATTGACGCATCTTCGGTATGCATCTCAGTTAAGAGCTCTTGCGTTCGGTTGAAAGTGGCTTGTTTTTGCGTATCGTGGAGTTCTTGCCAGAACTCGCGTTGCAAAGCCCACCTCTGCTGGTTAAGATTTGCAATCGCTAGTTTGCGTTCATCTAGCGGTTCCTTTACTTGCGGGATATTTTTGGTTTTTTGCCCCCGAGCCGTGGCTTTTTTGGTTTCCGCCGCCACTCGTTCGCCACCCCGATTTTTGTTCGTCCCTAATCGCTCGCTCATCTTACTCCTCTTTACCCCAATTTTATCACGCCTTTTCTGCTTACGCAAGCCTTGCATCAGGGGCAGATTCTGCTATAATATTATTATGGAAAAATATAATCCCAAGGCAGTGGAGCAAAAGTGGCAGCAATATTGGCTTGACCACCCCTATCTGGCGGAGGATTTTGGCAAAAAACCGAAGTTTGTAATGCTCACCGAGTTTCCCTACCCCTCTGGCGATGGCCTGCACCTCGGGCACACTCGCGAATACACCTATGGCGACATTATCGCCCGCTACAAGCGTTTGCGGGGCTATAATGTGCTTTATCCAATGGGTTTTGACGCTTTCGGCCTGCCAACCGAGAACTTTGCAATTAAAAATAAAATTGCCCCTCAGGTGGCGACCGCCCGCAATATTGCGAATTTTACCAAGCAATTTCAGCAACTTGGCTGGTCTTTTGACTATTCCCGCCTAATCAACACCACTGACCCCAGTTATTATAAGTGGACGCAGTGGCTGTTCTTGCAGTTTTTTAAGGCGGGGTTAGCCTATCAGGCCGAAATCGCCATCAACTGGTGCCCACGCTGTAAAACGGGGCTAGCGAACGAAGAAGTCCAAAACGGTCGTCACGAGCGTTGCGACACACTAGTGGAGAAGAAAAACCTCAAACAATGGATGCTCAAAATCACCCAATATGCCGACCGCTTAATTGAAGGCCTAAAAGAAGTTGATTTTCCGTCTCGCATTGCTGACCAACAGATTAACTGGATTGGCAAGTCCACTGGTGCCGAGCTAGAGTTTGCGGTTGATGAGTCAACAAAAATCAAGGTCTTTACCACTCGCCCCGACACACTTGCTGGTGCCACTTTCTTGGTTTTGGCGCCTGAGCATCCGCTGGTTGAACAAATCACCACCAAAGACGCCCTACCAGAGGTCAATTCTTATCGCAAAATGGTTGCTTCGCTTAGCGAAGTTGATCGTGCCGAGCAAAAAGAAAAAACCGGCGTCTTTACTGGTGCTTATGCTATCCACCCTGTCAGTGGCGAAAGATTGCCGATTTGGATTGCCGATTATGTCTTGATGGGCTACGGCGAGGGGGCGATTATGGCTGTGCCGACCTATGACGAGCGCGACCGCGAATTTGCCGAAAAATACAACTTGCCGATTGTCGCCGATTTTGCGTTGCCGACAATTGGCGAGGCTATCAAACAGATTGAGCAGGCTGGTTTTGGCAAGCCAAAAGTCAACTTTAAGCTTCGCGATTGGATTTTTAGCCGCCAACACTATTGGGGCGAGCCGATTCCGATTATTCACTGCCCAGATTGCGGTGTTGTGCCTGTTCCCGAGGCAGATTTGCCCGTAGAATTGCCCAAAGTTGACCATTATGAGCCAACCGACACTGGCGAGAGCCCACTTGCGGCAATTACTGGCTGGGTCAATGTCAAATGTCCAAACTGTGGCAAAGATGCCAAACGCGAAACCGATACTATGCCAAACTGGGCTGGCTCTTCTTGGTATTATCTCCGTTATTTTGACCCACGCAATGACAAAGCGTTCGCGGCGCCCGACAAATTAGCTTATTGGAGTGGCGTCGGAGCGGGCAAAGTGAGCGAGCAGAAAACTGGCTCCGAAGACAATAAGGGCGGTTCTGTCGAGGAGCCAGTTTTTGCGAGCGGCGCGAAAAACACAGGCGCAGTTGATTTGTATCTCGGTGGCATGGAGCATACTACTCTTCACCTCTTATACTCCCGTTTTTGGCACGAATTCTTCTACGATCAAGGGCTTGTCCCCACCCCTGAGCCTTACGCTGCACGGCGTGGTCAAGGAATTATTCTCGCTGCCGACGGCCGCAAAATGAGTAAGAGCCTCGGCAATGTGATTAACCCGTCAAGCGTGATTGAAGATGGCTACGGTGCCGACGCCTTGCGACTTGCCATTGCCTTCCTCGCCCCTTACGATCAAACCACCCCTTGGAACCCCGAAGGCGTCGCTGGCACCTATCGCTTTTTGGTGCGGTTTTGGAACTTATGTCAAGGAGTTATAGAGCGAGCCGAAAGTGTGGCTCGCCGAGGCATCACGGAGGGCGGCAGCCCGAGTGCGAGGGGCGATTTCCCCGTGGCGACGGGCGAAATCGACCCCGTCCGAGGAGAGCCACCTTGCGGCGGCATGAGAAAAGTCCGTGCCAAAACCATCAAAAAAGTCCAAGACAACTTGGAAGCAATGCAATACAATACCGCCGTCGCTGCCCTGATGGAGGGCCTGAACAGCCTCGCCAAACTTACGCCCGACGCCGACACTTTGGCTGACTTCTGCATTCTGCTCTCGCCATTTGCGCCGCATATCGCGAATGAACTTTACTCCCAATTAGTCGCTGACGCCCCTCGCCCACAAAATCTTGATGACGCCGTCTTCCCTACTTACGACGAAAAAGACCTGCTTGAAGACGAAGTAGAGGTTGTAATTCAGGTTAACGGCAAACTTAGGAGCAAAATCAAAGTCCCCGCCGATAAGATTGACGAGGTCTATCTTAATAGTATAGCACACTCGGACGCAAAAGTCAAGAGTTTTATCGGCTCCACCCCTGTCAAAAAGACGGTTGTGCTACCAGAAAGAAGGTTAGTTAATGTTGTTATTTAATAATCCAAAAATCGGCAATATTTATTCTTGCCGATTTTTTCAATTTAGTTTTCTTTCGCGCCTTTCTTTTGCAAAAGAAAGGCGAAGATGAAGTGGTCAAAAAAGCAAGCGATTGACCTACTCTGGAAGTTTGGCGAACTCAAAGAACAGATTGTGGACGACGAAAATCTCACTGGTCTGCGCCAAGCTGGCGACATCACCGAGTTCCGCTTTGAATTTGAGCGTGGCAAGCCCGTAACTTATTGGGCGGTGGATTTATCGCAAGACACCTCGGCTGACGCCGAAAAATCCGCCAAAGACCAAGTGCAAAAGTTGGCGCCGAATGCACGCTTGCAATTTATCAAATTAGACGAGGAGCGTGGCAAAACTTTGGCACTCGTCCGCACCTTTCCTCGTTCGCGGCTAGACATCTTGGTTGCTGAGCGTTTTAGCCTGACCCGTGCCGCCGCTAAGGGCAAAATTGAGGCAGGATTGGTGCGAGTAGCTGGCGAAACCGTTGAAAAACCGAGCCGCGAATACGATAATGATATTGAAATCACCCTCATCCCTGAACGAAAGCCCGCCAGCACCCTTGATTTGCCGATTCTATACCAAGACGAAGATGTGATAGTAATTGACAAGCCCAGCGGAATATTATCCCATAGCAAAGGCGAGCAAAACGACGAAGAAACCGTTGCGACTTGGCTGGCGGCGCAAGCAGGCGACGCTGTACCCGAGCAGATAAATCTGCCCAGCCCAATGGGCGACCGTCGCGGCATCGTTCATCGCCTTGACCGTGGCACTAGCGGCGTGATGATTTTGGCAAAAAACCCTGTTGCCGAAAAATTCTTACAAAAGCAGTTCGCCGAGCGCAAGGCCAAAAAGACCTATCTTGCCATCGTTGAGGGCGAGCCAAAACAGGCCGAAGTTCTACTTGATCTGCCGATTGCTCGCAACTTTCGCCGCCCGACTACCTTTTTGGTCAGTGCTAACGGCAAACCTGCCCAAACTCAGCTTAGATTGCTAAAAGTCGCGCCAATGAAGGCCTATTCCCTGCTAGAATTGAAGCCACGAACTGGTCGCACTCATCAACTGCGCGTACATCTCGCCTACTTGAACCACCCAATTCTCGGCGATACCACCTATGGCGGCCGCAAGGCGCCGCGGATTATGCTTCATGCCAGCGAGCTAGAAATCACCCTGCCAAATAGCGAGCGCCGCACCTTTAAGTCCAAGACGCCTGCCGAGTTTAATAAATATGTTTAAGACTAAATATACAATATATGGCATATTCAACATCAAGCATAATCAAATATACAATATATGGCATAAAGGCGGCCGATGTTTCTAGATGAGGACGCCGATTTGCCTACAATCGCCAAGCAATTTGGTTGCACGATTTTTTATGGCGACCCTACGCTTATGCTCGCAAAGTTCCCTGCCACACAAACTTTAGTGTTTGGAGAAAGCCTAAAAAAGTCAGCCAAAAAAGACGCAGAAAAGCCCATTAAAAAACCTAGCGGTATCACCAAAGATGTTGCCCAAGAAATCGTCCGCCTGAACACGTCTATGGCGGCTTCCACCCCAGAAAAACCGAACTTTTTACTGGTCAAAAACGCCGAATTTTTGAACGAAAACGCCAGCAATACCTTGTTGAAGACCCTAGAAGAATCCCGTCAGCACATTGTTTTGCTTGCTCGCCCTAGTGCTCAGATTTTGCCGACTATTCTCAGTCGCTCGGCGATTTTTCACCTGCCGGCTGCCAAAACCACCTCGTCCGAAGCTGCCGAAATCGCCAAGTTGTCAGTGGTGGAGATGGCGAATAAACTAGACAAAAAACCCGAACTCGCCCTTGAAGTCCTTAACCTTTTTGCAAAAAAACTAGCCGACAGAGGTGATACTAGTGGCAGAATCACCAAAATCAACAATGTCGCCCGTGCAATTATCGCCGGCAACAGCCCGAAACTTGCATTTCTAGCATATTTGTGATATAATGTAAATATGAAGGGGCTTGGTCGCTATCTTTTTAGCATGGTTGCTGGCACGGTGCTGGCATTTTTACCATCTTTTGCCGTGGTCCGCACCAATACTGCTTTTGCCGCTGAGGAAATCCTAGCTCCAGAGACTGCCACCTCAGCTCCTGTCGCAAACGAGACTGCACCCACAAACCCAATTCGCATAGCGGCAGTAGCAGAAAAAGTCGCTTCGCCTGAGGTGGAGCAGCCTGCGCCAAGCACCCCCAAAGTGAGCAAGTCTTGCCCATGGTCAATGACGATTGGCGACAACGAGCTCTGTATTACAGCAACGGATGACCTTAGAGACGACCCACGTAGGGGGGTCAAAAACTACGACGGCCAATTCGGCGAGGATTTTCTCTTTGCACACAATACCAAGGAGCAGTTTGGCCCATTATTAAAAGCACAGACTTTTTCTATCACTAAAAACGGCAAAACCGAGCAATATCAAATTGTCAAAACCGAAATCGTTTGCGATGCCGCAAATATCAACAATAACGGTAAAGAAAAGCAAAAATACGATTGCACAGGCAACCAATATCCAGAACTGGATATGGCAGAGGTTATTCAGCACACTGGCTACGATTTTTCTCTGATGACTTGCTACGGCAAAATGCTAGGTAGTGGCGACGCCTCGCACCGTGTCGTCGCCTATGCCAACAAAATATAGTTGTCTGATATAATATAGCTATGGCAGTTGAGAGGATTATTGACGCGGAAGGTAGCGCGGCGGAGGCGCCAGAGGAGCAGCGGTTTGAGAACACGCTTCGGCCGCAGCGGCTGGCAGAATATATCGGTCAAGAAAACCTCAAAACTAGCTTACAATTAGCGATTGATGCTGCTAAACAGCGGGGTGAGCCGCTAGACCATGTGCTTTTGTTTGGCCCGCCGGGTCTTGGCAAAACTACGCTTGCAGGGGTGATTGCAAATGAGATGGGCAAGGGGTTTAAGATGACCTCTGGCCCGAGTATCGAGCGGCCGGGCGACCTCGCCGCAATTTTGACCGGCTTGCAAGATGGCGACGTGCTGTTTATTGACGAAATCCACCGCCTGAGCCGCGTGGTTGAAGAGACACTCTACTCGGCGATGGAAGACTATGTTCTAGATATCATAATCGGTAAAGGTCCTGGCGCGCGGAGTGTTCGTCTGCCCTTGCCGCGGTTTACGTTGGTCGGGGCGACTACTCGGGCTGGCTCGCTTGCGAACCCCCTCCGCGACCGTTTTGGGCTGGTTTATCGCCTAGAATATTATGCCATATATGATATAAAACAGATTATTTTGCGCTCGGCAAATATTTTGGGCGTTGAGCTCGCCGATGACGCCGCCGACTTGCTTTCGGGTCGTGCGCGGCTCACGCCGCGGATTGCTAACCGCCTACTTAAACGCGTTCGCGATTACGCTGAATTGAATAACGACGGCAAAATCAGCCAAAATATCGCCCAAAAATCCCTAGAATTATTGCAAATCGACCATCTCGGTCTTGACGCCGCCGACCGCAACCTCTTAAAAACTGTCTTAGAGCATTATGCCGACCGCCCCGTTGGCGTCAAAACTATTGCTGCCCTGACTGGCGACGAAACCTCCACGATTGAAGATTACTACGAGCCATACCTGATGCAAATCGGCTTTTTGGAGCGCACTCCAAGAGGTCGGGTCGTCACCAAGCGCGCCCAAGAGCATTTAGGTTTACCTAGTTAATTCCGCGAACGTTTGACGAAATCTGTTTCTTTTTCTAGCGTTGCCCGCAAAACGTAACTTTCGCACTTGGCATCAGTGCAATTCTCTGGCTCATAGTGTAGTGCCGAGCCAACGCTATTGACAAAATTGCCCGCGTTATCTACTGTATAGAGTGGGTCCGCTCCCCGTAGAGCCTCTTCCGTTAGTGCTTCTGGATAATAGCCATAAGTAAAATGATAGACGTCTTCTAGCGCATAATACATTGCATTTATTGCCGTTTTGTTATGGTCATCGCGGGCATAAGCGTCAATTGTCGCCTTTTGCATCAAGAAAAAGAACACTGCCACCCCAACAAAACAGATTGCAATCACTAGTTCCAACGCCGTAAAACCTTTTTTCATACTTAAATTATATCACAAAGCCCCGCAACTGCGAAACCCCCACCTTATTACACCATAAATCGCAAAAACGTGCTGAAAATAGGTGATTTTTTTATAAAGTTTTTTACCCCAATACCCTCTCGTGGTAAAACTAAACATAACCGTTGACGCTTATGCTTTTATGTGTAAGAGGTTTATGATAAAGTAAGAAAATGGCAAAAATAGATGTTTTGATCCCCGATGGCTATAAGCCGGCACGCAAAGAGAAGGATGCGGCGTGGGTGCTGGCGCGCTTTTACAAGACAACTGTCGAAATGCTCCGCCCTAGCGCTCGCTATCGCGAGCGGACGCCAGATTTTAAGATAAACGGCAAGCCCTACGAGCTGAAAACACCAGAAACTTCACAAGCTAGAAAAATCTTAACATTGATCAGTGAGGCGTCGGATCAAGCAGAACGTGTTGTTATAGATATCCGCTGGACTAAAGTAATCGAAAAACGCATGCTAGATTTAGCGTGTGAGGCGCTACTAGTCAAGCAGAATAAGAGGATTATTAAAATTGTCGTTATTGCCAGCCGCAAAAAAGTACTTGAAATCACAAGATGATGTGCTATAATCAAGCTATGAGCGACCGCGCAGGGGTTATCCAGGCGAAAGGAGTGCTCCAAGATAATTGAAATCCCGCTTTTTGGCGGGATTTTTTGCGGTTATTTAGCGAGCGATTCCAAAATCTCAACCCCTGCAGTGGCGATATCGCCTATGTTGTGCAGCCAGATTGCGATGTCATTCCGGGCTTCTCTGCTCAGCTCGTGACCACCCAAAACGGGCTCGTGCGTCACCGCCTTTGTTTTTGGCGCCGTTTTGGCTTCCTCTTCGCTGTAAGCTAGCTGATTTATATCGTCCATATTTACATTATATCACACTTATGTCTAAAAGTCAAGATTATTGCTATATTTTGCAAAAACCGGCTCTGAATATACGATTTTTTTATAAAGTTTTTTACCCCTATCCCCTCTTTCGGTCAAACTAAACATAACCGTTGACGCTTATGCTTGCAAAAAATTTTAGACCAGATATAGTTGTGATATAATAACTATAAAGGAGAGGTTATGGCAAAAAAGGCGGAAAAATCAGCGGCAGTGCCGGCAGCCCAAGATGGCAAGGGTAAGGCGTTGGAGCTGGCGATGGAGCAAATCACCAAGCAGTTTGGCGAGGGTTCAATTATGAAACTAGGCGAGACGCACAAGGCGGACGTTGAACTGATCCCGAGCGGCTCGCTGTCATTGGATTTGGCGCTCGGTGGCGGGTTCCCAAAGGGGCGAATTATTGAGATTTACGGGCCAGAGAGCTCGGGCAAAACGACACTGGCGATGCACGCCGTTTCAGAGGTGCAGCGGGCGGGTGGTTCGGCGGCTTTTATTGACGCTGAGCACGCTTTTGACCCTGCTTATGCTAAAAAAATCGGCGTTGACACCAATAAACTAGTCTTTGCTCAGCCTGATAGCGGCGAGCAAGCGCTTGAAATCTGTGAAACACTAGTGCGGAGTGGCGCGGTTGATATTATCGTGGTGGACTCGGTGGCGGCCCTCGTGCCTCAGGCTGAGATTGACGGCGATATGGGCGATTCCAATATGGGTCTGCACGCTCGCCTAATGAGTCAAGCCATGCGCAAACTGACCAGTATTATCAGTAAAACCCATTGCACGGTGATTTTTATCAACCAAATTCGTATGAAGATTGGCGTGATGTTCGGCAACCCCGAGACGACCACTGGCGGCAATGCCTTGAAGTTCTACGCCTCGGTGCGGCTAGATATTCGCCGCATTGGTCAATTAAAGAGTGGCGACGACATCATCGGCAACCGCACCAAGATTAAAGTCGTCAAAAACAAGATTGCTGCGCCTTTCCGCACCGCCGAATTTGATATCATGTATAACGAGGGCATTTCCAAGATGGGCGACCTGCTTGACCTCGCTACCGACCGTGATGTCGTGGCGAAGAGTGGCGCTTTCTACAAATATAACGACCAAACCATCGGTCAAGGGCGCGAGGCCGCCAAGCAATTCCTCAAAGACAACCCCAAAATCGCCGCCGAAATCGACAAAAAGCTCCGCGACCGCCTTTTTGCAACCGAAACCGCCGAAGAAGTTGCCGAAGAAGCTCCCTATGAGGGCGAAGACGCTGCCGATTTAGCCGAATAAAATCGTTTACGGCAGAATTATTCGGCTAGCAACTTAATTTAGCCGAATAATTCTAATTCCGTCTGAATAATCGCGAGTTCGCTCGCCGAGATGCCGAGTTGCTCGGTAATTTCGGTTGAATTTGCTCCAGACCTAATCAAATCTTGCACTTGGTGCGAGGCTCGTGCATTTTTCGGGAGAATGTGAGCCGCTTTGACTCCGCGCGAATTGCGCTCCTCGCGCGAGGCGCTTGCATTTTGAGGCCGACTGTGAGGTGAATTGCTCCGAGCGTCGCGAGGAGCAAGAGGAGAGATCCCCTCTCCTATGTCGGCCGAAAAATGCAACGCCGGGAGCGAGGATAGCAGACTATTGGCTGAAGTGAAAATATGAACTTTTTCAGGGTATTTTTCAAGTAAAAGCAGGCAACCAGCGCTCATTTTGTCGGTTAATCGCCCCGGCACGACAAAAATCGGCCGCCCTTGCCTCATCGCATGACGTGCTGTTGCTAACGTGCCTGATTTTGCTGCCGCTTCTGCAATAATTACTGCGTCCGCCAGCCCTGATACGACCCGATTTCTCGCCAATAGATTTGACGCAAACGCCTGCGTGCCATTGGGGTATTCGCTGATAATTGCACTGTCGCTCGCCAAGATTCGCTCTCCGAGTGTCGTATTTGCCCAAGGGGTGATTTTATCAACTCCGCTTGCTAAAACAGCCATCGTCGTCCCGCCAGCATCCAGCGCACCCCTGTGCGCCGCCGCATCCACCCCTATTGCCAAGCCTGAAATCACCACGACCCCCTGCCGCGCTAGCTCGTAGGCGACACTATAAGCCGTTTCCTCGCCGTATTTAGTCGGCTTGCGCGACCCAACGATTGCGACGGTCAAAACTCGCTTTTCGGGCAACTTTCCGCGCACAAAAAAGGCGGTTTCTTCTGGAAAATGGTCCAAAAACTGATTTTCTGACTTTGTCAAGCGCTTAATTGTCATTATTTCTCCCCTGTTTTATTAGCATTAGCGTGATTTTTATGCTATATTCATTGTTTTTATCACAAAATTAGCAAAAAGTATTGACATTGTGCTTGCAGTGTGATATAATGGTAGAGAGTTAAGGGAGAGCCGTAAAAAGCATCCTTTAATCCGCACCTAAATAAATAATAACATATTTCAGGACAAAGTAAAGACTTTTTTAGGCGGTATATCCGCCGGTTATGCTTGGTCTTTACTCCTGAAAGGTGTTGCCTGCTTTTGTATCCTCCTAGGGCCTTCGGGTCAAAAAGTAATCTTACCTCCACTTTTTGAGACATACAAAATCAGGACAACCCCTTTGAACGGCAGGCCCCAAGGATGATGAGGTGGGTCATGCTCCACGGTGGTGGGCCCAAAAGGCGAGTCGAAGGGTAAAAAGGCCAGCGAAGCCCACCCTCGCTGGCCTTTTTAGTGGTGAAAAACGCTTGAATTACCTCAAGCATTTTTCTAAACGCTAAAATTGTGGTAAACTATTATTATGAAACAACTTCCGATGGTGGCGATTGTAGGCCAGACCAATGCGGGCAAGAGCGCGCTTTTTAACCGCTTGACGCGGAGCCGTGAGGCGATTGTCGCCTACGACCCCGGCACGACGCGCGACAGCGTGATGCGGCGGCTTGCCGTCGGCAATGCGGAGGTAATGTTGGTTGATACGGCTGGGCTAAAAGACCCCGAGGACGATTTTGAGGCGACTATCCAAGACCAAATTGATGATGCGATTGAATCGGCTGACTTGATTCTGCTCGTGCTTGATTCTACCTTATATCCAAACGACGACGACAAAAAAATTGCCAAAAAGGCCCTCAAATCCGGCAAAAAGGTGATTTTGGTGCTAAACAAGGCCGATTTAGGCGGCTCACTCCCCGAAACTGAGTTTTTGCGGCTTGGCATTAAAGATATCATCAAAGTCTCCGCCGAGCATAACACGGGCGTGCCAAAACTCCGCGAGCTGATAGAGGTGAACATTACCAGTACATCTGGCGTCATACAAACCGTTGCGGGCAATGCGGAGGGCGGTCTGGTAAGCCGAGCTGGTTTTGAGGAACTCTCGGAGCGCGGCAGCGCGAGAGCGAGGGGCGGTTTCCCCGTGGCGACGGGCGAAACCGACCCCGTGTCCGAAAAGCCAGTCGGCTTGCCAGACCCTGAAGCTGTAAATAGTGTTATCAAAATCGCCCTAATCGGCCGGCCAAATGTTGGCAAGAGCTCGCTGTTCAATACTATCGCCAACAAGCAACAAGCGCTCGCGAGCGCTCGTGCTGGCACGACGCGCGACGTCAATCGCACCGAACTGCGTTTTTTTGGCCGTGATTTTGAGATTTTGGACACTGCTGGCGTGCGGCGTCGTGGCAAACAAGAGGTCGGCATTGAAAAGTTCTCAGTGATGCGCACGATGGCAGCGATTTTGGAATCTGACATTTGCGTGTTGATTTTGGACGCCACCGACCCATTCGTCGCCTTTGATGCCGGGCTTGCCGGTGAGATTATTGAGGCCGGCAAGGGATTGATTTTGGCGGTTAATAAGTGGGATTTGGTCGGCAATTCGGCGAGCCCTAACGTGTCAAGCACTGGCTTGGCGACTGGCGAGGCGCCAGTGGAAGCCGACGAACTGCTAAGTCGCCTCTCGCGCGAGTATAAATTCGCGCCATTCTCCCCTGTCGTGCTGATTAGCGCCAAAACCGGCAAAAATGTGCCAAAACTGCTTGAACTGGCGCTCAAAATTGACGAATCACGCCATACGACGATTAAAACCTCTGATTTGAATCGGGTTTTGCTGGATGCCGTGCAGAAGAACCCGCCAGCCGGACGTGCGCCGCTGCCGCGCCCGCGCTACTGCACGCAGACGGACGTCACGCCGCCTTGGTTCGTGATTTACGGATCTAACTTGTCTAATTTGCATTTTTCCTACCAACGCTATCTTGAGAATGAACTCCGCGCCGCTTTTCCGTTCTTTGGCACGCCAATCAAATTTAGTTTTCGCGATAGTGGCGGCCATGAAAAACGCTTTGCCGGCAAAAGTTCAGCACGCAATTCCAGCGGCAATTCGGAGCGAAAGTCTGCAACTAAAGGGCGCAAATGAAGCTAGTTGTTGGACTCGGCAATCCAGGCGCCAAATATCTCTGGACGCGGCATAATTTTGGCTTTATTGCACTTGATTTTTGGGCGATTTTATTAGGTGTAAAGTGGCAAGATAAGCCGAAATGGCAAGCCCAAATTGCCGAAGTGGAAATCGCTGACGAGAAGGCGCTACTCGTCAAGCCGCAGGCGTTTTATAATGACTCGGGCGAAGTTGTGCAACAAGTGGCGAACTTCTACAAAATACCCACCAGTGATATTCTGGTGGTTTGCGACGATTTTAACCTGCCTTTTGGTGAGTTACGCTATCGCACCGATGGCTCAGCCGGTGGCAACAACGGCCTTTCTTCCATTATATCACACTTCGGCGAGAATGTCAAGAGGTTGCGACTCGGCACGGGCAATGATATGCGTGCCAAAATGGGCGACACCGACTTTGTTTTGGGTCAATTTACAGAGGCGGAAAAAGCTGAATTACCAGATTTACTCCCTAAAATCATTGCCAAAATTGCTGAAAGCTTGTAATACTTATGCTTGGCAGTTTTTTGCCGCAAAACACACCTAAAATGCCCTGCTAACTTGACTTCTCGCCTCCCTCGTGCTATCATATTGTATATGGCAAATTATTTCGCCGCAATTTTCGAGTTTAACCTCGCTTTTTTCTTGGCCGCCGTGCTGATTGTCGGCGTGCTAGTTTTTGCGGCAGTTAGCCTGACCTCGCACAAAGTTGTCAATATTGACAAAACTAAATATCAAGCCGACTTTTTGGCAGTTGAGAATGCGCTAGATAAATTGCAGCCCAAATCTTGGAACGAAACCGTGATGGAACTTGACAAAATGCTAGATGAAGTCTTGCGTGAACTCGGCTACGCGGGCGAAACCATGGCTGACCGCTTGCGTGCCGCCAATTCCGCCATCTCTAATATCAACGCCGTCTGGTATGTCCACAAACTCCGCAACGAAATCGCCCACACCCGCAAATTCTCAGTCGGCTTTGACCAAGCCAAGCGCGCCGTTGTCGTTTATCGCCGCGCTTTGCAAGATCTTGATGTAATCTAATGCTAGCACATAAAGCCCGTACTAAACAAGACGGGCTTAGAGCGTAAATAATTTTAATGGTCTGGGCGACAAGATTTGAACTTGCGACCTCGCAGTCCCGAACCGCGCGCGCTACCAGACTGCGCCACGCCCAGACATATTTTACGGCAAAAAATTGCTTTGCAATTTCTTTTCATTCGTCGTCGGCTCGGAATAAATGCAAGCATTTATTCGCTTGCCTCCTAGAATGGTAGCGCCAGCAAGATTCGAACTTGCGACCTTAGGCTTAGAAGTCCTCTGCTCTATCCAGCTGAGCTATGGCGCCAAATTGGCAACGGCACGCCGCGTACAACTAAGCATCTCTCGCCAAGTTGTGGGCGAACCAGAAACCGCTTTTTGTTAAAATGGAGCCGCCTGTCGGGCTTGAACCGACGACCTACGGTTTACAAAACCGTTGCTCTACCACTGAGCTAAGGCGGCACCACTCTATTATATCACAAAATATGGTAATTTTGAATGCTAAAATGACGGTTCGCTAGTGCGGCCAGCCTTTTTTGCAATCTCCTCTGGGTCGCAATACTCTTCCTCGTCATCGTCTTCTTCGTCGCCATCATCATAGTATTCATCGTCGCCATCATCATTATAGCCCTCTTCGTCGCCGTCGTAATCTTCTTCGTCATATTCGTCTTTATAGTATTCTTCGTCTGAAGCATCTGGATCCTCCCATGGAGCCCAAGGGTCGAAGCTGACGCAGTGGCAAGCGTCGTATCTAGCATCATAACAAGCATCGCAGTCACAGTCAGGGTCGTGCTTTGCGGCTTCTTGGTATAG
Organism: Candidatus Nomurabacteria bacterium; assembly: GCA_031262695.1. GTDB lineage: Bacteria > Patescibacteriota > Saccharimonadia > Saccharimonadales > Saccharimonadaceae > WQUV01. The sequence goes on along the minus strand of JAISHF010000002.1, from coordinate 43,690 downwards.
TAGGCTAAATAAACTGCCGCCGACCAAATTGCCGAGCAAAACTGGCACGATAAACCAGCCGAATTGCCATGCCCAGAACATTAGCGAGATATCGGCGATAGAGTGGGCGAAGCCGAGCAAGACAAACGCAAAGATAGGGATATATTGTAGAGGTATATTTTTGCTGTTCAGCGACAAAAAGACCATAATATTACAAAGTATTCCTAGCCCAAAGAGTTGCCAAAACGGCGTGGCGACGCGAACGTCGATTGAGCCGATCTGTCGCTGCGCCAACAGCGCCAAAACGGCAATGCCGATAACGTTGCCAAGTAGCGAAATGCCAAGGTCGCTTAGCCAGCGCAAGAATGTTCGCCCGTCAAAGGCGAGCGTATCGCCGTGTCGTGTGGCAATTTTGCGCTCGGCAAACTGCCCTGCCACCCCAGTAAATAAAGCTCCTTTAGCATAGATTACCAACAAAATCCCAATCGGAAACACTAGCGCACCGAGTAGATTACCCCAGTCGGGCGAGATATTCCTCACCACTAAGCATGCCAGCATCGCTAGCCCGATATAAAATCCGCCTAAAAGCGAACGCACAAACAATCGCATTTTCCTCCTTTGGTTATATCACATTATAACACACTATTTTGAAATGTTAGGCTTTTTCAGGAAACGTTTTTTGATAAAAATTAGCACTACAATGCCAAAAATCACCACCAAAGCCACGAGGGCAACTAGTGAGTAGATGTCAAACAGATGCGCGACCTTTTCCCAGACGCCGCCCGCGAATCGCCCTGCCCAAACCAACACAATATTCCAAATTAGCGTGCCGCTTGCGGTAAATGTCAGAAACGGCCCCAATTTCATATCGCTAAAACCTGCGGGTAGCGAGATTAAACTCCGCACAATCGGCACAAAACGGCCAAAAAACACCGCCTTGTTGCCGTGCTTGTCAAACCAAGCGTCGGCTTTGGCGATGTCTTCTTTTTTCAGTCGTAAAGCATGCCCGATTTTGCCACTAACTAGCCGCTCTAAGCGCTCGGCGTTCAAAATCCGCCCAACATAAAACAGTGCAAGCGCTCCTAGCACCGAGCCAATCGTCGCAGCCAAAATTACGCCCCAAACATTAAGCGTAGCATAAGTCGTCATAAAACCGCCAAAAGTCAAGATTACCTCGCTCGGAATTGGCGGAAAGATATTTTCAATCATAATTAAGAGTGCCACCCCCAGATAGCCGAATTGGTTCATCACCTCAATAATCATTTCCTGCATACGCAAATTATACTATATATTATATAAAGCGGCAATAGAGTTGCTTTTTTTAGGGTTTTTCGCTATAATACTTGCATAGGGGCGTGGTCTAATGGTTATGATTGAGGTCTCCAAAACCTCCGATCACAGTTCGATTCTGTGCGCCCCTGCCAGAAAATTATCAAAACCCCTTGACCACACTATTCGTAGTGTGGTATATTTATAATAAACGGAGGGTTTATGGCGAAGCCACAATTTTTGATCATCGCGGGCCCGATTGGGAGTGGAAAATCGAGTTTTGCTGAGCAGTTTTCGGTGCTTTTTAAGGCGCCAGCAGTTGATGTGGAGGCAATCCGCTACGATTTGAAGCGTAAGCCTGATTATTCTGAGGTGGAGGGCAAATTAGCGCATAAAGTGGCGCTGATTATGCTCCGCACTTTTATGACTTCTGGCTATCCACTACTCGCTGTCGGCGGTGAAACTTTCGCCGAACGCCAAAAATGGCGCTCTATGGCCGAGCGTGCCGGCTATCAAACGACAGTTGTCTGGCTGCAAGTTGATAAACCAACTCTCAAACGTCGCTTTGCTGAGCGTATGAAGGACGAAAAGCTCGCCCCAGACGTCTTTATCTCGGCAATGAAAGAGGTTGAACTGCCCGAGCCACAAGAAAAGGTCGTCTATGTCAGCGGCAAGCACATTTTTTCTACCCAAGTCCGTTCGGTGTTAGAAAAACTTGCGAGCAAATAGTGTTCTTTGAGTTTTTTGACACTGCGACGACTGTGCGACGCCGTAAAATTAGCAAACCTGTGCCAAAAACCGCCCTTACGATGCGCGAGCGGCTACTTTTGGAACAAGAAAACGACCTCAAGGCCAAGGCGAAGCGGCTTTTGCCGGCACGGCTCGCGGAATTAGTGCAAATTACTGGTATAAATTATAATATTACTCGTGATGGCATTCGGCTGGGCCATATGCGGACGCGCTGGGGTTCGCGGAGCTCGACTGGCACGATTTCGCTGAATATCGGGCTTGCGCGGCTACCCAACCACCTAATTGACTATGTAATTATCCACGAATTATGCCATATCTTACATATGAACCACTCGGCCGCCTTTTGGCGCGAAGTCGCCAAGCATTGCCCAAAATATCGTGCCTGTCGCCAAGAAATGCGAAATTACCGACCTTAAAGACTCATCTCAACCGCCGCCCAAGAAGCATCAGGATTATCGGCTGGCACGATTACGGCGACACGCTCGCCGACCTTTAGCTTGAAGAAGGTAACCGAGGCAAGCAAGACCCGATAATCCTTGCCGTCAACATCAGCGTAATAGAGCCCATCGCGCATTTTGAGTATGCCGATTGCGTTGCGCCGCGCTACAGGGTCAATCTGCTTATAGAGGAAGTTGCCCTCTGGCGTAATTGTGAGTTTTAGTACATCGCCCTCAACCAATTTTGACTTGGAGGCGTAGTTGGACGGCACTGGATAGTTGCGGTCATCTGGACCGACCATTACTTGGCCGTCAAAAATACCTTCAATCACCTTGCCTTCTAGTGGCTCAGTCGTAATGTTTGCAGGGGCGACAACAGCACCGTCATCGTTTAGAACGCTTGCCAACAACTCGCGCGCCGCTGCAAGGTTAGTTTCTGCCTCTTGCAGTAGTGTCTTCAACCGACGAAGTTGTTTGTCTGGCATACTCCCCTTTTTGTAATTTACTTACAGTATACACCCTCAAAATGGTGCTGTCAAGTGGCAATTCTACCCCTGATTATGTGTTAGAGGAACACATAAGTCGCCCAAAATTACGCCTTTGCACGCCACTCCAAGTCGCGAATTGCATTAGTTACGAACAGAAACGCATCATAAGGTGACTCATAGGCCGAAAAGTAAGCATGGACATCACCGTCATTCCAGTATTTAGTGCACATATAATAGACATGGTCGCTCGTGGTTAAGTTGCGGAAGTCGGCCAGCAATTTCTTGTCGTTTCGCTGTAATATCTCTGGCAATAGTGAATAGAGATGTCTCAAACTCTCGCGTTGCATTGCATTGCCGACCCACGCCGATAGATCACGCTCGGTGTCAGCCCAAGTTACTGTTTCGGGCATTGAGATCGTGTCTTTTGGTGCGTTTTGTTCGGCAGCCTCAGAAATTGTCGCAAAATCGCCACCATCTTTTAGCCAAAACTCCACGAATTTCTCAAAAAACTCAAAAATCCCCGTGTCTGCCCACTGGTGCTCGCCAAAAGTCTCAAAATCCATAAATAAATTGAGTAATGGCGCCTCGGCAGTTGCAGACTTTGCCCAGCTAAGGTATTTTTGTGCTGATAATGGGTGCTCTGACCATTTCTTGTCAGAAAAACGGAAGGCGATATCGTCGCTGAGGCGGTAGTTCTTTAAGAGTAAGCGCAGTGGTTTGTTAGCTTTGGCATTATAAACATAGCCTGGCCCGCGCCAACCGAGAATTTTGTCCCAACCCTCAGCCACGATAGACTTAAAGCCCATCTCGGCAACCTTCTCGGCCAAAGCATCATTGTAGGCGAGCTCTGTATTGCGAAAGCTGGTCGATTTAATGCCAAATAGTTCCTTAATTTTTGCTTGGTGTAATTTAATTTGCTGCTCAAATTCCGTCTCGTCATAAAAAAACGCTAAAGAGTGATAATAAGTCTCGGCGACAATCTCCACGCGACCCGTCTTGACCAAGTCTTGCAACTTGGCAATAATATCTGGCCCCCAATGTTCGGCATGCTCTAAAAACGTGCCAGTAACTGAGAGCGAGAAGCAGAAATCTGGATGTTGCTTGAGCAATTTGCCGAGTAAGGTCAGCATTGGACGATAGGATTTGTCGGCCACCTTTTTGAAAACGCGCTCGTTGTCGGCCCCGTAATATTCATGGTCTTGCCCAACCTCAAACAGCGAATACGGCCGCACGCGCCACGGCTGGTGCATATGCAGATACAGCACAATCGTCGGTTTTTTAGCGGCAGAACTCATATTGCCACCTTTGCTTTGACCGCTGCCACGCCACGCATAGTGTTTTGATAGGCTCCCAAAATCACATCTGCCACCTTGCTCCACGGCAATTTAGTGTATTCGCGGGCGATATTCTCGCGCAGCTCACTCATAAGTCCAGTAGATTCAGAAATATTCACTAAGATATCGGCTAAACGATGCTCGTCCCAGAAGTCGTATTTCAAGACATTGCGCAAAACCTCGGCGGCACCTGACTGGCGAGTCAAAACCACTGCGCTGCCGTGGTGCGCAGCCTCAAAAGCGGTCAGCCCAAACGGCTCAGAGCGGCTACTCATCACAAAAATATCGGCACTAGAATAAATATCGCGGATTTCTTGCCCACGAATAAAGCCAGTGAAAAGCACGTTTTGCATAATTCCAAGGTCGGCCGAAAGTTCTAAAAGCTCGTCCCGCTGATCGCCGTCGCCAGCAATAACAAGCAGCATTTTTGGGTTGAATTTGAGAGCCAAAGCAAATGAGCGCAACAGATGCACCAAGCCCTTTTGGATAGTTAGCCGCGAAATTGTCGCTACAACCGTGTAGCCAGTCTGTTTTTTTTGTGTAATATAGGCCAGCCGCGACGGGTCATAGTCATATTCGCCCCACTCCGCAGGGTCAAAACCGTTGTGCGCAACCTCAATTTTATCTAGTGGGATTGCGTATTTTTCGGCAATTAGTTGTCGCGTAAGCTCAGAAACCGCGATGATTTTATCGGCCATAATCAGGCCTTCACGCTCAATCTCGTGGATTATCGGGTTGCCGCCTTCGCCACCGGATCGGTCAAACTCGGTGGCATGGATGTGTGCCACCAAAGGCACGCCGGTCGCTTTTTTTGCAGCGACGCCAGCCTCTAGAGTTAGCCAATCGTGGGCATGCACCACATCATACTGGTGGTTTTTGAGGTGTCTTTTGACGAATTCTACATATTTTGCCTGCACATCGCGAATCGAAAAGCCGCCGTGCTCGGCTATGAAAGTCGGTGCGTCTAGGTCAAGGTGGTCATAGGCGCTACCGCCGAAGCGCTCTAACGGGTCAAGTGTTGTGGCGTGCAAAATCTGCATAAAACCGCATTCGTGCTTAGCAGAATATGGCAAAACAAAGGCGACCTTAGCGCCCTTTTGGGCAATAGCCTGTGCCATATGGTAACAAGCCACGCCCAGCCCGCCGCTGTTATGCGGTGGCAATTCCCAGCCTAACATCAAAATCCGCAACTTACCCCGTCTCATATATCATAGTATATCAGCCCGTCAAACAAAACACAAGCGAAAAGTTAGAGAAAATGTCGGCCCGTAAATCCTAAAAATGTTTTTCTGTAAAGCCGCAAATTCTAGGGCTATTTGTAGATATAAAATCGTGCGGCTTGCGTGGCGCTACTACTCGTGATGATTTTTTCTAGTCGTCGGTCAGTGGTGAGGGGGCGGTCAGAAATTACTCGGCTAGCGGTTAGGTTCTCAGGCCTAAAATCGGCATAAGTAGCATTATCTGGGAAAGCTTGCGCATAAAATTCTGTAAAATTTACCAGCACCAGCTGGTCTTTTTCGCTGATGTTTTCTTGGAGCAACTGCAAATCATTATTGGCCTCGTAATGCACGGCCGCAATCGTTCGTGGCGCAGTATAAAAGAAGTTGATACTGGTCGCCGCCGCTAAAATCGTAAAGGCCGCTAGCGGCAAGGCGGCGACGAGCGCCGCATAGATATTGTTTGGAAAAATCCCCCGCCAATTTTTAATCAAAAAGCCGAGCCCGTTGCCAATCAGTATAATCGCAAGTAGAACTGTCGTTGTGAAAAGTGGCGGGAAAAATAGCGAGGCTAAGAGCGAGATAAGAATTAGTGCAAACACAATTTGATTGCGGGCGATATGATAATCTAGAAAAGTGGCATAGGCACCGACAAGCATCAACGCAAGTAGCGGCAGGCTAAACCAAGACAGCGGTTCGTTCAGGCCAATAATCTGCCGCCAAGCGCCAAGCGAACTCTCGGCTGGCTGAAAATGCGGTAGCAAGAATTCATTAAAATTAACTCCTGGCACAAACAAAAAGAGTGGCACAATGGCGACGGCAGCAGCAAGAATAGCGATAATAATTGCCCGCCTCGGCAAGCGATAGAGCGAAAATCTGAGGTGCGGGTGGGCAAAAACCAACAAGAAAAGTGCCAAATCAAAATATATCATATAAGGTATAAATACAGATATAATTGCAGCGGCTGAAAGTGCAACTACCGTTAAAACTTTTGGCTTTTCGTCGATAATTTGCGAGCCAAGCCAAAGCATCAGAACCGGAAACAGCAGATAAAGAATAGTCGGCGTGCCGCTACCAGTGAGAGTCAAGAAAGCGACGCTAGAAACGATTAGTGCTGTCGTTATGAAGGCTGTCAAGTTGCGATACCAGCGGTTGAGCAGCAGGGTAATTAAAATTGCTGTAATTATGCCCAATACAATTGAGGGCAGTTTGACCGCGAGCGGTGTCATACCCAGCATACTAATTGACAGACCTTGCAAAAGGTGGTATGGAAAATTCGCCAAATGTAAATCCTTGCTCGCGGAAGTCAGTGCGCTTGTCCGCTCGGCGTCGGAGAGTCGCATACCAGTTAGTTCTGGCATCGCAATCACCGCTCCTAAAAGTAGCGCCCCGACAATTATATAAAGCCAGACATACCGCAGTTTATAGGTTAGCGTATCGGTGAATTTGGTTTTGAGGATTTTCATATTATTTCGTCCGCTCCAGCAACTCGTCGGTTTTAGCGATTAACTCGGGCAAAAATGCCGCGTAATCTTCATAGATGCGAAACCCAGCCGCATAAGCATGTCCGCCACCACCAAATGCCGCCGCTAGCTCCTCGGCAACTGGCTTGCTGGCGCGCAACTTGCCAGTCAACTTGCCATCGGGGTAGGTTTTGAGTGCAATTGCCACTTCTACGCCTTCTACCAAACGTAGTTCATCCAAAATCAGCACATTTGGGTTATACTCGTCAGAGTATTCACGAATCTCCTCAAACGGAATCAGCACTGTTGCAAGCCGTCCACCCAAGTGGTATTCTACTCGCTGAATCAGCTCAGCCTTATAACGCAAGATTTTTTGCGATTTTTTCATTAGTTCGTGGCGGTCTTGCTCTAATTTATTGATGTCGGCACCCAAATCTAACAAACCTGCCGCCGTGCGATAGGTCTCGGCACCAACATTAGCGGTAGTCAGCCCCAATGTGTCGCTCATCAATCCTGCTAATAGATTTTGCGCCACCTCTGGTGTAATCCTATCGTTTCCGTCCACCAAATCATCAAAAATCAGTTTGGTCGTGCTCTCTGTCGCCGCAATTAGTCCAGTAAAATCAAACGGCAGGTCTGGCTCGGTTTCATGGTGGTCAATCACCAAAATAGGCCTATTTTGCAAAAAACTGGCGATTTCGGGTTTTTCTAGTAGCTTAGAGAGTAAGATTTTTGCTGCCGTGTCCACGATAATCGCCGCCTCAGCCCGAAAATCAAACTCATCCGAAACTCTCCCCCACCCCTGCAAATAGCGCAAATACTTCGGAATCTGCACCGGGCAATAAAGCGAAACTTCCCTATTCGGCAGCGCCCCCTCCAGCGCCAGCGCCGACCCTAGGCTGTCGGCATCAGGGTTTTCGGCCTGGATAATTATTACCCGCTCATACTGCTTGGCAAATTCCAAAATCTTACTCATATATCCATTATACCACAACCTAGATTTCTGTGCGGCCTTTGAGGGCTTGGGAGAGTGTTAGGCTGTCGGCATACTCTAAGTCTACGCCGATTGGGATGCCACGCGCTAAGCGGCTGGTCTTAACTTCTGGGAATTTTTCGCGGATTAGGCGGGCGAGGTAAATCGCCGTGCTTTCGCCCTCAATGCTAGCATTGGTTGCCACTATTACCTCTCGCACTTCGTCCTCGGCGATCCGCTCTATTAGCTCGCCAATTTTTAATTGCTCTGGCCCAACATTGTCAATCGGCGAAATCGCCCCGCCAAGGCAGTGATAAGTGCCGGTATAGCCGCCAGTTTTCTCTATTGCTACAATATCTAATGGCTCTTCAACCACAAGCACTTGACTTTTATCCCTATCTGTGATATAATAGAGAGGGCTGGTGTCTTCATCCTCAGAGATGAGGGCAAAAGTCTTAGGACAAAGTTTGATTGAACTATGCAAATCGGCCAATTTTTCGGCCAAATTGCCTGCTACTTGCGGATCGGCCTTCCAGATAAAATAAGCATAACGCTCCGCCGTCCGTGCGCCAACGCCCGGAATCTTGCCAAATGCCTCAATCAGGCTCGAAAAAGCCTTCGGCAACAGATTAGCTTGCGGAATCTGCGACATAAAACAACTTTACTGCTTGCCGCCTAGGCCGAGCGACCCCATCAGCGGCGTCATTTTTTCTTGGGCGATTTTTTGGGCACGCGTATAAGCCTCGGCGATTGCCTTCTCTAGCCAACGCTCCAATTCTGGCACGTCGTCAAAATCAATCTTTTCTTTGTCTAACTTGATTTTTTGGATTTTTAGCTCGCCATTAATCCGCACTACCACTGCGCCGTCGCCTGTTTCAACTTCAATAATTTCGTTTGCCAACGCCTTTTGCGCTTTTTTTAACTCGTTCAACATCTTTAATTGTTCAAATGCCATAGGAACTCCCTTTCAATTTATTATAATATCATTATATATGATATAATTTATTTATGATAGTAGTTTTGCTTATTTTGTATGCAGTAGCAGTGTTTTTAGCGGCCGTGCGGCCGACGCGGTCAATTTTGAGCGAGTATGAGTTAGAGCGGCGAGCTAAGACGGGCGACGCGCAAGCCAAAAAAGCGATTTTTCGCGAAAAATTGCTGCCGAGCGTGCTAGTTCTGCGTGATTTTCTCGTGCTACTTGCGATTCTGGGCTTTGCTGTGGTCGCCTACTTTACTTATGGCTTTATGTTGGCAATTTTTATCACCGCACTCGCCGCGATTACTCTTGCGGTTGTGCGCAATATTCGCACTTGGTCTAACCTTGCCACCTCGCTCTACCGTCATATTGAGCCAGAATTACTTAATTTTGTCAAATATCTACATGTTGTTTTGCGCTTTTTTGCCAATGTCAAAGATGACTTTATTAACCCGACCATCGGCAGCAAAGAAGAACTGATGCGCCTTGTAGAAACCGCGAGCGACGGTGTGGTCGCACCTGAGGAAAAGTCGCTTCTGGTCGGTGCCTTGCAATTCTCTGAATATCGTGCGAGCGACATTATGACGCCGATAGAAGACGCGATCATGCTTAAAGCCAGCACTGAACTCACCCCGACTAAAATTGACGAACTTTCGCGCACGCACTATCGCCGCTTCCCTGTTTTTGACAAAACTGAAGATAATATCGTCGGCGTCCTCAACCTCCGCCGCCTGACCAGCCTCAGCGTCAAAGAAACTCTCACCGCTCGTGAGGCAATGCGCCCGAAGGTCTATTTTGCTCGCACCGACAACTCACTTGACGACATTTTGGCGATTTTTGCCCGCACCAATACCTTTATGCTGGTCGTGATTGACCGCCACAAAAAGCCACGCGGTATTTTGACCGTTTCGGACATCTTTGAGCGTCTGCTCGGCCGCCCGCTCTCTGATGACTTTGAGTTTGACGCCGACCCTGACGCCGTCGCCACCCGCATTAAATAGCTGTTTTTATAGAATAAACCCCTGCCAAACAGCAGAGGTTTATACCCACAAAGGCAGCAAGGTTTCTGGGCTATACGCTGCGAAATTAAAGTGTCGCGCTACTGAGTCGACAATCTCGTAAATCTCAACCAGCTCTGGCGCAGTTTTCATTTGCTGTTTTAGCCGTTTGTGTACCGCGTTGCCAACAATCGTTGCCGTCGTTGTGGATTTTTGCCGTGCTAGATAAGAGGCCGTTTCCGGGTAGGCCCTTGGGTCAATCGGTCGCCATTCATCACGCAATTGCACCAAAATCCCACCCTCTTGCTTGACTTTGCCGATGCTATTACTCTGCAACATCCTCAGCCACAACACTAGTTCCAAGCCGTCGCACATTTTGATTAACTTTGTGTAATACGGCTGCCGACCTTCATACTCCTGCCAAATTTCTAGCACCCGCTGACCTTTCTTGAGTTTTCCGTAGATTCTCTGCATCGCCTCAACTTCAGCCGACATTTTTTGCTCGGGCGCCACTTTGTCCACGCTAGTTGCGCTGTCGGCTGTGATCTTTTCGGCGTCATCGTGAACCAGCCCACTAAAAGCAACCTGAAACATATCAATCGGCTCTTTTAGTAAATCGTCAAATTCCGACGGAATTGCAACTGCCGCCAGCCGTGCGACCAGCGCGCTATGCTCGTCAATACTCTGCCAGTAAATCCGATAGAGCAACTGCTCCATTGTGTCGGGGTAGCCAAGTCGCCGAGCCGTAATCGCCCGCGGGAAATTGCGCGCCTGCAAGGCGTAAAATTCGCATACCGCGAAACCGCGCGAATCAAGCACGTCGCTCACCTGCCTTTCTGGTAAACTCCAAGTTTATAACTACTAAGTTTAGTATGACGGCTTGGCGTCCGAATTGCAAGCATAAGCAACTTAGTTTTTGGCAGGTTTATTTACCTAAGGAATAGTGCTACCTTAACTAGACATTGAAACGGAACTCAACCACGTCGCCGTCTTGCATAATGTAGTCTTTGCCGACGGTGGCGAGCTTACCGGCCTCTTTTACGGCCTTTTCTGAGCCGAGTGCAACCAAATCGTCATATTTGGCAACCGTCGCTGCGATAAAGCCGCGCTCAAAATCAGTATGGATTACGCCGGCAGCCTGCGGTGCAGTGGCACCCTGCCGAATCGTCCAAGCGCGGACTTCCTTTTTGCCGGCCGTCAAAAAGCTCTGCAAACCAAGCGTATGATAGGCTGCCTTGATCAGTTGCTCTAACCCAGAGTGGGCAATATTATATTCTGCCAAAAACTCAGTTTTTAACTCCGCGTCCAAATCGGCGAGTTCGCTCTCAATTTTGGCATTAACAAAGATACATTGAGAGCTGGCATTAGCGCCTCCGACAGTAATGCAAAGCGAGCTAGTCGCCGAAGGACTAAAGACTTGGCCCGAGCGGCCTGCCAGTGCTTCGCTTGCGAAGCCTGACGCGGAGCGGGCCGAGGCGGCTAGCTCGCCTTGTAGTTTCTCGTCATGGAGCGTCGCCTCGTCAACGTTAAACATATAAATCACTGGTTTTTTAGTGAGTAGCGGCACAGAACCCAAATCACTCTCCTTAAAGCCCTTTTTGGCACGCATTTTGGCAATCGTTTGCTCATCGGCCAACTGTAATTCTAGGTTGATAATTTCAATATCATCCTTCGGGCTGGTGCCAGTCGCAATTACATCGTCGTCCGCAAAGGCCCGCACCACATGGCAAATCGCATCGCACTCGCGAATATGCGCCAAAAACTGATTGCCAAGCCCCTCGCCCTCGCTCGCTCCTTTGACTAGCCCCGCTACATCCACAAACTCCACTTGGGCGGGCACGATTTTTTCGGTATCATACATTTTGGCTAGCCGTTCCAGCCTCTCGTCTGGTACGGCAACCATACCACTGTTTGGCTCAATCGTCGCGAACGGATAATTCGCCGCCAGCACCTTGGCATTCGTTAGCGCGTTAAAAAGCGTGCTTTTGCCAACATTCGGCAATCCAACAATCGCAATCTTCAAGCTCATATCTATATTATATCATATTTCTGGGCGATTTTAAGCCCCACATAGATAACTACGGGGGGCTTAGCAAGATTGGAAGCTCTACATTTTTGCTCACGGCATATGCGGCAGCGGCAAGTAGCCGAGCGAAATGACAGGTATGCCTCGGTATTCCGTGCGGCGCTCGCCCTCTACTAGCACGACCGCGATAGCTGCAAGCGGTCTGCCGATTTGCTCGCAAAGATCTATTACGGCGTCCGCCGTACTTGCGGTGGATAAGACATCGTCCACAAAAACCAAGTTGCGCATCTGCCCTTTGAGCCATTTTGCGTCATCGTCGCGCAGGTAAAAGTTGTTAGTGCTACGGGTTGTCATTGATTGCTCACGCGCCGCCCAATAAGGGTAGTCGTAATAGGGTTTGCGGTCGTGCTCCTTTTCGATTATGGCATAGCGCCCATTAATTGCCATTCGGTCAACCATATTTAGACATTTGCCGCTAACTGTAATGATCGGCGAATCGAGCAAGGCGTCCGCAGCGAGTTTTTTATGCAGGTCGGCCGCAAAAAGATGTGCTAAGTCAGCCCGCCGCTTGATGTCCAAAACAAAAAAGTCTTGTTTGCCGTTCGGGTCGCGAATTCGCGGTAAGTCAAGTGAAACTCCTGCAAGTAGTATCGGGTAAGAACTTTCTAATTCCATTTTGAGCCTCCTATAACACGACTGAGATAATCCAATGGAGAATAAACAGTGCTGTCATCGCCACTAAGAACGGGTTAATGCCGGTCTCGTATTGGTCGTCCGGGTCGCTGGATTCTAAACGTTGCTCTTTATTCTGGAAGATGCGAATTGCAAGATAAAGCACCATACCGATAGCGATGCCTTCGGTAATGGAATAAGCCGCCACCATAAATACGATGGTTGCAACTGCCGGAATAGCAATCGCCAAGTTATCCATATCAAGCTCACGGAGAGGTGCAAACATCATACAGCCGACTATAATCAACGCCGGAGCCGTCGCATATGACGGCACGGCTAAAACGAGCGGCAGCAAGATGATACTAAGCAGTAAGAACGCCGAAGTCCAAAGCGATGCTAGACCTGTGCGTGCGCCGGCCGCAATGCCTGCGCCTGATTCAATAAAAGTTGTGGCATTGCTAGTTCCGAAGATTGCCCCCGGAGAAGTTGCTAACGAGTCGGCAATTTGAGCTCTCTTGAAACGCCCGTCGCCGCCCGTGCCTGCAATTTCTGCTTTGCTAAACAGCGTGTTGCCTGCCGAGAGAAGCGTGCCGATCGTATCCATCGTGTCGGTGATGGACATCGCAAAGATCGTGCCGATTACGAGGGCGATTTTTGCAGGGTCGGCGAATAGCGAGGGGATTGCGGTTAATGCCTGCCCTGCTACGGAGCCGAGGTCGGTAAAAGCTGTGCCGAGGGTGCCGAAATATCCGCCGAAATCAACCGAAACTAAGCCCGGGAAAATGCCGAGAATCGTGGCAACGATAATCCCGATGAGCATTGCGCCGGGGACTTTCTTGGCCATCAAGATTGATGTAATAATCAGTGAAACGATCGCCAAGATTAAAGCAGGGGTGTTAAACGGCACGATTGCCGGAACTGCGCCTGCGCTGCCGACGATAGTCGAGGTCAGCGGATCGCCGTCTCCTAAAACCGTGTAGGTGCCGGGGTCAAGCGTAAAGTTAATCAAGCCAGCGTTTTTGACACCGATATAGAGGATAAAGGCACCGATACCGGCACCAATTGCGAGTTGCATCGGCCGCGGGATTGCGTTAATTAGCTTTTGCCTGAGCGAGGTTACGGTAATCGCGATATTAATAATACCGCAGATAAAGACCATCGCCAAGGCTTGTTGCCAACTAAACCCCAGCCCGAATACGACCGTGAACGTGAAGAATGCGTTCAGGCCCATACCGGGCGCCTGCGCGAACGGGACGTTCGCATAAACTGCCATTATCATTGTGCCGAACGCTGAAGCAAAGCAGGTTGCCAGCATTACCGCGCCTGCCGGCATACCGGTTTGTGCCAGTATGTTCGGGTTGACGACGATAATATAGGCCAAGGCCAAAAAGGTGACAAAACCGCCGACAAATTCTTTGCCGGGGGTCGTGCCATATCGTTTAAGCTGGAATCCTTGCCGGAGAACGCTGCCGCTACTAGCGGTTGCTTCCATATAGAAAACCCCTTTCAGTGTATTGGGTGAACGGCTGGGCTGCTCTTCGTTAAGCGTAAATAAAACCTCCAATCTGTAAAATTACCTAACGCCAGAGTTTGGACAACCGCCCACCGAGATTGTGCTGCAAAAAAACAGCGCTAACAAGTGCATTATACCTCACGGGGGGGGGTGCTGTCAAGTGCTAACGCTTAAGTAGCAATGTAAAAGCTTCACTCGGAATATCAACTTTGCCGAAGCGTTTCATTCGGGCCTTGCCCTTTTTCTGTTTGGAGAGCAATTTGGCTTTGCGGTCGCGGTCGCCGGTGTGGATTTTAGTTAAGACATCTTTGCGGTAAGCGCCGATAGTTTCGCGGGCGATAAATTTGGCGCCGATTGCACCCTGCAAGGCGACCTCAAAAGCCTGCCGCGGCACGACTTCCTTGAGTTTTTTGGTGATTTCTTGGGCGATGCCGACGGCTTCACTGCGGTGCGCCATTACTGAGAGTGCGTCTACCATTTCTCCGCCGACATAAAAATCCACTCGCACGAGGTCGCCCGCACGATAATCAGCGAGTTCATAATTGAACGTGCCATAGCCACTGGTGGATGACTTCAAACGGTCATAAAAATCAGTCAGCAAGTTGGCAATTGGCGCCTCAAAGGTCAAAAGTGCCTGTGCATCGCTCCCCGTCTCTAAATAGGAGATGTTTTTCACGGCTCCCCGCCTTTTAACTACTAAGTCTATCACTGCCCCCGTCATTGTCTTTGGCACGATAATCTCGCCCGCCGCAAATGGCTCGCGGATTTCCAAAATCTTGGTTTGTTCTGGCAGTTCCGATGCCGACTTGATGTCTAGTTGCTCGCCCGAAGTCAAAGTTACTTTATAGTCGGTGCTTGGGTTAGTAATAATTAAATCTAGGTCAAATTCGCGCTCTAACCGCTCTTTGATAATGTCTAAATGCAATAAGCCTAAGAAGCCGATCCTGAGGCCTTGCCCCAAGACCGGTGAATTCTCTGGCGACCAAACTAATGCTGAGTCCGAAAGTGCCAAACGCTCAATCGCTTCCTTCAAATCTTTGTATTGCTCGTTGCTACTGGTAAAAAAGCCCGCATAAACAAACGGTAAGACATTTTTATAGCCTGGCAAAGCCTGTTCTGCGGGATTTTTTGCGAGCGTTACGGTGTCGCCGACTTTCGCATCACGAGTGGTTTTTAAGTTGGTGACGATATAGCCAATTTCGCCATTTTGCAGGCGCTCGCCCTTTTGCATTTTAGGTGTTAGACACCCAACCTCTAGCGCAAGGCCCTTTTTGCCATTCGCCATCATCAGAATCTCGTCCCCTGTTTTAATTTCGCCGCCAAAAATCCGCACATACAAAACCACGCCACGGTAATCGTCAAAATAGCTGTCAAAAATTAGCGCCTGAGCAGGACCGCTAGTTATGGCGGGAGTCGCGCTATCCCCGCCTATACGGCTAAGGGGGCTCGGGATTTTTTCTATTACGGCGTCTAGCACGCTCCCCACATTTAGCCCGCTTTTTGCTGAAATCGCGATAATCTCGCTCTCATCACAGCCAAGCAAATTGCTTACTTCACGACTAACGCGAGGCACATCAGCCGCCGGTAAATCCACCTTATTCAGAACTGGAATAATCATGAGGCCCGCATCCATCGCTAAATAAACATTGGCAAGCGTCTGCGCCTGCACTCCCTGACTGGCATCCACCACTAAAATCGCTCCCTCCACCGCCGCAAGCGACCGTGAAACTTCATACGAAAAATCCACATGCCCCGGTGTGTCAATCAGATTTAGCTCGTAGCCACGCCATTTCATCCGCACCGGTGCAAGTTTAATCGTAATTCCCTTCTCGCGCTCCAATTCCATGGAATCCAAAAGCTGCGCCTTCATATCGCGCTTTTGCACCGTGCCAGAAAGTTCCATCATCCGATCGGCTAGCGTGCTTTTGCCGTGGTCAATATGCGCAATAATGCAAAAATTACGAATTTTATCCATATAATATATATTATACCACAAAAAACGATAATTATGGCGGTTTTATGTGTGATATAATATGAATGATATGGTAAAAATGTCCAAAGCGGCCTGGGTTTGGCTGATTATCCCGGCGATTAATATACCGCTGGGGATTGGTATTTTTGCCTTTGCTAAATCGCAGATGGCGGCGATGGCGGCGGCGTCTGAGCGGCGGCAAGGCGAAATACTTGCTCGGGCCGAGCAGCTGGCTCGCGAGGAGGCTGAGGCAGAGAGTCTAGCGCCTGGAGCGGCGGAGGATCCGAGTGTGTCCAAAAAATCATCAAGTCAGGCCAAAAATGACCATGAAAATGTCCATGAAAACACCTCTGAAAACCTCTCAGAAAGCATTACAGAAAATGACCATGAGAATGTCCATGAAAACACCTCACTGGCCGACCCAGACGTCTCCACCGAGCCAAACTCGCCGGCTGAATCTGATAATGATGCTGTCTTGCCCACTCTGGAGGGCCTTAGCCTCTCTTGCAACGGTCTTGCCTGCAATAGCCTGAGCGGTCTAACTGCCGGCACGCCAGTTAGCATAACGGTAACAAGCGAGGAGGCTACGATCGAAGTCCCAATTGGCTGGACACGACAGAGCGACTACACGATTTCACGTGAAATTGTCTGCCCTACCGACGGCACGCCCAAGCCATTAGAGATAGAAGTCCAAAATCCAGCAGGCAAACTTACAAAGATTGTTTTTCGGCTTGACTTGTGGTGCGAAAGCGCTTATACTAATAGTAACTAGGTAAGAGGAGCGATTATGGACGAGCAAAATCAAGTGGTGACGGGCGGGCTGGAGCAGTTTATTAACGACCTGATTGGCGACAAGGCGACAGGCCTAACGCCAGAAATGCAGGCAGAAATGCACCAAAGTATCGCCACTGAAATTAACGACGCAATTAATCGGGCAGTCTTGGCGCAGTTGCCAGATGCATCACTACAAGAGATTGAGGCGCATATTAACGACGAGCCGACGGCACTCACGGAGTTGATTCTTAAAAAAGCCGCCGATGCTAATCTGGACTTAGACGCTATCGCAACTGACACCTTATTGCAGTTTCGCGCGCTCTATAGAGGCGAGGTGTTGGCCGACGATTTAGATAAAGAGACTGCGACGGAGGCGACCGCATGAGCGAGCGGCTTAGGTCTTCGGGGCCGGCTGCCTCTACAGAGGGTGCCGCTCAGTTAGAGGCGATTGGCAAAATGCTCACGGGCGACCGCGCCAATGTCGGGTTCACGCTAGGAGAAAACGGCGAGGTTAACTTTGGCATCGGCGAGACTAATCAGGACGGACAACTGAAAGGCAAATATAATGCCGCTAATTTGGCACTGGTCGATACGACTAAAGACACAGAACGCGAGATACGTAGTCAGGCCGCCATCGCTTCGGCACAAGACGAGAAGCACCAAATGATTCGCGGAGCCGCCTCAGCTGGCGGTATGCTTGGCATGATCGGTAGCGCCGTTCTCCGTGCCAAAGAAGAAACTGCCGGCGCATCAGGCGGCATAATGCTTCTCCCCCGTATCGCCAATCAGCTGGCGAAGAATCTTACTACCCGCTCCAAGGAGCAGCAGCTTTTGGGCGCACATGATAAAGACACAAGTAATCGCTACCAAGATGCGCTAAACCGATTAGGGCAAAATATTGAGGTCGATGGCGACCAAGTAATCGTCCATGACGAAGCCGAGAACGTCCGCGACAAAAAATCTAGCAAAGATGCCAATGACATAATTTTTGAGCACAATATCAAACAAAAGATTCTTCAGTATCTGGCTGGCGTGCCGACAGTTCTGAGCCAGTCTGATACCGAGCCTGCGGCCGCTCGTGAGGCTCTGCAAGCCGATATTAGCGCGACGATTGCCGCCTATAACAAGTTGGTTAATCGTGATGACGCGACTCGCGGGCAGTTCTCGGCGAATAACTTTATGCAGTTTGCTGACGCGGCCAAAAATGCGATAGAGCAAGGCGCATCAATCGCCAATGTGCGTGAAGGTTTGCGCAAAGTTAACGTAATTTTTGCCGAGGCTGTCTCGCCAGTGCCAGCCGAGCGGATGAGCAAAATTGACCGCGTGGCGACTGCTTTGCATAACGCCTCACATGGCCTTTTGAACCGCGATAAGATAACCAGTGCTGCCACAGTAGCGACCAGTGTTATTTCGGCGGCTGGCCAATTTGGCGCCGTCCGCGGAGCGGCGACGCTTGCTTCACTTGTTAATCCAGCATTAGGCGGCGTAGCTTCCGCGGCGACCGTAGGCGCTTTTGCTGGTGTCGCTGAAGCTCGGCGTGCAACCGAGGAACGCAAGCGAGCCGAGCAGCAAGTCGCTTTTGGTGAAGGCGGGCGGGTCAGCCAAGAGGTTAAAGATTCTCTCATAAAGACCAAAAACGCCCTAGAAATCACTCATAACCTTGAATTAGACATCAAGGCAGTCGGGGATGTTTTGAGGGCTCAAAGAGATTTTGCTCGCACAGGCGAGGGCGAACGGCCAATTCTTTCAGCTGAAAAACGCAGCGAAATTATCGATCAGCTCGCCGAGATTGACCAACGCATCCGAGACCAAGTCGCAAATAAAACCGCCCTGTTTAATTTCTCAAATCGCGAATCAGCCGAAAAGGAATTTTGGACGATGCGTCGCCGTCGCACGGCCGTGCAAGATTTGCTGGCGAATTACGATGCTGCTCAGATGGCAGCTTTTGGCTCGGCAGAGTTTAAGCAGGCTTTAATCGACACTCGTGAGCAAGTTAGCCAAGAACTAGCGACGCAACTTGCTGCACGACAAGAGGTTGATACGTTTGGCAAAGAGCGTGAACTGGCCAATAAAGTATTCAACCAGTTGCGCGCCAAACGGGCAGTTAAAGCCGGCGTGACTTCTGGGTTGATGGTCGGCGCGTTCTCGCTGGCCAACCCAGCAATCAGTAAGATTTTTGGCGATGGCACAGCTTTAGCAAGGGGCGCTTCGTTTTTGGCAACGACAGCAATGCTCGCGCCAAACTCAATTCGGCTCAGCAAGCAGATTCTTGCCCGCACTGAACACGAGTCGCAATCAAGCAAAGCGGCGACAGAGGTGGCGGCAAAAGAGAGCCAGCAGGCAACCAAGCAACTACTCGGCACAGCACAAATTGATGGTGCACGGCCGAATATCACTATGGCAACAAATAGCGCCGCGCCAGCCAATGCTGGCGGCACCAGTAGCATTGACGTGTCGCAGCTCTTCCGTAATACGGTTGAGCAGCTTGCGAGTGCAGCATAAATATTATAGGTGATACCAAGTTTGGCCGTCGGCACCGTCCAAGATACCGATACCCTGCTCTTTTAGCTGGTCGCGGAGTTGGTCAGACACGACGAAATCTTTTGCTTCGCGGGCAGCAGTTCGTGACGCCAGCAGATCACGCTGAATTGGCGTGAGCGGCGGCGTAGATTCCAGTATGTTCAGGCCGAATAATTCGTCAATTTTTGCCCAGAAATGTTCGCTCGGTGAGCCGATTTTAACGCTCATCCAAGTGTTGCCCTCTTGTCGCTCATACGATATAAAATCGTCCACTAGTGCTAGTGCCACTCCTGTCGATAGGTTGTTTGCTACGGTAGCGGTTATGACGTCCAATATGATCTCCTCGCCAGCCGTCACTTCATAGTCAAATTCGTGCCGCAGGTCGGCAGCTCGCCGCCAGTTGTTTAGTCGTTTTTTTGCGGCTTCTAAGCCCTCCCAAGTAAAATTGCGCCCTTTTTGGTAATGCCCCTCATAAGCCCACATCTTGAAATCCATATAATTAAAGCCACGGGCTTGCAAGTCAGAAAATAAAATCACATTACCAAGGCTTTTGCTGATTTTTTCGCCATCTATCATCGCATGGTTATTATGCAGCCAGAACTTAGACAGTAGCTTGCCTGTCAGTGACTCCACCTCGGCGATTTCGTTGGTATGATGCACAGGTATGTGATCAACGCCACCCGTGTGAATATCTATACTCTCGCCCAGCTCTGCGAGGATGATGCTCGCACACTCAATATGCCAGCCGGGGTAGCCCGCTCGTCCCAAATATTGCCACTGCATGGCATGACTCTCTCCCTCACGCACGAACTTCCAGAGGGCAAAATCACTCACATTGCGCTTTTCGCGATTAAAATCAACTCGCTTCCCTGCCTTCAAGCCTGCCAAATCTAACCGTGCAAAGTCAGCATAGCGTGGAAACTTGGTTGTGTCAAAATAAATCCCGTCGCTCGTCTCATAAGTATAGCCCTTCTCGGTCAGACGGTCGACCAATGCCATATCATCCTCAATATAGTCGGTCGCACGGGCAGTTTTGGCTGGTTGTAGTAGATTTAACTTAGTAAAATGTTCCAAAAAATCATCCGCAAAGAAATCAGCCACCTCCCAAACGGTTTTGCCGCTTGACTTTGCGCCCTTTTCCATCTTATCTTCGCCTTCGTCGGCGTCGCTTGCAAGGTGTCCGACGTCGGTGATATTCATCACGCGCTTAGTCGGCACCTCTAAAACTGCAAACAACCGCACTAAAACATCCCAATAGACATAGGCCAAAAAGTTGCCAATATGCTGATAATTATAGACCGTCGGGCCGCAAGTGTAGATTTTAGCGGGGTTCTCTGCGTTATATTTACCCACAGGAAACTCTTGCAATTCACGTGTCAAGGTATTAAAAAACCGCGGCACAATCAGAGGTCTCGCCCTACGTTCGCTCTCAGAGGGCATTACGGAACTCTTCCTCGGCCAGTTTGTCTTGCTCGTTCTTGTTTTTGTCAGGTGTAAAGAGGTATTCATCCATCAAGATTTTAATACAGCCTGCAATCGGGATAGAAACAATCGCCCCAAGCAGACCCGAAATGCTCGTACCAATCAAAACCACCACCAACACGACTAGGGCTGGTAATTCGGAGTGCTTGCTCTGCACCTTTGGGATAATGATATTATTCTCAATTTGCTGATAGACGATAAAGAATACGGCAAAAATAATCGCCGCCGGCACGCTAGAAAGCATTAGAATAAAGAATATCGCAAAAGTGGCAATTAGCGCACCAAACATTGGCACTAGTGTCATCGTGCCAGCAAGTAAGCCGAGCGGTAAGGCAAAACTGAGGTCTACGCCAAAAATCAAGCAAAGCGTAAAAATTGCGATAGTTACCACGATAGCGTCAATAATCGCAATTACCAGTTGCCCCATCATGAAGTGCGAAATCGTGAAGCGCATTCGCATCAACACGCTATGCACTCGTTCAATTTGCTTAGTCTTGCGGAGTTTTTTGTAGAAATTAGCGTAAATTGCTGGGCCCGAGTTGAGAAACAAAAAGGTCATTACAAGCACGAGTAGCATTCCGACCAAAAACCGCCCAAAGGCTACAGCACCAGAGAGGAAATTGCTACCGATATTACCGACAAGATTACCCGAAAGATTGTCTAGCCCTGTAAAAATCTGTTCACGAATCGCCGAAAGGCCGTTCGTATCAATGAAGTTATTTACTCCCGCCCACGAGTCGCTAGAAGTTTCTAGGGCGGCCGGCAAAGTTTCTGCCAAATGCAAGACTTGTCGCGTCGCTACTGGCACAACCAGCGCAACCACCACGCCAATCACTGCCACGACTACAAGGTACGAAATTACTGCCGCTAGCGTGCGACTGATTTTCGGGATTCTAATCATAATTTTTGCCACAAACGGGTTTAGCGCCACTGCCAAAAACAGCGAAATAAAAGTTAATGTTAGTGCCCAACGTGCCGAATAAATCAGCGCCGCCACCGCTATAAAACCCAAAATTACGAGCCAAAAACGCACGAATGTGCCAGTTTTAACATTTACTTCCATATATATAATATATCATACTGCGAAAAATCGGCAACATCTACTTTTGCCGATTTTTCTAACTGATTTTATTGAGCGTTTTATTCCGTAACCCCAAGCTCAATCCGCTTGAACTGTCGCACCGAGATATTCTCTCCAGTTTTTGCAATGTAAGTCTTAATAAACTCATCCACAGTCTTGCTGTCGTCCAAGATGTATTTTTGCGTCAAAAGCACCTTGTCCTCAAAATGCTTCGCCACCTTGCCACTGACAATCTTCTCTTTAATCTCGGCTGGCTTATCGCCAACTTCTTTTTCGGCATCCTCGCGCACCTTAGCCATTTGCTCCTCTGGCACATCAGAGAGCGCCACATAGAGTGGGTTCATACTGGCAATTTGCATCGCAAGGTAGTGTGCCAACTCCTTAAACTCAGGGGTTTTAGCCACAAAATCCGTCTCGCAGTTGAGTTCCAAAATCGCCCCAATTCGGCTGTCGTGCACGTAGGCATCCACAATGCCACTCCGCGTCTCACGATCGCCGCGTTTTTCAGCCTTAGTCAAGCCCTTGGCTCGCATCGCCTCCAAGGCCTTATCAAAATTACCCTCGGCCGCTTCCAGTGCTTGCTTGGCATCAGTCAAGCCCACGCCTGCGAGCTCTTTTAATTTCTTTACGTCTTTAATATCTACTTTCATCTTCCCTCCTTACGCTTTTTTCTCGTTTTTTTCGCCTTTTTTCTTCAGACCCTCTTTAATCGCCTCGGTAAAGTATTTGGTATAAACTTCCAAAGCCATCAAAGCGTCGTCATTGCCTGGGATTGCATATTTGATCCCTGTTGGGTCAACATTACTATCTACAATCGCAAAAATCGGCACGCCTAGAATTTTTGCCTCACGCACGGCGTTAGCGTCATCGTTGGCGCTCAAAATCACCACTGCGCCCGGCTTGCCAGCCAACTTCTTGATGCCGCCATAGCGGGCGTTCAAAAGGTCAATTTCCTCTTGAAAACGCTGAACTTCAAGTTTATTATACTTGCGTGCCAACTCGCCGCTCTCCATTCGCTTTTCAAGTTCGGTCAGTTTTTGGATTTGCTTCGCAATCGTGCCAGAATTGGTCAATGTGCCGCCAACCCAGCGGTCAATCACATAAGGCTGCTCCACGCTCTCGGCGGCGTTTTTTACCACCTCTGACAACTGCTTTTTGGTGCCAACAAACAAAATCGGCTTGCCACTTGCCGCAATCTCGGTCAAGGCCGGCAAAGCCTCTTCAAACGCCTCAACGGTGCGCTCCAAATTAATAATATGCGTGTCGCCCCGTTTGCTGTGGATGTTCCGCGCCATTTTTGGGTGCCATTTTGCCGCCGAATGCCCAAAATGCGCGCCACTTTCTAATAATTCCTTGATGTCAATTTCAACCATTGTTTCCTTTCCTTCACTTAGGCAAGCATCAGGAAACCGCCTAAGTTGATTACTTTTATATAGTTTATCAGAAAACCCTTGCATTTGCAAGACTTTCTTGCTATAATATATGGTATGAAGAAAAATATCCACCCTACAACTTATCGTCCTGTTGTGTTTTTGGACGAAACCGCCGGCTTTTCATTCCTCGGCAAATCCACCGCTACCACCACAGAGGTGATTAAGTGGGAAGACGGCAATGAATACCCACTAGTCAAAGTAATCATTTCAAGTGCCTCACACCCATTCTACACCGGTGAGGAAAAGATCCTTGACACCGAGGGTCGTGTTGACCGCTTCAAGGCTCGCACTTTGAAGGCTCAAGAACGTAAAGAGGCCCTCCAAAACAAAGCCAAAAAAGCCGCTGCCAACGCCAGTAAAAAGGCAAATTAAACATCGCTAACAGGGGTAAACCCGCCCAAATTAAACTAATTTCGGCGGGGCGACCTCTGTTATTTGTGATTTTGTTCGGTCGGAAGTTTAGTTATCCGCCGCGCGAGGAACACTGCCTCAATCTCGTCGGCCCGCTTTTCAAGCGTCGGGATAAACGGCACTACAAACTCATTATAAAGCTCGTCAATCACCTGTGCCACCGCTGGGCGCGGCTTTTTACCCCTGAGCCAGAGCGACATCGTGCCATTTGACACCTCCAATAAATCCGCCAGCCGATCCTGCGACCAGCCGCTAAACGCCAATATTTTGTGCAATTTCGTCCTGTAATTCATAAGCACATTATATCACAAGCCTACAAATAAGTTTAATTTTGTTCGGTCTAACAGGGGTAGGGCTTGCAATTTAGTTTAATTTCTGCTATCATTTAACCACGGGAGCTTAGCTCAGTTGGCTAGAGCGCACGATTCACATTCGTGAGGTCATAGGTTCAAGCCCTATAGTTCCCACCAGTATTTCGGTTTTTCACATTTTCTTGTGGTATAATATAATATATGAAGATTGACAGCGAAAAAATAATCGCCGAGCAGGCCGAAATCAACCAGTTTTTAGCACGACCTGACGCCTACCAAAGCCCTGATTTCGCGGCAAAATCGCGGCGACTGGCCGAGATTGGCGAGCTACTAGAGCTTAGCCAAGCCCTTAAAAATGCTGCAAAATCTCAGACAGAGGCAAAAGAACTAGCCCATAGTGATGACATTGAACTTGCTGCCCTTGCACGCGAAGACCTTGCTGCGAGCGAGGCAAGAATTGCCGAGCTCCAAGCCATAATCACCGAAAAACTCCTCCCCAAGGACCCGAATGACGACAAGCCGGCAATCGTGGAGATTCGCGCAGGCGCTGGTGGCGACGAGGCCTCCCTATTCGCGAGCGAACTTTATAAAATGTACATTAACTATGCTAACAGCCTTGGTCTTAAAACCCACCTGCTTTCTGAGAACCTCAGCGACGCTGGCGGTTACAAAGAGGTGATTTTTCGGGTTGAAGGCGCCAATGCTTACGGCAGCCTCAAATTTGAGGGCGGCGTCCATCGCGTCCAGCGCGTGCCAGTCACCGAGAGCCAAGGTCGTGTCCATACTTCTACCGTCACGGTCGCCGTTTTGCCAGAGGTCGCCGAGCAAGAGCTTGCCATTAACCCCAACGACCTCCGTATTGACATCTATCGCTCAGGTGGTCATGGCGGACAAAGCGTCAATACTACCGACTCTGCTGTCCGCATTACCCACTTGCCGACTGGCATTGTCGTCGCTATGCAAGATGAGCGCTCGCAACTCCAAAACCGTATGCGCGCTATGACAATCTTGCGATCAAGATTACTAGAAAAACAGCAGGCCGAAGAACGTCAAAAAGCCTCCGACGCCCGCAAGTCCCTCATTGGTTCGGGCGACCGCAGCGAGAAAATCCGCACCTATAATTTCCCTCAAGATCGCATTACTGACCACCGTATTCACTACTCACGTAGCAATATTCCTGTCGCCATGCAGGGCGAAATCGGCGACATTATTCAAGAACTTGCCAAAAATGAGTTGAATTTACGCTCGGGAGGCGATATACTTAAAGTAAATGAGGAGAGCGAATAGTATAATTACTGTAGCCGATTGGCTAACCGAAGCTGAGAAGGTCTTAGCGCAGGCTAAGGTGCTGAGCCCGCATCTGGACGCTGGGTTGCTACTAACTACTGCAATGAGCATCAGCGAGAAGCAACCACTTGATCGCTCGCAAGTTTACGCTAGGGCTAGCGTGCCGCTAGACGCCGACACGCTAGATATGGCGGACAAATTCTTGGAGCGTCGCAAAAATCGTGAGCCACTAGCTTATATCGCCGAGAAAAAGGAGTTTTATGGCCGCGAATTCACAATCACAAGCTCTGTGCTTGTCCCTCGCCCTGAAACTGAAACAATCATAGACATTGTCAAGGCTCTCCCCCTCAAATCACCGAAAATTGTTGATGTCGGCACTGGTTCGGGCGTCATCGGTATCACGCTAGCGCTTGAACTGCCTAACGCCAAGCTAACCCTTAGCGACCTCTCTAGTGCCGCTTGCACTATTGCCTCTTACAATATGCGCATGCTCGGCGTCGGTGCTAAAATCGTGCAATCCAACCTGATGAAGGATGTTTTTGGCACCTACGACCTCGTCGTTGCCAATCTGCCCTATGTTGACCGCGACTGGGAAGTTAGCCCCGAAACAGCCTTTGAGCCTGAGCGGGCGCTCTTTGCGAGCGACGAGGGTATGTTTTATATCAAAAAATTACTCCAAGAAGCCAAGACTAAACTAACTAAAAGCGGTCTCGTGATTATTGAGGCCGACACTCGCCAGCACGCCAAACTGATTGATTTTGCTGACAAAAACGACTATAAACACCGCCTGACTAAGGGGTTAATTTTGGTTTTTTCGCTCACTAAAGACATACACGAAAATAGCGTTCCAGTTGTTAAGCGGAAGCGCAAATAAAACCAGAAACTTATTGCAAAATCTAAGTGCACGTGATATATTATAAGTGGCGGGGTTTGGCGCAGTTGGTAGCGCGCGCGGTTTGGGACCGTGAGGCCGAAGGTTCGAGTCCTTTAACCCCGACCATTTGAAATTGCTTTGCAATTTCAAATGGAAGACACGAAGAATTTTCTAAACAAGGAGTGAAGATAAAAATGCTTGCATTTTTATCGAACGACGAAGTCTAGAAGGAATTACGCAGTAATTCCTTGCCAATTTATTGGCAAAATTCGAGTGGCTACCAGAGGAAATCACTCAGGCAAATTTATTTGGCGAAATCCGAGTGATTACCATAAACCACTCCCAAAAATCTAATATCATATATCTAGGAGGATCATGCCAACTTATACACCAGACAAAAAAGACAACAAATCAAAGTCGGCGCCGAAAAAGCCGAGCAAAAACTCAAATGCTGCTCGTAATGTCTTCTTTTGGTTGCTCGTTGCAGCAATGATTATCGGCATCAGCTCGCTCTGGCGAGGCACCGAGGGTCCTCAAAAACTAACCGAGGTGCCAATTTCTGAGGTAATCCGCCGCGCCAACGCGGGCGAAGTCAAAAAAATTGAAATCATCGGTCAAGAAGTTAAAATCACCCCTAAGGATTCCGATAAACCAACCGAGGTCTCCCGCAAAGAGGCGGGCAGCTCCATTTTTGAGCAAGGCCTGAATGCCGACTCTACCGAGGTAGTTATCACTGAGCCAAGTCAAATGGGCGAGATTCTTTGGAGCCTACTCTCTATTGGTCTGCCAATTGTCGCTATTGGCTTTCTCTTCTTCTTTATGGTCAAACAAATGAATGCCGGCAACAGCCAGGCTATGGGCTTCGGCAAGGCAAATGCTAAGATTTACGACGACAGCAAAAAAGTCAAATTTGCCGACATCGCCGGCAACGAAAACGCCAAGCAGGACTTGCTTGAAGTAGTGGATTTTCTCAAAAACCCGAAAAAATACGAAGCCTTGGGCGCTAAAATCCCGACCGGCCTGCTTTTAGCAGGCGATCCAGGCACGGGCAAAACCTTGATGGCGCGTGCCGTTGCTGGCGAGGCTGGTGTGCCATTCTTCTCTATCTCTGGCTCTGAATTTGCCGAAATGTTCGTCGGTGTCGGCGCTAGCCGTGTCCGCGACCTATTCTCTAAAGCCCGCAAAAATTCCCCAAGCATCATCTTTATTGACGAAATTGATGCCGTCGCCCACAAGCGTGACGCCCGCGGTGGCGCTGGCCGTGAAGATGAACAAACCCTGAACCAAATCTTGGTTGAAATGGATGGCTTTGACGGCAAAACTGGCGTAATTGTGATTGCCGCCACTAACCGCATAGACATGCTTGACAAAGCCTTACTCCGCCCTGGCCGCTTTGACCGCCACATCAACGTCCAGCTCCCAGAACGCAAAGACCGCGAAGAAATCTTAGAAGTCCACTTCAAGAATAAGCCGCACGGCAAAGTTGACATCAAGTCGCTGGCCGCCAAAACTACTGGTTTATCAGGGGCGGACCTCGCAAATATTGCCAACGAGGCAGCAATTATTGCGGCTCGCGATGGCAAAAAAGAAATTGAAAACCGCGAAGTTGTTGAGGCGTTTGAGAAGGTCGCCATCGGTCCAGAACGCAAAAATAAAGCAATGAACGAAAAAGAGCGTGAACTTACCGCTTACCACGAGGCTGGCCATGCTGTTGTCGGCTTTGTCTTGCCTGACTCTGATACGGTTCACAAGGTCACCGTCATCCCACGCGGTCGCACAGGTGGCGTCACTTGGTTCTTGCCACCCGAGGACCGCTCTTATAAAAGTATCTATGAGTTTAAAGACGTTATGGCCCGCGCCATGGGTGGTCGCATTGCCGAGAGCTTGATTTATGGCGCCGATGCCGTAACTACTGGCGCTGGCGCTGACCTTAAACATGTCGCTGAAATTGCTCGCGCCATGGTGATTGAAGAAGGTATGAGCAAAAAGCTCCGCAACCGTGTATTCCCAGAGGTTGATAGTGGCTGGCTCGGCGGCAAAAAATACGAATATTCCGAAGTCACCGCTCGCGAAATTGATGAAGAAGTAGAGGCTCTGACCACCGAGGCCACCAAACGCGCCGAAGCCGTGCTAAAAGCTAATTTGCCAGCCCTAAAAGCCCTAGCTGCCGAACTCCTAAAAAAGGAGACCCTAGAAGAAGACGAAGTTAAGGCCATCCTAGAACCCGCCACTAAACTCCCCGACTCTGCTAAACTCCACTAGACAATCAACATGCTGTCGCCATAAGATAAAAGCGCATATTTTTCGGCGACAGCATATTCATAGGCGCGCTTTAGATTCTGCCAGCCCGCAAATGCCGCCGCGAGCATCAAAACCGTTGATTTTGGCGCATGAAAGTTGGTTAATAGCGCGTCCACGAGCTTAAATTCATAGCCAGGGTAAATAAAAATCTGCGTTTCACCCCTAGCCTCCCCTGAGGTAGCAAAACTTTCCAATGCCCGTGCCGCCGTCGTCCCAACCGCTACTACGCGCCCACCATTCAATTTTGCGTCCTCTATCGCCCGCAAAGTCGTCTCTGGTATCTCGTAATATTCTGAATGCATTTTGTGGTCAGTCAAATCGTCCGTGCGAATCGGCAAAAACGTCCCCAGCCCCACATGTAAAGTCAGTTTCGCCACCTTTACACCCTTCGCCTCGGCTCGCTGGATAATCTCCCTGGTCAAATTTAGACTTGCCGTCGGCGCTGCTGCCGAACCTAGGTTTTTCGCAAACTCCGTCTGATACCGCTCCAAATCGCTCTCCTCCGCCTCACGTTTCAAGTAGGGCGGCAATGGCACCTCGCCATATTTTGCTGCTAGCTCTGCCAAGTTAAGCGCATTTTCTGACTCCGGTTTCGCCATAACATCACCCCTAATCACCTCCACGCGAGCGATGCCGCCATCCAAAATCTCAGCCACCCTGACTTTTTGTGCTTGCATTTTTTTCAGACACAAAACATCACCCATCCGCAACTTGCCACGATATAATGCCATATCTTGTGTCTTCCCATGATTTTCTAGCACAATTAGTTCATGCTCCTTCCCCTGTTCATCCAGCATGAATAGCCGTGCGCTCATCACCTTAGTTTCATTTAATACTAAAACATCCCCTGCCCGCAAAAAATCTGGCAAATCACGATAAAAACTGTCTTTTAGCTCACCAGTTTTGTGGTCCAACACCAATAGCCGCGAACCCCCACGTACTTCTGGCGGATATTTCGCAATCAAATCCTCTGGCAAATCATAACTATAATCTGATAACAGCATAATTTATTATAACATAAAAACGGCTGGTAACACAGCCCCTATCTCCCCATTATATCACACTTATGCTTAAAAGTCAAGTTTTTCTTGCAAAAAGCTATCGTTGTGATAAAATAAAAGAAAAGGAGGAGAATGAATAACGAAAATTTTAACCTAGCGGCCGAGATTGCTAAGAACGCTGCCGATGAGGAGACGGCAATTCAAGGCTACTACGAGATTTTGCCCAAGATTATGGACAAAGCCGACCAAGATATCATCAAAGAGATTATCTCGGACGAAAAAAACCACGCTATGCTGCTGACTAAAATGATGTTAAAATACGATTCTAACATCATCATGGCCGAAGATTAAGCCTAAACAAAACTGCGCCAGCACCTCATCATCTGGCGCGGTTTTTTGTTGAAAATCCGCCCCGCATATGCTATAATAAGTGAGTAGACCATGTGCCCGTGGTGAAATTGGTATACACGCTACCTTGAGGTGGTAGTGGCGCAAGCTGTGCTGGTTCAAGTCCAGTCGGGCACACCAAAATTATTTTTTACTTTGCCAATCCCCCGCCGTAAAGCGGTTACTGGCCTTGCCGTGCCAGTCATTCGGGTCGGCAGCCCGAATTGCGTCAAACAATTCACGCGCACTCTCGGTGAATAACTTCTCCCGCAAAATTACCCGCTTTTCGTGTAGAATCCGACAAAAATCCTCACCTCGTGCCATACCCTCTTTTAATTCCAGCTCCACATCTAAATTGTCGGCATCCTTCACTATCCGAGCCGCCAAACTTTCCCGCTCCTCATACTCAGTTGCCAGCTCCTGCATTTCATCTTGTGTCGCCACGCCCGCCGTTTGGTCTTCTGTTGCCTTCGCCTCGTTCCGTTCTGTATACAATCGCGACAAATAATGCACATCGCCGCACCTCGTCTCGGTCAAATCGTGGATTAGTGCCATTTTCGCAACTTTACCAGTATCCGCCCCCTCCTTAGAGGCGAGCAACCACGCCAGCATCGCCACCCGAAAGGTATGTTCGGCATCATTTGCCATTGGCAAGCCACCAAACTGATTCCAGGTCCGCGCCACATGTCGGAGCGTGCCAATCTCAAACAAAAAATCTACCTCTCGTTCCATCTATTTTTTCCTCGCTTTCTCCCATAATTCTTTTAGATGCTCTGGCGCCGTCGTCAAAACCAACTTCCTCAACGAATAGAACGGCGAATGCGCCCGCATTTCACGATATAAAAACCGCATATATTTTGCTGTGTCTAATTCACCATCCTTTTTCCAGCTCTTTTTCACTCGCCGCGCATAAGTCCGAAACGCCGCCACATGAATTGCGCTAAACGTCGCATCCGCCACTAGTAACACCAAAAATACAATATATGGCATAATTCCCCAGTTATTATAGACAACAGCGTCCAAGTTATGGATGATTGGCCAAAAAGCATAGACCCCGAGCATCGTCGCCGCACCCCAAACCAATGATGGCAAAAGTGCAATCACGCCCTTATAATTAAAACGCATATCGTTATAATCCCACCACGACATCTTAAAAATCACTTCTAGCAATGATGCTGCTAGATATTCGCAAAGTGTCGCTACCGCCATACCAATCAGAAACACCGCCAGCGGCGAATCCGCCACCCCTTGTGTCGCATAAATCAAAATCACGCCGCCGAACCCGTAGAGCGGCAAAAACGGTCCGACCAAAAAACCCCGCGGCACCAATCTACGCTCCCTCGTGCAATAAACCAACATCTCATAGAGCCAACCAACTAACGCGCAAAACGCAAAAGTAAACACAACCGTATGGAAATGATTCATAGATATATTATAATGTATTTATGAACATATCGCTAGTCCCCAATAAGACCATTTATGCCAGGCGGCGGCTCGGCGTCTTTTTGCTAGTCCTCCTCGCCTTTGTCGGCTATCTGTTTTTTACGGGTCGCTTCACGCCCACACCTCAAATGTCCTCTGGCTCCACCGACGAGATGCGTGCCGCCGAGGCGCTTGAAAAACTTGCCGTCCGCGGCGACGAGAATACTCCTGGCTACAAGCGCGACCTCTTTGGCAGCGGCTGGGGCGAAATCAACGGCTGTGACACCCGCAATGTGATTCTTGCCCGCGACCTCCGCGATATCACTCTCGGCGAGGCGACTACCGACAAACCCGAGGCCTCTTGTTATGTGATGAGTGGCACCCTGCAAGATATTTATACTGGCGAAACTATCTATTTTCAACGCGGCTCGGGTAGTGGTGCTGTGCAAATTGATCATGTCGTTGCCCTCTCCAATGGCTGGCAAAGCGGTATGAACACGCGTGAAGCCACCGAACGCAAACAGTTCGCCAACGACCCAATGAACCTACTTGCCGTGGATGGACCAGCGAATCAAGAAAAATCCGACGCCGCTGCTGACGCTTGGCTACCGCCAAATCGCGCCGCCCACTGCTACTACGTGGCGCGCCAAATCTCTGTCAAATTCAAATACAATCTAAGCATCACCACCGCCGAAAAACAGGCTATGCAAAAAACCCTCAGATCCTGCCCAGATGAGCGAATTCTACGCTAAAACTACCCCTGTTATGGCCGACAAAATACACAGCAACTATTGACTTTTAAGCATAAGTGTGATATAATGTAAAGAGAGGGTATTATTTTTTGTCTGGCAAAACATCTATGCCGGGCATTTTTTTGCCCAAGATTAACTCCAAAGCCGAGCCGCCACCCGTTGAAATTAACGTGTATTTTAGGCTAGGCTCACGTTCTTGCAGGCCCAGCACAAATCCTGCCGTGTCGCCGCCCAAAATTAGCGAAGTCGCACGCGAGTCCCCAATCGCCTCAGCAATCTGCCGCGACGCCTTGCTAAAACCCATTTCTTCCACCTTGCCAACCACGCCGTTCCAAATAATCGTCTTTGCTGAACGAATCAAATCAATAATTCTTGCCGTTGCAATCTCGCCAATATCATATGGCTCGCCCGCCCGATTATAGTTATAGTCAAGCGGCGCCACGACATTCGGCGTCGTCGCCGCATAATCTAGCCCCAAACGACCGCCCAGTGCCACTGTATCGGCCGTTTTAGCAAACAACTCAATCAGCGGCTGTTTGTCCTCCACCTTAGCGCCGCCAATAATCGCAAGCAACGGCCGCTTTGGCTTGTCCAAGGCCTCAGAAATTGCCTTTACCTCCGATTCCAGCAATAGCCCGGCCACGCTGGGCAGTAATTTCGCCACCGCCACCATGGAAGCATGCGCTCGGTGCACCATGCCAAAAGCGTCTTGCACGAAAAGGTCGGCCTTGGTCTGCGCCACCAAATCCTTAGCAAACTCAACGCTCCCCGCCTCTTCACCTTTGTTAAAACGCAAATTCTCTAACATTACAATTCTTGCACTCGGCATTTTGCCTATGCCATCATAAAACTTCACTGGCTTACCCAGTAACTTATTTAGTCGTTTTGCCACTGGGGCTAGCGAAAACGCCTTGTCGCGCCCCTCTGGACGCCCTAAATGCGAGATGACCACAATTTGCCGCGCGTCATGCGCCAACAAATATCGCAAGGTCGGCAATGACGCAAAAATCCGGTTATCGTCCACTACCTTGCCGCGTTCTAGCGGCACATTATAATCCGCCCGCAGTAACACCACCTTATCCTTGATTGCTATATCGCGAACTGTTTGCTTCTTCCACATAATATTATTATAGCATAAACAATAAAAACCATACCAAATCATAAAAAAGTGAAAATCAGCCAATATTTATTCTTGGCTGATTTTCTTAACTAGGTTCTTTTGCCAAACTTTTCTTTTAAGAAAAGTTTGATGTAGCACCCGTCCCAACTGGGATCTTGCGGCCAATAATCACGTTCTCTTTCAGGCCACGCAGACTATCTACCTGCCCCGAAATCGCTGCGCGAATCAACACGCGAGTCGTGTCTTGGAACGATGCCGCCGAGAGGAAGCTATCTGAATAGACCGAAACCTTGGTAATGCCGAGAATCTGCCGTGTATATTCAGCTGGCTTTTTGCCTGCAATTTCAAGCCGCTTATTCTCTTCTACTACTGATGCTAGTGAGCGAATCTCGCCTGCGATAAAGCGGCTGTCATTTGGCTCGTCAATTACCACGCGGCTAAACATCTGCCGCACGATAATCTCCAAGTGCTTGTCAGCGATATTTTGCCCTTGCGCCGCATAAATCCGCAGAATCTCGTTCAAGATATAGCGTTCGGTTGCTTCAATGCCCTTATACTTCATCAGTTCTTGCAAGTTGAGCGAGCCAAGCGTCAAGCGATCACCCGCCTGCACCTCGCCGCCATTCTCAACCACAAAGTTAACTTCGCGTGCCACCGTATAATGCACTGGGTTGGCTGGCTTGCCCGAAAGCACAATCTTGCCATCAAGTACCTGCGCGTTGCCGGCAAATGGCGCCACAATCGGCTCTTTGCCATCAGCTTTCGCCGCCAATACATCGCCCGCTTTGACGTTTTTGCCGTCCTTAACTTTGACCTCGCGGTCGCCGCAATCAATCGTCTCTACCTTACCTGTGCTTGGTGTAATCGTCAGAGTCTTCATTGCACCCTCTTCTACGATTTCTACCACGCCATCCACGGTCGCCATCAAAGCCTGACCCTTAGGGTTGCGAGCTTCCAAAAGCTCTTCCACGCGTGGCAAACCTTGCGCCACCGCACCAGACCCAGCCACACCCGATGAGTGGAAGGTGTCCAGCGTCAACTGCGTGCCCGGCTCGCCGACACTTTGTGCCGCAATTACGCCAACTGGCTGATAAGCGTCCACCGTCTGCCATTTCGCCATATCGTAGCCATAAGCCGTTCTTGGCACAGCATCCAAAACTGGCGTTGTCAAAATGCTTTCAATCTTCACGCTCTCAATATTGCTGTCTTTTTCAATGTTCTCTGCAATCTCCACCGTGATTAGATCGCCTTTTTGCACATAACCAGCTACTTCTTCGGCGGCAAAGCGGCCCTTCAAGCGGTCAGCAAACGGAATCATCGTCTCTTCACTCTCTGAACGGTAAATTGCATAGCCTTCATCCGCGCTATTGTCAATATCATCAGTAAAAATGTCTTGCGCTACATCAACCAAACGGCGAGTCAAGTAACCAGAGTCAGCCGTTTTTAACGCCGTGGACACCAAACCCTGGCGCGCACCGCGTGAAGCCACGAATGACTCCAAAGGCGACAAGCCAGACTTAAAGCTACCGCGCACTGGCAACTCAATCTCGTGGTTATAAACGTCAACCATGATACCAATCATAGCACTCGCCAACTTCACGTTAGACGAACTACCACGAGCGCCCGAGTTGACCATCAAGGAAATGTCGGTATTCATACTCTTCAATTTGTCAGTTACTAAGTTCTTAATCGCCGCGTCAGCCTCACGCCAGCTAGCCACTGTCGCCTTGTAGCGTTCTTCTTCAGTCAAAAGACCGTTTGCAAACTGATCTTGAATCAAAGCCTCACGCCCCTCGGCTGCCGCAATAATCTCAGCACTCTCTGGGAAGGTAATGTAGTCATCTTTAGAAGTTGAGATACCTGCGTAAGTTTCGTAATCAAACGATAGATTCTTGATGTTGTCAGCCGTTTGCGCCATCTCTTCATTGCCATATTGCTCAAAAATATCACGCAAAATCGCTTTGATTCGCTTGCCTGTCATCACTGTGTTGTCATACGGAAAATCTTTCGGTAAGCACTCGTTTAGCAGCACGCGACCCCAAGTCGTCGTGCGTACTTCGCCCTTCACCTCAACACGAATCGGTGTATGTAAAGTAATTTTACCCGCGCCAAAGGCAAGTTCTGCCTCTTCTTGGCTTGAAAATGCGATTGGCTTTACTTCTTCACTGGCAACATCCATCGTTGCAAAGTAAGCGCCCAAAACGACATCCTGATAGATAGCAAGGACCGCTTCACCGTCAGCTGGCTTAATCAAGTTATTTACACTTGATACTAAATGTTTGGCTTCTTCTTGTGCCGCTGCTGAAAGTGGTAAGTGGACTGCCATCTGGTCGCCATCGTAGTCGGCGTTAAAGCCCTCGGCCACCAATGGGTGCAAGCGAATCGCATGCCCCTCCACCAATTTTGGCTGGAAAGCCTGAATGCTCAAACGGTGCAGTGATGGCGCACGGTTCAATAGCACATAGCGCCCCTGAATTGCGTCATCCAAAGCGTCCCAAATCAACTCGTTTTGCGCATCAATCATATTGTTCGCTGCGCGCACCGAGCTAGCATGTTCGCCACGCACTAGCCACGAGACTACAAATGGGCGGAAAAGTTCCAGCGCCATCTGTTTTGGCAAGCCACATTGATCAATTTTCAACTCTGGCCCAACCACAATCACCGAACGGCCCGAATAGTCCACGCGCTTTCCGAGCAAGTTCTGACGGAAACGCCCTTGCTTGCCCTTCAAGATGTCAGCCAACGACTTCAAACGACGCCGCCGCCCACCGGCCGCGTTTGCCGCCCGCACTGAGCGAGGGTTAGAGCCGTCAATCAAAGCATCTACCGCCTCTTGCAACATCCGCATTTCATTGCGGCAAATCACTTCTGGCGCACGGAGTTCAACCAAGCGCTTCAAGCGGTTGTTGCGGTTAATCACCCGACGATACAAATCATTTAAGTCCGAAACAGCAAACCGACCACCCGAAAGGCTGATAATCGGTCTGAGATCTGGTGGGATTACTGGCAACACCGTCAAAACAAGGTCGTTTGGACTAATTCCTGCGTGTGCCAACGACTCAAAAGTCTTCAAACGCTTAGCAATTCGTTTTGCCTTTAAGCCAGTTGATTTTGCCGCCTCTTCATTTAATTTTGCGACCATTTCGTTGACATCAACTTCGGCCAAGAATTTTGCGATTGCCTTCGCGCCCATCTCTACCCGAATCAAATCTGCGTATTCTTCTGGCAAGGCATTGTAGTCCATCTCAGAGATTAGGCCGCCCTTAACCAATTTGTCCAACTGGTCTTTTTGCGTGCGATAGCTCTGCTCCAACTCTTCTGCTTCTTTCGTCTCAGCCGCGTTCAACTCATCAATATTCGCGCCATCATCCTTACGCGCGTTCTCGTAGCGCATTTTAATCGCCTCACGCGCCGCTGCCGTAGTTTCGTCTAAAGTCGTCAGTAACTTCTGCTTTTCCTCTTCGTCTATATCCGTTATCATAAAAGCCGCAAAGTAAACAACTCGCTCAATGTCTTTTACGGTCATATCTAGCACTTGGCCAATCGTTGACGGCACGCCGCGCATAAACCAAATATGCGCCACTGGCACCGCTAACTTAATATGTCCCATCCGTTCACGGCGAGCAATACTTTTAGTCACTAAATTACCCTCGCGGTCAACTGCCATTTCGCGGCTCCGCACGCCCTTAATTCGTGGGTCATTCGGGTTAATGTCTTTCACTGGCCCAAAAATCCGCTCACAGAACAACCCGTCCCGCTCTGGTTTTTGCGTGCGATAATTGATTGTCTCTGGCTTCAGAACTTCGCCGAAGCTCCAGCTCAAAATGTCTTCGCTGCTGGCGACGCCAAGTCGCACCGCATCAAAGTCGTCCGTGCCAATATATTGATTCATCCACGACATATTACGCCTCCTCACTTTCATCGTTTGCGGCCGAATCTTCCAGCTCGTCTATTTCACGAACCTCTAAGTCCTCGCCCTCTTCTTCGGTCAACATCTCTTCCAAATCTTCGTTTGGCATTTCACTGACCTCGCTACCCACAGTCTCAGCCACTGCTTCAGCTGTAATCGCTTCTGCTGCTGCCTTTTCCTTTTCTAATTCACGTTGCGCCTCAGCCCGCTCTTTACTCAGACTCTCTTTTGTCTTAACAGCACCGCGACTTAGCAAATCAACCTTTAAGCCCAAGGCCTGTAACTCTTTTACTAACACGTTAAAGCCCTCTGGCAACTTCGCACTTGCAATCGGCTCACTCTTAACAATCGCCTCATAAGCTTGTGCACGGCCGATCACATCGTCTGACTTAATCGTCAACATCTCTTGCAGCATTGCAGCGGCACCATAAGCTTCCAGCGCCCAAACTTCCATCTCACCGAAACGCTGGCCACCGTTTTGCGCCTTACCGCCGAGTGGCTGCTGGGTCACCATTGTGTATGGCCCGATTGAACGCGCGTGCATCTTATCATCAACCATGTGGTGCAGCTTAATCATATGCATCACGCCAACCGTCACCGGCTCCAAAAATGCCTCACCGGTCAAACCGTCAAACAGTTGCAGGCGACCGTCGCGTGGCAATTTTGCCGCCTCTAACTTATCTGACAACTCAGCATCTGAGATGTTGTCATAAGATGGCACTGCGACCTTAATATCAAGCGCTCGTGCGAGTAACCCAAGATGTGTCTCAAAAATCTGCCCCAAGTTCATACGACTTGGCACGCCCATCGGCGACAGTAGAATATCAACCGGCGTACCGTCGGCCAAATACGGCATGTCTTCTACTGGCAACACGCGTGAAACCACACCCTTATTCCCGTGACGGCCAGCCATCTTGTCGCCAACGCCAATTTTGCGCATTTCCGCAATATAAATCTTCACCTTCATCAAAACATCTGACTTCATCTCGTGGCCACTTTCAGCGGTAAAGATTTTTACGTCTATCACCTTCGCTGACGTCGCTTGCTTGAATCGCTCAGAGGTGTCCTTTACGTCCTTCGCCTTTTCGCCAAAGATAGCACGAAGCAATCGCTCCTCGCTAGAAAGATCTTGTTCGCCTTTTGGCGTAATCCGACCAACCAACACGTCGCCTTCTTCAACTTCTGCACCAACTCGCACCACACCGTTCTCGTCCAAATGCCTAAGCGCATGCTCCGATGCATTTGGAATATCGCGCGTCATAATCTCTGGCCCAAGTTTAGTATTGCGGATTTCTACTTCCACGTCTTTAATATTAATACTCGTCAAAGTATCATCCTCAACTAAACGGCGGCTAACGATCACAGCGTCGTCCATATTGTAGCCATGCCAAGGCATAAATGCCACCAGCAAGTTTGCGCCCAGCGCAATTTCGCCCTCGGCCGTACTTGCGCCCTCAGCCAGAATGTCGCCCTTCGCCACTTTTTGCCCACGCACCACTACCACTTTTTGGTTAATCGCGCGGTCGTCATTAGACTTGCGGAAATGCGTAATCGGATATTGCTTAGTCGTTTTACCACTTTTTACCTCAACCATGTTGCCGTCGGCTTTTACTACCTCACCGTCTTCGGTTGCCACAACTTGGCTGCCCGTAGCACGTGCGATTGCTTTTTCTACACCGGTGCCGACCGCTGGCGCCACTGGTGTAAGTAGTGGCACGGCCTGCTTCTGCATAGACGAACCCGTCAAAGCGCGGTCAATACGATTGCGCTCCACAAATGGAATCATCGCCGCCGAACTTCCCAAAATCTGGGCATTGGAAGCGTCAATCAGGGTAATCTCTTCAGCACCAAAGAATTCAGTCTTAGCCTGTTTGCGCGCGCCAATCCGCTCTTCAATGAAACGGCCGCTTGCATCAACCAAAGCCTTCGCGTCAGCAATTACTTCATTGAATTCTTCGTCAGCATCCAGATAGATTACCTCATCAGTAATCTTACCCTTTACTACCTTGCGATAAGGCTCTTCAATAAAACCATATTCATTAATTCGCGCAAACATTGCAAGATAAAGCACTAAACCGACCGAGCCACCTTCTGGCGTCTCAATCAAGCAAATGCGACCGTAGTGCGAAGGGTGTAAGTCGCGAACTTCCAAGCCTGCACGCTCACGTGTGAGTCCGCCAGGCCCCATCGTTGACAAACGGCGCTTATGTGCCAAAGCAGCATAAGGGTTAGTCTCGTCCATCATCTGTGAAAGCTGGCTACTTGTAAAGAACTCGCGCACCGCCGCCACCACTGGGCGTGGATTCAAAATATTGCTTGGCGTTGCTTCTTCAGCACTGATAATGCTCATCCGATCTAATGCGTTGCGATGCAAGCGCATCAAACCAATGCGGAACGAGCGTTCCAAGAGCTCGCCCACCAAACGTACGCGACGATTAGCGAGGCTATCCACGTCGTCGGCTGGCTCTTGTGTATTATTCAGGCGAACAATCTCACGCAAAATTGCCACAATCTCATCTGGAGCCAAAATGCGATGCTCTTTATCATTTGGCGCCGTCAAACCTAAGCGACGATTCAACTTATAGCGGCCAACGCGCGACAAATCATAGCGACGCGGGTCAAAGAACATACTATCAATCAACGATTTTGCGTTTTCTGCCGTTGCATGGTCGCCAGGGCGAATGTTTTTAAATAGCGCCATATAAGCCTCGCGCGCATTTGCGCTAGTATCTTTATCTAAGGTTGCCGCAATAAAGCTAAGCTCGCCACCGTCAATATCGACAAACTGCTCACGAATCTGTTCGTTTGTCTCAAAGCCAATAGCACGGAGGAGAGTTGTTGCCGCAATCCGCTTTTTGCGATCAATCCGCACATACATTGCGCCGTTAGCAGCCGTCTCAAATTCAAGCCAAGCACCACGATTCGGCACAACTTTTGCGCCATAAAGGTGTTTACCCGAAGTAGTTGATTCAGTCTCAGTAAAGAGAACACCAGCCGAACGCACGAGTTGCGACACCACCACGCGCTCGGTGCCGTTGATGATGAACGAGGCACGCTCCGTCATCCACGGATAATCACCAAAGAATATATCTTGCTCTTTGGTCTCACCGGTCACTTTATTGATTAACTCCACATTAACATGTAGCGGGGCAGCATAAGTTAGTTCATTAGCAAGTGCAAAGCCGTCTGTAAAACGCGGCTCCTTAAAGTAGAAATCTTTTAGGCGAATAGTCAATTTTTGACCCGAATAATCTTCAATCACGCCAGTTTCGGCTAGTAATTCAGCAAGCCCAGTTGTGATAAAATTTGCCCACGACCTCGTGTGGTGCTCAATCAAATCTGGGACCTGTAAGATTTCCTTGCGCTTACTCATCCATTCACGCGCCGACGCCTTGCCGACCGCTAATGATGCCTTCTTTGTGTTAGAGTTTTTTGCTCCGCTTGCTTTTACTGGTTCGCTTTTCGCCATCTCTCTCCCTCTTTTTTATATAAGCGTTTTAGAGAGCCCCGCCGCTCACGGCCTTTCGCACTTCGCCTCTAGCGCGAAAAAGCCGGTTTGTGAACCGCATCTCTTCTCTATCTTATCATAATATCACACTCAAAACCGAATTGCAAGCAAAA
Source organism: Candidatus Nomurabacteria bacterium (assembly GCA_031262695.1). Classification (GTDB taxonomy): domain Bacteria; phylum Patescibacteriota; class Saccharimonadia; order Saccharimonadales; family Saccharimonadaceae; genus WQUV01. Next base: position 2,936 of record JAISHF010000002.1, on the reverse strand, counting down.
AAGTCACCTTTTTGGTGACTTTTTTGAAGATTCGGCATCTTGCTACTTTCCCGTTTCCAGTATAATCGCCGCAACTGGGCTTAACTGCTGTGTTCGGAATGAGAACAGGTGTTGCCCCAGCGCCATTGACACCGATGAAATGTTTACATTTCGAGATGCCGGCTCTGAAACAGAGTCGTCAACTTCTTCTGCTTACCACTCTGGTAAACATTTCATCGACATCAATTTATGCCATATAATATATATTATAGATTAGAAACTAAGATGGAGGCTAGCCGCACTATCCACGACAATACAATGAAAAGACAATGGAGTTATATTAGTATGCTTCGGCTGAACATATTGCTATGCTTACACCTTGCACCTATCAACCAGATCTTCTTTCTGGGCTCTCCTAGGGAAATCTAATCTTGAATATGGCTTCGCGCTTAATATGCTTTCAGCGCTTATCACAACCAAACATAGCTACTCGGCACTGCCGCAGGTGGCGACAGCCGATACACCAGAGGTTTGTCCATCACGGTCCTCTCGTACTAATGACAGATTTTCTCAAATTTCCTAACGATCATGCCGGATATAAACCGAACTGTCTCACGACGTTCTGAACCCAGCTCGCGTACCACTTTAACCGGCGAACAGCCGGACCCTTGGAAGGTGCTCCCCCTCCAGGATGTGATGAGCCGACATCGAGGTGCCAAACCGCGCCGTCTATGTGAACTATTGGGCGCGATCAGCCTGTTATCCCCAGGGTAACTTTTATCCGTGTGCGCTGTCTTTCCCACGTAAATAAGAACCGAAGTTCTAATACAGCGGGTCACTTGCTCCCACTTTCGTGTCTGATTGGGTTGTAACCCTCACAGTCAATCTACCTTATGCGCATACACTATCACTACGATTTCCATCCGTAGTTAGGTAAACCTTGAACGCCTCCGCTACTTTTTAGGAGGCAACCGCCCCAGTTAAACTACCCGCCATGCACGGTCCTCTTGGCTGATTAAGTCAAAGAGTTGAGTTGTCAAAAACATTCAGGGTGGTATTTCATCTTTCGCCTCCACCAATACTAGCGTATCGGTTTCAAAGGCTTCCACCTATGCTACACAAAATGTCCCTAACAACAATGCAAAGTTGTAGTAAAGCTCCATGGGGTCTTCTCGTCCTGGCATGATCAGACGGCATCTTTACCGCCAATGCACGTTCACCGAGGCCTTCGCCGAGACAGTTCCCACATGATTACTCCATTCGTGCAGGTCTGAATTTACCAGACAAGGAATTTCGCTACCTTAGGACGATCATAGTTATCGCCGCCGTTCACTGGGGCTTCAGTTCGAACCGTGAAGTTCTCCCCTTAACCTTCCAGCACCGGGCAGGAGTCAGCCCCTATACATCCGCTTTCGCGTTAGCAGAGACCTGTGTTTTTGCTAAACAGTTCCGTGGGATTCTTTAGCTGCGGCCCCATCACTTAAATGACGAAGACGAGCCAAGTAATCTATAAATTGTTCTCGTTGAATTATCGTAAATAAAAAGATACTTTGTGCCACCATTGGCACAAAATCGTAATCTACATAACCCGCTAGATTACTTGACAATCATCACCTAAGTGATGGGGCAGACCTTATTCCGAAGTTACGGTCGCTGATTTGCCGAGTTCCTTAGCGAAAGTTCTCTCGTAGGGCTTGGTCTACTCGACCCGAGCACCTGTGTTGGTTTGCGGTACGGTCGGCACAGCCACGCGTTAATTTTCTTTTCTCGGCAAAGTATTCGCTTTAATCGCTACATTTCTGCAACTTTTACTCCCAAGCCTTCACTTGGTTGAACGGATATATACCAATAATCCGCTAAAACTTCTTCTTTGCGCAAAATTAACAAACTGTGTCGGTTCAGGAATGTTGACCTGATGTCCATCGGCTACGCTGCTACGCCTCGCCTTAGGCCCGACTAACCCAGGGACCATTACGGTGGCCCTTGGAAACCTTGCTCTTACGCCCGAGGGGATTCTCGCCCCTCTTATGGTTACTGATTCCAGCATTCTCACTTGATACCGCTCCACCAGACTTTCCAGTCTGACTTCACCGCAATATCAACGCTCCTCTACCGCGCCATAAATAAATATGACACCCATGTCTTCGGTATAATACTTAGCCCCGTTACATTTTCCACGCAAAATCTCTTGATTAGTGAGCTGTTACGCACTCTTTAAATGAATGGCTGCTTCTAAGCCAACATCCTAACTGTTTAAGAAATTTCACTTTGTTTCCCACTTAGTATTAATTTAGGGACCTTAGACGATGGTCTAGGCTGTTTCCTTTTTGAGCGACGAGCTTAGCCCCGCCGTTCTGACTGCCGTGATTACACAAATGGTATTCGTAGTTTATTAGGAGTGAGTAGGATTGCTCCCCTCAGTTCCTTATAGAGCTCTACCTCCACATGCTACTACACGACGCTAGCCCTAAAGCTATTTCGAGGAGAACCAGCTATCTCCGAGTTCGATTGGCATTTCACCTCTAACCACAAGTCATCGGGGCACTTTACTGCGTACTACCGTTCGGCCCTCCACTACCTGTTACGGTAGCTTCAGCCTGCTCATGGTTAGGTCACCCGGTTTCGGGTCTAATCCTGCCGACTTGTCGCCCTATTCAGGCTCGCTTTCACTGCGGCTCCGTCAACTGACTTAGCCTTGCCGACAAAATTAACTCGCTGGATCGTTCTACAAAAAGCACGCGGTCACCCCTAAGGGCTCCCACACGTTGTACGCATTAAGTTTCAGGGTCTATTTCACTCCCTTCCCAGGGTTCTTTTCACCTTTCCATCACTGTACTTGTTCGCTATCGATTGTGTATCATATTTAACCTTGGCAGGTGGTCCTGCCGGATTCAAACAGGGTTTCTCGTGCCCCGTCCTACTTGAAAAAACATATATAATTGCAAAAGTTGTTTTCG
>JAISHF010000005.1 GCA_031262695.1 Candidatus Nomurabacteria bacterium | reverse complement strand
GTTCGCTATCGATTGTGTATCATATTTAACCTTGGCAGGTGGTCCTGCCGGATTCAAACAGGGTTTCTCGTGCCCCGTCCTACTTGAAAAAACATATATAATTGCAAAAGTTGTTTTCGCTTACACGACTTTCACGCTGTATCGCGAGCCATTCCAGGCCCTTCAGCTAACAACTATGCACTTTATCCACTCAGTTTACGCTGTTGGTTTTTATGCTAAACATTCCAAATTGAAACGCTTAACATAAAAATTATGTAATTTCGCAACCCCTTTCAAGCATTGGCCGTAAAGCCATACTTATATAAATATAAGAACTCAAAAAGTTTAGGTTTCTCCCGTTTCGCTCGCCACTACTCCGAGAATCATTGTTTATTCTCTTTTCCTCAACCTACTAAGATGATTCAGTTCGGCTGGTTCCCATTCGCCACTCCTATGTGTTCAGAGTGTGATAATGCGACATAACTCGCATTGGGTTTCCCCATTCGGAAATCTCTGGATCAAAGCCCGTTGTCGGCTCCCCAAAGCTTATCGCAGACTACTACGTCCTTCATCGGTAATACACATCAAGGCATCCACTATTAATGCGCTTTTGTATCTTTTCATATGCATTGACGTGACTAGTTAAACTAGTCTCCGTCTTAATTTCTAATCTAAATTGTAAAATTTCTTAAAAATGAGCCGCCAAACAGACACCGATACTTTTTATAACTGCCATCGCGTGAACTTCGCGAACTCATAAAACCCAGAGGTTTGTCTCCGCAAACTTGAGTGTCTGGAATGAGTATAGCACACAAATTCACCCATTGCAAGACCTTTTCGCCACTTTTTTAAATCAAGCCTTGTTTTTCGGTTATGGCTTTGATATAATAATCTTATAGAGAGCCACCAGTATAGGTGATGGCTATCTACTTGTGGGACACTAACCGCTATTTGCGGTTAGTGTTTTTTCGGCGTTTCCGCCAGAACTGAGCCGTAATGATAAACCGAAAACACAAAACTTTTGCATTTAAGAGTTTCATTAGCCTCCTTTCTAGACTTTATGACTACCTATACTAGCCGTTTCCTGAAGTCTCCACCTCTCCACGAAATGCTCGCACCGACCCCACAAACACACAATATCATAATGTCAAATTAAACTAAGCATAAGTGTCAACGGTTATGTTTATCCTGACCCCAAGAGGGGATAGAGGTAGAAAAGTTTATAAAAAATCGTGGAAATGCAGCAAAACAACATATTTTGCATAAAATCTGCCAAAACTATTGACTTTTAAGCACGAGTGTGATATAATGGAAATATAAGCTGGGTGTGGACAAATAATCACCCCCCCCCAGCACCTCTACGAGGTAATTATGCAAGTGGGCGTGCACTTTTTATAAAAGGAGGATTTCACTATGTCATGGTTCTTCGAGATGTTCTTTCACAGCGGTATCCTTGCGGGTGTCGTTGGCGTTATCACACTCGCCTGTATCGTCTTGTTGCTGATACTCGTCGGCATTCTGCTCGCTATGCCAATCCAAGCATTGTACCGCGCGCTTGCCTACCGGCACAAAGACGTCAAAAAACAAGCATACATCCGCAGCAAAAGCTATCGGCCTAGCTACACAACCTTAATGCCCACACGCATCGGTAACGTGACTACCCTTTTGCCGATAATTCATCCGTCGCAACACAACGTTCAAGTTGAAGCCAAAGATGATGGTGCAATCTACTGGATAGATAACGCTGAACTCTATACTAAATCATCTGAAGGTGAGAGCCTGAACATTATCGTGAGAGTCTACTACAATAAAGCTGGCCAAATCAAGCACTCAAAAATACTTTCTTATGAGGTTTAATCTGCCTTCTCAACCACCCCGCCCACGGCTCACCCAAGCCGTGCGTGGGGTTCGCGCTTGCATTTCTGCCATGCAAACCAAAAAACCTCCAAAACGGAGGCTTTTGTATTATTTTGTAGAATACTCCTCCGACTGCCCAATCAGGGCTGCCTGGTCTTTCTACATCTGTATTATATCAACCTCGTTTACCCATGTCAAGCACTTTTTTATCTTTCGTAATAAACAGCACCCTGCGTTTTGTTTTATGCAATTTTATCTCTTTTTGTATATCTTTTACGAGATCCTCATCTGACCGCTTGCTTCGCTGGCCATCTATAATAATATTGCAAGACTGTTTAGACGAACGCTTAAATTGCTCTTGAATAGTATGCTTAGCGCAACCAAGCGGGCTTTTAATCTCCCAAAGCTGACCTCTCATCTCAATGTCAGGCGTAGAAACTTTATAAGAATTAGATGGCCGCAAAAACTCAATCTCACAATCAAAACGCCCCACCAATATTTTCGCCACTTCAATTTCATGCAACTCTGGCTTGTAGCCATCTGGAATGCGAATCTTATCCATGCCTTTTAATATAACACATCCACCGCTACTAAGACAAGCTTTTTGCACAAAATCTGCCGAAACTATTGACTTTTAGGCATAAGTGTGATATAATGGAAGTATAAGCTGGGTGTGGGCAAATAATCACCCCCCCCCAGCCCCTTTGCTTGTGCATCGGGAACTTGGTAAACAGGGTGCGTAAATTTTTTAGGAGGAACCACTTATGTCTGAGAAAACTACTGAAACCATTACAGCGGTCGCTACTACAAACTTCACTGTTGAATCCGTGAACCCCGACCCGACAACTGAACTCCGCGTAGGCGAAATTTTCCGTGAACTCGGCATTCCTGCACACATTAAGGGTTACCGCTATGCTCGCCGAGCTATCGTTCTTGCCGTTGAAGACGACGAGATATTGGACTCAATCACGAAAAAACTTTATCCCACCATCGCGAATGAGTTCAAGACCACGGGGAGCCGTGTTGAGCGCGCCATTCGCCACGCCGTAGAGGTGTCCTATGTACGCGGCAGCCACGCATTCTGGGAAGATGTCTTCGGCTACACCATCTCATTTGAGAAGGACAAACCGACCAACAGCGAGTTTATTGCCACAATTGCCGATAAAATCCAGATGGAGCATAAATATATCCAGCCCGCGACAAAATCCGCCTAAAACTATAAAGGGTCAGATTTATCTGGCCCTTTATTCTTGCATTTTGCAACCCCGTGTGCTATAATATAAATATATAAGTTAATGTGGGAGCTGCAAAGCGTTTGTACCACGAAAGGATAAAATGAGCGAAGAAATCGCTAAGACAACCGAGATAATTGAGACTCCAACCGAAGAAGTCGTGGAAACCACCGAAACTTTTGCCAAATCAGGCAAACGCAGCAAGAAAGTCATTGAAGAAGTTGCAGCCGAGGCCGAGCGTAAAGCCAAAGTCGCCGAAGCCAAAGAGACCGAAGAAAAACCAGCCGGTGTCAAGCCAGTTCCCCGCCCTAAGATTGAACGCCGCGGCAAAAACTACCGCAACGCCGTCAAAAACCTTGATCTGACCAAAGTTTATGCACCAAAAGAGGCGTTTGAGCTCGCCATCAAGAACTCCTATGTCAAATTTGACGCTAGCGTAGAGGTTCATGCCAATTTGTCCGTTGACCCTAGGCAAGCCGACCAAAATATCCGTGCCACTGTCAGTCTACCACATGGCACTGGCCGCAAAATCGTCGTTGCTGCTTTTGTCCCTGACGATCAAGCCAAAGAAGCTATCAGTGCAGGTGCTGACATCGCTGGCGAAAGCGAAATTACCAATAATCTCACCAAAGGTATTATCAACTTTGACGTCCTCGTGACCAATCCTGCCGGCATGCCAAAACTCAGCAAATTCGCCCGCACCCTCGGGCCCAAGGGCTTGATGCCAAACCCAAAGAGCGGCACTGTTGCCGGTGATGTCCTCAAAGCCATCAAGGAGACTAAGGCTGGCCGCTCGGAATACCGCGTTGACAAGCAGTCAATCGTCCACCTTGCCATCGGCAAAGTCAGTTTCGGCGCCGACAAACTCCTTGACAACTATAACGCCTTCTTAGAGAGCCTAAAATCGCAAAAGCCAGCCAGTATCAAAGGTGTTTTCGTCAAAAGCGTCACCATTTCTACCACTATGGGCGCCGGCCTGAAAGTTGAAAACTCTATCAACTAATCTCACCCCCGTAAAAGCCAGCCCTGCACCTAAGGGGCTTGACTTTTTGCACCGAGTGTGATATAATGTAAGTATGGACAAGCCCACGCCAAAATTTCTACACCTCGTCGCTGTTGCCGCGGCTTTTGTCGTGCTGCTAATCGGTGGCATTTTCATTTTCAATCAAAGTCGCACTCTCAGCCGAGTTTCTAACCAAATTACCACCTTAGAGCAAAAAACCACTACCCGTGAAAATCAAATCAGCGGTCTAGTTGAACGCCTAGACAAGGTAGAAACCGATCTTGCCGAGCAAAAATCCAAAACCGCCCCCGAGGCGCTAGAAGCCCAATTTGTGGAATATTATGCCAAAACCGACCAAAAAACCAACACTATCATCACCTTAGTCGTCGTCGCCAGTATCCTCCTCTTTGCGATTGTGCTTTGCGGCGTTATTTTTGCAATCATCTTCTCCCATAAAAACCTCGCCCAAAAGCTCGCCGAAACGCCCAAAAAACAATAAAAACTTGCAATTTGCGTCCGAGTATGATATAATGTAATTAGTTGCCAAAGACAGTGGCCGCGGGCTTTACGCTTGCTTAATTCGCCACCGAGGTTATCTACTCTGATAATTGGCAATGATTTTTAACAATCCGGCCAATTTTTAACCAATTTATCAACTATTTTTGCCCATTTTAGGCAAAAACTTAACCAAAGAAAGGCAGAAAACCCCGGTTTTCTGAAATTTACATGGCAATTAGTCGTGATAAAAAAACTGAATTGGTTGCTGAACTCAAAAATTCGCTTACAACCGCCAAAATGACGGTTTTTGCCGCCTATGATGGCATGAGCGTCAAGGATCTACAAGCCCTCCGCCGAGCGGCCAGCGCCGAAGGTGTCAAAATCTCCGTCGCCAAAAACCGCTTGGTCAAGGTCGCCCTCCAAGATGTCGCCGCATACAAGGATTCTAACCCAGAGCTTTCTGGACAACTCCTCTATGCGTTCTCCGACACCGACGAGGTACTACCAGCGAGCGTGCTTGAAAAATTCGCCAAAACTGGCGCCACCCTTAAAATGCGTGGCGGCATCAGCGGCGAAGGCAAAGTCCTTGCCGAGAGCGAAGTTGTCGCCCTCGCAGCGCTCCCAAGCAAAAATGTGCTTATCGGCCAAGTTGTCAGCCAACTTTTGTCTGGCGTCAACGACACAGTCAATGCTCTTTCGGGCAATTTGCACAATTTACTGGACGGCCTTGAAGCAAAAGCAACCAACTAATTTATCAATCAATCGTTTTTGCGGTCAAATTCACTTTGACTGCAAAGACCTAACTTAAAGGAAAGGCGGAAAACCTTGGTTTTCCGAAGTATATATGGCAGATGTCAAAAAACTCGCCGAAGAAATGGTCAAATTGACTGTTTTGGAGGTCAACGAACTCAAAAACATCCTCAAAGATGAGTATGGTATTGAACCAGCCGCAGCCGCCGCTGTGGCCGTAGCCGCCGCCCCAGCCGACGCTGGTGCCGCCGCTGCCGACGAAAAGTCGGAATTTAACGTCGTCTTGAAAGACGCCGGTGCGCAAAAAATCGCCGTCATCAAGGCGGTCAAAGAAGCCACTGGCCTCGGTCTTGGCGAAGCAAAAGCAATGGTTGATGGTGCGCCAGCAACCGTCAAAGAAAAAGTCAAGAAAGACGAAGCCGAAGCCCTCAAGAAAACTCTTGAAGAGGCTGGTGCCACCGTCGAACTTGCCTAAATCAGCATTTGGCCGGATGTTAATTATATATGGAAAATGCCCTAAAATAAATTTAGGGCATTTTTCAATAGTAAATGGGCTACTTTTATAGCAATAAGGGCAGTTCTGCCACAAAAGTAGCCCATTTACTATTGTCGTCATCCCTTTTGTATGATATATATATTATATGGACTTAAAGGTATTAGCACTGGCATTCCGCAACAAGACCATGCTGAGGAGCATTGGGTTGGTTTTGCTCGCTATTGCCGCCTTCCGTATGATCGCCCAAGTGCCAATCCCTTTCGCTGATGCCATGACCTTACGTCAAGCGATTGAGAATCAAATCAACTCCACTGACCTCGGCAATTTTATGGGACTTATCTCTGGTGGCGCCCTTGCCAATATGTCAATTCTCCTTGTCGGTATCGGCCCTTATATCTCCGCTTCAATTATCGTGCAATTATTCACCAAGGCGATCCCCCGTTTTGAACAACTCCAACAAGATGGCGAAACCGGTCGCCGCAAAATTAACCAATGGACCCGCATCCTTTCCGTGCCTTTTGCTGTGATTCAGGCTGTCGCTACTCTCTTCGTCGTCCAAAAGGGCGTTATCGCCGAGAGCGTCACCGATCTTTCCTCTATTACTACTGCCAACTGGGCAGTTGCCATCCTCGCAATCGTCGCTGGCTCAGTCATCTTAATGTGGATCGGCGAGCTCATCACTGAGCAAGGCATTGGCAACGGCATCTCAATGATTATCTTCGCCGGCATCATCAGCCAACTTCCGTCTATGCTCAACACGCTCTGGTATTCTATCACTAGCGGCGGTTCACTCAATGTTTTTGGCTGGTTTACCCTACCGATTAACGGTTTCGGACTACTCCTCACTCTCGGCCTCGCCATCATTACGATTGTCGTCTTATATATTATAGTCAAAATCAACGAGGCACAGCGTATTTTAGTAATTAACTACGCCAAACGCGTTCGCGGCAACAGTGTTTATGGCGGCGTGCGTAGTATCTTGCCGCTCAAACTCATTGCCGCGGGCGTAATTCCAGTCATCTTCGCTCTCGCCTTCCTTTCGCTACCGTCATTTATTGGTCAGCTTATGGTCTCCAGCGGCTGGAACGCCGAACTCGGCGCCCGTCTTGTCGTCTGGTTTTCCACCCCCGATTTCGCCTCTGTCGCCACCACAATGAGCCAAAAATGGATTTACCCAGGTGTTTTCTTCCTTCTCGTCGTCGCCTTCACCTACTTCTACTCCACCATTGTTTTTGACGCCGACGAAATCGCCAAAAATCTCCAGCAGCAAGGTGGCTTCCTTGACGGCATCCAGCCCGGTAAAAAGACCTCCTCCTACCTCAAAGGTCTTCTTACGCGACTCAACCTCTTTGGTTCACTCTCGCTTGGTTTTATTGCTATGATTCCGTTTGTTCTTGACTTTAGTATCTACCTTATTACTGGCGCTAGCGGCACAGGGCTTGCCACCTCTGGCACTAGCTTACTCATCGTCGCCACAGTCGCCCTAGAAAATATCCGCTCGCTTTCTAGCCGCGCCTTGATGGTCACCTATGACGACCATCAAAACCAAAAAGAAAAGCATGCCACGAGAATTGCCAGAGCCCGCCAATAAACCCTCTTATATCAAACTCATCATTGGTGGGTTAGTTCTGGTAATTATCGGCGCATTTATCATTCGCGTTGTCATCAACGAGCAAAAACTCCTCGCCGACACGCCACAAGCCCCAATAATTCTACCCGAGGAAGAAGTCTCCACCGACCCAATCACCACCGCAGAAGTTATTAACTTTTGCAAGGACGCTCTCGCCACAGATCTCTGCAAGATTAGCATCCCCGCAATTGAGATTGACAACATGAAACTCACCGCCGTTGGCACTAAAAAAAATAACGGCAGCACCTACATCAGCACCCCACGCAGTATTTACGCCGCTGGTTGGTATAATGGCTCAGCCACACCTTGGCAAAATGGCATTACCTTTATTAGTGGCCACAGCAGCATAAGAAACCCCGCCCCCTTCAATCGTCTCCACGAGCTCAAGGCTAGCAACACCATCACCTTAGAGCGTGGCGACGGCACGCTCTATAATTACCAAGTTGCAAGTGTTGCGCGCCTCTCGCTGGGCGACGCAAACGACTGGGTCCACAATAACCTCGCACAACCAAAATCCAGCGATTCAAACATCCTCTATCTCATGACCTGTATCGGTTCATGGAACTTAGATCAAGACACCATGAACGAACGTGTCCTCGTTCGTGCTACGCCAATTTAATAAAATCCCGACTTTTTCACACAAAATCACAAAAACCTCTTGCAATCTCTTAAAATCTATGCTACAATGTAAGTGGTAATTTATGGCTAGTCAGAAGGAAGTAATAAAATTGACTGGTAAAATCGTCAAGGTTTTACCAAGTGCGCAATTTGAGGTCGTCCTTGAGAATGGCCATACGATTATTGCGCATGTTTCTGGTCGCATGAGGAAAAACTTCATCCGATTAGTTGCAGGCGATGCGGTAGAGGTTGAGTTGACTCCTTATGATCTAGATAAGGGCAGAATCAGCTACCGATATAATTAAATAACTAAACGGGGAGAGAATGAAGGTTAGGTCAAGTGTCAAAAAAATCAGCCCAGACGACATTATTGTTCGTCGTAAGGGTATTCTTCGTGTCATCAATAAATTAAAACCAAAGAATAAGCAGAGGCAGGGTTAATTTATGGCACGCATCGCAAATATTACACTCCCAAATGACAAGCAAGTCTATATTGGACTTACTTCAGTTTATGGCATTGGCATCAATACTGCTAAAAAAATCCTTGCCAGCCTTAAAATCGACGCCCTGAAGCGCGTTAAAGACCTAACTGACGCCGAAGAGCAACAAATCAACGACTACGTCGCCACCAACCTTACGGTTGAGGGCAATCTACAACGAATCGTGCAAGGCAACATCAAACGCCTTAAAGACATCAATGCTTACCGTGGCTTACGCCATAAGGCCGGTCTCCCTGTTCGGGGTCAACGCACTCGCACTAACGCTCGCACCCGCAAGGGTCGCGCTATCGCTGTGGGTGGCGCTCAACCAAAGGCAGCAAGTAAGACTTAGGAGATGATGATGGCAGAAGATAAGAAAGAAGTTATGGAAGAAGTAAAAGCAACCACCCCAAGCACCGACGCCCCAGAGGCTGTCGTGTCAAAGAAGTCTAAAAAGAACAAGCGCGTCGTTTCACACGGTCAACTACACATCTATTCAACCTTTAACAATACAATCATTACCGTCACTGACGCCAATGGCGGCGTCCTTACCGCTTCTAGCGCTGGCGCCAACGGCTTCCGCGGCTCTAAAAAAGGCACAGCTTACGCCTCGCAAATCGCTGGCGAAAAAGCCATCGAAAAAGCCCGCGCCAACTATGGCCTGACCAGCCTTGACGTTTTTGTTAAGGGTATTGGCCTTGGTCGTGATGCCGCGATTCGCGCCGCCCTATCGTTCGGCATCATCATTAACAGTATCACCGACCAAACAGCAGTAGCCCACGGTGGCGTTCGCCGCAAGGGAGAGAGGAAAGTATAATGGCACGAGATCGAGTACCTATCGTTAAACAAAGCCGCCGCGAGGGTTTCGCCCTTTCGGAAAAGGCCGTCAAAATTATGGCCAAGCGCCAAAGCACCCCAGGCCAACATTCTAGCCGCCCAGGTGCTAAGCCAAGCCTTTACAACAAGCAATTACGCGAAAAACAAAAAGTTCGCCACCTCTATGGTCTAATGGAAAAGCAATTTGCAAAAATTGCCGCCAAGGCCATGGGGCGCCCAGGCATTGCTGGCGAAAACCTGCTTGCCCTACTGGAGTCCCGTATTGACAATGCTGTCTATCGTGCTGGCTTTGCCAATACTCGCCGCGCCGCTCGCCAGATGGTCACGCACGGTCACTTCACGCTTAATGGCAAGAAGGTCACGATTCCATCGCTTACGCTTAAAGCTGGCGATGTTGTCGAGGCTCGCGCCAAAAGCAAAAAATCCAATATCTTTATGGCTGCCACTACCAACCAGGCTGGCTGGCTCGAAGTCAAGCCAAAAGATTTCAAATTCACTGTTGCCGCCTTGCCTGTCCGCACGGACGTTCAAGACGACATTCATGAACAACTAATTATTGAATATTATTCAAGGTAAAGAAAAGGGGGACAAAATGTCAAATACAATTTACAATCCAATAATGAGCGAGGTGGTCGATCATTCAGCAACTAGCTCCACTTTCACCATTAAGCCACTCCATCAGGGCTACGGCAATACGCTCGGCAACAGCTTACGACGCGTGCTGCTTTCTAGTATTCACGGTGCTGCCGTCACCAGCGTTAAAATTGATGGTGCATCACACGAATTTGCCGCCATTGACGGCGTCAAAGAAGATGTTGTTGATATCATCTTAAACTTGAAAAAGCTCCACTTCAAAATGGTCGATGACGAGCAAGCTCGTATCACCTTGAAGCAAACGGGGGGCGTAATCACGGGCGGCAGCTTCAAATTGCCTACTGGTGTCAGTCTTGCCAACCCTGAGCAAATTATTGCCACAATCGACGATCCAAAAAAGACCATCGTTATGGAAATCACCGTTGATGCTGGCCGCGGCTATGAGCCAGTCTTTGAAACCGCCGAAAAGCGCAAATCCACTGAACAAATTGCAATTGACGCTATCTACACGCCAGTCCTCCGCGTCCGCTATCATGTAGCCGATGCCCGCATCGGCCACGATATGAGCATGCAGCAGCTAGAGATGACTATTGACACTGACGGCACCATTAGCCCGCGCGAAGCCTTTGAAGAAGCTGCCGCTATCTTAGTCAACCAATACACAGCGCTCGCTGGCAGCACCAAAGTTGAAGGCACCGCTGCACCAGGCACCGAGGCTGCAATTGAGGCTGGCTTCCTCGCCACCCCAGTTGAAGACCTTGGCTTCTCTGTCCGCACTACTAATGCCCTCATCAACAACAATCTTTTGACCGTCGCCGATCTCTTGCAACTTTCAGATGCCGATATGCGCGAAATCCCCGGCTTTGGCGCCAAAGCGCTTGAAGAAGTGACAAATAAAATTAAGGAATTGGAGAAATAAGATGCATAGGCACGGATATAAAGGCCGAAAATTTGGGCGGGAGACAGATCAGCGGCAAGCACTCGTCAAGAGCCTGACGTGCTCGTTGATCCAGCACGGCGAAATCAAAACTACCCTACCAAAAGCCAAAGAATTACGCCGCAGTTTTGAAAAATTGGTTACACTTGCTAAAAAAGGCGACTTAAATTCCCGTCGCCTACTGATTGCCCGTGTTGGCAATATTCAGATGGCAAACTGCTTAATAGATAGTGTCGTTAAAGACATTAAGCGCAATAGCGGCTACCTCCGCATTACCCGTGAGGGCTACCGCCGTGGCGACAACGCCGAAATGGCACGCATTGCCTTTGTTGACGATATTGCGGCATACAAGGAGGCCAAATAATGAAACTTTTTAAGACATTTTCACAAAAAACCGCCGATATTAAGCGCGAATGGTTCGTGATTGATGCTAGCGAGAATAACCTCGGACGCATCGCGACTATTGCCGCCAACTTACTCGCCGGCAAGAAGAAGATTACTGTCACCCCACACGTTGACAATGGCGACTTCGTCATCATCACTAACGCCGCTAAGGTTGGCATTACTGGCAACAAACTTACTGACAAACTTTACCATCGCCACAGCGGTTATATCGGCAATATGAAGACCAAAAACTTACAAGAACTAATGCGCACCGAGCCAGAACGCGTCATTACCGAGGCGATTGCAGGTATGTTGCCTAAAAACAAATTACAGGGTGCTCGTCTAGCCCGACTTAAAGTATTTAGAGGAGCCGAGCATACGCATACTGCACAGACACCAAAGAAAGTAGAGGTAAAATAATATGGCAGAACGATATACTTACGGCCTCGGCCGCCGCAAAAGCGCCGTTGCTACCGCCCGTATCTTTAAGGGCAAGGGCAAAATCACTATTAACGACAAGCCAGCCGCTGACTATTTCAACGACAACAAAGCAATGCTTGGTGAGTTAGAACAAGTGCTAGCCATATCTGGCAAAAAAGATCTTGACATTACTATCAAGGTCGCTGGTGGTGGCGTTAGTGGCCAGCTAGATGCTATTCGTATGGCCATCGCTAAGGCAATCGTCACCGACGCCGCCGATCTCCGCCCAGTCCTCAAAAAGGCCGGCCTAATGAAGCGCGACAGCCGCGAAAAAGAACGCAAGAAGTACGGCCTCCGCTCCGCCCGCAAACGCGAGCAGTTCAGCAAGCGCTAAAACTTTCGGTTTTCTTTTGAAAAAGAAAACCACCTAAGAAAACTTAGTTAAGAAAAATGCCCAAGAGTAAATCTTGGGCATTTTTCACATTTTATCAACAAATTTGCTCGCTCAATAAGAGCTTGATACTCTCAGCAGTTTTTTGCAAACTGCTATTCTCACTTAGAATACATCTTGCGGAGCTCTGCTGCCACCTTGTCAAGTCGCATCCGCGCACGAATATCCTCTTGCACGCCCAGATTTTCGCTTAGCTGTCGCACTAGTTCTGGCCTGCTCATGTTCTGCACTTTTAGCGCATCAAGCTGTGCAGCAAGCTCCTCATCTGTCACGGTAATCTGTATTTCATCCGCCAGGGCGTTCAAGACCGCCAACATCTCAGCCCGACTTTTTGCCTGAGCTTGCAATAGATCTTCTGCCGCCTCTGGACTCTGATGCTGTAACTCGTGTGCAATCCGATCAATAACGCCCTGTGGCACCATAATCTTGCTCTTTTTAACCAATTCTTGCACTAAGGCATCCAAAAACTTGTCCTCGTTCTCACTCTCGGCCACACGCTCACGGTTCTTGCGAACTTCCGCCTTAAACTCGTCAAGGCTCTTGAAACCCATCTTCTCCGCCAAGACATCATCCACTTTCACCTCGCCCGCCTCTTCAATTTTATGGATTTTGACCTCAAACTGCACCTGCTTGCCAGCCATCTGCGGGTGATACTGCTTAGGGAAAGTAATATCAATCACGAATTTGTCGCCAGCCTTATGTCCCACTATTTGCTCCTCAAAACCCGGCACAAAAGTATTTGAGCCTAGTTCTAGCGGATATTCTTTGCCTTCACCGCCAGCAAACGGCTCACCATTCTCGGTGCCAAGAAAGTCAATCACCGCACGGTCACCATTTTTTGCAGCCCGCTCCACCACCTTCCAGTCGCGATTACGACCCGCCATTGACTTCACGAACTCATCAATTTCTTTCTCGTCAATCTTCTCAATCTTTTCGCGCTTCACCTTCAAGTTCTTATAGTCGCCTAGTTTTACATCCGGCATCAAATCAGCCGTTGCCTTGTATTCAAAAGTCTCCGCTGGCACAAACTTCGTAATTTCAACCTCTGGCTGCGACGACAAAGCGATTTTTTGCCCATAAACTGCTGGAAAAAGCGTCTTTTTTACCATAATGTCGGCCGCTTTTTGCATCAACGCATTCGGGTTCAGCTGCCGCTCAGCCGCATAAAGTGGCGCTTTGCCTGCCCGAAACCCCTTGACTTTGACACTTTTTGCCAGAATCTCTACCGCCTCTTTGTGCGCCTCGGCAATTTCTGCCTTGTCCAGTACGATTTTGACCTCAACCCGCCCGCCATCTAACTGCTTAACTTCCGACTTCATTAGTTTTTCTTCTCTTTAACTTCGTTGCGGCCGAGGTTTTTCTTGGTCTCGGTGTATTTGACATGCTTTCGCAAAATCGGATCGTATTTCTTAAGCGTCAGTTTATCAGGCGTGTTCATCGTATTTTTCTTGGTGTAATAAGTGCGATTACCACTCTCCTCGCTAACGAGTCCAACCAATTTGCGCTTTGTATTATTCTTATTTGCCATAAATAACCTTAACTATCCTTTTCTCCCCTCATTATATCACACTTGCCCCCGAAAGTCTAGACTTTTCCCGTCCAGTATGCTAATATATTATCAGGGAACGAGCAGACCCGCTCACCCTAAATCTGCCGCGATAGCTCAGTTGGTAGAGCGCATCCATGGTAAGGATGAGGTCTCGAGTTCAAGCCTCGATCGTGGCTCCAAGATTATTTTATTCAAACTCACTTTGCTGACGCCACATTTTAGCATAAATGCCATCTTGACGCACTAGGCTCAAATGTGAGCCTTCTTCTACGATTTTGCCACCCGCCACCACAATAATTCGGTCCATATCCCGCAACGTTGACAACCTATGTGCCACCACTACCGCCGTTTTGCCGCGAAAAATCTCCTTAAACGAATCCTTAATAATCGCCTCACTCTCACTGTCTAACGCCGAGGTCGCCTCGTCCAAAATCATAATCGGCGCACCTTGCAACACCGCCCGCGCAATCGCCACCCGCTGTTTTTGTCCGCCCGATAACTTCACGCCCCGCTCGCCAACTATCGTCTGTAATCCCGAAGGTAAAGTTTTGACAAATTCCGTCAAATGCGCCGCTTTGACCGCTTTTGCCACCTCCGCCTCTATCGCGTCAGGCTTACTCAGCCGAATATTCGCCTCAATCGTATCATGCATCAAGAGCGGCTCTTGCGGCACATAGGCCGTATTCAAATGCAACGAATCCTGCTTAATCTCTCGCACGTCCACGCCGTCAATTAACACCGCACCACTATCAACATCGTCAAATCGCATCATCAACTTCACTAGTGTCGTCTTGCCTGCCCCACTCACGCCAACCACGCCCAACTTCTCGCCCGCCGCAATTTTTAGCGACAAATCGCTAAACACCGCACTTCCTTCATAGTTCATCGCCACTTTTTGCAGCTCAATTTCACCCCGCACCTTGCCCAAAACCACCGCCCCAACCTTATCATTAATCTTATTCTCACGCAGCATAAACTCCGCCGCCGGCTGGATTTTGTTAATCTCCTCTGACATATCATCAATATCATCGTTCAAATTAGAGCACGCCACCGCAATCGTCATCAAGTACTGCACAATCAGAATCGCCAGCGTAAACGAAATCGCCCCGAGCGACCCCTGCCAAACCACCAGACTCGCCGAAGTCGCGAAAAACACAAACCCAATCAAATTTCGCCCCGTCGTCAGGCGAATCCCTACATAATGTCGTTGCAAAAACTTCTTTATCTCCAAATCCCAACGCCGCTCCATCCGTTCCGCCATCGCCTCTTCGCGCGCCGACGCCCGAATCGCCACAATATTCGTAATAATATCCGAAATAATCCCCGTGTTCTCACGCAACACCTCGCGCGCCTCGGTGCGCGCCGGCTGCACTTTTTTCGCCGCCCACCGCGTATAAAACACCATGCTCAAACTAAGCAACGCAATTGCCACACCAATCAGTAGATTTTGCGTCAAAATCACCACAATCGGCACCACAATCGCAATCACCGTCCGCAGCAAATTTCGTCGCATAATTCGCACCAAATTCAACGTTGCATCGCCAAAACCCCGCGCCTGCGCTACCAAATACCCCGTTTTACTATCCGCAAAATACTCAATGTCCGCCCGCACCAACTTGCGAAAATAATTATTTACGAGCCTACGAAACCCCTTATGCTCCGCTCGCGCCGCCAAAAACCAACCCACCGAATAAGCGATACTATATGCCAGCGACGCCGCCGCAAACGCCAACACCCACCGCCACGCCTGCGCAAAATCGCCCACCGCCATCGCCCCTAGCGCTAAACTCGAAAAGATCGGCATCAAAATCGTATTAGAAACCCCAACCGTCGCCGCAAACGCCATCGCCGCCCACCAGCCTTTCAGCCGCCCATAAGTCCCCCAAATCAGCCGCCACGCCTCCCGCGTGCCCTCTCGCCCCTTTTGCATACTATAATTATACCACGAATTTGCCCCCATAACCACTATTGCGATTATGGGGGGCTTAGCTAGGCCGCAAGGCCTATAAGGTGCTGGTTAGTTAATGACAAGCTCTTTTTTGAGATGCCAACGTAATTCTTTTCTCAGATTAGCGTTGCCGCTACGGTTAAAAATCGTGAGCGACAAAGCCGCAATTAGAACGAGAATCAGAAAAGCAGGAGTGAATATTTGCAGGCCGAGAAGTAATTCAGAAAACGGGACAAGACAGATAAACACAGGCGAAAACAGCACAACGAAAGGCAGGCAAAGACGCCCAACACCCTCTGCGAACCAGAGGAGGTAAAAAGCGAGAAGAGTAAAGAAGTCTTTTGCAGAGCAGATCACAGTTGACCGAAGAACTGCTTGCAGGAACTTGCGGGAATGCCGTTTGCAGAAAGCAGAAGTGCTGATATCAAAGAAAGAGGACAGAAATTTTTTCATAAGAATCTCCTTTTCGCCCTTTTGGGCAGCAAAAATTACCCTAAACTGGGTTTTAACTAACTGTTATTGGTTCGTATGGCGGTTATTACCTCCATAACATCTCCATTATATCACACTTGTGCTTAAAAGTCAATAGTTTTGGCATATTTTGTGGGATTTACAGAGGTAACAAAGTCAAAAAATCGCCCCGTTTTCGCCAACCTTTGCAAAATTCCCCGATTGTGATATGATAATAAAATGAAGCTGTTGATTGTTGAGAGTCCGGCCAAAGCCAAGACTATTGAAAAATACTTGGGCAAGGACTATAAGGTGCTGTCTAGCGTTGGGCATATTCGCCAAATTGCCGATGGCAATAGCGCTGTGCGGCCAAACGAGGATTTTGCCGTTGATTACGCCATTGCTCCCGACAAAAAAAAGGTCATTGCCGAACTCAAAACCGCTGTCAAGCAGGCCAGTGAGGTCCTTCTCGCAACCGATGAAGACCGCGAGGGCGAGGCGATTGCTTGGCATCTACAAGAAGTCCTAGGGCTACCTCAAAACACCAAACGCATCACTTTCCACGAAATCACCGAGGGCGCCCTCAAAGACGCCGTCGCCAATCCTCGCACCGTAGACCAAAATATGGTCCAGAGTCAACGCGCTCGCCAAGTCCTAGACCGCCTCGTTGGCTTTGAATTAAGCCCCGTCATCTGGCGAAAGGTACCGGGCGGCAAGAGCGCCGGCCGCGTCCAAAGCCCCGCCGTCCGCCTTGTTGTAGAGCGCGAACGCGAAATTGAGCAATTCGCCACCAAGTCCGCCTATAAAATCAGCGGCGTTTTCACGCATAACGAGAGCGAAATCCCCGCCACCCGCAAAGACAAACTAGCCGAAGAACAGGCTCGCGATTTTATCGCTGGCGTCGCCGAACGTGCTGCAAAAGGTGCGATTTGGCGAGTCCAAGACGCCAAAAAATCCACCGCCAAGCGCTCGCCCGCCGCACCGTTTACTACTGCCGCCCTACAAATTGAGGCGAGTAGCAAGCTCGGCTACTCTGCTCGCACCACCATGAACGCCGCCCAAGCCCTCTACCAAGCCGGTCTTATTACCTACCACCGCACCGACTCCACCAATTTATCAGGTGCCAGCATCCACGCTATTAAAGATTACATTTTGCAAGAATTCGGCGAAAAATATAGTAAAGTCCGCCAATTCCACACCAAATCCAAGGGCGCTCAAGAGGCTCACGAGGCAATTCGCCCGACTCATATTGAAAATGTCGCGGCCGGCAAAAACGATTTTGAAAAGAAACTTTATAACTTAATCCGCCGCCGCACACTAAGCTCGCAAATGGCCGACGCCGAACTCGCCAAAACCACCTATACAATCTCTGATGGCACGGCCGAGCTAGAAGCTACTGGCGAAACCGTGCTTTTTGACGGATTCTTAAAGTTATACGACGGCGGCAAAGTCAATAGTCTGCCAGAACTCGCCGTTGACACGCCGCTAAAACTACACTCGCTCACCGCCCGCCAAACTTTTGACAACCCACCCGCCCGCTACACCGAAGGTTCGCTCGTCAAAAAACTAGAAGAACTCGGCATCGGCCGCCCAAGCACCTACGCCACGATCTTGACTACCATCCAGAGCCGCGAATATGTCAAAAAAGGCGAAGGCGAAGGCAAGCCGCGCGAAGTCAAGGTTATTGAATTTGCTAGTGGTGAAATCACCGAAAAATCCGAAACCGAAAAATCTGGCGCCGACAAAGGCAAGCTCTTGCCAGAGCCAATCGGCGAAATCCTCACCGATTTTCTCGTCAAGCATTTTGAACAAGTAGACGATTACGGCTGGACTGCCAAGATTGAAGGCGAATTAGACCAAATCGCCGATGGCGGCAAGACTTACCTGCAAGTTTTACAAGATTTTTACACACCATTCCACAAACTCGTCGCTAGCGCCGACGACATTGAGCGTTTTAACGGCGCGCGACTGCTAGGGGTTGATCCCAAGACTAAACTTAATATTTATGCCAAAATCGGCCGCAAAGGTGGCTTCCTCCAACTTGGCGAAAGCGAAAAAGGCGGCGACAAGCCCCGTTTTATGCCGCTTCCCAAGGGCAAAGACACCAAAACCGTAGAACTAGGCGAAGCAATTAAGGCGTTTGCACTACCGTCGCTCCCCCGCACCCTTGGCAAAATTGACGACGACGAAGTTTTAGCCGCCGCTGGCCCATTTGGCCCTTATCTCAAAGTCGGCAAACTAAACATCACAATTAAAAAAGACGACCCTTACACCATCACCTTAGACCGCGCCAAAGAATTAGTTGCCGAGAAAAAGGCCAGCATTCTCGCCGACTGGGGCGACATCCAAATTATCAATGGCGCCTATGGGCCTTATGTCAAAGGGCCAGGCAAACGCAATTTCACGAAAATTCCCAAGGACACCGACCCCAAAAAACTTACTCGTGCCGAAGCCGAAGAATTATTGAAAAATAAGCCTGCCAAAAAATCCTTCCGCCGCAGCACTAAAAGTGGCACTAAACGGAGCGCCAAGAGTTCATCGCGCACTAAAAAACCACGCACGACAAGCTCGGCGTCAGCCGTCTAATGCCTTACTATGAAGTAGCCCCAAATAAAGTCTTTCGTGCAGGCGAGAGCGTCTTAACTTACAGCTCAGAACAAAAACTCGCTATCGGCACACTAGTAGAAATCCCCCTCGGCAAGCAAAAAGCCCTCGGCGTCGTCATCCGCAAAGTTGAACCACCCAAATTCAAGACTAAGGAAGTTTTGAAAGTCTGCTTTCAAAACTCTCTGCCGCCCCACCTCCTCCAAGCCGCCAATTTTCTCCACCAATATTACGCAACCGAAATGCCCGTCGTCTGGCAAACCATTTTGCCTAATGGAATCGGGGGCAAAAAATGACGCCCCCACTAAATAAATCTCAGCAGCAAGCCCTCCAAGCAATTCGCGAAAACCCCAATAAGACCGTCCTTCTCCGAGGTGTCACTGGCAGTGGCAAAACTAATATTTATTTGCACCTACTTTTAGAACAACTACAACTTGGCAACTCTGCCATTTTGCTCGTCCCTGAAATCGCTCTTTCAGCTCAACTAATCAGCGAAATCCAAAAATACATCAAGGGCGCTATCTTAATCCACTCCAAGCTTACGCCCGCCAAACGCCGCCAACTTTTTACTACTATACTAGAAAAACCCACGCCACAAATTATCGTCGGCGCTCGCTCGGCACTTTTTGCACCCGTCGCCAAACTCGGCCTCGTCATCATTGACGAGTGCCACGACAACAGTTATCACCAAGACCAAAACCCCAAATATTCCGCCCTCCGCCTTGCTAGTGCCATTTCACCCCGCACCTTACTCGGCTCCGCCACGCCCAACCTTCAAGATTTTTATCTCGCGAATTCCAAAAATGCCGTCGTCCATTTAGACCAAAAAGCCCGTGCCACTGCTAGCGAACCCAAAATCGCGCTCATCAATCTTGCCAATTCCGCCGAACTCACGACGCATCGCTTTTTCTCTGATTCCCTCCTTGCCGCCATCAAAACTAACCTCGCTAACCACGAGCAAACCCTGATTTTCCACAATCGCCGCGGCTCGGCAAGTATGACCCTATGCCAAAAATGCAGCTGGCAAGCCCTCTGCCCGATTTGTTTTTTGCCAATGACCCTCCATCTAGACCGCCACAGCCTCCTCTGTCATACCTGCGGACACGCTGAAAATCTCGCCACTTCTTGCCCAACTTGCCACTCGCCCAACATCATCCATAAGGGTATCGGCACCAAAATGATTGAAAGCGAGTTAACAAAACTTTTCCCAGACGCTCGCATTGCCCGCTTTGATAGCGACACCGCCGCCGCCGAATCTATGCCTATACAATACGAAAAAGTCAAAAACGGCGAAATTGACATCATTATCGGCACACAAAGCATCGCCAAAGGTTTTGACTTCCCTAACCTTACTCTGGTCGGCATCGTCCAGGCCGATAATGGGCTCGCGATGCCCGATTTTGCAGCCGAAGAACGTGTTTTTCAGTTGCTTTGCCAAGTTGTCGGTCGCGTCGGTCGCAACGAAAAACTCTCGCGAATTTTCATCCAAACTTACCAACCCGATAACGCCGTCATCAAATTCGGCACCACTGCCAACTACCTTGCCGCCTACGATTACCTGCTAGCAAACCGCAAAAAAGCCCATTTTCCGCCCTTTTGTTTCTTGCTCAAAATCACCACCGTCCAAAAAACCGAATCCACCGCCATCAAAAAAGCCCGCGAAATTCGCACCCAAATCCTCAAAATGTTCCCCGACGTCTTAATTTCGCAGCCTACCCCCGCCTTCTACGAACGCGGCGCCGACACCTATCGCTGGCAAATCATCCTCAAAAGTCAGCACCGCGCCCGCTTACTAGAAGTCGTCAAGACTCTCCCGCCCGAGGTCCGTTTTGAACTTGACCCGCCGTCGCTCCTTTAACTTGTATATACATTATATATACAAATGCAATACATTGTATTACATTTGTCATACAGCATGCTACTGCTGTAGCTGCGCCCGAGCGTAATCCATACAGACTGGCAGTAGTTCCGCTACATTTTCCACTCGCAAAAACACCGCCAAATCCACCACCATCACCAGCCGCAAAAGTTTAATATGCCGTGCATCAAAAACCCCCTCCGCCACTGCCCGAAACGCATGCTCGTGCGCATCATAATCATACTCCACCTCTACCGCGAGCGGCTCGCCCAAAACATCCGTCGCCAAATTTAATTGCACGCCCACACTTGCCGTCAACCGCAAATACGCCCATAATAACACCGCCTGATAATTCTGCGTCCGCTCCAATTCCGTCAAAACCGCCTCTAAAATCGCAAAATTATTCGGGTCGTCGTGATCGCGCGTTAATTTCTGAATCATTTTTATCACTTCCGCCGCCACCTCCATTGCGGCAAAATCATAAATAATTTTCTCATACAAATGCACCGCCCGCGCACTCCTGAGAATCCCCAGCTCGCTTTTTCCTGCAATTATGCTCACTTCATTTAACGCAAATGGTTCCGCTCCACCTCTCAGTTTAGATTTTTCTCGCCGCACCCCCCTCGCCACCGCCGAAATCACCCCAACAGGCGTCAAAAATCGCACAATTCGGTCTGCCTCGCCATAATTTGTCCGCGACAGCACAATTGCTAATCCCTTATATTCTTTCAGCCCCTGCATTATGCCATCTCCGTTTTCACCTTCTTCCAATTCTCCGCCTCTCGCAACGCCGCCCGAACTTTTTGCGGTGCCAAGTCGCGCACCCCTAGCACCTGCACGATATTATGCACCGCTAAATCCACCTCTGGTAAATCGTCCGCTAACAAAATAATCGGCGTTCTGCTCGCCCCGCTCGCTAGCTCGTTTAATATCGCAACCCCATTGGCCGCCGGCAGACCCAAGTCCAAAAAAACCACCTCTGCATCATCTATAAAATCCATTGCCCCATAAGCATCACGGCAAACCTGAATATCAACCCCATGCAAATTCTCCGTCAGCGCCCATTCGCGAAACCAATCTGCCGTCACTACCAAAATCACCACAGCCTCGCTTGTCGGCTCTCTGGCAACAGCACAAAAAACGATACTCCATCACGATGTCTAGTCGCCTGCAAACTCGTTTGCATCACTCGCACCAACTCATTTATCACCCCAAACGCTACTCGCGACTTTGGCCGAAGCGGCAGGGTTTGCCCACTTGTCAGATTAACTCCCCGTGGCAAAGCCGGCCCAAAATCCCGCACTCCAACCATAATTTTGCCCCGCACCCTCTTTGCAAAAACCTGCCCCATAATCGTAAACTGCAAACTTTCTGTAAGTAATGTCATCAAAAAACACCTCAATACCTGCCGATTCACATCCACTAGCAACTGCTCACGTGGCATTTTAGGGCGAGGCTCCTCGCCCACAAGTCGCCAAAATTGCCCGAATTCTACCTGTACTTCCTCAACCACCCCCCGAACTGCCACCGGCTCAGGCGTCAAACTATCCGCCCCCACCACTAGTCGCACCGCCTCAACCTGCCTTAATCCTTGCTCTGCCGCCCATAGCACCCTGCGGTCATCGTCTGAGAGCTCCTTGCCAAAATCCCGCTCCTTTTTTAGGGTTTCTATCGCCCGAATAAACGCCAATGGCAACTCCAGCCCATCAGCCAAATCCCCCAACAGGCCCACAGCCAAAGCCGTCTTACCTCCATCCATACTATTATCATATCACGCCCCAGCCCTGTCGCATAGTGCTTAGGCTATTTTGCCTACGGTGTATAAACAATAGACTTCACTAATCGCTCAAAATCATCCTTAAACAGGCTGGAATCTGTCCGCACAATCGCCGTCTTGTCGCGCACCTTAAAAATCACCTCTGACCCACCTTGCACCCCTGGCACCATCTGACCGTCAAAACGCGTCCCCGTAATCTTATATTCATTTGACATTCCTTGGTTTATAATATTGGTAAAGGTTGACTGCGTAATCAGCCCACTCTGCACTGAACTCTGTCGCGCTTGTAGCACACTATCATAAGATTGCGTCACAATTGAGAATCGCAGCGCATAAATCTCGCCCGACCCCATCACCACCTTGCGCGGGTGGAAAATCGCCTCAAACTGCCCACCTTGCCGCGCTGGATATGGCACATAAATCGCCCAAGTGCAAGGGTGGTAAAACCCAAACCGCCCATAATCATCTGGCCCGACAAAATTGTTGCCCCGACCGCCTGCATTACAATATTTTTCACGCTCTTCCCACTCCGCATCCGCCAAACTCCGCTCATCTTTGCGAATATCCGCCTCGCGCGCCGCCACTTGTGCCTCTGTGCTAGCCCGCAACTCATTCGCCTCGCTTCGTGCGCTCGTCAAACTTGATGCCATAAACACCAAAACCGCCACCAACACCACAATCAACCCGACAAAAATCAACTTACCGCCTTGCATCCACTTTTGCAACATTATTCCTCACCTCCCACATTATCTATCTCACTAATCTTATTTTTCAGTTCTGCTAACGCCTTTTCTACCTCGGCCGCCAGTTTTGTCGCCTCGGCATATTTATCAACCGCCGCCTCCAGCGAAAACTCACTACTATCAAACCACGCCATCAGCTCATTTAGCCGCTTAATCTTCTCTGTTATTCCGCTCCCCGACGCCTTACCACTCATCGCTTATTTACCTCTTTCACTTCTGATATTATTATACTCCCACTCGTCGTGATTTTCAAGACCTCACCAACTTTTATTTTACCACCGATAATCGCATAGCCCCGTGCCAGCACCTTTTCAGGGTTCAACTCCGCCAAAACCGCCCCCGCCCGCCCCACTTCTCGCGTGATTTCTTGCATTTTTTGCTCCAAAATCGTCCGCATACTCACCGCATACCCCTGTATATTTTGCAACATAATGCCTTCCACTCGCCCCAATACCGCCCCAATCCGCTCCTGATAAGCCCGCATGTTCTGCATCATCACACTCTCAATCCGCCCCCGTCCTGCCCGCACCTGCTCTTGACTAACCCGCACATTTTGTAGCATAATACTTGCCATTTTTGCCCGCAAATTGTGCAAATCCTGCACAATCTGTCGCTTGTCCCGTGGCGTTAACAGTTGTGCCGCATGCGTCGGCGTGCTGGCCCGCACATCCGCCACCAAATCAGCGATACTCTCATCCACCTCATGCCCCACCCCAACCAACACCGGTATCCGCGAGGCCCGAATCGCCCGCGCCAATGCCTCATCATTAAAGGCGCTTAAGTCATCTTTGCTGCCGCCACCCCGCACAATCGCAATAATATCCGCCTCCGCACACTCGTTAATGCGCTGTAAGGCCCGTATAATGCCCTCTGGCGCGTTTATACCCTGAACCGCCGTGTTAGCCACCTCAATCTCCAAACCCCCCGCACGCTCGCCCAGAATCTTAATAAAATCACGATAGCCCGCCGCATCCATGCTAGAAATCACCGCAATCTTCCGCACCACCTCTGGCATTTTGCGTTTTTTCGCCGCATCAAACAGCCCCTCTTTTTGCAATTTCATTTTCAAGAGTTCTAATGCCTTTTTGATGCTTCCTTCACCGACCGGCTGATATTTTGCCACATTAAGGCTCAAAGCCCCGCTTACATCCCGCACTCTTAGCTGTGCCAGCACCCGAATTTTCATCCCGTTTTCCAGAGGTGAAGTCATCTTAAACGCCATCATAAAGCAACTAATCGTCGCTTTTTCATCTTTTAACTTAAAAAACGCGAATTTCCCCTGTGAAATATTAAATTCTGCCACCTCGCCAACCACCACTACCGCCGGATAAACCGAATTGAGCGTCTGATTAAGCGACGCCACAAAATCCCCCACCGAAAACTCTGGCGGAAAACCGACCACACTCATCACTCAACCACCCCCGCAAAAGTTGCTCGCCAACCCCTCAGCACCGCCTCCGTAAACCCCCCTCGCCAGCTCCTCATACCGCCCTCTTCGGCATTTTTACCCCTTTACCGTCCTTTTTGCCGTCGCCGCCTGTCGTCAAAGCGTGCTGGTAAAATGCCCAGCCAAAGATAATCGTCCCCAGTAGCACCGCAATCCGCGTCATCAACGCCGCCGCCAACGCCGTCGCCACTGGCACCCCCAAAAGCGCAAAGAATCCCGTCATTGTCGCCTCGTAAAACCCAGCACCATTGCCCGGCGTCTGCACCACTGTCCCGACCACGCTTGCCAAAATCTGTGCAATCAGCACCGCCCCAAAGTCCACACCCACACCTAACGCCAAAAACACCACAAAAAAGGTCGCCGTGTCGCAAATGACATAAAATGCCGCCCACAACAGTGGTGCCACTAGCGCCTTTTTGTTCCGTAATAACTCCACGAAATCCTTATGCATATCACCCAAGAACTCGTCCACCTTTACCTCTGTTAATAGCCGCTTTTTCCGCCCGAAAGTCAATATTCGCACCACAAAATTGACAAATCTGCTAATTGTTTGCCCTGCCCAGTCAATCCGCTTGCGATTACCCAAAATCCACGACAGCACCAAAATAATCAACAACGCCCCCACCGACAGCCCCACCCCTAGCAACACTGGTAGCCACCCCGCACCATCCCAAATCAGCCGTGCACTCGCAATAAAAATCAGCACAATGCTCGCCAGTAGCACCACCAGATACCGCACCATCTGCGCCAACGCCGCTGGCCCCGCCTTCAGCCCCCACGACTTCAGTCGCCACGCCATATAGCCCACTCCTGCTACGCCGCCCGCTGGAATGATGTTTTTGACAAAATTCAATTCTAGCGCCAGCCGCATCCGTCGTGCAATATTCACATATTTAATCTGCCCCTTAGCGCTCAGATACGAAAAATACACCTGCCCCGCCGCAAAATACATCAAAGCCTGCAATGGCACTAGTAGCAACAAAAACCCAATCTTCGCTCGCGTAGCCAGCCGAAAAGCCTCCACAATATCCGCCCGCGCCAAATAAACGACCGCCCCAATCAGCCCCACCGTCACTACACTCAAGATCACTCTACCTCGTTTCATCTCCCCTATTATACCACACCCTCCCCCAATTTTACTAACTTTTCACTACTTTTTCACCCCTATAAACCCCACAAAATCTGCCAAAACTATTGACTTTTTGCTTATGGTATGATATAATGTAAGTATAAGCTGGTGTGGGGCAACTAATAAGCCCCCCCCCAGCACCTCTTTGAGGTATCTAGTGGGCGTGAATTTTGAAAGATAGGTGAATACTATGACCCTTACAATAAACGGCAAACAAACTGATATAGACTTCGAGCTTAACACCACCGTTTATGCGGAACTTCTTAGAAAATACGGCTCCAACGCCACAAACACCGCAATCTTCAATGCCTTCAACTTTATACAAGCATTCCCAAGTGTCAAGCTTCAAGAAGAATGCGAGGCGCTCTGCTGGGAGCGCGCGGAGGGGAAAAAGCTAAATAAAGCTCTTGTCATCACTCTGGCCGTTCTAATTACCATAACTGCCACTGCTTTCCTTTTCGGCGCCTTGAAAGCCGTCTATGAGCACGACCTTACTGTCGCAGTCATGTATTTTTTAGTCGTAATAATTCAGATAAACCAACTCTGCGTTTTCTCAACGAACAAGAAAGACGCCTTCGTCAAACCAACCGCCTCGCCCGACGACTGCAAGTCCTTCCCCGACGAAGTCCTTGCCCTCACAAAACAATTCCTCCAATATAGCGACACCTAATCTCAAAAATGCCTCGGCTTAACCGCTGAGGCATTTCGTCTTGTGTTCTTCTAGTGCTTCATAGTTAATTTCCGCACCTTTTTAGGTCTTGCAGCCTAACCAGCACCCCCGTAATCACAATCGTAGTTACGGGGGCAAATTGTTTGGCAAAATACTCGATTTAACCTCAAAAGAGACCGCGGCTTGCCGCTTCGCGGCAAGCGACGATCTCGTTAACACTATTATAGCAAAGCTAACGCATAAAGTCAATAGTTTCGCCGTCTTGAAAGATTGCTTTTATTCGTTTAATCTTGCGGCGGATGTTGAATTGTTTGGAAATTTCTTTTATTGAGAAACTTTTTGACAGACCAAAGTGACGCATGTCTAAGATTATGTTTGGTGATTGGCGAGAGGCTTTATAGAGATGATCGGCAATGGAACGCTTGCTACTACCGAACAGACCTTTGATTTCCCAGACGATGCCCGCAAGGATAATGTCGGCGTTCTTGGCACCTTTTGTGCGAACAGGCTTGATTAGCTCTACATCAAAACCACGCTCGGTTAGGAATACAACGGTGGAATTCTCGTGCGTTTCAAGTACTACGCCGTTTGGCGTGATCTTGCCTTGCTTTGCTAGTTTCATTGAAATATTTTATCATATTATAAATATATTTTGCAGACTTTCGCCCTTAAATACTTGTACTCAGCAGAAAAACCACCGAAACTATTGACTTTTAAGCACAAGTATGATATAATGTAAGTATAAGCTGGTGTGGGGCACCAATTAAGCCCCCCCCCAGCACCTCTTTGAGGTATCTACGGGCGTGAATATTAGGAGGCCCCTTATGAAAAAAGATTTTCAAAATAACTTTGACTGCTTTTTCTTGGCCGTGGTTTGGTTCTTGCTCTCGTGCTACCAGTGGGAAAAATATGACTATACAGGCGACAACATACTGATTGCCTGTATTGTTATGGATTACGTCTGCGCGGCCGCACACCTCTTGCGTCTCTTTCTGAGCATTTCTAAACAGATAAGCTCCAACGACGAAGAATAGCCTCCCCGCCCCCCATAATCACAATCGTGGTCATGGGGGCAAATTGTGCTATAATATATCTATGCAAATTGCAATTTTAGGGCGACAGCCTGAGTTTGGTCTCGCAGAGTTATGGGCGGTTGGCGCCACTCACGTCCAGCCGCTTACCCCTGATACGGCCGAGTTTGACGGCCCCGACCTCAATATCAATCGCCTCGGCAGCATCAAAAAACTTGGCACAATACTATTTACTACTAACCGCGCTAAACTGCAAGCCGACCTCAAAAAATACGCCGCCAAAACCCTCATCCCTGAACTCACGAATACCCCAGAACGCCACAAAATCACTCTCGGTGTTAGTGCTTATAGTGCAAGCATAACCGCCAAAGACGCCTTTAACCTCGGCGTTATCGTCAAAAAGTCCCTCAAAGCCAAAGAAATCTCCGTCCGCCTCGTGCCAAACACCACTCCCGACCTCTCTACTGCCCAGAGTTTTCACAACGGTCTATCCAGCAATCCCTATAAAATTGAATTACTTGTTATCACTCAAGGCGACCGCCTGACTGTCGCCCAAATGACAGGGGTGCAAAACCCCGACGCCTACGCCGCCCGCGACCAAGCCCGCCCCAAGCGCGACGCTTTTGTCGGGATGCTCCCGCCCAAACTCGCCCAAACCATGGTCAACCTCGCGCTCGGCCCCAAAAACAGCACCGCCCAGAGCCAAAAATCCACCAACCAGAACGCCACTAACCAAAACGCCACCAGCCAACACCTAGTCCGCCTCCTTGACCCCTTCTGTGGCACCGGTGTCATTCTCCAAGAAGCCTACCTCTCTGGCTGCCAAATCTACGGCACCGACCTCTCCCCTAAAATGGTTGGCTACACTCGCGCCAACTTAGAATGGCTGATGCAAAAATCAGTCGTCGCACCAGCCCTGTTAGAGGTCGCCGACGCCCAAACCCACCACTGGCAACCGCCGATTGACGCCATCGCCAGCGAAATCTACCTCGGCTCGCCCCTTTCCGCGCCGCCCTCTTTTGCCAAATTGCAAGTTTTACGCAAAAATGCCGAAGAATTATTGCAAAACTTCCTCACAAATCTCGCCCCTCAAATCACCTCTGATACCCGCCTCTGCCTCGCCATCCCCGCTTGGCGCCAAGAAAACGGCGGATTTTCTAGGCTAAACCTTGACTTCCTCGGCCACATAGAGTATAATGTAGAGGGTAAATCCCGCGATTTACTGTATGCCAGAGAGCAACAGATTGTCGCACGGGACTTAATTATATTGGTAAAAAATAAGGAATAACAAATGTCACATGTCAAAGCCGGCGGAACCGCAAAAAATATCCACAATAATGCTGGGCAACGACTCGGCGTCAAGCGCTTTGGCGGCCAAAAAGTCAAGGCTGGCGAGGTTCTCGTCCGCCAGACTGGCGCAACCAAACTCGCGGGCGAAGGCACCTACCTCTCGCGCAACTTCACAATCCATGCGAAGAAGGACGGCGTCGTCAAATTCACCCGCACCAAAAAGACCTCTTTTGCCGGCTCCAAGCAGACCCGCACTGTCGTTAATGTTGAGAGCTAATTAGTCACAAAATCGGTCAACTTTTTGGCATTTTCTACGCTATAATCGCCAATTTTTTCTCTGCGGAGTGCCGTCAAATACGCCCCCACCCCCAACTTTTTGCCGATATCCTCCGCCAGCGTCCGAATGTAAGTGCCACTGCTACAATGCACTCGCAAAATTAACTCAGGATAAGCGTATTTTACCACTTCTATGCTATAAATCTCTATCTCACGCTCCGGCATCTCTGGCACAAGCCCCTTCCGCGCCAAATCATACGCTCTCCGCCCACCAATCTTAATCGCCGAATAAATCGGCGGCACCTGCCGAATCTTCCCAATAAATGCTCGCAAAACAAGGCGTAGCTGCTCGGCTCCGTGTGAATTCGTTGCCCCGAAGGCACTGCGGGGTGAATTGGCAGAGCTTTGCTCTGCCAAGAGGGGCGCTAAGCGCCCTGCGGTTGTGTCTTCGGGGCAACAATTCGCAACAGGAGCCAAGTCGACAGGAGTTAAAGTAATCTCCCCCTCCGGATCCCCCGTCGTAGAAGTCGCCCCTAGCCGCAAAGTCGCAAGATACACCTTATCTAACTTCAAAAACCGCCCACTCTCCCGCGTCATTTTGCCCGTCAGCAAAATCAACAAACCAGTTGCAAAGGGGTCAAGTGTGCCCGTATGCCCCACCTTCACCCGCTTCACCGCAGCCTCACCCCGAGCCGCCCGCTCGGAATTTTCACGCGCAGTCAACACCCGCCGCACCCTTGCGACCACACCAAAACTCGTCATCCCCGCCGGCTTGTCAATTAAAATCATCTCATTCACTTGACATATTATATCATATAATATATACTTATAAGGCATATCGCGGGGTAGAGCAGCCCGGTAGCTCGTTTGGCTCATAACCAAAAGGTCGTTGGTTCAAATCCAACCCCCGCAACCACATTTATTTAAGAAATTTCGGCAAGAATAAATATTGCCGAAATTTCATTTTTTAGATTTTTGCAAGCGCCAGCCGCACCGCCTCGTTCCACGAATCTAGCGGCACTGGCACGCGGAGCAACTCGTCCGCCGTCATCTGATATTTGACTGCCGCTGCCAGCGCCAAAATCATACTCTCGGCCTCAGGCGCAATAATTTTTGCGCCAATAACTCGCGATTTCGTATCTGCCAGCACACAAACAAACCCTTCGGCACTATCAATCCGCCCCCGCGGTATCTCGGATAGCAACACGACCGATTTCTTATATTCAATCTTCTTCCGCCGCAGTTCGTCCTCAGTTGCTCCAATTCGCGCATAAGCCGGCACCAAATTTAAGACTTTTGGCGACGCCGCGCTTGACATTATTGGTGCATGACGACTTACAATCGACAAAGCCGCCGTTTTGCCCATTAGCATCGCAAGATCCGCCGATACATTATCTACACAATTCCCCACCGCATAAATCCGCCGATTTGCAGTCATTAACGACTGGTCCACCACAACCCCATGCTGCCCAACTCGCACCCCCATCGTCTCTAGCCCCAAGCCGTCAATATTCGGCTGTTGCCCAGTCGCCAGCACCACCTGTGCCGTCCCCGTAATCGGCAATACTTGCTTGCTATTGCCCCGCTTCAGCAACAACTCGCGGCCACTAATTTCTGCTACTTCTGCACCCAAGACCGCATTAACTCGCCCCATTTTCGCAAAATGCAAACCATAAAACCGCCCAACTTCTTCGTCTTCATGTGGCAATAGGCGCGATTCACGCTCAATCAGCACCACGCGCGACCCCATCTTCGCCGCATAATATGCCATTTCTACGCCACTCATCCCCGCACCAATAATCATCAGCGTCTTCGGCAATCGTGTCGCCGCCCACAGTTCGCTCGGCGCCCAAATCTTGGCGCTAGCGTCAATCTTTATCCCGCTCGTGTTTAGTTTGCCCCCCGTCGCTACAATATACCGGCTCGCCGCCACATGCCGCATCTTGCCCGTCTTTGTAATCTCCACCTCGCCATCCACAAACCGTGCCTTCGCCCCAATCACCGCCACTTTGGCTCGTCGCATCGCTTCTTCGCCCCAATAATCATCTACATTTTTTGCAACCTCTACCCGCTCTCGCGCCAACCCCGCCAAACTCAAACTGAGCGTCCGCTTTTTTGCCCCAAATTTCTGGATTGACTCCAATGCCGCCGCACTCTTCACTGCGTTCAGCCCTACCTCCGACGGCACATCATAGTCAAATAAATACGACCCACCCAGCCGCTTCTCCTCAATTACTGCCACCGTTTTGCCCGCCGTCGCCACCGTCTTTGCCGCCGTCAACCCCGCAATTCCGCCACCAATCACCAGCACGTCATATCTATCTAACATATCGCCCCCGCTTTCCTTTCCACCATTTTATATAATTTTATCATAATTTTTATAAAAATCAGCCATTTCACCAGAAAATTTGCGAATTTCTACCTCCGCCGCCCGCAAAAGTTCCTCGTGCGTCGCATGCTTAGAGAGTGCCAGTTTCTCGCACGCCCGATTTACCCGCCGCACCAACAACTCTTCTTCTGCCTCTGGCAGACCAAAGGCCCCCATCACCGCCACTAGCCGGTCAAAATAAGTCTGCTTCTCCCCAGCTCGCCCCGCTTTTGCCGTAAACTTTTTCACATTCGCCCCCAGACCTTAAACGCCACCACAAACAGTGCAAACACCGCAAACAACACCCCGCTCATCACCTTGATAAATCGCTGATGCCTTGCCCGAAAAGTCTGGATTTCGCCCACAGTCGCGATTTTATGCGTAAAGCACCTCACCAAAATCAACGGCAAAAGCGAAATTATTACATAACCTGCGAGGGCCAATAACTCCCAGCCCTCCGGCAAACTAAGCAACGCCGCCGCCGCCACAATCATCACCGGCAGCAAAAATAGCAATTCGCCAAAAGTTGAAACCGTCCCAAGCAAAAAACCCTCTGACGAATTCTGTGTCGCCGCCGCTCGCTCAGCAATAAACTGCGCCACATTCCGTGGCAACCATAATTCTGTCGTGTTTTTTCGCCGATAATAAACCGTCCAAATCAAAATCGCAACCAAAAACACCGCCGCCGCCACCGCCAAATAAAACTCACGCGCCTCGTGCAGGTCAAAAGTATTCGCCAGCACAAACCCCAGCGCCGCGAGCACCAGCAAACTCATCGTCCCGACCCCTGCAATAAACGACGACACCACCATATTCGTTCGCCGCGGCACCGTTTTTTGCATTTTGCCATAATGATAAAGCAAAACCACGCACCCCAACCCCAGTTGCAAAGTCGCATGGATACACGCCGCAAACAGCACAATCACCAAATTAACCAGCAGACCGCTACTTACCATAAGAATATTATAGCACACTCACAAAATAATATGCTATACTAATACCATGATAGATTTCAAAACAAGCATAACTGTCCCTAAAATTGACTGGGCACCCCACCTTGCCGCCCTTTCCGCCGCCCAAATGAACGGCTGGACAACGATTCAGCCACCCGACCCACGTCTAGAAGATTACGCCGCCCAAATCAAAAAAAACGCCGAAGTTTTGGTCGTCATCGGCATCGGCGGCAGCTTTTTGGGCGCCAAAGCCTTGCTTGACGCCATTCCTCGTGCCAGCAAAACCGAAGTTATTTTTGCCGGCACCAGCCTCAGTCCCCTTGAAATGTCGCAAAAACTCGCCGAGCTCGGCGACCGCGACTTCTGCATCAATGTCATCAGCAAATCTGGCGGCACCCTTGAAACCAACCTCGCTTTTGACGTTTTTTACCAAAAACTCCATCAAAAATACGGCACCGACGCCAGCCAGCGCGTCTATGCCACCACTGGCCGCAGCGGCGCCCTCTTCCAGCTCGCGAGCGACAACCACTGGTCATGGCTTGAAATCCCCGACAATGTCGGCGGTCGCTACTCTGTCCTCACCAGTGTC
Organism: Candidatus Nomurabacteria bacterium; assembly: GCA_031262695.1. Classification (GTDB taxonomy): domain Bacteria; phylum Patescibacteriota; class Saccharimonadia; order Saccharimonadales; family Saccharimonadaceae; genus WQUV01. Next base: position 10,316 of record JAISHF010000005.1, on the reverse strand, counting down.
GGCCTACTGCCGCTCGCTGTCGGTGGCGTCAATATCACCGAACTCCTAAATGGCGCCAAAAATTACGCCGCCGATATTAGCAAGGCCCTTGATTACGCCGCCTTCCGCATCCACCTCCATAGTCAAGGCTATCTTGCCGAGGCTCTCGCCACTTTTGAGCCCGAACTCCACTTCCTCGCCGAATGGTGGAAACAACTTTTTGGCGAGTCCGAAGGCAAAAACCACCTCGGCCTACTCCCAACCTCCCTCACCTACTCCACCGACCTCCACTCCCTCGGTCAATTCATCCAAGAGGGCAACCCCAAAGCCTTTGAGACCTTCCTTGAAATCGCCCCGACCGCCAGCAACATCAAAATCCAAGGTGTCAAAGGCCTAGAAGGCAAAGACCTTGCCACTGTCAACGCCGCCGCTCTCCGTGCCACCGTCGCCGCCCACGCCACCGTCCGTCCGATTGCCGAAATCCAACTCCCCTCCCGCACCGCTGCCGACTTCGGTGCCTTCCTCTATTTCTGCTTTATCGCCGCAAGCATGAGCGCTTTCGCCCTCGGCCTCAATCCCTTCAACCAACCAGGGGTAGAAGTCTACAAATCCAACCTCCAAAAACTCCTAGGTCTTGCTTAGCGCAGCTAGCAAGACTTTTTCGGAAAATAAAAATGTTTTGCAAAAAAGCTCCGAAAAAGTCTTGACAAATAAGCACAAGTGTGATATAATGGAAGCATAAGGGGGCTTTAGATTGTCCGCGAAACCATCGGCAGCTCCCCCAGCCGCACACTTAACCCCAAAACCGCCTCCCGACCCCCAATATGTTGCACCACCCGCGCCGAATTCGCGCTAGCAAACTTAATCGCCGCCTCCAAATCATTATGCAGGGCAAAATGCGCCAAAAAACCACTACCAAACGCATCGCCCGCCCCTGTTCGGTCCACCACCTGCTCCTCATAAATCTGCGACCGCACCACCTTTTGTTTACCCGAGGGCAACATCTGCCGCACCACCGACCCCGCCTGACCGTCCGTAATCAGCAAAATCGGCGGACACAAACTCGCCCGAAAAATCTTCACATACTCGCGCGAGCCCCAAACCTTTTCCGCCTCTTCGCGGTTCAGCATCACCGCCGTCACTTTCGGCAAAATCGCCTTCACCTCATTCGGCTGCGCCAATTCCGCCCCGCTCGGGTTCCAAAAAATCTGCGTCCTCGCCTCTGCACAGCCCGCCACCACCTCGCGAATTTTCCGAAAATTACCCCCCACACCCGCCATATACAACCAATCCGGCCGCTCAGTTTCTAGCATCGCCACGTCCAGCGCATTAAAATCCGCCCCCGCACCACGAGCCGAAAGAATCGTCCGCTCGCCTTTTTTGTCCAAAAAAATCACCGACAAACCCGTCGGCTTTTTTTCATCATAGTGCATATAAGCAATATCTATCCCCTCACGAATCAGCACTTCGCCGACAAACTCAGAGCCATTATCTAGCCCCACCGACCCCCAATAGAGCGTGCTATAACCACATTTCGCAAAAGTCGCTGCCGCATTCGTCGCACCACCGCCCAACGTCACTACTGCCTCGGGAATATTCATTTTTTCGCCGCTTCTAATCGGCAGCCGCACCGTCCCATCCGCCATTTTTACTGCCGCATTCGGCAAAAACACATCCTGCATCGCCGCTCCTAGACAAACAATTTTCATCTGCCACGGCTCCCGCCGCACCAAAGTCGCCTGCTCATCACCAGAAATCTTGCCACCCGATTCACTCACCTAAATCACCCCTTGCCGATTCGCCTCAGTTTTTAATGCTTCATACATACCGCTCGCATCCTCCGCCTTACGCAAGGCCTCACCAACATTTATCACATCCACTCCGGCCCGATTGAGCGTAAACACATTTTTTAGATTCGCGCCACCATCCCAGCCAATCTCCAAACTCGGCTTAATCGCCTTGATTAGTGCCACCTTTTCTGCCTGCAACAAGTTCGCCTCACCGCCATTTTGCCCCAAGTCGCCCGCAAAAATTAACGCATGCCCCGCTGCCGACAAATAACTTGCGAAATCACCCGGAAAACTCTGCGGCAGCAGCGCTACGCCAACTTTAATCTCTGCCTTTTTCAATGCCTCAATGCTTGGCAATAAATCTTCCGCCGCCTCCGCATGAAAAATCACCAAATTCGGCTTCAAGGCCGTAAGTTTCGCCACATATTCGCTCGGCCGATTCACCATCATATGAAAATCCACCAGCCAATTCGCCGGCAACGTCGTAATATCTTCTAGTTTGATCGTCGGCGCTGCAAATTCGCCGTCGGTAATATCAATTTGCACCCGCGTTGCAAACGGTGCAATCTTTTTCGCCACCTCTTCCAATTCAGCAACGCTTCGCACTAAAATCGTCGGTGTAATCACACTCATTTTTTCGCCCCCTCACCCAATTTGTCTAGTGCATTATTTCGCCGCACATAGCGCGCCGCCTTCGCAAACGGCGTATCCAAAAACTTGTCAATTATTGCCTGCCACTCCTCGCGTCGCTCCTCTAAATAACGTGCTGGCAAGCACAAAATATTCGCGTCATTGTCATTGCGAGCCATTTCCGCCTCTTCTAAGTCCCAAACTACCGCCGCCCGCATACCACTAAACCGATTCGCCGTCATTGCCATACCTTGACCGCCGCCACAAACCAAAATCCCGACCGCCCCCTTATGCTCCCTAATCTCTTTAACTGCCTCGGACGCATAAATATTAAAATCGTCGTTCGGGTCTAAATCGTGCGCTCCTAAATCATAAACTTCCTCGCCTCGCCTGAGTAAATAGAGCAAAATCTGCTCTCTTAAACGAAACCCATTATGATCAGCAGCGACAAAAATCATTATAGCCGGCCCACCTTCTCTGTAATCTCCGCCAGCCTGCAAGAATAACCCCATTCATTGTCATACCATGCCACAACTTTAACCAAATTGCCACCGACTACGTCCGTCAATTTTAAGTCAACGATACACGAAAACTCCGACCCCTTAAAGTCTGAGCTTACCAACTCCTCCTCGGTCGTCATCATAATATTCCGTAGTTCACCCTCAGCCGCTCGCATCATTGCCGCGTTCAGCTCTTCAATCGTCGTGTCGCGCTTCAAGACTACTGCAAAATCGGCAAGGCTCACCACTGGCGTCGGCACCCGCACGCTTAGGCCGTTAAACCGCCCAACAAGACTCGGCAACACCAACGCCGTCGCCTTGCTCGCCCCTGTTGTTGTCGGCACAATATTCTCCGCCGCCGCCCGCGCCTCACGCAAGTCCTTGGCCGGCGCATCTTGCAACCGCTGCGATGCCGTATAACTATGCACCGTCGTCATCATCGCCTTCTCCACGCCAAACTCTTGCTCCAACACCTTCATCACTGGCGCAATACAGTTTGTCGTGCAAGACGCATTAGAGATAATCGTGTCTGCTGCTGTGAGTTCGCCCTCATTAACACCCAAAACCACCGTTTTTGCCCCCTCGCCCTTGGCTGGTGCCGAAATCACTACTCGCTTCGCCCCCGCTGCAATATGCGCATGCGCCTTGGCTGGATCGGTAAATAACCCTGTGCTTTCAACCACCACGTCCACTCCTAAAACACCCCAAGGCAGATTTGTCGGGTCTTTTTCAGCAAAAACCCGAATTTTCGCCCCATCAACAATAATATTTTCGTCATCAAAATCCACAGACTTTGCATAAGTGCCATAAGAAGAATCGTACTTCAGCAAATGCGCCAAAGTCTGTGTATCAGTCAAATCGTTCACTGCCACCACCTCAGCCACGCCATTTTTTAGGAGTGCCTTAAAGACATTTCGCCCAATCCGCCCAAAGCCGTTAATCGCAACCTTCATCTTCCTCCTTATGTTTATAATAGTATATTATATATATAACAGCATTTCAAGTCTTGATTTTTCTAAATCAAGCGTATATAATAAAATAAATATGGGGGAATTATGAAGAAACTACATTTTTTCGGCACGGCGGCTCTCGCCTTGTCAATTTTGAGCGCCAATCTTATGCCACTCACTGCTTTTGCTGACGATTCAACTAGTGGCACTCTCGGCTGTGCCGAGACACCATTAGTTGAGGGCACCAGCATCTGCCTGCCCAATGCCGCCGAGCGCCTTATTTTAGCCCCCGGCCAAGAGATTACCCGTAGTTTTAGCGTCAAGAACAGCGGCAGCACTACCTACTCACTTGAAGTCACCCCTGACCTATTCTTACCGTCAGCCGATGCTGGCGAGCGCTTCTCGCACGATGGTGCCTTCACCGAAATCCGCCGCTGGATTAGCGTTGACCGCAGCGAATACCGCAATATCGCCCCAGGCGAGACGATTATTATCAACTATGCCATCAACACTCCGGCCAGCGCGCCAGCCGGCGCCCAATATGCCGGCATCAACATCAAAACCATGGCCGACGGCACTAGCGCCATGGTCGCCCAAAAGCAACTGCAATTCCGCATTTTTGCCCAAGTCAGCGGCGACACCATTGAACGCGGCGAAGTTGTCGCTTTTGACATCCCGCAGTGGGTCAAGGGTGGCAGTCTCAATACCTCGCTCTCTATCCGCAACTCTGGCAACACAGATTACGTTTCCGCGAATACCCTAATCGTCAAATCGCTCTTTGGGCGTGAGGTTTATCGCAGCCCAGCCACCAATGATACCAACATCTTCCTCTATCCGCAGTCCGAGCCCGTTTCCGTTGAACTAAACTACATTGAGCCTCGTTTTGGCCTCTATTATGTCACCCAGCAATCAGTTTTTCCTAACGGTGAGATTATTGAGCATACCAAACTCGTCCTCGTCGCCCCAGTTTGGATGGTCGCCGTCTTCTTTGTCGGGCTTGGTGCTATCATCATTCTCGTCGGCATTGCTGTCGCTACCCGCATCGCCAAAAGCCGTCGTTTTGCCGCCGAATAATATTTAACAAGGAGATTTATGACATTATCAGAAGAACTTTTGTGGCGTGGCTTTTATGCCGAGAATAACTTTGCTAATCCCGCCGACCTTGATACCGCCCCGCACAAATTTTACTTTGGCGCCGATCCTAGTGCCGACAGCCTGCAAGTCGGCAACCTCGCCGCCCTGATGATGTGTCGCTGTTTTGTTAAACACGGCTACCTTGCCACCCTACTGGTCGGCGGTGCCACTGGCCAAATTGGCGACCCAAAAGATACGGCCGAGCGTGAGTTAAAACCACTAGACGAAGTCGCCCGCAATAAGCAAATTATCGCTCAGCAATTCCGCCAGGTCCTCAACATCACCGATGAGGCCGTTGACAACGGTCAATTTGCCCTCGTTGACAACCTTGACTGGTTCAAATCAGTCAATTATCTTGATTTCCTGCGCGAAGTCGGCAAGCAATTCTCTATGACTCAACTGCTCGACCGCCAATTCGTCAAAGACCGTATCGGCGCAGGCGGCTCTGGCATCTCCTACGCCGAGTTTTCCTACTCACTAATCCAAGGCTATGATTTTCTCCACCTCTTTCGCACTCGCAACATTGACCTCCAACTCTGCGGCGCCGATCAATTCGGCAACTGTGTCAGTGGTGTTCACCTAATCAACAAATTAGAGGGCGAGAAGGCTTACGTCTGGTCGCTCCCGCTTGTAATTGACAAAGTCTCAGGCCGCAAATTCGGCAAAAGCGAAGGCAATGCCGTCTGGCTCAACCCAGCCAAGACCTCCATCTTTGATTTTTACCAGTTCTGGCGCGGCGCTTCTGATGCCAACCTAGAGCAATTCTTAAAGTTCTATACCGAACTAGACAGGCCAGAGATTGAGGCCTTGCTCGCCGAAAACGCTGCGAATCCCGCCGCCCGCCTCGCTGGCCGCAAACTTGCCTATGAGGTCACCCGTATCGTCCACGGCGAAGAAAACGCCAAGTTAGCCGAACAGGCCACTGATTTTCTGCTCGGACAAAGCAAAATGTTTAGCGACGACCTCCCGCCCGAACTCCGTGCTTGGCTCGCCGAGAACATCCCCACCGTCCAGCACGACCAGCAAATGACCGCCGCCGATATCTTAGTACTGTCGCTTGGCATCAGCAACCGCGAAGCCAAGGACCTTGTCGCCGCAAATGCTGTCTCTGAACGCCGCTACAACGACATCTCCATCCTCAAAAAAGGCAAAAACACCTTCATTATGGTAGAAAATGTCCAATAATTCTTACGCCAACCGCCCCGAGTTTTCTTTTACGATTGAAAAACAAGTCGGTCTTGCCCGTGTCGGCACAATCCATACCCCGCACGGAGATATTCCCACCCCTGCCTTTGTCGCCGCCGCAACACTCGGCGATGTCAAAGGCCTGACTTGGCAGCAACTAGACGAACTAGGCAGTGACGCCGCCCTCGCCAACACCTATCATCTCATTTTACAACCCGGCACAGACTTGCTCGCTAGAGCCAGCGGCCTGAATAATTTCACTGGCCACACCAAGCCAACCTTTACCGATAGCGGCGGCTTCCAAATCTTTTCACTCCCCGAAGTCAAAATCACCAACAACGGCGCTACTTTTCGCTCGCATCTTGACGGCCACGAACTCACTATCACTCCGGAATCTTCCATGCAAGCCCAGTGGCAAATCGGCGCCGATATTCATATGGCCTTTGACCAACTCGCGGCCTCCAATAGTCGTGAAGATATGCAAATTGCCATGGAACGAACCCACGCCTGGGCGGAGCGTTGCCTGCGTGAGCAAGCCGCCCTATACTCCCATTATATCACACTTATGCCTAAAAGTCAAGTTTTTACCGCCTCACCCCTGTCAAATCAACCCAAAATACCCCCTTACCAAGCCTTGTTTGGTGTCGTTCAAGGTGGCAAATTCTTGGATCTCCGCCGTAAATCCGCCAAAACCTTAGCCGAAATGGAAGTAAGCGGCCAAGTTTTTGACGGATTCGGTATCGGCGGCGTCTTCACCGCTGACGGTATGGACACAATGCTCCAACTCGTCAATCAGATTCTGCCGAGCCGCCGCCCCCGCCACCTCCTCGGTATGGGCGCCGAACCCCGTGACCTCTTTATCGGTGCCGAATTCGGCTGCGACACTTTTGATTGCGTCGCCCCAACACGACAAGCAAGGAACGGCGCTCTCTACACCCGCGACGGCCGCATTAACATCAAAAACGCCAAATATCGCCATGATTTTTCGCCAATAGATCCCGAATGCAATTGCTATACCTGCCAGCACCACAGCAAAGCCTACCTCGCCCATCTCTTTCACGCCCATGAACTCACTGCTGGTGTCCTCGCCAGCATCCATAATGAGTATTTTGTCGTCAACCTCACCAAACAAATCCGCGAATCGCTCCTAGATGACACCTTCCAAACATTCAAACGCGATTATCTCACTCGCTATTACGCTAAAAATATGCTATAATGACCCTATGAAATATATTACTACGGCGATTGCGTACTTAAACGGCGCCCCCCATGTCGGTCACGCGCTGGACTTTTTGCTGGCTGATGTGCTCAATCGCTACCAAAAATCCCGCGGCGAAACCACTTTTTTGCAAACTGGCACCGACGAACACGGTCAAAAAGTCGCGAGCAAAGCAAAGGCATTAGGCATCAGCCCACAAGAACTCTGCGACGAAAACTCGGCGCTTTTTCGCGCTCTTTGGCAAGATTTAGACGCTAAATATGACTATTTCATCCGCACTACCAACCCTAACCACATCAAAAACTGCCAAGAAATCTGGCTAAAACTCGCTGAAAACGGTCTAATTTACAAAAAGCCCTACCACGGCTGGTATTGCGAAGGCTGCGAAAGTTTCATCACCGAAACCGAGGCCCGCGAAAAAAACTTCACCTGCCCAATCCATAACCAGCCACTCCAAGAAATCTCCGAAGACAACTACTTCTTAAAAGTCACCGCTCTTATCCCGCAAATCAAAGCCGCAATTGAACGCGGTCGTGCGTTAAGCACCCTAGACGCCCTAAATGGCGAAACTACCGCACGTAGCGTCGGCACCGCCGACCCAAGCGACGACCAATACCTCAAAATCCTCCCTGATTTTCGCGCTAGCGAAATCTTAAACTTGCTTGAAAAGTCCGAAGACGTCTCCATCTCTCGCCCCAAATCACAGGTTTCGTGGGGCATTCCCGTCCCCAACGACCCCGACCAAACCATGTATGTCTGGATTGATGCACTTTCCAACTATCTCACGACAGGACATTGGCCAGCCAGCACCCAGATTATTGGCAAGGACATTTTGCGTTTTCACGCTATCACTTGGCCGGCAATCTTGCTCGGGCTTGGCTTGCCGCTACCTCGCCTGCTTTTGACGCACGGCTTTGTTAATGTTGACGGCACCAAAATGAGCAAGTCCCTCGGCAATGTGATTAGCCCTACCGAAGTTATCGCCCGCTATGGCACTGATGCCTTCCGCTTTTACTTCCTTAAATATATCCCGACCTGCGACGACGGCGACTTCACTTGGGCTAAATACGACGCCGCCTATAACGACCTCGCCAACACCCTCGGCAATCTCGTTTCTCGCCTTGCTAATATGAACAACAAGTATTTTGCTGGGCTTATCGGCACGCAAAACGAGCAGAGTATTGACAAATCAGACGATTCCTTGCCAAATATTGTCAAAAGCCTTGCCAAATACCACCATTTTATGCAAAATCTGGATTTTTCGGACGCTCTAACTGAATTATTTAATCATTTTCGCGATATTAACGCCGAAATTGACGCCGCCAAACCTTGGACACTCGCCAAATCCGACGACACCCTACCAGAATTACGAAATCTTTTAGAAAATTGGTCAAGTCGTGTCGCCACGCTCGCCTCTGCCCTTGCTCCATTCTTGCCAACGACCTCGCAAAAAATCCTCGCCATCTTCCAGCCCGAAAAAACCGTCTATAACGGCGAAATCCTCTTCCCGAAACCCGAAACCACTACCCCATAATGACCACCATATCGAATAGCCCAACTGGCGCCGCCAACCTAACCGATACTTCCAGCTTCACCGATACCCACACCCACATTTACGACCCCGATTTTGACGGCACGATGCTCCTTGTTAGCACTTTTGTTGGGCTAAAAAATCCCCTCTACGATGGCGACGAAGATAGTGCCGAGCAAGTACTCGCTCTCGCCAACCAGCACGACAACGCTTGTGCTATTCTCGGCATCTATCCCGAGTTTGCTACATCCCCGATAGTTTCAGAGCCTATGCCGCAGCAACTAGACGGAAGCACAGTCGCCGTAGAGCAACTTGTGCGACTAGGGTTGCAGGGACTAAACGGAAGCGCAGCCGCTGTAGGCGGCGTGAGCGGTCTCTGCAACCCTAGTCGCCAAGTTGCAAAGTTACGCCAGATTATCCAATCAAACCCGCAAAAAGTCAAGGCTATCGGCGAAATCGGGTTAGATTACCACAAAAATCCCTCCCAAGCCGAAATCGCCGCCCAAAAAGCCCTTTTTCGCGCCCAACTTGCCTTGGCGGCTGAGCTAAATCTCCCTGTTTCGCTTCATATTCGTGGCACCACTGAACACGCTATATATAGCGTGCCAAACAAAACAGACGCTATATCTAGCGTATTTGCCGACGCTTTTGCCATTTTAGCCGAGTTTTCACAAATTCGCGGCGTTTGTCATAGCTTTACCGACAGCCAAGCAAGCCTTGATAAAGCCCTAGAATTAGGTTTTTATATCGGCGTCAATGGCATCTATACCTTCAACAAAGACCCTGAGCTCCAAAGCATCCTAAATAGCATCCCCCTAGACCGCCTCCTCCTAGAAACCGACGCCCCCTACCTCACCCCTACACCTCACCGCAAAGACCGCAACAAATCTAGTTTTTTGCCCCTTATTGCCGAGAAAATCGCCGCCGACCGCCAACTTACAGCCCAAGAAATCGCCCAAATCACCACCAAAAATGCCCAAAAACTCTTCAATATTTAATCAAACTCTGCTATAATATATATGTAAGGCGTGTAGTCACCCCTATACGCCATACATTTTGCGGGTATCGTATAACGGCTATTATGTATCCTTCCCAAGGATAAGAATGGGTTTCGACTACCCATACCCGCACCAAAACCGCCCGCTCGGGCGATTTTTTACGACTTTATCCTAGCCAAAATTAGCTTAATTAACGTCAAAACTGCCGCCGACAATCCAGATGCGACCGCTGCTGTTTTTGCCGCCAGTGCCACGCCAACCCTTGATCCTGTTACTGGCAACTCAGTTGGTTCAGTTGGTTCAGTTGGTTCAGTTGGTTCAGTTGGTTCAGTTGGTTCAGTTGGTTCAGTTGGTTCAGTTGGTTCAGTTGGTTCAGTTGGTTCAGTTGGTTCAGTTGGTT
>JAISHF010000004.1 GCA_031262695.1 Candidatus Nomurabacteria bacterium | reverse complement strand
CCGCCAGTGCCACGCCAACCCTTGATCCTGTTACTGGCAACTCAGTTGGTTCAGTTGGTTCCGGTGGATCAGTGGGTTCAGTTGGGTCAGTTGGTTCCGTTGGTTCAGTTGGTTCAGTTGGTTCAGGTGGTTCAGTTGGTTCAGTTGGTTCAGTTGGTTCAGTCGGTTCAGTTGGCTCAGTTGGTTCAGTTGGTTCAGTCGGTTCAGTCGGTTCAGTCGGCTTCATCGGCTCCGTCGTCGCCCGATAGCCGATTTCCGTCGTCATTATATTCGCAAACTCTGGGATAACTTTTCGCACCTCTGCCAAGCCCTGCTCGCTCAATTCAAAATCAACCCCATATTCCTTAAATAACAAACTACCGTCTTCTAGCAAATCCGTCTTTGCATAAAAAGTATTTTCTTCTGTGCTATTTAAGTCCGCCACGCCGCCATTGCTCGTTTTGTTTGCCCCGACCACCACATTATTCCGAAAAATATTCGTATATGCTGGCGCATACGCCAAAGCATATTCATTCAACGCCGCCAAGACCGTTGCTTCCGCCTGTTCACGCGCCGACTCATCCAGCTTAACTAGCTCCGCCTCCCCACCTAATTCTGCTATCTTCGCCTCCACGATCGCCTGCATCGCCTCATGGTGCTCCAACTTAAAATAATCATAGAACGCACTCGCATAAAAATCCGCCGTGTCATAATGCTCACGATATAAATCCGTCAGCACATTATTCGTCTTGGTAATTTTCTCAAAAATCCCATTGCCCGCATAGCCGCCCGCCGAATAGAGCCACATAAACCAATTATTCTGAATCATTTTATCATTAGCCCCCGCCCACGATTGAAAATATGCCACCCATTTATAGCCGACAATAATATTATTTTCAATCAGCCCAAACTGCGCACCATTTGCCTTAATCGGCACATTGCCCGTAAAATGCGCGTCATAAAAAATATTGTGGTGAATATGTGGCGTAATCGCCCCGTCGTCCGCAAAAATCGCTTGCTGCCCATAGCCACCCAAACCATTGCCAATATCGTGAAAATAATTATAACGAATTTCAATCCCCATCAGCGACGGGTCGCGACCATAATAAATCGCCCCCATATCCGACGCCGCCAAAACCGCATTGTAGATTTCGTTATTTTCAATAATCACATCATTTGCACCAATGCCAATTATTTGATGTGGATTGTTGTAAATCTCATTACCTCGCACCACCATTCCCATACTCGCCGCACTTACCGCCGGCACATACGACTGACTTAGCCGATTCGCATTATCGTGAATTTTATTATTCTCCACCACATTATGCCCATACTTAAAATCCTTGACGCTGCCACCATAAATCGTAATTCCGCCGTTGGCGTTATCATAAATATGCGAGTTTTTAACCGTAATATTATAACCACCAAACGACGCCGCAGACGACGAATTGTGCGCAATCACACAATTATCAATCACGATATTATTTGTGTCGCTCTGAAAATCCAAAAACTTCGCGCCCGAATATTTGAACTCCAAATTCTTAAACACCAAATTGTCCGCCTCGTGCACCAGCAGCATAGAATCTTGCAAAGTCCCGACATAAACATCATTCGCCGCATAATCGTCCGTCGGGTAAAAATAAACTTTCTTGTTTTCTAAATCATTATAACTTTCGCCCGCCACATCAATTTCGTCCAAAACATTCAAAAAATAAAACGGATTATTGTCATATACGCCAAAATCGTTCCAGCCAACATCTATTTGTTTAGTTGCCTTATTAAAACTTTTTACGCTCGCCATATCGTCTTGCCAAGAATAATGCAAAAGACCATGCACATAGGCGCCGTCCAACGCTTGGTCGCTCCAAAGTTCCGTGCGATTTTCCGTATCCTCAAACGACATTAAACTCCAAACCAAATCACCCGCATAATCATGGTGTGCATACCCCTCATCTATGATGTCCGTTCTGAGATTAGAATTCGTCGCCGTCGTATTCGGATAGCGTGCTGGCGTCAGGGCGGTTTCGCCGAGATAAACCGTCGGCAAATTGCGCGTCCGTTTCTCAATAGTTTTTCCAGTATGAGTATCAACTTCATTATGCACCAGCGGCTGCAACTCAAAACCTAAATCCGAATAATCCAGCACCAACAACTTGCCGCGCGCCTCCTCACTAATAATCCGCTCCAAAATTGCTGGGTCCGAAACCTTACTAATACTATTTTTGCTGATTTTTTGCCCACCAATAAAACTGACTTTTTCGTTTTGATAGGCTTGATATGTAATCGGCGCATCCTCATAGCCCGAATCTTGGCTGTCTAATTTAATTTGACTATCCAAAAAATATTCGCCGCCGCGAAAATTAACCACAATCGGCCGCGGGTTCACGACTTTATTCGCCTTGTTCTCCGCCTTAATCTCGCGAATTCTTGCCTGCACTTCTTCAAAAGTGCTAAACTCCTCGCTACCGTCCGCCGCCACATACAAGTTAATCGGTTCAAGCGTGTTTTCCGTTGCAAACACCCCGACCGCCGACAATACCAGCCCAAGACCCGCTAAAATCAGAATTAGTTTCTTTAACATTAATCCCTACTTTCTATCATTATAGCACAAACACCGATAAAAATCAATAGTTAGAACCTTTTTAGGGCTATTTATAGCAACTTTGCTAGGCTTAAAGGCGGTTCGTCTAGTAAAGTATAAATAGCCCATAAAATATGCTATAATTTAGCTATGTCTTGGATATTACTTACGCTTATTTTGGCGGCTACAATTACAGTTGGTGGCTTTATTGACAACTACGCCTCTGACGTCGTCTTCAAAAAACGCCGCGCCGAATCTTTTCAGGCCACCAGTGCCATTATTTATGCCATTTTAATCGCTATTATTCTGATTTTTGTTGGGCTACAAAACCTTGCATGGTGGCATATTGCCGTTTTTGTCCTTGCCGGCGCGCTTGACGGCGCTGGCAATATCCCCTATTTCAAGGCCCTCAAATTCACCGAAACCACTACCGCCACGATTCTCCGCCAAACTCATGCCATTTTTGCCCTAGTTGCTGGTTTTTTGGTGCTCGGGCAAAATATCAGCCCACTTCAACTCGTCGCTTTTATTTTTATTCTCGGTGCTGCCGTCGCCGCCCTGCTTGGTGGCAACAAAAACCGCCTCAAACTTGGGCGGAACGCCCTCTTCCTGATGCTTTTTGCAATTTTTGTTTGGGTCATCTCCGAAACTATCTTTGTTCTCGCCTTCAATCACGCCGACGGCGATTATCTCGTTGGCCCAAGCGCCATCTGGACGCCACTTTTTTGGTTTTCGGTCGGCAAAGGCGTGCTTTCTGGCACGCTTGGGTTCGGCCTCAAATCTTGGCGAGTGCGGCTCAAAAACGTCTGGATTGAGAGCCCAAAAAACCTCGCCCTCTCCGTTCTCGGCGCCCACAGCATCCGTGTCGGCGCCGACTATCTCTGGCGCTATATCATCACCATCGCCCCCATCGCCCTCGCTACCGCCGTCAACAATGTTTCGCGACTCTTCCTCACCTTTGGCTTTGGTCTCGCTTTTTCGCTCGTTTGGCCGACCTTCGGCCGCGAAAAAATCACCAAAAAAGCCGTTTTGCACCATTTAATTGGCGTCGTTCTCGCCGCTATCGGCGTCGTTTTATTACAAATCCACCTCAATTAACAAGCAAACCCGCCGCCCAAACAAACCCCATTTTCGTCATACAACACCACCGACTGCCCCGCCGCCACGGCGCGCGATTTTTCTCGCAATTTAATTTTCGCTTTTCCACCCTCGCATATTTTGCCTACAACTTCCGCCGCCAACAACTCGCCCAAATGCCGCGTCCGCACCTGCACATTTTTGCCAGCACCCGCCACGCTATCGCTCGCTTTTTCGTCGCCAACCTCCACTAACAAATGAAAATCGCGTAAATCTAATTCGTCAACCCCATCCAAATCAAACGCCCGCGCCACATACAAAATATTTTTTGCCGCATCTTTTTTGGCTACATAATACGGCGCACCACCACCCAAATACAACCCGTGCCGCTGACCCAAAGTATAAAATGCCACGCCCTTATGTTCGCCCAGCACTTTTTTAGTTGCCAAATCCACAATCTTGCCCCGTTTTTCCGCAATAAACTCACCCAAAAACTCCGCAAAATCTGCCTCGCCAACAAAACACATCCCCATTGACTCTTTTTTCACTGCCGTGCGAAAACCCCGCTCCGCCGCCATCTGCTTAACTTCCGATTTCAAGTAATTACCCAGCGGAAATAGCACCTTCTTTAACGCCTCCCGTGGCATCCGGCACAAAAAATAAGTCTGGTCTTTCGCCAAATCCTTCGGAATCGCCAATTTTCCATCCAAAATTCGCGAGTAATGGCCGGTTGCCACATAGTCCGCCCCCTCCGCCTCGGCTCGCTCCAAAAACAACTTGAACTTAATCCACTCGTTGCACAAAATATCCGGATTCGGCGTCAAACCTTTCTCGCAACCCGCCACAAAAGTCTTCACCACATTATCATAATATTGCTGCTCAAAATCCCAAACCTCAAAATCAATCCCCAATTTTACTGCCACTCGTTTAGCGTCTGCCAAATCTTCCTTCCACGGGCAACGCATCCCCGGCAAATCCCGCGACCAGTTTTTCATATAAACGCCCTTAACATTATAGCCCTGCTCCAAAAGCAGCGCTGCCGCGAGCGTAGAATCTACGCCGCCACTCAGCCCAACAATCGCCTTTTTGCCGCCAACATGCCGCCAATCTACACGTTGCCGTTCTTGCACAATTTCCTCAGCAATAATTTTTGCCGCCGTTTTGACATTTTTTTCGTCATTTAGTCTGCCGAAACTAATCCTAAGCGCCGAACCACCCAAAACCTTGCTCGCCTCGCGCTTGTTTGCCGAGCAAGCCGCGCCCGTGCCGACTAGCACGCCACGATTTTCTAACGCAAAGACCAACCGCTCTGCGTCCATACCCGTTTCAATTATCACAAAACCAGCATTTTGCGTCTTATCATCAAACAAAAACTCCACTTTAGCTTCTGCAAGTTCGCGCTTAAAAATATTTTTGAGTTTTTCTAGACGCTTCCGTTCTGCCTCAGTATGTTCTTGTGCTATTGTCAAAGCTGTGGCGAAGCCAACCACGCCCGCTACATTTTCCGTGCCGCTCCTTAACCCTGATTCTTGCCCGCCGCCCCGCACCAGCGGCTGCAATTTTACGCCATTTTTTACATACAATGCTCCGACTTGTTTTGGTCCATAGACTTTGCCGCTATTCAAAGTCATCAAATCCGCCCCTAGTCGTGCTACATTTAATTTGCAAGTTGTCGCCGCTTGGCTAGCGTCAATATGCAAAAGCGCACCTGCCTTATGTGTCTCGTCCGCGATTTCTTTTATTGGTCGCATCTGCCCGGTCTCACTATTTACAAGCGACACTGACACAATATCCGCCTCGCTTATGCTACGAGCATTAGCATGAACCAACAAACTCGGATGCTCGTCCGAAAAAACAAAAATTCGCCGCCCGCCAATCACACCGACCTCGCCAACCGCACCAGACCCGATTGCCTTACCAGCTTTGCTAGCCGCGCCGCCACCTAGTGCTAACTCGTTTGCTTCCGTCGCACCTGCCGTAATAATAATATTTGTCGCCTTTGCACCAATCGTCCGCCCAATTTGCGCCCGTGCCGCCTCATACGCCTCGCGCACATCCACTGCCGCTGCATACGGCGCCGACGGATTATAAAAATCCTCCGCCAAAAATTTTTGCATCGCAAAACTCGCCGCCGCCGACACTGGCGTCGCCGCGGCATGGTCTAAGTAGATCATTGGCTCCGATAGGCTAGTCGTCGCACCAGCCTTGTCCTGCATTTTTTTAGTTTTGGTAGATTTCACGTTTTACCTCACGCAAATATTTTCGCGCCGCCCGCGTGAAGTTCAATAATTCCGCACCCAAGAGCGCTTTGTTCATCTGCCCAGCCTGCTTTTTTAGCACCTGCCCGCCCGACACTAAATATTGCACCGTCTGCCGCTTCGCCATACCGTATTCATCCGTCCATTCCTCATGCCAAAACCACTCGGTCGGTGTATGGCAAAAAAACTCTCGCCGATGCCCTGCCGGCACCGCGCCAAACACCCCCGCCCCCACGGCACTCTCTAAATTAACGAGCCGCTCGCGTCGTCGTTTTGTAGAATTCCACATAACTCGCTCCTATTTTTTGCATACGCATTGTTTCAATTTCATTGCCAATTCGCAAAAGTTCCAAAATTAGTTCATTTTCTGGCCTTTCGGCCTCTGATTTTCCGCTCGCCGCTAGATTTGCGCCACCTTGCACGCCAAAATCCGCCATCATAGCACCACTCGCCAGCCCGGCCACCGCAAAATCCGCCGTCGCCTGCCAGCGTGGAATCTGAAATTCTTGGTTTTTAGCACTATCCATAATTACATTATATCACACTTATGTCTAAAAGTCAATACTTACGGCCAAAAAAGCCCAAAAAATGCGAAAAATCCACGAAAATCCCCAAAAAACTCACAAAAATCCCCTTAGACTGCTTTTAGTGCCGCCTCTAACTGCGGGTCGCGCAAAGCGTTGACGTCGTCTATCGTCATCTCTATCTCAGTATCTGGCACAATGCCATTTTTGCTCAAATCCACCCCGTTCGGCGTTAGCCAGCGCGCAATCGTTACTTTTAGCAGCCCACCATTACTCAAACCAACTTGCGACTGCATACTCCCCTTGCCAAACGACACCTCCCCGACCAAAGACGCCGCCCCATGGTCGTGCAAAGCCGCCGCCAAAATCTCGCTCGCACTCGCCGTGCCTCCGTCAATCAGCACTACCGTACTACGCCCCGCCAAGGTCTGGTCCGCCCCGATTGAACGCAACGTCCGCTCACCTGTCGCCGTCCGCTCGGTCAAAACCACTTGATTTTTTAGCCACAAACCCGCCACCTCTTGCGCTGCCTGCACGTAGCCGCCACCATTCCCCCGCAAATCCAACACAATTTTGCGGATATTATCGCTGCGGATTTTTTCTGCTACCTTTCGCATTAGCGAGCCAGTATCCTTATCAAACCGATAGATATGCACTAACGCCACACCGTCATTGTATTCGGCAATTACGCTTAGATTATTTATCTTTTCACGCACTAAGGTAAAGACTTTTTCTACACCACTCCGCCGCACCACCAATTTCACCTCCGACCCAACACTACCCCGCACTTTTGCTGCCACATATTCTGCACTTTTGCCCTCAACATCTTCATCATTTACCATAATGACCTCATCAAATTTTTGCACACCTGCCCGCACTGCCGGATTGTCAGGCAAAGTCCTGAGAATCAACAATCGCCCATCACGCAAAGCCAGTTCTATGCCAATCCCTGCCCCAACATCACCACTCAAACTCGCCTGAAACTCACGGTTTTCCGCCGCCGTCATATAAGCCGTATATGGGTCGCCCGCCGCCGCCACCAAACCCTTTTTTGCGCCGTCCAACAACTGCTGTTTATCTAACGCGCCGTCAAAATTATAAACCAATTCATCATAAACTTCTTGCAAACTAGAAAAATCTAACTCGTCCGCCTTCTTAAAGCCAAAAAACGGCTTAACTTCGCGCCAAATCTGCGGAAAATTGCAACCGACCACAAACCCCAGCACCAACGCCACGCCCGCAATACCTACCAGCCACTTGCTCGTCCATAGACGCTGCAACGACCCCTCTGCTACCTTCATCTCTCCGTCGCTCGTCGCCTCTAATTTTCGCTGCTTTGCTGCTACTTTTACCATATCTATTGCGCCATTCCCAGAATCCCACGCAAACAGAACGCCGTATCTTGCCACTTTTCTACCGTAATCGTCTGAATCCCCATCTCTACCACAGGATAATCATTGCCGCCCGGCTGCGTCATATCGCCAAAATACAAAATATCTGCCGTCGTAAAGCCCATAATCTCCATCCACTTGGTCATCCCGTAAACCTTATTCATACCCGGCACAAAAGCGTTGATTGTTGTCGTGCCGCCAACCTCAAATTCGTAATTCGGCACTAATTCTAGCACCCGCTTTACAATCTTATTGCGCTTACTCATATCTGGATCCCACGCCAACTTGTCGGCGAGCGCCGCCTTCTGCCCAAGTGCCGAATAAGCCACCATACTCTCGCGGTTTTCAATGATTTCGTCGCCGTTCGTCAACTCCACCCAATAGTCCAGCTCTCGTGCCGCTTGCTCCAAAGCCTCGCTTAACTCCGCCACCTGCTCGGTCGTCAAGGCATTATTATAAACTCGCTCCCACGCAGCATTTTTACGCACATAATATTGCGTACCCTGCCCAACCATCAAATGCAAATTCGCCAGTTGCTGCTCGGTCGCACCTGCCACCAACAGTGGCTGCACCACCTGCAACTCAAATTGCTCAAACTTCTGCCCCGAGATCACACACATCGGGTAATAACCCAGCAATTCCGCAAAAATCCCCGCCATCTCTGCCCCAATCGGCAACTTTGGGTCATTCAAAGTCTTATCCAAATCAAATGCTAACGCCTTTTTCATTACACTCCTTTTTATCAGTATATCATAGTATAATATATATATGGAAGTAGATTTGCTCGCCACCCCTATTGGCAAGATCACCGGTATCGGCCCCAAAAGCGCCAACGTTCTATACGCCCGCGGTATTTTTACTCTGCAAGACTTCTTGGAACAAATCCTCCCCGCCCGCTATCACGATTATCGCACTATGCCGAAAATCGGCGACTTAATGCAATATGATGGCAAAATTATCACCGTCCGTGGTCAGATTCACAACCTCACAAGTCGCCGCGTCCGCAAATATCACATCATCAACGCCGAACTCCACGACGCCACTGGCGCCGTCAAAGTCACTTGGTTCAACCAGCCCTACATTGAAAAACTCTTAAAAGCCAAGCCCAATGTCATCATCAACGGCCGTTTTGGTTTTTATCGCGATTCTTTTGGCATCACCTCGCCTCGCATTATTGACGAATATCTGCTAAATGAACGCGGCCATTATGTCGCCGCCTACACACCAATCAACGCCGCCCTCTCTCGCAACAATATTGGCAAAATTATGCACAGTCTGCGCCATTTATTTTGCAAGTTCCCCCAAGTAATGCCAAGTTTTGCCGAATACAATTTACTCTCGCATTTTAAGGCGCTTTATGCCCTCCATTTTCCGCAAAATGAGCAACAAGTCCAAGCCGCCCAAGAGCGTATGGCTTTTGAGCGGTTTTTTATTATGTACCTCGCGAACGAACTAGACGGCCAAGAACTGCAAAAACTTCGTAGCACCGCGATTCCTTACGACGAGCCACTTTTAGAGCAAATTATCACCGCTCTACCGTTTACAATGACGCCAGACCAACACGCCACCACTCTTCAAGCCGCCCGCGACCTCGCCAAGTCCCACCCGACCAACCGCCTAATTCAAGGTGATGTTGGCTCGGGCAAGACCGCCGTCGCTTTTGTATTGGCCGTTTATACTGCCCTCCACGGCTACCAAGCCACGATTCTCGCCCCTACGAGCGTCCTTGCCGCCCAACATTTTGCTAGTTTCCAAAAAATCTTTGCTGATTTACCAACCGACCTTATAGGCAGCCTGCCAAATCAAAAACTAAGCGCCGAACTTCTAACGGGCGCCAGCGAAAAGTCGCAAATCCACCGCAACATTAAAAATGGCACTGCTCAGATTATTATCGGCACCACCGCGATTTTATCTCATGGAGTTTCATTCCATAAATTAGCCCTTGCGATTATTGACGAGCAACAGCGCTTCGGCGTCGGCCAACGCACCGCGCTGATGCAAGGCGAGATTCTGCCACACCTAGTTTCTATGACTGCTACGCCAATTCCACGCAGCCTCTTTTTAGCCACCCACGGTCATACCCAAGTTTCTAGTATCAAGCAAAAGCCCATCGGCCGCGCCCAAATTACCTCGCACACCGCAAAACCAATTGACCTACCTAAAATCCAGCAAATTATGCGCGACACCCTCGCCCGTGGCGAACAAATTTATTATGTTTGCCCGCGAATTATCGCAAACGACGAGGACGACGAATCCACCAGAAACGCCAATCGCCCGACTTTGGAGCGTGAGTTCAAGGCTCTCCAAAAAATCTTCCAAGCCACCACCCAAGTTGACTTTTTGCACGGCGGGCTAGATGCCGCCACCAAAGATCGCAAAATGTGGGATTTTCAAACTGGCAAAACCAGCCTGCTCGTCACAACTAGCGTAATTGAAGTCGGCGTTGACAACCCAAACGCCACCCTCATCATCATTCGCGACGCCGATAACTTCGGCCTTAGCCAACTCCACCAATTACGTGGCCGCGTCGGCCGCGGCGACAAGCCAAGCCTATGCTACTTCGTAGCAAGCACAGACGAAAAAATGCCTGACCGACTTAGCGAAATCGCCGCGAGTCAAGACGGCTTTTTACTTGCCGAGTTAGATTTAGACCGCCGTAAAATCGGCCGCCGTTTAGAGCAGCCCGACGGCCTCCGCCAACACGGCAAAAACGAGCTCTTAACTCACGAGGATTTAATCACTCTCCACGAAAATCCTGATTTTGCAGACCTTGCTCGCACCGCCGCCGCTAACTTTGCCCCAAATATCGCTACCGAACTACAAAAATACCCCGCCCTCCAAAAACGCCTTCTTGCCTACCGCCAAGACCAAATCATCCTTGACTAACCAAAAATATAAAAATGCAAAAATTGGGTTAGATTCACTCTAATCCAATTTTTATAACTAAGTTTTCTTAGGCGGTTTTCTTTTTCAAAAGAAAACCGAAAGGCTTGGTGCTGGGAGTAGGAGTCGAACCTACGAAGCCGTGAGGCGGCAGATTTACAGTCTGATGCGTTTGACCACTTCGCTATCCCAGCACGCTACCATTATATCACGCACGTCATTTTTTTGCAACTGCGCGCACCCGCGCCTGCACTCGCCGCCGCGCCTCAGTATCGTCTAGCCGCTCATAAACTGCTAGCAACTTCGGCAAAATCTCTGGCCGCTTTGACAACTCCCACGCTCGCTCCAACACCGCCGCCATATTTTTATAATTCTCTAACTTCTCTTCTGCCTTTGCTAGCACCAATAATCGCGGCACCGTTTCTTCAATCTGCAAGGCCTGCCTGAGCGCAATCGCTCCCTTCGCAAAGTCGCCCACCTCCAAATAAATCAACCCAATATTATGCAATGTATTTACCGAATAGTCAAGGCTCTCAGCAATCTCAAAACATTGCAAAGCCTCGTTAAATTGCTTGTTTTTCGCATACAAAATCCCCAAACGGTTATAAGCCGCCGCATTGCGCTCGTCAAACTTCAAAATTGTCAAAAGGGCTTTTTCGGCCTTATTAGTGTTTTTTTCTTTCATTGCGCCGTCCGAAATCGTCCAAAGCTTATCTAGCTTATCATGCAGTTCCTCACGCTTTTGCTGTTGCCGTCGCACCAACCACGGCAACGCAAAAGCTACTAACGCCGCCACTGCTAACAAAAAAATCAAGCCTGACATATTTACATTATATCACACATCATATATAATATGTTTATGCTACTCATTGCTAACTGGAAGATGAACTTCAGCCCCGTTGAAGCGGTGCGGAACTTCAAAAAATTCAGCAAACTAGCACCACAAAAAACCTCTCTCGTCATTGCCGTGCCCCAAATCGCCCTTGCCAACATCGCCGAAGCCAAGGCCTCCTCGCAAACTCCACTCCAAGTCGCCGCCCAAAACTTCAATTTTCACCCTAATGGCGCCTATACTGGCGAGGTCGGCATTGAGCAGATTAACGGCCTTGCCGATTATGCCCTAATTGGCCACTCCGAACGCCGCATTTATGCCTACGAGACAGACAAGGACTGCGCCCGCAAAGTCGCCGCCGCCCTATCAGTCAAAATCCACCCCATCTTATGTGTCGGCGAGACTGCCCACGACCGCGACCGCGGACAAGCCGAACTCGTCGTCCGCGCCCAAGTCGCCGCTGGGCTCGCTGGCGTCGCCAGCAACCGCTTAGCTGAAGTCGTCGTCGCCTACGAGCCAGTCTGGGCCATCTCTGGCTTTGGCAGCGCCAAAATCGCCAAGCCCGCAGACGCCGCCAAGATGCTCGCCGTCGTTCGCGACGAAATCAAAGTCCTCTTTGGCGGTGAAAAATCCAAGCAAGTCCAAATCCTCTACGGCGGTAGCGTCAACCCCGACAACGCCGCTACTTATGTTCTAAAATCCAAGGCAGACGGCCTACTTGTCGGCAATGCGTCCTTGAATGTCTATTCGTTTCGTGATATACTAGATAAAATGGAACTATTGAGGTAAGATATGGAGATTGATTTTGACGCCCTAGATAGGGCAATCGCACAAAAAAAGCCGCAAATTCGGCCTGTTTCACGCGCTGCTTCGCTCAAAACGCCAAAATATATAGATGTGATTCAGGCTGGCGCCGTCAAAAAGCCCGTTGCTACCCGTCCTATCCGCAAGTCATCCACTATGCGCCATGCTACACGGGTCGTCAATGCCGAGGTCGCTAAGCCCGAGCAGCCAACCACCGATATCTCCGAGCTAATTGATCGCGAGCTCGCCGCCGGCGACGCCACTCTCGGCGAAGATTCTGCAAACACCCCAGACGAGCTTGATGTCAACGACCTCGTCGCCTACGCCGAAGATTCTGGCCTTATTGATAGCACCGACGAGCCAACCACCCCCGAACAAGCCGCCGAAGATTTCCTGAGTTCTAAACACGACCTCGTGCCGTTCCTCCCCAATGTCAAGGTCGAAAAAATCCCTCTCTCGGGCGACATTCCTACCACTCACACCACCCCAGCCGAGCCAATTAGTAGCACACAAGTCAGTAGGTCCGAGCGCGAGCTCGCGAGCGAACTCATCCAAGACGACCTCGTTGCCGACAAATCCCAATTCCAAACCAAGCCCAAGCGCAAACGCACCGCCAAAACCAAGCCCGCACTCGCCGCCGAACCCACTACTGCACCAATCACCAGCAGGCGCTCTTCTGCCATCCTTATCACCCTACTCGCCGTGCTTATCGCCGTCTTTGGTGCGATTGCAGGTGCTTTTATCTACCTCATCACTGCTAACTAAAATCAGGCCAGATTTGCTCTAGCCTGATTAGCTTGTTTTTTAAGTAAACTTAATCTTTTATCGCAATAGCCTCAGTTGCAGCGCAGACAAAACCCTCGTCCAACCAGCGTTGCTCAATCGCCGCCCGCGAATAATAGCCGTCCTCTAACTGCCCCTCGGCGTTCAGTTTTGGTTGCAAGCCAAATTGCAAAAGTTGTGCATCGGTCAATTTCTCACTTTGCATTTCGGTCGTCAAATACATCTCAATCCCAATCGCCTTCGTGCCACTCCACGTAATCGCAAAACCACGCTCCGCACTTGGATATTTAGCATCAAAAATCTTTTTGTATTCTGCCACCTTGCTATCAAATTTCGCCTTGTCGGTCGCAATCGTCTCGTCAAAAGTGAAGATATTAGTCACAGCAAGCCGATTTGGCATATCTGGCGCAGCAAAAGTCAAATGCCGCTCCACCGCCAAGTTCAAAAAATCCTTAAAACCATAAATCTTGTCCGTCTTCAAATCAGCATAACACACCAAATCGGCAATACTTGCCACCTCAGCCTGATTCTCGCCCTCCGGCAAACCAATTTCTGGATCGTCGGCAATCACATCTGGTTGCATTTGCTCGCCAGCCGGCCGCACCCAAATAAATACCAGTACAATCAGCACAACAACGACGACCACCCCCGCCACACTCGCTATCGCCGCGGCTGGATTTTGGCGGATTTTTTCCACCGCTGCCGCGGTTTTTGCCTTCACGATGCCGCCAAATGCTGTCGCCTTTGTTTTTAGCGCCGCACCAAATGCCCTCACTTTCTCGCCCAATCGTTCAGCAAAATTACCTACTGACTTACGAAACTTCACCTGTGGCGCTGCCACCTCTGATGCGCTCGGCGTAGCGGCAAGACTTTCTAGCATATTTACGCTTTCTGCCTCGTTCACTGGCTCTTGCGCCAATTCATACGCCGGCTCCATTGTTGGCTCAAATGCTTCGTCCGCTAGCGGCACACGCAAATCAATCTGCTCATCCTCGCCCATCACCAGCATTTCGCCGTCATCAACTGGCGGCAACGGCATATAGCCATGCTCCTCTGGATTATAACCCTTTTTTCCCATATTTTCCCTTATTTCTAACAAAAAAGGCGGCAATCTAGCCACCTCTCTCTTTATATTATATCACACCAAAGCCCTAATGTCAATACTTTTGCCCTTTTTACTGTCAAAACCACCTAAAAAAGCCCTTGACTCCGCAAAATGCTTATGCTAAAATAAAATTAGTGGCTATTCGGCTAGATATGCACTGTTGTGCTTATTGCGAGTGAGATTAGCCGCCTCAAGCGGACATCCCTCACTCTTTAACATTACAGTTGATTCAAATCAGACTCGGCACTGCATGCGGCACTAGCTGTCGCCAGTTCTCCCCTAGTTGAATTTGCGGCGAATTAATTCAACGGGCTAGGGCTTACTTTTGCACTACTGTGCGATCGCGAGCTAGAGTCCGAGTCTTTAAGCTTACCTGCTTGGTTTGCGTCCTCCGTAGTAGCGTAGTGGCTCTTGGGGCGGTTGCTTCCCGAGCTACCAGCCCGGCTTCTTTATGTCGTCCGGCAACTGGAACAATGGCTCGTTCAACAACCAGGGGTCGAACGGCAACTACTGGTCGTCTACCGTCAACAGCAATGGCACGAACGCCTACAACCTCAACTTCAACAGCACGAACGTCAATACGGCGAACAACAACAGTAAGCAGAACGGCAACGCTATTCGGTGCGTTGCCCCTTAGTTGGGTTTGCTTCTTTGTTTTTACGGTGTTCGTATTTTTATTTAGAGCTTGCCCGGCCAGAGTTGAATAAAACTATCGTCGCAACATACCTAAGCCAAAAGGGGTCGGCCAGCCGACCCTGCCACTTTTTTTAAAAAACTTACATTTAAGTCTTGCATTTCCATACCATAAGCGTTATTATAATAATGTAATAGCAAAAGAAAGAATAGGTAAAAATGTCACAAAGCTCCAACAACCAAAAAGATTTAACTGCTAGTGCTAGGTCGGGCGCAGTAATTGCCCCAAATACACCTGCTAAGCTAAAAAGCTACGATAAGGTCAAAAGTCAAGCTGACCAAATAAAATACGAGCTACCAAATCAGGGGACTATTATGCTCCGCCGTAGCGGCACCTTCTGGAAAGCCGTCCAGAATTCAGCCGCTCTACTACGCCATTTCGGTATCACTACGGCAATTCGCACCTCTCGCGACCAAGTCACCAAACGCGATATCTGGGAGATGTCTATCCATTGCACCCATCTAGACAAGGTCAAAGCTCAGCTTGCTGAACACACCGCAAAAATCCTCCGCGACGATAACGAGTGCTTTGTTATCCTCCTGCACAAACCGCTCACTCCCGAGCAACTAGATACAATTAAAAACGACCCGAAGATCCTTGACGAAACTATCTTAACTATGCTCTCCCGCAATAACCACCACACTGCCGCCGAAAAAACTGCCACCGATATCTTTATCACTACTTCTCGCCTCGCCCGTGCCCTCAAAGGACAAGACAGTAACTATATCAGCCGCATTATTACCGACTCTGCCATTGCTCTACAACAAGCCGTTCGCGTCTTCTCTCGCGAAGATTCCACCCAAAGCCGCCATGCCGCCCGTGACGCCATTGATAATCTACAAAATGCTCTCCACCTAATTGACCGACCAAGCGAATACGCTAGCCATTTATTCACCGTAGCCTCCTTTCTCAATCAACTTGACGGACGCTTAATCACACCTCCTACAAAGACCACTAAGGCCACCAAAACTACCAAAAATAACGACGAACCAACCCTATTTGACGAGATAGCCGACTATGCCTAAACTATGCCCTGAATCAGTAATCGCCGAACAAAACAAAGCCCTCACCCAATCGGGCGACACCGAAGAGCTTAAGTTATGGTTAGCAAATCAACTCTATACAGCCTTTATGGAGGCCCGCAAAAACAAGCGCAATACCCAAAATGAGCAAGCTTTCGAGACTCATCGCGACCGCAACATCGCCCTGCTTGTTTCACAGATAATAAACCGCACCTACAAGCCATCACGCGGGGTTGCCTTTATTATCAAAATCCCCGTCATCCGTGAGATTTTCGCCGCCACTTTCCGCGACCGCGTCATCCACCATCTTCTCATCCAAATCTGCGGTGATTTCTGGGAAAAACGCCTGTCCTCGCGCAGCTTCAGCTGCCGTGAGGGCAAGGGTACACTCGCCGCAATCAAACAGAGCCAGCGCGATCTCAGTAGCGTCACCCTGGACAATAAGCAAAAAGCTTGGATTATGAAAACAGATTTTCAAGGCTATTTTATGAGCCTACCCCGAAAATACCTCTACTGGTGCGTTGAGCAAGGCTTACGCAAGCAGTTTCCCAACGGCGGCGTCATTTTTGACCTCTGCCTATACCTTTGGCATGAAGTCATCTTTGATGACCCTACCAAAAATGTCCGCACTAGAGGCAAGCGCTCCGACTGGGACCGTCTACCAAAATCTAAGAGCCTATTCCACGCCAAAAAAGGCTGCGGTATTGTTATTGGCAACCTCACCTCGCAGTGGCTATCTAATATCGCCCTTGATTTTTTTGACCGTTTCATTCAGCGCGAACTAGGCTGCAAGTATTATGGTCGCTATGTGGATGATGCCTATTATATGGCCAGGAGTAAAACCGAGCTACTCCACATCCGTAAAGTGGTTATTGCTCGCGCCAAAGAAATAGGGCTTACTATCCACCCTAAAAAGCTCTATTTACAACCAGCTAGCCAAGGGCTGCCGCTCCTCGGCGTCGTCATCCGCCCCAACCGCACCGTCATCGGTAAACGTTGGCGTTACAATCTATATCATATTCAGCATGAAATCAAGCTCTATGGTATAGATGCCAACATTATTGTGCGGCTCCGCTCTTATCAAGGCCTCGCTAAGCACTACAATTACAAAAAGACCTTCACAAAAATCTTCGGAAACCAAATTCTCACCGACCTTGAGTGCTATAAGAAGCTCGGACTCTAAAAAGGGCTGCTCGGGCGGCTGGCGGGATGCTGGCGAAGGTGTTGCGCCCCCTCCCTTCGGTCGGGGGACGCAACCCATCGCCTGCACCCGCCTGCCACCCTCGCTAAGGGGATTTTAAAAAATCTGGCCGGGCAAGCTCTAAATAAAAATACGAACACCGTAAAAACAAAGAAGCAAACCCAACTAAGGGGCAACGCACCGAATAGCGTAGCCGTACTGCTTACTGGCGTAGTTGGACGCCGTACTGACGTACGTGCTGCCGAAGCTGAGGTAGTAGGCGTTCGTGCCATTGCTGCTGACGGTAGACGACCAGTAGTAGCCGTCCGACCCCTGGCTGTAGAACGAGCCATTGTACCAGTCGCCGGACGACATAAAGAAGCCGTCCGTAAAGAGTCCGCTTGGGCTAGAAGTAGAGCCACCGTTGAGAGCAGTGTTAAGCGTGGCCATTTCACCGCCATTACCAGTAGGGAGCTTCCAGTTCTTTGGGCAAATGTTGTAGAGGGTGCCGCTAGTGCCACCATTGACGTTTTGGTCCGGCTGAGTCGTAGAACTCTGGCAGGCGCTCGTCTGACCGTTCATCGCCGCGCACCAGTTGTATAGGTAACCGTATTGCTTAGCAGTGCTAGCGTTAGCGGTAAGTCCACCAGTAGCACCTATACTCGGCTCAGTAGGAAGAATAGTTCGATTAGCATTTTCTGGTACATAATAGCGAGCCTCATAAGTAGCGCTACTACCTGTGCCATTTGTAATCGCCGTGGTAGCATCGCCAAATTGGTTGCTGCCACCGTTAGCAGTGTCACCAGTATAGGCGAGATTAGTCATCATAAAGCAGAGATTACTGGCCTTTTTAATCCAATAAGTAGCATTATCGCGGGCATCTACGGCTAGCGTGCGCTCAACTGGGCAGTTGCTGGCGGTGACATTCTGCATGTAGAGCACGCCCGCCTCAATCGTGACACTTGTGGTAACATCCTCTGAGACCACCGTTGGCACGATCGCGTTAGCGCAAAGAACATAAATCACGTTTTCGCCGGCAGTAAGGCCAGTAACCTCAGTAGTATGCCCCGTGCCACCTGTGGTAGTAAAGGCCGTGCCGCCTGACGCAAAAGTAAAGTCGGCACCCTTGTTCCATTTACAATTCGCCGCCACATCCGTCGTAACCATAACTGGGCCCATTGTAGTATCAGGAACCGTAGCAATCTCGTTAGTAATCGTCAAGATAGTTGGCGTAACCGGCGTCGCCGCATTGCCGACCACCGAGAAGGTTACCGCACCAGTATAAGCACCAGTTGGCATATTGCCGCCCGCCGCAACAGCGAAGAATACATCATAGTTAAAGTTAGTTGAACTGCTAATCACACCCGCACCAACCGTATCAATCGGCGTTACTGTCATTGGCACAGGGGCGTATGTGGCCTCGTTGGCAACACTATCGCGAGCCACAATCGTATAACTGGCGTCAAACTCCCGCTTAAGTGTTTGGAGCTGCCCCTTTGGGATTGCAAAGCCCCAAGCCGCCGTGCTGACACTATTGGCAAATATCGTTGGCACATCCAGCGAGCCAGTCTTTGTCTTAATTGCTGCACCCGCTAACTTCAAACTGCCATCCTCTGGCCCGACCATCGTCAACGTATAGCCATTAGCGTTATCTGTCGTCACCGTCAACCCAAGACAGTTGTTGGCAATCGCTCCCGGCGTTACGTTAATGTCTAACGCATTATTAGTAGCGTCATAGGCCGGCTGCTTGGTCGTATCGGCCGCCGAGCAGACACCATCCGTCAGCATCACCGAGCCAGCACCAAGCAAGTTAGCACTAATCTGCACCTCCTCAGCGCTAGTTGACCGAAAAGTACTCGCAATCCCACCCGAGAGCAACGCAAACGCCGCCGCCGCCAGCACCGCCAAAGCGCCCAGCCGCATAGCACGCATCACTCCGCCGAGCCTTGCCAGCCCACCCCGCTCCGTCGCCTGATTGTCCGCTATGCTCGTTGCCATTTGGCCCCCTTTTTCTTTACCTCTCATTATACACTTATTTTACCGCAAGCGTCATCCAATGTCAAGCCCTTTTTAACATAATTATTATACTTTTTGCCCTCGCTCTGATAAAATATAAACTATGAAATTCTATCAGTCAAAATGCTCACTCCTGCCGGGGACTTCTTATGACGAAGTGCTACTTCTCGCCCGCGCCGCCTATAAGCAGTTCTCCACCAAAACACGTCGCACACCCTATCTAAATGCCAAATATAAAGGCTACAAAACCCCTAAAATATTCCTTGATCTATTTTGGACGCATATCTTCCAGAAAAAGCCGCGCGAACGGTTCGAGCGGCTAAAATTATATAGCTGCGCGCTAGACACTCTGCGGAACACTCAAACCCCGCCAGAAGCCCAAAAGTCCTTCGATAAAGACATTAGGCTCTACCGCATTTATGGTGTGAGTCGCAATGGCAAGAAATTCTGCGTCCAGATAAAAGAGGAGTTAAAGACAGGGCGCAAATACTTCATGTCAGTGTTTCCGTGGAATAGGGACTGAGCGGGCAAAAAGAAAACCCCGCAGTGTGGTAATATGCCACGGGCCGGGTTATCTATCTAGATTATATCAAATCTTTCTTCGATGTCAAGCCCTTTTTAACATAATTATTATACAAAAAACCTCCGCATTATTACGCGGAAGTTTTTTAACTTCTTGGAGGTTAGGCAACTTGTGCGACTGCCGCATTGCTCACCTGCTGTGTCAAATAATCATTTATCTGGCAGGCGATATTCGTAGCTTTATTCTTGAAATCTGTCCATTGGCATATATACAGCTCCTTTTTGCTCGGCCCGCACTCCAGCCGGCCAATAACCACCTCATACGCAAGCTCGGCACCACGGCGTTTTAACCGGTCGGGGTCCATATTAAGCATACTAAACTTCAACTCAACCCCTTGTTTTGCAATCATATTCTCCAATTCTTGCATCATATACACGGCCTGTCGGTCATCAATGTCGTGCGAACGACTAGACAGAGAAACACCAAATCTCACACCGTAAGCCGCCTTATCATACTTTCCGTCGTCGGTCTTTATCTTGACTTCTGACTTTGTAATGCTATATGCCTCAAACCGGCATTTTTCTTGCCCCATTGGAATAATCCTCCTGAAATAAAAAGTAAATCGTGGTCCTGCCACGCCAGTTAGGGCATTTTGCCCTGATTGACCAGATTTTAGCACTAGCCAAACAGCCCTAGTTTCATTAGGACCTTATCTATTATATCACACCGCACACCAAAAGTCAATACTAAAATGCCAAAATCCCAAAACTACGTGAAAACACCCCCGAGATAAATCCCGAGGGCGTTTTCCAAAGCTCTTAGCCCACTACTAGGCGACCAAGCTTATTTCTTTCGGCTAACAATATAACCAGCAGCGGTTGCGAGCGCACCAGCGCCCAAAGCCGTCGCGGCTACTGCAACAGGACCAGTGGTTGGCAACTCAGGCTTCTCAGAAGCACAAGTTTTCACCACGTCCACAGCAGAATATGCCACAAACGTATCAGTTGCAATTTTACCGTTCTGGTAACCTGCAACTTCGTTCACAACATTAAGGGTATTTACACCACAAACAAGGCCGGTGCCGTTCACCTTCACCTTGTAAGAAACCGAACCCTGCCCACGACCCTCGTTATCAACGGGGCTGTAGCCACCAAGGTCAATGAACTCCGTGGCAATGCCATCGGCGTTCGCTAGACCATTTGGATTGGTGCGGTTATAAACCGTAGTAGAACCAGACACAAACGAAAGTTGTGTTGGCAAAACCACACGAGCGGCAATCGGATTAAACTTCTCGCCACTGTTATTCTTAAACGACATCTGCATCAACACTTCGTCGCCAACTTTGGCGTCAACGCGCTTCACAAATGCATCTTTACCGTTATGAGCACCAGCCGTCAAAGTGATCGACTGAGCCTCTGCGAAAACTGGGGCGCTAAAAAGCGTCGCAGCCGCAATCGCAGTACCGGCAATTCCTAAAACTTTCTTCATAGTTTCTCCTTCTTATACTTAAAAACACACAAAAAGCACTATTCCTAATACTTTGTTAGCCGAATTTTTAAGGAATAGCAACCATCAAGTTAGATTTCTACACACATTATTATAGGGTAGGGGGAGGCTCATCCTCCCCCACAAATCCTAAAAGTTCAAAGTGTTAATTGTCGTCGCCGTTGCCGGGACGGTCGGTAATCGTGCTGCCAGTCGGCGGCGCCGGAACGGAATCCGGAATTACCGTCTGCCCCGGATTCGCCGGGTCATTCGGATTATGTTCCGGATGGTCAGTGTGGTAAGACGGCGTGCCCGGGTCAGGGTTGTTTATCGGGTCAGGCGTTCCGTCATTATTGCCGTCATAGCCATATTCAGGTTGGAATGTGCCGCCCGGAATCGGGTCTGCCGGATCAATCTGCGACGGCGTGCCGCCCGGGTTCAAACCTTGGCTGACTGTCAGTGTCGCTGTTGCTCCGCCTGACGTCTTAAAGGTAATAAACCAAGTCCGCACCACTGCACGGTCGTTGGCCGGCAATGTCACCGTCAAACGATGCTGCCCAGCCGCCCCTTGCAGATGTGAAAGCGTCCCCGCAAAGCCGCCGTGCCAGTCTGAAACCGCCCAAGGCTGCGTTGCGTCAAGAATAAATGTCGCCGAGCCACCGGTATAGCTGATATTTACCAGAGTTGGGTTTAGAGTGATTAAATCCTCTTCTTCCACTCCGATAATGTCACCCATCGCATAATTAGAACGCTTGCCGTCCCATTCTGCCCAAACCGCAACATCACTCATCGGTGTCGCATTATCAGCAGCCATCAAAATGTTGCCGCTCATACTTACGCCGTAATTAGCACCGACATTGGTCTTCCAAGTCGCCGCATAAGTCACGTCCTCACGCGTGCCGTCATTGTAATAAGCAA
The DNA here is from genome assembly GCA_031262695.1 of Candidatus Nomurabacteria bacterium. Lineage (GTDB taxonomy): Bacteria > Patescibacteriota > Saccharimonadia > Saccharimonadales > Saccharimonadaceae > WQUV01. The sequence goes on along the minus strand of JAISHF010000004.1, from coordinate 171,300 downwards.
TCGCCTCAAACAACATACTCTCGCCCTGCTCCAATTCCCAGCTTGCCGGCGTCACCGAGATTGACGAAATCGTCTTTTTCGGTGCCGTGGTTACGGCTGTGGTCGTCGTTGCCTTCGGCGTAGTCGTTGTCGGAGCCGTCGTCACTGCCGGTTTCGGCGTCGTTGTCGTTGTCGGTGCCGGTGTCGGTGCCGGTGTGGTTGTCGTCGGGTTCGGATTCGGATTCGGGTTATACGGTGTTGTTGCTCTTGTCGTTGTACCGTTGCCATCACCGCCACCGAGGTTAGCCTTAACAGCATCACTCAACTTCGGAAACAGCATTATGCCTTGCCGCCTTAAATATTCCGGCGACCCGAGCAAAATCCTGTCAGACAACTGTAGTGTCTCGCTCATCGGCAATTCAGGGAACCAGAAATTTATCATCTCGGCCCCTTCATTAACCTTGCCAAATTCCTTGTTGCCAACATACCAAATGCCGTCAACATTCCAAGGCGGGTTGTCATAAGCAACAATCACTGCATTTTCTTGGCATTCAGCGTCGCTCGTTTTCGGCGTCCAGTTCCCTAAACCGTTGGTCAAGAAATTCCAAACGGATTTCTTGCCCCATAAATTTAGGCCAATAAACGCTTCCATCGTGTCGTCCGCCGTGATGCTGCTCCTGCGAGCAGGAATAACCTTAGCTCTAACGTCTTTGTCGTAGTCAACATAGTCGCTAATCATCTCGGCTATAAACGCATCCGGCTGGCTAACCGCCAACTTATAAAGCACGCCCTTTTCCGCGACATAAATTATGCCGTCAGAAACCATCACTGGATAAGACTGTTCTGTGAACGACTTGCTCACAACTTCTTCCTCCATAGTGATGAAGAAGGCATGCTCCGCATAAAATGCGTTCAGCCCATAATTAGTGTCCGTCGGTTTGCGGAACCCGAAACGGGCTCCTTCTTCTTTTGCAAGCTTATAAATGTCCCGCGCGGTTTGCTTTTGGCTTGCCGCATAGAGATTTTCGCCTACAATCTGCGTCATTCTCGTCGGGGTATAATCCCGGCTATCCTTTTCGTTAGCCAAATCTTCACTGGTTAACGTTCCATTGGTCAAGGCAAAAAAGAATGCGCGTGCTGCCTCCGGATCATCCGGAATCTTGGCTGTCGTAAGGGCAATAATGCCACCAACTAACAGCGCAATTAACACCGCTCCTACCAGAGCGGCAATGGTGATTTTCTTCTTACTTGACATAAAAAGAATCCTCCTTTTTCCGCCGCCCCGTTCTCGGGGCAACTAAATATAATTTATTTGCCCCGACACGTGGCACAAAATAAATCTGGTGCCACAACCCGTGGCGCCAACACTTCAGGCTACCATCGGGTTTTGATGCGTCTAAACGCACCGAAAAAACTATCTAAACAAACCACCCCGCCGCGGCTCATTCTAAATTGCCAAAATCCCGCCTCTCAGCGGTTATTTTGCAAAGCCAATAATTTTTTCGGCGCGTTCAACGCCTCAATGTGTAAAAATCTAACTTGTTAGTGCGCACACCCGCCCTAGGCCTCCCGCCCATTCGGATGCTGATTACATTATATCACACTAAACACCAAAAGTCAATACTTTTATGCTATTTTATATACATTAGCAATAATTATACCTTAATATTATCATAATCGTCGCCACCGAGCCGCCCTGCCACGCTCGCAAACCGCAAAATATTCCATAACCGAGTCAAAACGTGCTAAAATAATCTATATGCAGGGAGATTTTTCTAAACGCCATAATATGTGCGAAGGCTACGCCATTAATGCCGTCGCTCCTCAGAATCCGCCGATTTCTGATGCTAATGTTTTGCGGCTGGCGCAGGCTTTTGGGTTGGCTCGCCCCTGTATTTTTGCCTATAACCACGGCTATCGCAACCACAGTTTTGGCGTTTTGGCCGGCGATGCCAGATACAACCTACTACTGTTAAAAAACGAGCCAGATGTGCTAAAACGCATCAAAAACGCTGACAAGGTTGCCGAAATCGCCCACCTTGCTGGTATGCCAGTTCGCACCCTTGCAAGCCCTAAGACCCTTAAAATCGCCTCAAACGGCCAAACCCGCTTTGCGCGGCTCTATTTTTGGCTAGACGGCGACACGATTCCTTGGGAAGCCTACACTAGAAAACACCTCAAAGCACTTGGCAAATCACTTGCTGAGTTGCACGTAGCGCTAGGCGGGCAGACGCCACCTAGCACACCTAGCCTACCAGATGCCCTTCAAGAATTAGTAAGCCATAACACCCAGATGCAGGCCTATTTTGCACGAGAAGGGGTTAAAAACGCCTTAAAACGCAAATTGCACCTCAAAACTCGCCAAAATCACGCCAAAATCGCCAGTTTTCTCGCCTCCGACACCTTACAGAACCTCCCCCGGCAGCCCCTCCACCTTGATTTTGTTCGCGGCAATATCCTCTGGGACGGCAGCCAAGCGCCCTGTGTTCGTGCCTGTGATGACCCCTGCTCACCTCGCATATCGGGCATCATTGACTTTGAAAAATCTGCCCTCGGCTCACCCCTGATAGACCTTGCTCGCACCTATGCTTTTTTGCTCGTGGATTGCCCCAAAGCCCCTGGCCAAATTCGCAAATACTTCCTCTGCAAGGGCTATTCTTGCGTTTTCCCTGCAAAAATCTTTGCTCAGCTAACCAATTTCTTCTTGATTTTTGATTTTTATAAGTTTTTAGCCCATAATCCGTATGAAAGTTTAGAAAATAACTATCATTTTTGCCGCACTCGTGATATACTAGTAAGTAGAAAAATATTGGAGGATATATGAGTGCTGCGGCGATGCCAAGCAGTTTTAAGAAACGCCTAATTTCCCAGAGTGATCTCTTGGAACTCGGCGACAAGTTGCGAGCGGCGGGCAAAAGCGTGGTTTTTACGGCGGGGTCGTGGGATTTAATGCACGTCGGGCAAACTCGCTACCTTGAAGAAGGCAAAAAACTCGGTGATGTTTTAGTCGTCGGCGTGGTCGGCGACAGGGCGATTTCTAAGGTCAAAGGCCCAAACAAGCCAATCCTAGGCGAAAAGGTCCGTGCCGAAGTCGTTGCCGCCCTGCGTTGCGTTGATTTTGTGACGATTGTCCCTGAGCCATCTTGCGCACCCAGCCTTGGGCTACTCAAGCCAGACGTCTATTTCACCGTCAAAGAAGATTGGGCCGCCGACTGGCAAAACTCGGTTGAGAACCGCATTGTTGAAAAATCCGGCGGCAAAACCGTCGTCGTAGACCGCCAAAGCACCAACATCTCCACCTCCAAAATCCTCGCCCGCGCCATCGGCGGCGGCTTATCGGATACGCTCAAAGACTTTATGCAATACCGCAAGGACCCGTTAAAGGAATAATATGGACGACCCCCTAAGCAAAAAGCAAATCACCTACCGCGACGCTCGGATTACTGGCAAATACGACCAAATCTGGCAGACCGTCGGCAAATGTTGTTTTTGCGACCTCCGCGACCGCTATATCATCTACGAAAAATCCGATGTCGTCTTGACAATTTCCCTGTTTGCTTATATAGATGGCCATATGTTAATCGTGCCACGCCGCCATTTGCGGAGCGTCAAAGAATTTACCCCCGAGGAATGGGAGGCCGTCCGCGAACTAATGTATATCGCCCAAAAAATCATCCGCAAGGTCTGGGGCATTAAAGGCGTGCAGTTTATCCAAAAAAACGGCACCTCCTCACAGAGTTCCGTTGAGCATATCCATTATCATTGCGTGCCGTTTGACGCTCCCGACCTCTCAGTTTGGAACTATCGCCAGATGAAGTTCACCCCTCTACAAAACGCCCAAAAATACCAAGCTCTGGGCGAAGATTTGACAAAACTCGCCAAAAGGTATGAAAAAAAGTATGGAAATTAAAGATTTTATCGCCCCACTCAAAAAAATGGCCAAATCCGTGCCCGCCAAACTCGGCGGCGTCGCTTGCTTTATCATTAAAAACGGCGCGATTATTAGTAGCGGTGTCAACCATAACCCGACTGGCGGCCCGATGGAAGACGAGATTGAAATTACCGAGAACGGCGAAAAGCTCCGCAAACTCATCACCCGCCCAGAGGTCATTCACGCCGAAGTCGCCACCATCCAAGCCGCCAAAACCAACCAAATTAACCTCACTGACGCCATCATTCTCCTCACCATGTCGCCCTGTATCAACTGCGCCAAAGCAATCGCCCAAACTGGCGTCAAAGAATTATATTACCTCTACGACTGGTGGGACAAGGCCGGCTTGCAACTACTACAAGAAAATGATATAAAAATAGTTAAGATAAAGGAGAGCAAATGAGTAAGAGCCAGCCTAATCGGGCGAAGCCCAACTCGGCGTCAGCCGTAAAAATCCATCCTGAGTACCAATATTTACGGCTACTCGCACGCATTCTCAAAGATGGCAAAAGCAAAAAATCCCGCGGCATCGCCAACCTCAAGAGCGTTTTTGGCGCTCAACTCAGTTTTGACCTCCGCTATGGTTTCCCGCTCCTTACCACCAAAAAAACTCCTTTCAAATGGCCGCTCCACGAAATGCTCTGGTTTATCTCTGGCGATTGCACTACGCCCAAATATCTCCAAGACCACAAGGTCAATATCTGGGACGGTTTTGAGGACCCCACCTCTGTTAGCGAGGGCACACTCGGCCGCATTTATGGCGTTCAGTGGCGTCATTGGCGCAAACCTTGCCCACACCAAGGTTCGGCTACCGAAATCGACCAATTAGCGTGGGCGATTGAGCAAATCAAGCACAATCCAGATAGCAAGGCGATTATCGTCAGCGGCTGGAATGCTGGCGAGTTGGACGAAATGCGCTTGCCGCCCTGCCACACCCTCTTTCAGTTTGATGTCATCAAAGGCAAACTCTACCTCCACCTCTTTCAGCGTTCTAGTGATGTCTTCTTAGGACTACCCTTCAACATCTGCCAATATGCCGCGCTTTTAATGATGGTCGCCAAAATCACCGGCCTAGAAGCCCGCGAACTGGTCATTTCTATCTCTGATGCCCACCTTTATGACAACCAACTAGCCGCTGCCCGTGAACAACTAACGCATAAACCCTACAAATTCCCTAAGCTCGTCATCAACGGCAACCAAAAAACCATTGACGACTTCAAAATTGACGATTTTGAGTTGCAAAATTACGAATCTCACCCCCAAATCAAGGTGCCGACGGTAATTGTATGAGCAAAATCCGCCGCCTATTCGTTTGCTCTAATTGTGGCGCCACTTTCCCGAAATGGCTTGGGCAATGCTCCTCTTGTGGCGAGTGGGAGACTCTCTTGGAGCAAGCCGGCGCCCCGGAAGTCAAAAACACCGTAAGTTTGGCTGAAAAAACCGGCAAAACCCTGCACGCCGAAAATATCTATGCTACGGCCACCGACGACGCCGAAGCCGCCCGCCTCTCCACTGGCTTTCCCGATCTTGACCTCGTCCTCGGCGGCGGCATCTTATCAGGTAGCGTTTCGCTACTCACTGGGCAGCCCGGCATCGGCAAGTCTACGCTTTTGATGCAAATCGCCACGATTATCGCGCGACATGTCCCTGTTTTATACATTTCGGGCGAAGAATCCGCCCCGCAGGTCCGCGCCCGCGCCTTGCGGCTTGCTGGCAAAACGCCAAAGACCACTCACGCCACCATGTCCGCCAACTCACAAGCCACCCAGCCACCCCTCACCCTCGATTTCGCCAGCAGCACTTCTACCAACGACATCTCACAAACTATTCTCGCCAACAAATACAAATTTATCATCGTAGATTCCGTCCAGACTCTCGCTGTCGCCGAAATCGCTGGCGCCCCCGGTGGCGTCGCCCAAGTTGCCAACTCTGGCAACCTCCTCATCCGTGCCGCCAAAGCCACTGGCACCGCCCTTATGCTCGTCGGCCACGTCACCAAAGACGGCAACCTCGCTGGTCCAAAGACCTTAGAGCATATGGTTGATGTTGTGCTTAATTTTGAGGGCGACCGCTATGGCGGTTTCAAAACCATCCGCGCCAGCAAAAACCGCTTTGGCGCCACCTCTGAACTCGCCATTTTTGAGATGCACGACAAAGGCTTGAGCGAGGTCAAAAACCCTTCCGCCGCCCTGCTTGCCGAACGCCAAAACGTAGACGGCTCAATTATTTTTGCCGCGATTGACGGCACCCGCCCGCTCCTTGTAGAAATCCAAGCCCTCGTCAGCAAAAGTAGTTTCGGCTACCCCAAGCGCACTGCCAGCGGTTTTGACTTAAACCGCCTCAATCTGTTAATCGCCGTTTTAGAGCAACGCACCAAGCTCACCTTGTCCGACAAAGATATTTTTGTCAACGTCGTCGGCGGCATCCGCCTTACCGACGCCGCCGCCGACCTTGCCGTCTGTATGGCAATCGCCAGTGCTGCCGCCAGCCGCAAACTCGCAGACGACCTCGTCGTCTTTGGCGAAGTCGGCTTAGGTGGCGAAATCCGCTCAGTTTCCACCCCCGAAAAACGCATTAACGAGGCAAAAAAACTCGGCTTTACCGCCGCCATCGCCCCCTACACCATCAAAAACCAATTTGTCAAACCCGCCCGCGACCTCACTGCTATTCTTAACGCCTATTTACACTAAACTCTTGACTTTTAAGCATAAGTGTGATATAATGGAGATACTGGCACCCCCTAGCGGTTTGCGAGTTCTTTGTGCTATACTTATATTATGAATATCGTGATTTCTAGCGACCTCTATTACCCTATGATTGACGGCGTTGCCGCTTTTTCTTTTAACCTCGCCCATGGCCTCGCCAAACTGGGCCACAATGTCGTCGTTCTCGCCCCAAGCATCACTGGCGACTTCGTAATTGAAAACGATAAGCAATTTCGCGTTGTTCGCCTACCCTCAATTCGCGTACCATTCTACCCCGACCAGATTGAGCAAATCCCCGAAGCCCGCACGATTTTTGGCCACAAAATCCCCCAAATCGCCTATAAAAACGGCATCCATGTCAGTTTTTACCCCTATAACGACATCCAAAAGTTCCTTGACGCCTTCCACCCCGACATCATCCACAACCAAACCCCCGGCCCAATCGCCCTCTCCGTCTATCGCTACGCCAAAAAACGCCATATCCCGATTGTTGCCACTGGCCACTCCTACCCAGAGAACCTCACCGCCCAACTCAAATTTGTCGGCGTCGCCAAACGCCCCCTAAACGCCGTCGTTCGCAAATTCTACACCTCCTTTTTAACCCGTGCCGAATACGCCACTATGCCAACCGAACTCGCCGTCCGCGATCTCGCCCCCAAAAAACGGCTTTTTCGTGAACCGCCAAAACCGATTGAGCCACTCTCTAACGGCGTAGATTTAAGCCGCTTTCACCCCGCTCCTGCGCCCAAATCTATCTATAAAAAATACCAAATCCCAACCAACAAGCCAATCGTGCTTTATGTCGGCCGCCTAGACGCCGAAAAATCGCTCTCCGTCGCCATCCGCGCCTTCGCTAAGTTGCTCACCAAAATCCCAAACGCCCATTTTGTCATTGTCGGCGACGGCAACGACAAGTCCAACCTTGAAAAACTCGCCCACCGCCTCAAAATTAGCGACTCCGTGCAATTTACCGGCAAAATCCTTGGGCTAGACCTGCCCAAAGTCTACCGCACTGCCAATGTTTTTGTCATTACCAGCACCACCGAGACCCAAAGCATCGTCCTCATTGAAGCCCTCGCCTCTGGTCTGCCCGCCGTCGCCGTCCAAGCCGGCGCCCTGCCCGAACTTGTGCAAAACCAGCAAAACGGCTTCCTCGTGCCACCCGACGACCCCACCGCTACCGCTGACGCCCTCGCTATCATCCTTAATAACCCTAAACTCGCCCGCAAAATGTCCAAATATTCCCTCAAAATCGCCAAAAACCACGACCTGCGCCACACTCTCGCCCGCCTTATCGCTATCTATACCGATGTCATCAAAAATTTCTAGTTGCCACGCCAACTTCATGGCTATGCGTGATATAATATATCTATGACCTACTTCTTTTATGATTTAGAAACCAGCGGCCTCAGCCCCAAAACCGACCGCATTATGCAATTCGCCGGCATCCGCACTGACGAAAGCTTCAATCCTATCGGCGAACCCTACAATTTACTCGTCAAATTATCCAAAGAAATCCTGCCTAGCCCTTTTGCCATCTTGACCACTGGCATCACGCCACAAGCAACCCAAACCGACGGCCTCACCGAGGCTGAACTTTCACATCTGTTAGCCGACGAGGTCTTTACGCCCGACACCGTCGCTATCGGCTACAACAATATCCGTTTTGACGACGAATTCATCCGCAATCTCTTTTTTCGCAACTTTTACGATGCTTACACCTGGCAATGGGCTGATAACCGCTCACGTTGGGACCTCCTTGATGTCGTCCGTATGACTCGCGCCCTCCGCCCCGACGGCATCAACTGGACCGAAAAAGACGGCAAGCCCAGCAATAAACTCACCGACTTATCAAGTGCCAACGGCCTACTCCACGCCAAAGCCCACGACGCCCTTTCGGATGTTGAAGCTCTGATTGCCGTCGCCAAATTACTCAAAACCAAACAGCCACAAATCTTTGACTACCTCTTCAAAATCCGCAACAAGTCCGCCGTAGAGCAACTCGTTATGAACGGCAAACCTTTCGTTTATACCTCGGGCCGCTACCATTATCCGCTCAAAACCACCATCGTTTTCCCAATCGCTCCGACCCAGCAAGGCACCTATGTTTATGACCTCCAAGTTGACCCAGCACCTTTTATAGCCATGAGCGAATCAGAACTCAAAAAACACGTCCAGATTCCTTATGATAAACGCCCCGAGGACTACCAGCCACTCCCCGTCAAAGAACTCCGCTTTAATCGCTGCCCCGCCATTGCCCCGCTCGCCGTTCTGCAACCCGCCGACCAAGAACGACTCCAAATTGACCTCATAAAAATCCAGCAGAACCTCGCCAAACTCCAAAGCGACCCGACCTTCGCCGCCCGCGTCGCCTCCGCCAAAGAACTACCGCCATTTCCACATTCCGATGACCCCGACTGCACACTTTACGACGGCTTCGCTCCCGACTCCGACAAGCCCAAAATGGCCGCCGTCCGGAGTGCCGACGCCCAAAAGCTCGCCGATTTTGACCCCAATTTCACCGACGAACGCCTCGCCAAATTATTGCCACTCTACAAAGCCCGTAATTTTCCAAAATCCCTCACTAAGTCTGACGCCGCCATCTGGCACGCCTACCGCACCGCCAAGCTCCAAGCCCGCCTCCCCGAATTCCAAAAAGAAATGGCCGCCGCAAGTAAAGACCCTAACAACGACAAATTCTTGCTAGAAGAACTCGTCCTCTGGCTAGAAAATGTTGTCTCTTGAATAGCAAGCAATGCTGGCTCTTCAAAATATCAAAAGATATCGCGTAATTTTTCTTTTTGCTTGCGCGTAAGATTAGTTGGCGTCTTGACTTGCACCCGCACAATCTGCGGCCCCCGCCGCCCGTCGCTATATCGCGGATCAACCGCACCCTTGCCCGAGAGCTTAAACTCCGTGCCACTTTGCGTGCCGGCTGGAATCTTCATCACGACGTTGCCGTCCACTGTTTCTACATCCGCCTCGCCACCTAATGCCGCCGTAATCATATCAACTTCAATCTGACTCAGAATAATGCTACCCTCACGCGTCCATTTATCGCTTGGCAATACCCGCACCTGCACATACAAATCACCCTTGCCACCGCCATTGGCACCGTCGCCGCCCTTGCCCGAAAGCCGAATGCTCATGCCATCATCAATCCCTGCCGGAATTTTTACTTTAATTTTATCGCCATTATGCAAGCCAATTTCACGTGTTGTGCCAAAAACAGCATCCAAAAAATCAATCGTTACACTCGTCTGATAATCCGCACCTCGCCGCGACCTTGCCTTGCCGCCACCAAAACCAAACATACTACCAAAAATATCACCAAGGTCGCCAAAATCGCCAAAATCAAAACTGACATTTTGCCCACCAAATCCGCCGTAGCCAGCACTGCCCGCACCACCAAAACCACCTGCGCCCTGCCCGACGCCCGCATGGCCAAATTGGTCATAACGCGCTCGCTTGTCATGATCTTTCAAGACCTCATAAGCTTCGTTGACTTCCTTAAACTTGCTGTCATCACCACCAGTCTTATCAGGATGACTTGCCACCGCCGCCTTGCGAAAAGCCTTTTTGATTTCATCATCCGATGCGCCCTTCGCCACACCCAAAACTTCATAATAATCTTTTTTTGCCATAATATATATTATAGCAAACTAGCAAACAAACTGCAAGAGTGCTATTCTCATCTGTAAAACCGAACAAAACCGAACATCAGCCTCACAAAAACCGAACATACCCGAACATCAAATAGCCCTACACTAACTCATCAACCGACGACATTAGCACAACCTTGCCACGACCACCCGACGGGTCGTTGCCAATCGCCCCGCGTGCCTCTAATTCTAGTACCGCCCGTGCTGCCCGACCATGCCCCAACCGCAAATAAGTCTGCAACATAGAGGTAGAAACTTTGTTTTGCTCAATAAATAGTTGCAATGCGTCTTTTGCGTCTTGGCTCGGCTCGCCCGATGCCAAATCGGTCGTTGCACCCACAGCCGCCGTATCGCCCGTCGCCTTCAAAACCTCCTCATTATAACGTGGCCCACTTTGCGACTTCAAGAACTTCACTACCGCATCTACCTCACTATCCGAAACAAAAGCACCCTGAATTCGCACTGGCTTACCCATCATCTCGGTCGTCAAAAGCAAACCATCACCCTGCCCGAGCAACTTCTCCGCGCCACTTGCGTCAATCATCACCCGACTATCCACCTGATTTGACACCGCAAAGGCAATCCGCCCCGGCACATTTGCCTTAATCAAGCCCGTCACTACCTTCACTTCTGGCCGCTGGGTTGCCAACACCAAGTGCATACCTGCCGCGCGCCCCTTTTGCGCCACCCGCACAATGTGCGCCTCCATCTCCTTACCCGACTGCATCATCAGGTCCGCCATCTCGTCAATCACAATCACCATATATGGCATTGGGCCGTCGTGCAAAGCCGCGAATTCATCATCAATCGGGTTACCTGCCTCACCCGCCTTGGCCTGCTCGGCCTGCTTTTTGATTAGCCACGCATTATAGTCATCAATCTTTTTCGCGCCACTCTTGCTCATCAGGCCATAGCGTCGGTCCATCTCATTTGCCGCCCACTTCAAAGCTTGCAAAGCATCCTCAGTCCGTGTGATAATCGGTGCCTCCAAGTGTGGGATGTCACGATATTGGCTCATCTCCACCTGTTTTGGGTCAATAATAATCATCCTGAGTTTATCTGGCGAATTACGATACAAAAGTGAAGTAATCAGCACATTGCTCATCACCGACTTACCCGAGCCAGTTGTGCCAGCAATCAGCAAGTGCGGCATTTTTGCTAGGTTCGTCATCACCGCCGCACCCGAAATATCTTTGCCTAGCGCAAACGTCAGCGGGTCGCTATTCGCCTTCCATTCGGCGCTATCTAGAACGCTACGCAGCCCAACACTCGCCTGTTTGACATTTGGCAATTCAATGCCGACCAAACTCGTGCCAGCAATCGGCGCCTCAATCCGCACTTTATCTACCGCCAAATTCAACGATAATTCACGGTCTAGCGCCACAATCCGCGACAAGTTAACCCCACTTGGCGGCCTGAGCGTATAACGAGTCACTCTTGGGCCAACATCAGCGCCGTCCATTTTGACATCAATGCCAAATTGCTCAAAGGTATTCTTGATAATTTGTGCATTTTGCTGAATATTCCCTGCATCTGCTGGTGTTTGCTTTTTGTCTAGTAATTCCACGCTCGGCAACCGCCAGTTGGTCGGGGAAGCAGCTGGCTCCGAAGGGCTAAGGACTTGGCCTGAGCGGCCTGCCAGTGTTCCATTTGCGGAACCTGACGCAGAGCGGGCCGAGGAGCCAGTTGCTGCTCCGACCACCTTCTGCCGCTTGCCGAACCAACTCTTTGGCAACTTTGCCAGCGGCTTTTCTTCTGCCTTTGCTGCCTCGCCACTCAGATCTACTCGCCCGCCCGCCTTAGCGGTTTCGTCTACTGGCGCCTTAGTTTTTTTGCCAAATAACTTTTTTAATACTGTGAGCGGCGACAACTTCAAAACAAATAATTCCGTAATTAAAATCACTAAAATTATGCCAAATAACGCCACGCCAGCCGTTAGCCAACGACTACCAACCAACGCATCGTGCGCCCAGCCGCCGATCAAACCGCCGCCCTCCTTCGGAAAGGCCTTAATTAAATCTGGCAAAACGCCGCCTGCACAGGCCAGCCACACCAACAGCAATATTGACCCTGCTAATACTGACCGCGGGATTCGATTTTCGCTTGAACGAAATACTAACACCGCCAGATAGACAATCATCGGCGGAATAAAGAAGTAGCCAATCCCAATCAGGCCATAGCCCAGCCTAAAAATCACTGCCAGGAGTGCGCCTCCTTTGCCGAACCACGACAAAACCAAAAACACCGCCACTGCCAGCATCAAAATCGCCCCAATTTGCGCCCAAAAACCATACGGCACATCATGCTTTGGCGAATTATCCTCTGGCGCGGGCTTTTTGCGCCCTGCTACTCGCTTATTTTTGGTCTTCTTCTTACCCATATATATATTATATGTCTTTTTGTTTAGATTTCAAGCGTCTAAGCCACATCCTAAACCTTCGCCCCATCTAATGCTGCAATTTTCACCTCTAAGAACTCCCGAAAACTCTGCGTGCCGCCGTTTGCCGCCTCTGTTTTTACTAAGTTTTGAAAGTCCATTTTCAAAACTTTTTGCCAAACCAACTGAATTAGCTGCCAGACTAACGCCTCTTCCTCTGGCTCAAACTCTACCAAAAGCGATTTCGCCACCTTCTCATCGCTATCAACCGACACGAAATCCACCCGACCTTGACGGATCGGCTCGCCCGCCGTGCCTTCTAGCAAAATCTTATAAAAATACAACTGCAACCGTGCCTTATGCGATTTGTTGCTGTTTGCCGAACCTGCCGCGCCCGTCTTAAAATCTACTACTGTCCGCCCAGCCCCGCCGCCACTCGGCTCAATTCGGTCAATCCGCCCAAGCAACCGCACGCCATTTTTTTCTCGGCGGAACGGACGTTCCGTCAGCACGCCATTTTGTGCCAAAATCGTCTCGTTCACCGCCAACCACCTTGGTAGCACAAACTCGCCCTGCTCACTCATCAACCGCCGATCGTTTTCCGATACACCCCGCAACTCTTGTATGCCCTTACGAAACCGCAGCAAAATCTCCTCTATCGCCAATCGCTCACCCCGATTTGCCGCCTCAGCCACATCTTGCAACACGCTATGCACCACCGTGCCAAAAGCCATATTGTAATTTGGTGCACTCGGCATTTTTAGCACTTTTTGCTGGTAGAACGCCGCCGCCCCACCATACTCATCATCTATAAAATTATTTAAATCACTTGGCGACAGCGCATAATTCGCCGTAAACTCCGCCGCAATCGTCGGCAAATCAGGGCTACTAACAAGCCTACTCACCTCCTCCGCCAAAACCGCCACATCTGGCCGCTCATCCGCCGCCTCACCACTCGCCACCTCACGATAGCCCTCAGGCAAAGCCCACGCCACCGTCCGTCCATCTTCATCACGCTCATCCAAATACTCAATCGGCATCAAATTCTTGCCCTCAAAAGTCGCCCGAGCACGCGTAATATATAATGTATTTTTCGCCCTTGTCGCCGCTACATAGAGTAGTCGCCGCCGGTCATCATCACGGTCGCCCGACGGATTTATCGCCTGCAAATTCGGCGGCAAAGTTGAACCACGGTGGCTATTTGTCTTCACCCAATTAGAATTATGTGCGCCGATAATAAACACATATTCAAACTCTAACCCCTTGGCCTTATGTGCCGAGAGCAAACTCACTGCTGACTCTGCCGCCCGATACGGGCTTGCATCCAACAAATTTAGCCCCGCCGCAATCATATTGTCCGCATATCGCACCAGATTCTTCAGCGTCAGCAGTGGTCGTGCCTCTTCTGCTTGCCCGTTCTCAGAAGTTAACTTGCCGCCCGCCTCCGTCTCCCCACTGCTTGCGCTAACTGCATGTTGCAAAATCAATAACGCCGAATTCAACTCGTATAATTCTGCATCCGCCGCCTGCCAATCCTTGGCTATCTCATAAATTGCCTCATTTAGCGGCACCTCCGCCAATTCTCCAGCCAGTTCCAACACTTTTTCTGCCGCCGCTCGCGTTTCGGCTGCCTCACTCGCCAACATCGCCGATATCCAACCGTCTTTTACGCGCGCAATCCGATATAATTCTGCCACTGGCAACTTCCATCGCTCGGCATAAAATACCCGCGCTGCCAGTTCGTCCTCGTTTGCTGATTTTTCTGTAATTGCCACTAACAGCCGACACAAATCCAAAAACTCCCGCACGATTTTCGTTTCGGTCAAGATGTCATTTTGCTGGTCAAAACGAATTTTTACCCCGCCTAAGTGTTTTGCTACGCTTGCGAGTTCCGCATTTTTGCGCGCCAAAACCGCAATCTCATGTGCCGGCACACCTGACGCCAGCAGCTCCCGAATTTGCGCCGCCACCCAATTCCGCTCCGCCACATCACTCTTAAAATCCAGTCGCCGAATCGCCGCTTCTTGCCCAGTCGCCAACTCCAAAGTTTTATCCTTAAATACCCCGTCCTGAATTGTCTGCCGAAAATTCGCTGCAAAATCCACAATCGCCGCCCCCGAACGATAATTTTTCTCCAAATAAATCTTTTCCACGCCCCGATATCGTTCCGCAAACTCCGTCAAATTTGACGCTAACGCCCCCTGAAAAGCATAGATTGCCTGGTCGTCATCACCTACCGCCAACACATTTGGCCGCCCCTCCCATACCGGATTGTCCAGCAACAATTCCACAATCTTGCTCTGCGCCGCATTCGTATCTTGATATTCGTCCAACAATACATACTGATATTGCTCCTGCAATTCCGCCCTAAGATCACTATTCTCGCTAATCGCTTTAATCGCCGCCAAAATTATATCATCATAATCATACAGCCCCTCCGCCCGCGTGATATTATTGTATTCCTCATAGACTTCCGCGAGCCGCCCAAGCCGCTCGTTCGCCTTCCGCGCCTTCAAGCAAAACCTACCCTCCACCCTCGCCAAAATGCTCGCCTTATATTCATTTAGCGGCGTCGTCTTCTCGCTCGCCTCCGCCGCCGCCCGCGCCAAATTATACTCTGTCAAATAGGTTTGCATGAGCGACGGCACACTAGCGACATTTTGCAAGCCAGTTTCTGAGGAGTTAAGCGCCTCCGCCCATTTATCGTAGATTGGTAGCGCCTGCTCTAACTTGCTCGGCATTCGCGGCGGAAAAATCTCGTTCGCCACTTGCTCCAACTTGCCCGCCACTCGCTCATTTTCTGCCGCAATCGCTCGCAAAGCATCTGGCGTCAACGCCGCCCGCTTAACATCCGAAATCAGCCCCCTCACGCCTCGCCATTCAATATGTCGCAGACCGTTAGTATAACTCATTTTTTCAACTAGGCCGTTAAAAATCTGGTAGGCCTTCAAGTCGTCAATCAAATTCAGGTATCGCCGCTCCACAAAATATTCTGGGTAATCTCGCAAAATCGCTGCGCCAAACTCGTGATAAGTCCCGACCGTCACCTTATAGCTCGCCTCACCAATCAAGCTCCGCAGCCGTTCCCGCATATTCCGCGCGCCGTCGTTTGTAAAAGTCAAACACAAAATATTCTCTGGCGCCGCATCAGTCTGTTTCAAAATATTGGCCACCCGTGCCGCGAGCAACTGTGTTTTGCCCGTGCCAGGCCCCGCCACCACCAACACTGGCCCCTCTATCGTCTCAACTGCCCGTTGCTGCTGCTCGTTCAACTTCATATATCTATTATATCAAAAATCGCCCCAACAAGAGGCGATTTTCTTAATTATCTAAGCTTTATTTGCCCGACGGAATAAGATATATACCGTCATCAAGCCCATTGCCAGTAGCGCTACCACACCGCCAAGGAACAAATCTTCGTTCGCCACCGCCAAAAAGCCCTCGTTCAAGCCAGTATTTGGTGCATCAATATCCGAGATGTCCACCAAGTTAATCGTTTTGGTTACCAGCACATTGCCGTCCTTATCTTTGCCAAACAACACTAATGACATCCGACCGACATAATAGTTGCCTTCTTTGATATAATTAAAGAGGTCCTTTTTCGGTATCGTGCAAGTTATCATCCCCGAGTTCTTGTCTGCCGGAATCGGTTGGCAAGAACCTGTCAAATCCTTGTCGCCAGCCCCTACGCCCAATTTAGCAATATCACTATATGATACCTTAATCTGGATGTTGTCGCCTTTTGGCAAAACAATCGCGCCATCTTTCTCGGTGCCACCGACCACTTCAACCGTCAAGGTCGGCTTCGCTGGCTCTGGTGCTGGTGGATTTGGGTTGACTGGTGGATTTGGGTTTGGATTGCTATAAACATAATTCACATACACAGAAGTCCCCTGATCAACCGCCACATCATCCGCATCAAAACCAATCACCATCAAACGGTGTTGCCCCTGCTCAGTCCGCAAAAAGCTCGCATTAAACTCAATATTTGACCACTCGTCAGGATTATTTATTGTCGTCGCCGAGATATAACCGACACCATTCGGATACCCATCCATTACCTTGCCACAATCGGCAATCTGGCTGCCATAACAATTATAAAACTTCATGCTCGCGTTCCGAATCGTCCGCACCTTCAAGGCGTAATTCGGGTCGGTAATCGTCGCCCCGTTCACAGGGTCAGTAATCTCATAGCTTACGTTTGACGGCAGCACCTCTACGCTTATCTCTACATCAGTCGCTGCCGACATCCTGTCGTTCACCACTCCCGTCGCCCCGACCGCCGCCAAGATTACCGCGCTCGCGAGCATCGTGCCTATGATTTGTTTTTTCATGCTACCTTTCTGTTTGTTTTTCATTTTTTGTTATATTTGTCCTTTACTCCATTATATCATACCATAAGCACAATGTCAATAGTTTTTGCTAAAAATCTTCCAAAAATCTTATAAATCACTAAAAACCCTTAAAATCTACCTCCATAGCCACAAAAACCTTGCGTTTTTCAGCAAAATCAAGTATAATACAAGAGCGTTAGGGTGTCGCCAAGCGGTAAGGCATCAGGTTTTGGTCCTGACATTCGGGGGTTCGAATCC
Organism: Candidatus Nomurabacteria bacterium; assembly: GCA_031262695.1. Classification (GTDB taxonomy): domain Bacteria; phylum Patescibacteriota; class Saccharimonadia; order Saccharimonadales; family Saccharimonadaceae; genus WQUV01. The sequence goes on along the minus strand of JAISHF010000004.1, from coordinate 154,054 downwards.
CTCCACCCTAGCCAAACTATCGGTTTTCTTTTTAGAAAAGAAAACTGCCTAAGAAAATCTATTTAAGAAAATTGAGCCAGAATAAATCTGGCTCAATTTTCGTATTTTCTTTTCTTACATTTTGATTTCAGCATCAACACCAGATGGCAAAACAAGGTTTTGTAGTTCTTCAATCGTCTTTGGCGTCGCTTCTAGCACGTCAATCAAGCGCTTATGAATCCGCATCTCAAACGCCTCGCCACCTTTTTTATAAACGTGTGGGCTTTTCACCACTGTAAAGGTTGATTTTTTAGTTGGTAGCGGCACCGGCCCGCTCACTTTTGCCCCTGTGCGAATCGCCGTCTCTACAATCCGCTTTGCACTCTGGTCAATCAGGCGATAGTCATACGCCTTCAATCGGATACGAATCCTTAGCCCATCTACTTCACTCATCTTGTGATCTCCTTCTCTCGGCGTAACCTATTCCTAGTTCTCGCACGAGCGTTAATTTATATTGCTTATTATATAGCATTTTCCGCACCATGTCAACACTTTTAAGTCTATTTATTCAATTCGGCATATTTATTTTGTGCTGCCAAATAAGCCGCTGGATCGCCAGTAGTCATCCACTGACCGGCGGTTTTTTCGACCAACACATCACCCTCAGCAGCGAGACGAGTAATACCGTCCACCGTCCAGAGTTCGCCGTCTAAGCCAGTTTCATCCAATTTAGCAAAAATCTCTGGCGTCAACAGATAACGCCCGTAAGAAGTCAAGTTCGACGGTGCATCTTGCTTCGGCTTCTCTACAATATGGTCTAGGGTGTGCTTTTCAGTGTCCTTCAACTTGATAATACCATATTTGCTCAGCACTTCATCGGGCATTTCTTGCGCCATAATCACCGCTTTAACCTCTGGATTTGCTTTATAGGCATTCATCAAAGCCTTCGCGTCAGACGCACCAAACACGACGTCGTCGCTATAAAGCACCAAAAACGCCTCGTCATCATTGATAAACTCACGCGCGCTCACAATCGGCGAAGCGTTGCCATAAGGCAACGACGCATCCTGCTCAATCACCGTAATTTTTGGAAAACTCAACACCTCTTGCACTGGCACAAAACGCTCGGCCTTACCCTGCTTATCTAAAAGCGTCTTAACATTAGCGCTTTCATTATGAAAATAATCATCATAAATCGCCTTACTCATCGTGCCAGGGGTGGCCACAATAATAATCTCGCTAATCCCCGCCTCTACACACTCCTCAACAATTAGTTGCATCACTGGCTTGGCGCCGAGTGGAATCATCGCCTTCGGGATTGTCTTGGTAATCGGCAAAAACCGACTCGCAAACCCTGCGTCCGTGATGATTGCCTTAGTTGGCTGCTTATACATACTACTCCTTAAATAAGTTATTTGAGATTATATTATAGCCGAATCTTTTTCGGCTTGCAAGTCTTTACTAACAACTCCAAGTGTGATATAATGATGTTGTTCCTATATGGGACGGTAGCTCAGTTGGTAGAGCACGAGGCTTTTAACCTTGGTGTCGCGGGTTCGAGCCCCGCCCGTCTCACCAGTTCAATTACATGGTCCTCGGTAGCTCAATGGTGGAGCAAGAAGCTGTTAACTTCGAGGTTACTGGTTCGAGTCCAGTCCGGGGAGCCAAAATCATCTAAAAACCGCCAAAATATGGCGGTTTTTATGTATAACTATTGACTTTTAAGCATAAGTATGATATAATGAAAAGATAGGCCAGATTTTCTCTGGCCTATCTTTTTTGGGTTTTTGAGTGATTTTACTCTGTAGTCTTAACTGCTTCACGCATTGGCACAGCAGTTTTTACAAATTTGCCACCCGCTTTTTCAACCGCGGCTACCGCCGTTTTGCTTGCAAACTGCACTTTTAGCTCAACTTTGCTCTTCAATTCGCCGCGCGCAATCACTTTGACCCGCACAAATGGCGACGATGTCAAGCCCGCCTCAGCCAATGTAAAGTTATCCGCCTTAGCGATACCGTTCAGTTGGTCCAAATAAACCACCTCGGCCGCTTTGTGTAGGCTCTTAAAGCCCTTCAATTTTGGCACCGCCTGCATAATTGACCGCTGGCCACCCATAAAGGTAGCGCGCATCTTGCTGTGGCCGGTGCGAGCCTTTTGCCCCTTAGTACCACGGCCAGCCGTTTTGCCTTGCCCAGCCGAAATACCACGTCCAATCCGCTTACGGCTCGGTTTTGCTGCTACTTCTAATTCGTTAAATTTCATTTTGTATCCTTTCGGGTAATCCACTCCGATTTTGGCTGCAAACTTGCCAACCCCTTAATCGTCGCATAGGCAATGTTTACCTTGTTAGTTGAGCCAAGCGACTTAGAACTAACGTTTTTGATGCCAGTAAGTCCCAAAATCGTCCGCACCACACCGCCAGCCACGATACCAAAACCCTCTGGGGCTGGCTTCATTAGCACAACTGCGCCAGTTTCTTTTGCCATAACTTCGTGTGGGATTGTCGTTTTTTCCAAGTTAATCTTAATGATGTTCTTTTTAGCACGGTCAGTCGCCTTATTTACGGCTGCTGTCACGTCTTGACCTTTCGCCACGCCAACGCCAACACGATTTTTGCCATCGCCAACGGCAACCAGTGCCTTGAAGCGGAAGCGTCGGCCACCCTTCACTACACGTGCCACACGGTCAATCGCCACAGTTACTTCTTCAAACTCTTTTGGCGCCTGTGCCTCATCACGCCGTCCACGGCCACGATTATCACGGCCGCCCCGACCGCCACGCCCACGCTCGCCATCTTTACTAAACGCCCGTGTCGTGCCTTGCTCATTAACCACTGTAAACTCTGACTGAATATTGTCTGTACTCACATTTGCCTTGTTCTCAGCCACTTGTTCATTATTTACGTCTGCCATTAGAACTCCAATCCTTCCTTGCGCGCCGCGTCGGCCAAAGCCACCAGCCGCCCCGCGTATTTTCGACTACCACGATCCAAGACCACCTTCTTCACACCTGCCTTTTTTGCTGCTTTGGCGATTTCCGCACCAATTACTGCGGCTTTTTCTGTCTTTGTGCCAGTTAATTTCTTGCCAACCGTCGTTGCGGCCGCCAAAGTTGCATGTTTAGTATCATCAATTACTTGTGCCTCAATATGCAAATTGCTAATCCGCACCGCCAAACGTGGTCGCTCGCTCGTGCCGCTAACCTTCGCTCGCACACGGCTCGCGCGACGTGCCGCCTTTTGCATTTTATTTTCTAACTCGCTCATTTCTTACCTGCCTTTCCTGCTTTACGCAAAATCCGCTCATCAGCATATTTAATACCCTTGCCCTTGTATGGCTCTGGCTTCTTGATACTGCGGATTTCTGCTGCCACTTGGCCAACCGCCTGCTTATCAATCCCCTTAACGGTAATTTCCATCTTATTGGTTTCTAGTTGCACGCCCTCTGGCGCCTTGTATTTAACAGGGTGCGAGAAACCAAGCGCCATTTCAATCTCTTGGCCACCGCCATTCAAGCGAAAACCAACGCCGTTGATTTCTAGTTTTTTCTCAAAACCCTTACTTACGCCAATTACTGCGTTATTTAACAGTGTTCGTTGCAAGCCGTGCTTTGCCCGCACTGCCGGCTCGTCATTAGCCCGTGTTACGGTAGCAACATTATCTGCCACCTCTACTTTAATACCATCTTGCTGTGCCAATTTAAGCGTGCCTTTGGCGCCCGCGACCGTAATATCGCTATCGCCAACCGTGATTGTCACGCCCGCTGGTATGCTGATGGGTAGTTTTCCGATTCGACTCATACTTTCCTTTCTTTCCTTATTTTACCAAACTTTCAATAATACTTCACCGCCCACACGAGCCTTTTTCGCTTCAAAACTCGTCATAATCCCGCGTGAAGTGCTAACGATTGCTAAACCTCGCCCCGATTTAACTCGTGGCATCTCCTCGGCACCGACATATACGCGGCGGCCTGGCTTTGATACCCGTGTAATCTCTGAGATTACTGGCTCATTCTTAGCAATCACAATATGTAGAATATCGCGCGGCTTGGCTGGCTCAACTTTAACCTCAGCAATATAGCCTGCGGCCTGTAATTTATTCGCCACTGCCACCGTCAATTTTGCTGACGGCATCGCCACCTCGTTGTGGCCTGCGTTAATTGCATTCCGAATCCTTGTGATGAGGTCGGCAATTTTATCTGTACTTTGCATTGTCATCTCCTCCTTACCAACTACTCTTTATTACGCCAGGGATCTCACCCTTGCTTGCTTTTTCTCGGAAATTCAGACGATCTAGGCCAAATCGGCGCATATAACCACGTGGTCGGCCAGTCAGCATGTCGCGATTCTTGCGACGAGTCGGGCTCGAATTGCGTGGCAACTTCTGCAAACCGTCATAATCGCCTGCCATTTTCAGTTCGGCACGTTTCGCGGCGTATTTTTGGTACATCGCTTCACGCTTTTGGTCCTTTAAGACCATTGACTTCTTTGCCATTACTTCGCCCCTTTCTCTTGCGCATCTCGCTCAAACGGCATCCCAAACGCCGCAAGCAAAGCCTTACTCTTCTCGGCACTGCCATTTTTAATCACAAAAATCACCTGCAACCCGTGCAAAATCTGCAATTCCTCAAACGAAAGTTCAGTAAAAATGTTTTGCTCTTTAATCCCAAGCGCATAGTTGCCACTCTTATCAAATGCCTTCGCTGACACCCCGCGGAAGTCGCGAGTGTGTGGCAGCGCCACATTAATCAAACGATCCACAAACTCATACATTTTAGCGCCACGCAAAGTCGTCATATAGCCAAGCGCGCCGCCCATGCCCTTGCGAATCTTAAAGCTTGCAATTGACTTTTTAGCGATACGCGCGGTTGCGTATTGTCCAGTAATCTTTTCAATTGTGTTTTTGGCAATTTCTAGGTATTTCTTGTCTTCCTTTTTCTTGCCCGTGCCTGTCGCTACGACCACTTTTTGCAATACGGGCACTTGCATCACATTTTTCAAGCCTAGTTCCGCTTGCAATTTTGCTCGTAGTTCATTGTCATACAATGCTTTCAAACGCGGTTGCATCACCGCCTCTTTCTTCCCCGCCATTATTTAATCTCCTTATTGCCATGTTGTTTTGCGATACGCACCAACTTGCCTTTTTCATTCTTCTTAAAGCCAATCCGGCTCGTCTTGCCAGTCTTGTCATCCACAACAACCGCCAACTTGCTAAGCGCCACGCCGACCTGAATTTCGCGCTTGCCGCCTTGCATATATTGGTTCGCCTTATAGTGGCGCTCGCGGTTGCCGATACCATCTATATAAGCGACGCCTTTTGCTGGGTCAACTCGCAACACTTTACCCGTCTTGCCCTTGTTGTCGCCCATCGTGATTTTCACCAAATCACCCTTAATAATCCGACTTGCCATTATAGTACCTCCGGTGCTAAGCTAATAATCTTGGCATAACCAAGGTCGCGGAGTTCACGCGGAATCGGTCCAAAGACACGGGTGCCTTTTGGCGTCTTATCTTCGTTAACCAACACGGCCGCATTATCATCAAAGCGAATCGTCGAGCCGTCTGGGCGCACGGTTTCGCGACGTGTCCGCACAATTACTGCCTTGACTACTGATTTTTTCTTGGTATTGCCAGCTGGGTTGGCGTCTTTAACGCTTGCCACCACAACATCACCAATCCGTGCATAGCGCCGCCCCGTGCCGCCAAGGATACGGATTACGCCGAGCTCCTTCGCGCCACTGTTATCTGCTACATGTAATCTTGTCATTTCTTGAATCATTTTTCGCTCCCCTCAGCCTCTGCTGTATCGTCTTGCAAGACAATCACTTCGTGCGCGTGCGCCAAAATCTTGTCCATCTTCCAAGTCTTTGTCTTAGAGTATGGTCGGGTTTCTGAAATCTGCACGCGGTCATTCAATTTTGCCTCGTTGTTCTCATCGTGAGCCGTGTATTTGCGGGTCACCGTATATTGCTTGCGATAAAGTGGGTGCATTTGACGCGATTCCACGGCGACCGTAATCGTCTTGTCGCGTTTTGCCGACACCACTGTTCCGATTTTCGTAAGTGCCATTAGAATTCTCCTCTTTTTACAATTTTTACACGCACTGGCAACTTGTGACCAGCAAGCCGCAAAGCCTCGCGCGCAACTTCTTCTGCCACATCAGCAATCTCAAACATCACCGTGCCAGCCTTAACTTTTGCCACATAGCGGTCCAAATCGCCCTTACCACTACCCATTTTCACATCTAACGGCTTCTTGCTGACTGGCGTATGTGGAAAAATCCGAATCCAAATCTTGCCACCACGCTTAATGTGGCGGGTCATTGCCTGACGAGCCGCCTCAATCTGGCGCGCGTCAATTCGCTCGTTGTCTAAGCTCATCAAACCAAAATCGCCAAACGCCACCGTGTTGCCACGAGTCGCGATACCGCCATTTTTGCCCTTACGCACTTTGCGGTGCATCACACGGGCTGGGATTTTAATTGCCATCTTATTTCTCCCCCTTATAAATCCAAACTTTTACACCGACAATACCAGCAATCGTCTGTGAGCGTGCAATATAAAAGTCAACATCCGCCCGCAAGGTATGTAGCGGCACCGAGCCCTCAATCAAGCGCTCACTGCGGCTCATCTCGGCGCCGTTTAACCGCCCAGACACCTCAATACGAATACCTTTGGCGCCCGCCGCCATCGTGCTTTGTGCTGCCATCTTAGTCGCTCGGCGGAAGTTAATCCGACGCGCCAACTGGGCTGCGATATTCTCCGCCACCAGTTTTGCCGACAATTCTGGCTTCTTCACCTCGTCAACATCAATTCGCACTGGCATACTCGTAATTTTTTCCAATTCGGCTTTCAAATCGTTAATACCGACACCACCGCGACCGATAATCACACCCGCCTTCGCCGTCGCAATCGTCACTGTCACCAAGTTGTGCGAACGCTCAATCTTGATACCAGCAATCGTTGGTCGCTCGGAATACTTTTTCTCAATAAACTCGCGAATTTTAATGTCTTGCAAGAGCCATTTCTTAAAATCAGTCTTTGGCGCAAACCAGTTAGACGCCCAATCCTTAGAAACTTGCAGACGAAAACTGCGTGGATCAACTTTTTGTCCCATTACTTTTCCCCTTTCTTTTCATCTGCTTTGGCGGCCTTCTTTTCAGTTATTGCCGCTTTTTCATCTGTTTTTGATTCAGTTATTGCCGTTTTTGCCACCTTTTCTGCCTTTGGCAAACCCGCAACTTCTACAAAAATATTGCTACTGACCTTTTCGTAAGGCAAAGCCCGACCGCGTGATGCTGGAATGTAGCGGCGAATCCTTGTGCCAGCCGTCACCATAATTCGTGTAATCACAATCGTCTTCGGGTCAATCCGGTGCTTATCTAGCAAGTTCGCCTTAGCACTCATAATTGTCTTCTTGACGGCAAGCGCCGAGCGACGTGGCGTATGATCCAAAATTACTAATGCATCATCAACTGACCGCGCCCGCACCAATGCCGCCACTACATTGGTCTTGCGAGGTGCTGATTGCACACCTTTGGCAATCGCATGTGTAAAGATATATTCGTTATTTTCTGCCATATTACGCCTTTGCCTTTGCTGCCTCGGCTGCCTTCTTGCCGCCGTGCTTCTTAAACTTACGAGTTGGCGAAAACTCACCGAGTTTATGACCAACCATATTCTCACTCACAAATACTGGAATATGCATTTTGCCGTTATGGACCGCAATCGTCCGGCCGACCATCTCTGGCGCAATCACCGAACCGCGCGCCCAAGTCTTGATCACTGTGCGGTCGTCCGCACCAAGCGCTGCAATCTTCTTCATTAATTTGTAGTCCAAAAATGGACCTTTTTTAAGCGACCTACTCATTATTTACCCCTTTTCGCATTATGTCGGCTGACGACAATCATCTTATTGGTGCGCTTGTTGTTGCGGGTGCGGAAACCAAGCGTCAACTGACCCCACGGCGTGCGTGGTGGCTTACCTGAGCCGTGACGACCACCGTCACCACCACCGTGTGGGTGGTCTGTGGCATTCATCACCACGCCACGCACCGTTGGACGAATCCCGCGATGTCGCGTGCGACCTGCCTTGCCATAGCTAATATTCTGATGCTGCGCATTGCCGACCACGCCGATAGACGCCATTGCATTAACCGCAATTTTGCGCACTTCACCGCTTGGCATCTTGACGCTGGCGTATTCACCCTCACGCGCCACTAACTGTGCGCTAGACCCAGCCGAACGCACCAACTGCGCACCCTTGCCCGCTACCAACTCAATCGCATAGATATATGAACCAACTGGAATCTGCTCCAAAGTTAAGCGGTTAGAAGTCTCAATCGGCGCATCTTTACCAACGGTAATCGTTGCATCCTTTTGCATATTGCTATCCGCCAAAATGTAGTGATAAACACCCTCTTGGTCCTTGACCCGCGCAATCCGTGCCGAGCGATTTGGGTCATATTCAATTTCTTCAATCGTCAAGGTCAATTTGCCATCTTTAAGCGGTAGCATCCGGAAATCCACCAAGCGATAGTGCTTTTTTGCACCACCGCCACGATGTCGCACGCTAATTTTACCAGCGTTGTTGCGACCTGATTTTTGGTTTTTACGTGCCAAAAGTGACTTCAATGGCTTATCGGTGGTGATTTCCGAGTAGTCAGCCGTCGTCATCTGGCGTCGTGCTGGCGTAGTTGGGCGATATTGCTTAATACTCATTTCTTGCCTTTCTTTTCTGCCTTTTCAGCCTTAATTTCAGCCTTCGCCTCAGCCTTTTCAGCCTTCTTGGCGTCTTTTTCTGCCGCTTTTTCAGTCTTCGCCTCGGCTGCCGTCGCTTTCTTTAGTTCAGCCTCTTGCTCATCAAAGAACGGCAACTTCTCACCCGCCGCCAAACGAACATACGCAAAACGCACATCTGGTCGCTGAATCTGAATTGGCACACGCTTTACACCCTTTGAGGCGCGAGTCATCTTGCCCTTACGTACCGACACAGTCACGCCAAGCACCTTAACCTTAAAGCCCTCGGACACCATCTTTGCAATCATCTGCTTGCTCATCTTGGCTGGCACCTTAAACATGTAGATCCCGTCATGCGACAGACGAAAGGCCTTTTCGCTATTCACTGGCAACACAATCGGCTTAACGATTTCTGCCTCGGCCACTTTTGCCGCCTTTTCTACCTTTGCCGTTTTTGCGGCTACTTCTTGTTTGCTCATTTCTTGCCCTCCTTGTCGCCTGCTAGCCACTCAGCCACCACTGGCAAGGCACTCTCGGTAATCAAAATCTTATCCGCATTCAAAATGTCAAATACCGTCAAATAAGTTGCCCGCACCACCTGCAAGTTTGCAATATTGTCAGTTGAACGCACGATTTCATCTGTCTTCTCCGCCACAACTAACAAAACATTTTCGTCTTTAACGCCATTATCGGCCAAAAACTTCAATGCCAACTTGGTTTTCATCTCTTTTGGCGCAAAATCGGCGACCACCGCCAATTTCTTCGCTGTGTTTTGTAATGACAACGCCTGTCGCAAAGCCACCTTTTTCGCCGTCTTTGAGAGCTTCAACTTGTAGTTTTGCTCCCCTGTTGGACCAAAGGCGATACCACCGCCCCGCCAAATCGGGTTGCGGGTTGAACCAAAGCGCGCGCGCCCCGTGCCCTTTTGCTTCCATGGCTTTTTGCCACCGCCGCGGACTTCGCCGCGTTTTAAGGTCTTAGCATTTGCCATCCGGCTCTCGGCCAAGTAGGCGTTGTAGGCAACCTTCAATAGTTCGTGGTTTTCTACCTTGACGCCAAATACGTTCTTGTCTAATTTAATCTCTGCCATATTATTCTCCTCGCACCTCAATTAGACCTTTTTTTGGACCCGGAATCGCCCCCTTGATACCAAGGAGGTTGTTTTCAATATCAACTAGCGCCACTGTCAAGCCCGCGACCGTCACCCGCTCAGCACCCATCCGACCCGGCATTTTCTTGCCCTTCATCACTTTTTGCGGATACATTGAGCCGATTGAGCCAACACGGCGAATGTTACCCTTAAAACCGTGCGTATTGCGACTCTCGTTAAAGTTGTGCCGCTTAACCGTGCCGGCAAAGCCCTTGCCCTTAGAGATGCCACTCACACGGACCTTGTCGCCCAGACTAAAATTAGCGACGGTTAGTTCGTCGCCACTCTTAACTTCGTCTTTTTCGCCGATACGAAACTCGCGGATTGCGCTAACGCCGCCCTCAATGCTGTTCTTTGCCAAATGACCTTGCACTGGCTTGCTTGTTAATTTACCCGCAGTTTTTGCTGCCGATTGAACAATTTGTGCCGCCCGATAACCGTCGGCGTCGATGGTTTTCACTTGCGCCACTTTGCATGGGCCCGCTTGCAACAGCGTGACAGGTGTAATCACCCCGTCCTCACCGATGAGTTGGGTCATACCAAGTTTGGTGCCTAAGATGACTTTCATCCCTGTCCTTTCTTCTTTTTTACTTAATAAATCCTCGGGTTTAGTGGTTCCCGTAGGCCTACTAAAACACCAAGTTTCCTATATTATATCAAACTTTTCCCTCTTTTGCAAGAGTTTTCCACAACTTTTTTAGGCTTTTCAGGCAACAGTAAAGCCCCCATCAACCTACATTATATCACACTTGTGCTTAAAAGTCAATACCTAAACTGAGTTTGCTGGATTTGCACCAGCTGGCACCTCTGTTGCTGCGCTAACGCCCGCCCCAGTAGTCGCCTCCGCCACACCTGCCCCCGCCGCCACATCCGCCACACTTGTGCCAACCTGCATCGCGGCGGCATTTTGCTCTTCTTGATATTGCTGCTCAGAAATCCGCGGAAAACGCAAATAAAACACCGACCCCTGTCCAACTTGGCTCTCAGCATACAGTTTGCCGCCCATCGCCTCGGCTCGTTGCGAGGCGATAAACAGCCCCAGCCCCGAACCACCCTGCTCGCGCGTATCCGAATTATCTACCCGATAGAACTTTTGGAACACATGTGGCAAATCAGTCTGCGGAATCCCCACCCCTGTATCACGCACCATCACCGCCACCTCGCGCTCATTGCCAACCGCCGAAATATCAATTCGTCCGCCCGCTGGCGTATATTTGAAGGCGTTTTCTAACAACTGATTAACAATCTCACGCAAAAAATCTGGGTCAATCTTGGCATAAAGCAGTTGCTTGACCCGCGCGCTCGTCGTCGCCGAAAGCGGCACCGAATCCAGCGACAGCACCTGCTGCTTTTGCGCCGCCAGCGGCACCGCCTGCGTCGCAATATCTAGCAACAAAGCCCCCACCTCCACCGCCTGAAATTGCGGCGTCATCTGATGGTCAGAGAGCCGAGTTGTATCTAATAATTGCTGCAACAGCGTGCCAAGATGTAGCGCCGCCGTATGCGCCTTATTAACATAGTCCCGTGCCCGCGTATCTACACTTGCGCTTGCGGGGTCAAGCACGATACTCAAATACCCCTCAATCTCCGCCACAGGGGTGCGCATCTCGTGCGACGCCGTAGAAACAAACGCCAACTGGTCGCGGCTCTCTTGCACCTCATCTGAAATATCGCTATACACCACAATCACCGCATCGTCCTCTACCGAATAAGTCACCTGCAAAGCAATCGGTAGCGTCGTTTTTTGCTCTTGGTTAAAAATCTTCAAGTTGCGACTCGTAAAATTGGTGCTTTTGCTGAGCGCCACCCGAATCGGGTTGTCGTTATCTGGAATCGCATTATCAGCCGCGTCAAATAACATCACCACACTAGAATAATTCAGCCCAACCGCATCATTTGTCAAGGCGAAGCCCGCCAAACGCAGCGCCGCCGGATTAACTAGCCGAATATTTCCAAATCTATCCAGTGCCATCACGCCGTCATTCAAAGCGTTTATCACTGCCGCCGCTGGGATTGTCGGTGTGCCAGTCGCCCCGCTCACCACCGCGCTTGCCGCAGGAATCGGCTTTGCAATCTCTGGTGCACCAGTCGCCTGCTTGCCACTACCACCAATCGGCGTCGTCAACACTGCTTTTACTTTTTGCCAAAAATTCATACTTTTATTTTAGCACGAGCGTGATATAATAACAATATGAAAAGGCCAAAAAAGCATCAAAAAGCCCTCCGTATCTGGTGTATTATCTTAGCAATTTTATTGCTCGGCGTCAGCGGCACTTGGTTTCTCGCTTATCACAATGGCTGGTGGTTCTACAATGATGAATATCTCACTCGCAAACTTGGCGAATTAGCCCGTAATTATTACGCCGATTACCATGAACGTATCTTCACCGAAAGCGGCGCCGAAAAAGCCACCTCCTATCTCCGCAATCTATCCGAGCGAAACGGTATGCTCATCCCCCTTGGCGACATCTTCGTCGGCAAGAATGCCAACGAAACCGCCCTTAAAGCCCGCTTTTTAGAAGAATCCGGCTGCAACAAAAAACAAACCGTCGCCCAAATTACGCCCAAAGAGCCCTTTGGCGCTAGCGACATTGACGTCGCCGTCAAACTAGTTTGCACCAAATAATCAGCTGTATATACATTGTATATACATTTGCATTACATTTACGCCTAAATTACCCCCGCAATCTCACTTATCGCACCATCACGGTCGGTCAGTTTAGCCAAAATATTTTCTAACGCAAAAATCGCCACTTTATCCGTTGCGCCCTCATGATACTTGCCAATCGCCGCAATCGCCTCCTCAGCCTCATCACCCTCAGCTAGCCGCGCCACCGCCGAAAACCGCACCTGCCCCAAGTCGCCCATCGCAAAAACCTCACATTTTGGGTTCAGAATCAACTGCTTAGCAACATTTTTCTCACGCAAAGTCTCAATATAAATCTTATCATCTATCAACGCCGCCCCATCAAACGGCCGCACCCGTGGCTGGTCGCCATCCTCTGTTGCAATAAAAAACACCCCTTGTAGCATCTCCACAATCTTGTCCATACGCCTCCTTTTATGCTATAATTATACATATGTTTGACCTTGTTAGCAAGTATCAACCCGCTGGTGACCAGCCGAAAGCTATTGCCGCCCTTGGCAAGGGGCTAAATCTCTACCGCGAGCAAACTTTACTTGGCGTCACGGGCAGTGGCAAAACTTTCACCATGGCCAATGTCATCAAAAACTACGGCCGCCCCACCCTCGTTCTCGCCCACAACAAGACCCTCGCCGCCCAACTTTTCGCCGAGTTCAAGGAGTTCTTCCCCAATAACGCCGTTCATTATTTCGTCTCCTATTTTGACTACTACCAGCCAGAGGCCTACATTGCCGCCAGCGACACCTATATTGAAAAAGACAGCGCCATCAACGACGAAATTGAAAAAATGCGCCACGCCGCCACCGCTGCCCTCCTCACGCGTGAAGATGTCATTGTCGTCGCCAGTGTCTCCTGCATCTATGGTATCGGCGACCCCAGCGACTATCAAGATATGTCGCTTCTCCTCAAAGTCGGCGACGAACGCCCTGTTCAGTGGCTGGTCCGCTTCTTGACAAATATTTTATATCATCGCAACGATATCGACTTTAAGCGTGGAACGTTCCGTGTAAAAGGTGATGTTGTGGATATTTTTCCTGCTGGCGAGGAACGTGCCATTCGCATTGAACTGAACTTTGACAAAATTGAGCGCTTGACCCTAATTGACCCGCTGACTGGTAAAACCGTCGCCGAGCAATCCGAGATATTCCTCTTCCCAAATTCCCATTATGCCACGCCCAAAGAAAAAACCCTTGCCGCCATCACTCGTATTCAAGAAGAATTCAAAGACCGCCATGCTTACTTTTTGCAACAAGGCCGCCACTTAGAGGCCGAACGCCTCGCTCAACGGACCAAATACGACCTAGAAATGCTTAGCGAGACTGGCTTTGTCAAAGGCATTGAAAACTACTCCCGCCACCTCTCTGGTCGCGACGAAGGCGTGCCGCCAAGCACTCTAATTGACTACTTCCCCGACGATTTCCTACTTATCGTTGACGAAAGCCATATGACCCTACCGCAAGTCCGCGGTATGCACAACGGCGACCGCGCCCGCAAGCAAAATCTCGTTGACTATGGCTTTCGCCTGCCTTCTGCACTAGACAACCGCCCTCTCAAATTTGACGAATTTTATCAAAAAATCAACAAAGTGATTTTTGTTTCCGCCACCCCCAGCGAATTTGAACTCGGCGTCTCGCCCGACCCAGTCCAACAAGTTGTCCGCCCAACAGGGCTATTAGACCCCGAAATTATCGTCCGCCCGATTCGCAACCAAGTTGACGACCTCGTAGAAGAAATAGATAAACGCGTCGCCAAAGGCGAGCGTGTGCTAGTGACTACCCTAACCAAAAAAATGGCCGAAGACCTCACGATTTATCTGCAAGAACTCAAAGTCAAAACTGCCTATCTCCACTCTGATGTCGCCACCCTAGAACGCTCCGACATTCTCCGCGACCTCCGCGCTGGCGTTTATGATGTTTTGGTCGGCATCAACCTACTCCGTGAAGGGCTAGACCTACCAGAAGTTTCGCTCGTTGCCATTTTGGACGCTGACAAAGAAGGCTTTTTGCGTAGTGAGAGCGCCTTAATCCAGACTATCGGCCGCGCCGCCCGCCACTTGAACGGCCAAGTCCTAATGTATGCCGATAATATTACTGACAGTATGGCGAAAGCCATCAGCGAAACCGAAAAACGCCGCGCGATTCAACAAAAATACAACGAAGAACACGGCATTACCCCAGAAGGCATCAGCAAAAATATCAGCGAGGGCCTCCGTGCCGTCGCCCCAAAAAAGAACGAACCAACCAAATTAGACCTGAAAAAAGTCCCGAAGAGCGAAATCAAAGAAATCATCCACGAACTTACCGGCCAAATGCAAATGGCCGCCGCCGAACTCCGCTTCGAAGACGCCACCAAACTCCGCGACCAAATCCGCGACCTCGAATCCCATACCTAGCTACAACTTATATATTGCGCCAACACATAAGTCAAACACTCACTCGGCTTTTCACAATACACGCAAATTGCTATTTTTGGTTTTCTACAATAACCCCATTATTGCACTTAGTCCAATGTTCGCCAATACATTTAATATCATCACCATCAACCACAACAGCGCTCCAATCACTTAAAGCATAGACGGGTACGCTCATCGTCGCCGAATTCTTGATAACACTAAAATCATGCGGATCGGCCGATAAATCGCCACCATACATGTGTGCCAAGATACAAACTGGTGCGAACTCCATATACTTATCAACACCCCAATCTTTTTTGTCCTCGAATTCCGTTCCACCCCACAGGTCTTTTGATAGCTTTTTACTGGGCGCATACCCAAACACCATTGACCCAGCAGAACTGCCACACCACACCCTATCTTTTAGCAATGCAGGCAATTCTTCTGCCAAGCCGCTCTCATTAAGCACCTTCATCAAATAACCACTTGTCCCACCGAAACAAAAAAATGCGTCGCTTTTCTCTATGCGCTCCAATATTTGCTCTTTTGGCATCGCCTGTAAATTCAACAAATAAAAATTGCCAAAATGATGTTTTATAAAGTGCATACCATCCACGAAAAATGAATTGTCGTCACCTTTTTCTGGTATGAAGCCCTCATTTATGATAACAAAGTTAATATCTTTGGCAGGCTTACCGACCAACCTTTCAAGTTCTGTTGTTGCGTCAAGTATCGCAAAATCCGAAGAAAATAAGATCGCTTTCATAATTATGCCTCCTCCACAATTTTATTAAACATTTCTATCAACAAGTGTAAGTCCATTTTCTCGGCAGCTAATCTAGAAGCCTTATCGTTCTCCTCGCCAACTATTAAATCCCAGTCAATCTCAAAGCCAACATCCTTGGCAATTCTACTGAAAAACACCCGCTGCGTTCGCCCGTTGCCCTCTCGAAAAGGGTGTATGAAATTGACCTGATCATAAAAATACGCCAAACGTTCTACAAATTTTTCCTTATCTAGACCAGTCAAATTATTCTCTTTTGCCAACTCCCCAAAAACATACTCCGAGGCAGTGAAAATTTTAGATTTCACCAAAAAATATTCCGCCCCAGGAACATTTTTGCGAATATCTACCACCCGAATCTTGCCAGCCCAGCCATAAATACCCTTAAAAAGCTATTTATGTATCGCACATAATTCCGCTAAATCATTTGTGCGTGGTATATCCAGCGATTCTAGCTCTAACTCATTAGCAAAAACAATTTGTGGCTCAATGTTTGCGAACTCCTTGGCCGTTTTAACCCCTAAAAGATTCCTTAATTCACCAGTCGACTCATCAATATACGGATCGACGAAATCCGTCATAGCACCCCGTATCTAGCTCGGATTTTACGCGCCGCCTCTCTCGCCGAAACTTCCCCAGATGCATATTTCTCCGCAATCTTTTTTGATTCTAGCGATACCTTCAATTTTTCAAGCCGCTCGTTTGCTACGGCGTTTTTAACTACTTTTTTCTTATTCATATTTACATTATATCACAATCGCCTTGTCGTAGAACTTCAACCGTGTCATTTTTAATTCGCACCACTGTGGTCGGCGTGCCACCATTTGATTTTGGTGTGCCGCCACGTTCGTTGGCGCTCGTTAGCAAAAATGGCCGCTTTGCTAGCTCCTGCATCGCCGCCGTGCTTGGCGTTCGCCAGCCAATTTCCACTCGGCTATCAAAATACCAATGCTTGAATTCAGGATTTTTCGGCAAAACCAGAGTCAGCGGCTGCTCACCATATTTTGCCACAATTTTTGCTGCAAAATCGTCCAATTCCACATATTTTGCCAAATCTACTCCAAGAGTAACTAACGAAAAAACTTTACTATCATCAAGTTCACGGCTTTTTAATCGCATCAATTCACGAATTCCCGCCTCGTCATCCAGCCACGCACCCCAGCCTTGCACGGTGTCAGTCTGCACCACAAACACCCCGCCTTGCGAGGTGTTTGTTAAGTCCGCTAAAACTTTATTTTTTGCCAGCACGTTTTTCAATGATTTCGGCCGCCACATTTGGTGGGACTTCTTCATAGGCCGAGAGCTCCATTGTAGACGCCGCCCGACCTTGCGTCAAAGACCGCAAGTCAGAAGTATAGCCAAACAAGTTCGCCAGCGGCACAAACGCCCGAATTAACTTCGCTCCACCTTGCAAATCTTCCATCGCGTCAATCCGGCCACGACGTGAGTTCAAGTCGCCAATCACATCACCCATAAACTCCTCTGGCGTCGTCGCCTCCAACTTCATCACCGGCTCCAAAATCACTGGATGCGCCTTTTTGATGCCCTCGCGAGTCGCCAAAACACCAGCCAAATGGAACGCAAGCTCCGAAGAGTCGACATCATGGTAAGAGCCATCATAAAGCGTCGCCTTAACATCAACTACTGGATAACCAGCAATCACGCCGCCCTCCAAAGTCTCTTTAATGCCCTCCATCGTCGGCTTGCGGTATTCTAGCGGCACCACACCACCCTTAATTGTGTCAATAAACTCAAAGCCCTTGCCCGGCTCGTTCGGCTCAAACTTGACCCAAACATCACCATATTGACCACGACCACCAGATTGTTTGATGTGTTTACCCTGCGCCTCAGCCGTGCTCTTAATCGTCTCCCTAAATGCCACTTGTGGCTCGCCCGTATTCGCCTCAACATTGAACTCGCGCTTCAAGCGGTCAATGATAATCTCCAGGTGTAATTCGCCCATACCCGACAAAATCGTTTGCCCGGTTTCTTCATCAGTATGCACACGGAAAGTTGGGTCTTCCTCAGCTAGCCGCCCCAAACCGATCCCCATTTTCTCTTGGTCGGCCTTAGTTTTTGGCTCAACTGCGATAGAAACTGGTGGGTCAGGAAAGTCAATGCTCTCCAAAATAATCGGGTGCGCCACATCGCAAAGCGTCGTGCCGGTAGTCGTGTTCTTCAAGCCCACGACCGCCGCAATGTCGCCCGCACCAATCTCCGTAATGTCCTCACGCTTGTCGGCGTGCATCCGCACCAAGCGGCCAACCCGCTCTTTATCGCCCGTTGTTGCATTTAGCACATACGAACCAGCCGAAAGTTTGCCCGAATACACCCGCACGAAAATCAACTTACCAACAAATGGGTCGGTCGCAATCTTAAACGCCAAGGCGCTCATCGGCTCACTCTCGCTTGGCTTACGCTCAATTTCGTCGCCAGTCTTTGGGTCTTTGCCCCAAATTGCCGCAATATCTAGCGGCGACGGCAAGTAATCGTTCATCAAATCAAGCAACTTCTCCACAATCACGCCACGCCCATCGCCACCCGTCACCAAGAAAAAGTCGCCCGCCAGCACTCGCTTACGCAAGCCTCGCTTCAATTCCTCCTCTGTAATTGCCTCTTCGCCACCCTCAAAGAACTTGTTCATCAGCTCTTCTTCGGCCTCAACAGCATTCTCAACCAACAGGCTACGTGCATTCTTCGCCTTCTCCAACATATCGGCAGGGATTTCACCCTCCACCAACTCGTGGTCGTGGAAGTCCTTATAGGTATAAGCCTTCATGTTAATCAAATCAACTACACCACAAATATCCTTCTCAAAACCAATCGGCAGATGAATCGCCAGAGCATTTTTTGACAAACGCTTGTGAATTGACTCCAATGACTTGTAAAAATCGCCACCAATCTGGTTGATTTTGTTAATAAAGCAAATCCGCGGCACGCCATATTTGTTCGCCTGCCGCCAAACCGTCTCTGATTGCGCCTCCACGCCCATTTTACCGTCAAACACCGTCACGGCACCGTCCAGCACGCGAAGCGACCGCTCCACCTCAGCCGTAAAGTCAATATGCCCCGGCGTATCAATAATATTAATTTTATGGTCCTTCCAGAAACAAGTCACCGCCGCCGAAGTAATCGTGATACCGCGTTCCTTCTCCTGCTCCATCCAGTCGGTCGTCGCACCGCCGTCGTCGCCCCGCACCGTGCCAATCTTGTGGTTAATCCCCGTGCGATACAAAATACCCTCAGTAACCGTAGTTTTGCCCGCGTCAATATGCGCGATAATCCCAACATTACGAAGATTTTCTAGTGCGACTTGCTTTTCTGCCATAATTTCCTTTATTCTTACAAATGTGTTTGGTGGGCGATATAGGAGTCGAACCTATGACCTCGTCTACGTCAAAGACGCGCTCTAGCCAACTGAGCTAACCGCCCCCACCCTCAAAATATACCACACCCCACCAAAATTTGCAAGCCTTACCGATTCCGAAAATGCACATACACCGCGCTATCAATCGGAATATCCATCAGCGAATATTCACCACCCCGCGTGCCATAGTTAAACTGCGACACCCGAATCCAACCGTCGCCGTAAATCTGCTCTACAATCATCACATGGCCATATTTTGACTTCGGGTTTTGGTAATCCCACACTGCCGCCGCCCCCACCGCTGGAATATTATTCGCCACCGCTCCCATCAACCGCGGCGCCGTATCTGGCCACTGCTTGGCATTTCCCTGTCCGCCAAACCCCGTCACGTGCTTGCCAAACCGATTCCAAAGCGCCCACGCCGCATAACTCACACATTCACGGTTATACATCCCCCATGCGTCAATACCATTATCAAGCCCATAATTACACCCATAACGCGACCCCCACAAACCCGCCGCATGATTCGGATAACCCGACCCTGACCCAGCGCACCCCAGCAGCCCCGTATAATTCCGCATCGCCTTGGTGCCCGGCTTACGATTGATGTCATTTGAACCACCATTAACCTCTTGCCACAACGCCAGCCGCTCGGCATTTAGCGTCGCCAAATCCTTCTCGGCCGCATTCTTCATATTCTGATACCCCTGTTCTGTGCCCTTAGTTACCGCCAATAAGTGCTGCTGTTGTGCTCGCGTCGCTGCCAAATTATTCCGCTGTGTCGTCTGGTCATTCAGAATCTTCTCCACCCCCAATTTGTCCTCGTCTAGTTGCTGTTTCAGTAGCCTAAGTTCCTGCGCCGTCTGTTGCAACTCATTAGACACTACCGACATTGCCATTTCTTTATCTATAAACTCCGAAATATCCTTAGTTGATAACGCCCGCTCAAGCGGCGTCAAGTCGCGCGCCAGATAAACATCAACAATCACCTCGCCCAACCGCATTTCCGTATCCGCAATCCGCTGCTCTGTATTTGCAATCTGATCTTCCAGTTGCCGCTTCTGTAGCTCCGAAAGATCGATTTGCCCCTGAATCGCCGCCTCCTCGGCTCGTAAAATCCCAATCTGCACGGACAAACTGTCCGCTTGCTCGCGATATTCAGCAATCTGCTTTTGGTACTGCAAAATCTTCTCAGTCATCGCCGCAATCTCTTTGTCTAACTCGCTAAGCGTTTTTGCCTCGCCTACCGGCAAGGCTGACATCTGCACCGCCAATACAAACGCCACTGCCGCCACCACCAGCATAATCGCCCCACGCAATATGCGGTTCTCTGCCAACTGCTCTTTAATACGGGTTATGCTCATGCCTTTATTTTATCACAATCCACCCACCTTGCAAAATCGCCCTAAATCCTGTATATATATTATATGAGTAAAAAAGATGCCACCCCACCAGCCGTGCCAACCACCGACACCGCACAGCCCACCACAGCCCAAGCCACGCCTAGTGCCCTGCCCGACACTGCCCAACTAACTGCCGACCTCCAACGCCTTCGCGCCGACTTTGAGAACTACCGCAAAAACACCGACCGCGAAAAATCCCTCCTCGTCGCCGCCGCCGAACGCAAAACTATCGCCAAAATGCTTCCTATTTTAGACGATATTGAACTTGCCGCCGCCCACATCCCCGCCGACCTCGCCGATAACACCTGGGCGCAAGGTATCGCTGGTCTCACTAAAAAATTAGACATCACCCTTGCCGCCCTCGGCGTCGCCAAAATCCCCGCCACTGCTGGCACTAAATTCGACCCCAATTTTCACGAGGCCGTCGCCAGCGGCGAAAACGGCGAGCAAATTACCGCCGAACTCCGCTCCGGCTACACCTTAAATGGCGAGGTCATCCGCCCCGCCATGGTCAACACCGACTAAATATGATATAATAAACTAAGAATTGAGCTAGATTCATTCTAGCCAATTCTTTTAACTAAAGTTTTTGCCAAACTTTTTTCTAAAAAGTTTGATAAGGAAGTGTGTCCGAGTGGTTTAAGGAGCACGCTTGGAAAGCGTGTAAGGGGCAACTCTTCGGAGGTTCGAATCCTCTCGCTTCCGCCAAAATTATCCTAAATACAACAAAAAGCCCCCCTCACTCCCTCATTATGCCACACTTCTCCCAAAATGTCAATATTGCAAACTCCGACGCTAACGCTTATACTAAATATAAGCACAAAGGAGAGGTATGAGGAGGTATCTGTTATGAGTTTGCCAGGTTCAAAATTAAGCGCTATCAAGATAGCATCGCAAAAAACGGTTACGGTATCACGCGCAACCACGCCAAGCATCACGCCAGTCACAGTTCTAGATAAACCGGTCAGAATCATCAAGCACCAACCAAAACTTCTTACGCTCGCCGACCCCAATGTTATCACTGTCAAAAAGACCAAAGTCGCCCCTGAGCCAAAACCGACCCCGTCACCCCTCGCAAAAGCCGTAAAAGAACCTGTGGAAAACTCTGAAAAAGAGCCTGTGGAAAACTTCTCGCCAAATCCTGCCGATAACACTACTGATACACCTGTGGAAAACTCTGAAATTCCGCCTGTGGATAATTCTAAAATCACCCCCGTCCAAAGCCCCGTTAACGAACCGCTCAAAAAATATGCTATCGCCCGCCGAAAGGTCTGGGCTGGCCTCGCTTTTGCTGGCTTTGCCCTGCTCGTTACTGGCTTTCTCGTCTACCTCAATCTCCCCGACATCTCCGTTCGCGTCCGCGCCACCGAGCTCGGTATCTCTGTCAATCTGCCTGCCTACAAGCCAGCCGGCTATAGCATCAACGGTGTCGCCAAGGTAGAAGACAACACCCTCATCACCGAATACACCAAAAACGACGACTCCTACACTTTCACCGCACGCAAATCTACCTTTGACTCCCACCAAGTCGCCGATTATGCCAAAAGCATCTTCGCCGACCCTGAGAGCATTTTTAGCAATGGCCTTACTATCTACGTCCAAGGCCATGACGCTATCTGGGCCAACGGCGGCATCCTTTACTCACTCACCGACTCCAGCCAGATTACTCAAGACGACATCTTAAAAATCGCAATTTCAACGGAATAATCATGGCAACGGTGGGCAAAACAACCAGTAATTCGCCGCAAGGCAAGCTTGGTTTTGCCGCTAGTGAAAACGACCTCCATCTCAGCGCCGAGCGGCCTTACACTTATTTTACAATGGAACTTTACGATCAAGAAAACGGCATCCGCGGCGGCGGCGGTCTCGGCATCCTCGCCGCCGACACTCGCCGCGTCGCCGAGCAACTTGATGTGCCATTTGTCCTCGTTACGCCTTTTTACCCCGTTGAACAACACCAAGTTTTTGACAAAAATCATAATTTAGAGAATATTCTCCTTAAAACCCACCCCTCAACTAATGGATTTGAACTGCTTGGTGCTGCCAATCTCGCCACCGTTTTTGCCGAAAATATCAAAATTGAAGTTTGGCGTAAGCAATTAGGCTCAACCACACTTTTGACCATCTATGACCCAAACTTCCGTGAGCTCTATGCTGACGCCGGCTGTTCTAACCACCGCCTTTTCCAAGAGGTCGCGCTCGGCTTTGCAGGCTATCAAGCCCTCAAACTCGCCGGCTTCAAACCGAGCACCATGCAACTCAACGAAACGCCCTGCTTCTTTGCCGCACTTGCCCGTTTGGACGATTTAGTTTCTAATGGGATGCATATTTTCGCCGCCCTAGAATATGTCCGCGAGCATACTCTATACACCAATCACACCCTTGTCCAAGCTGCCGAAGCCAGTTTTACCCGCGCGCAATTCGCCGAATTCGTGCTACCAAACCTCAAGAGTAAGTCCGTCGCTCGCTGGGTGATGGCCCAGTTCCCCGATAGCGACGAGCATGTCAAACATGCCGCCACCGACCGCCTCACCGACAACACCAATGCCCCATTGCAGCTTTCTAGTATCACGCTAGAATTAGCCGGCATTAAGTCAGGTGTATCTAAACTCCACGCCCGCATCGCCAACTACCACGACCTAGACGGCAACCGCATCCATTTTAACGCCGTCACTAACGGTATAGATGTTGCAAAATGGGTCTTGCCTAGCACGCTCAAACTCTACCACGAACTTGACTTATTGTCAAAATATAATCTGCCGACCCACGACTACCAAGACAATCTACAAAATCTTACCGCCGAGCAAATTCGCACCCAAAAAACCGAAGGCCGCAAAATACTCAACGCCGCCCTCAAAGAACGCAATATCATAATCCCCGACGACGCCATCGTCTTCAACTTCAAACGCCGTTTCGTGGATTATAAGCGGCCGTGGCTCGCTTTTTCTGACCCAAATCGCCTCCACGAGATTCTTGTGCAGAATAATGCCTACTACATTTTGGCTGGCCGCGTCCATACCGGCGACGACAATATGATGTCGCACTTGCAGCAAATTATGCACGCCGTTGCCGCCGACCCAGAACTCAAAAACCGCGTTTTTTACCTTGCCGACTATGACGAAAAACTTGCTTATGCCCTAAGCGTAGGCGCTGACATTGCGATAAACAACCCAATCGTCGGCATGGAAGCCTGCGGCACCTCATGGGAAAAAGACCTTGCCAACCTGCAAATCCTCATCTCAACCGAAGATGGCGGCGTCGCCGATATCTCGCCCGCCACCTACCTCAAAATCGCAAGCGAAACCGAAAGCGACGAGGTTCAGAGCCTCTATCAAAATATGACACAGGCCTGCAAATTACTCCGCGACGACGCCAGCCTCACTGCCCAACTACAAAACCAACTTGCCGCCTATCTCCCAACCATCTCTGGTGCGAGAATGTTGCGCGATTACCTGCACCTGCTAGCGAAGCAACCCTAGCACGCCGTCCGACAAGTCGCCATCAACCAGCTCGCCAATCGTCTTGATTTGTCCCAACGACAACGGCGAATTGTCATCTCGCATATAATCGCCAGATAAATAAGTCGCAAAAATTCCTTTTAGCTCACGCACGCAACGATTCCGCACCCGCTCCAATGGATTCCGCGACCGCCCAGGCACTACTCGCTCAGCAACCACCTTTTGTTTAGCTGCCACCTTGACGGTCGCCCGCTCCAACTCCCGCAAAATCTTCACATCGCCTTCATCCGCACAATGCGCCACCCCAATTTGCCTTGTAACCACAAGCGTTTTGACACATTTTCCCATATTTACAACAATTATATCACAAACTACCAAGACCACCAAATCGCACAAAGTTGCCTAAAATTGTGTATAATATATACATGAAACTCTGGCCAGAAAATTTGCAAAAAATCCAAGCGCTCATTGCCATGGCTGGCGGTGGCGGGTCTAGCTCTGGTGGTGGGGGTGGCGGTGGTGGTGGCGGCTCGTATAGTAGCTCTAGCTCGTCCAGTTCTAGTTCAAGTTCAAGTGGCAGCAGCGACGCCGATCCGGTCGCCACTTTTATTGGCGTCGGAATTTTTGTCGTGATTTTCGTCCTTGCGGTTATTTGGAGCAAAAAACAAAAAACAGCCGCTGCCCGCGAAATCGCTAATCCCACCCCCGAACAAAAAACTTACATGGACTTATTCCGCAAATACCAGCACGACTGGCAGGAGAAAAACTTAAACTCTATCAAGACTTACACCACGCCCGAATATTTCAAGCGCGCTGGGCTAATGTTGCTAGCCTTAGAGCAACTTCATCGCAAAAACCAAATAGAAATCAAAGCCGTAAGCGGCATCAAAATCGCCAAATCGTCCGACGGCCCAACCGCCGTCACTTTCACCTGCGACGCCACTGACATTATTATTGACGAACAAACTAGCAAGACTATCAACACCAACCACCTCTATGGCTACACCGAAACTTGGCTTTTTGACGGCAAACGCCTTGCCGCCATCAACCCCGCCACTATCGCACCGCGCACGCTCCGCGCCGAATTGCAAGATTTTGCCACCAAAAACCAACTGTTTTATAGCCCCGACTGGGGCACGCTCACCCTCCCACGCCGCGGCACAATTTTTAGCAACTCCACTTTCAAAACTTCTGACATCAACAACCACTGTATCGGCCTCTATCAAGGCAATTTAATCCAACTTTATACCTACTCGCCAACTACCAATAATCAGATGGGCGGCGTGCCTTACCCGCAATACCTCGTCGGCCAAATTGCCGTGCCCAAGAATTACGGCGGCATCCTCGTAATGCCCAACAAAAAAATTGACCGCAAACCCAAAGGCTACCAAAAAGTCCAGTTAGAATGGCGTAAGTTCAACGACCGCTACGACGTTTTTGCCACCGACCCAGAAAAAATCACCAGTTTTGAACTTTTAGAACCACTGTTTATGGAATTCCTCCACGACCAAGTCAAATTTGAGGTTGCGCTAGAAGTCGTGGATAATATTATCTACTTCTACGCCAAAGGTGCCAGAAACACTAAGCCCGAAAATTACAAAATTATGCTTGAAATCCTGCAACGCGCTTATAAAGAACTAAAATCGTGATATACTATTCCTATGAAACATACGGTCAAAGAGGTTAAACTAAAAAACGGCGCCAAGGGGCTGTTTGTGCATATTCCTGATGCCACGGTGATGAATTTTCAGTTTTTGTTCCGCGCTGGCTTTCGTTTTGCTAGGCCCGAGGTCTATGAAGTCGCCCACCTCTTAGAGCACATGGCCTTTGGTGCCAATTCCCGCCACAAAAACCAAACCGAATTTGAAAACGACTTTACCAAAAATGGCGCCTATCACAACGCCTACACCTCCGACAACCTCGTCTGCTACTCTGCCGAATGTGCCGATTTTGAGTGGGAGCGCATTTTGGACCTCCAATTACTCTCCATCGCTGAACCAAAATTTAACGAAACCGAATTACAAGCCGAACTCGGCAACATCAAGTCTGAGCTCACCGGCTACCTCAACGATTATATGCGCCTGCTTTGGCCAGAACTGCAAATCCGCATTGGCGAGCAGGTCCTCACCTTGCAAGACCGCCTTAAACTCTTGCCAAATATCACGCTAGATGATGTTTGGGAACATTACAACAAGACCCATACCGCCAAAAACCTCCGTTTTGTGATTGCTGGCAATTTTTCTGGTCGCACCGCCCGCATTTTAGAACTCCTAGAAAACGCTAAATTTGAAACGGGTATAGAACTACCATTCCCAGTTGATAATTATAACGACGCCACCCCTGAACTCATCCCCCGCACCGACGCCAACAATGTTTCGTTCGGTTTTTCGCTGGTTTTGCCGCGTCGTCTAGAAAACAAGGAGTCTGACGCTATGAGTGGCCTTAACCACCTGCTAAACGGCACGATGTCTAGCCGCATTTTCGGTGAGGCCCGCCGCCGCGGTCTTGTCTATGGCATTTTTTCTGAGACCCAACTTGGTCAGCAGAGCGCCAGTTGGGACTTTGGCGGCGAAGCCAACGCCGAAACGATGGAAAAGCTCTTCCAAATTATCGTCCGCGAACTAAAAAAAGTTGCCGATGGCGAAATCTCCGAAGAAGAAGTCAACTCCAACCACAGTTATGCCCTCGGTCGCCTGCAAATGCAAGGTCAAACCGTTGGCGCGACCGGTAATTTTTATACTGGTCGCTATGTCAATTACGGCGAGATTGACGACTATGACCGTATGGAAGAACGGATTCACGCTATTTCAAAATCGGGGATGCAAAAAATCGCCGCCGAATTCCTCCAAAACGGCAAACTCGCCCTTGTCGCCGTCGGCAAAAAACGCGACAAAAAACTGATTGACGACCTTGGCGCCAAACTAGAGAAAATGCGTAATGGACAGTAAATACTTTTTCCAAAATTGCCCTGCACCAATTATCGGTCTTGCTGGCTTTCATAGCACCACTACCGCCGCTATGCTGCAAGCCATTTTTCAGGCTCATTTTAACACAACCAGTCTCGGCGACAAAGTCCATCTCGTTGCCACCACTGCCAACCCCGAATACGGTATTTTACGCGACACCGATACCCTCAGCGACATCTCCAATATTGACATTGTTATATATATATTATCTAATGAGCAACTTGCCGACCTCGCCGTTGCGTTGCCGCGTCTCGTGATTAGTCAAACCACCGACGACAACACCAACATTCCCGTCGTCCGCAGCACCAATCTCCACGCCACAAAGACCTTTTTTCTCGGCCGCGACCTCAATTCTTATGCGCTTGCCAATCGCACCCTTGCCCAATCGCTCGTCGCCTATCCCGACGACCTCGCTTTTTCGCTACCGACTTTAAAGGTCGTCGGAGTATGGCAGTACGAATGTGCCGCCGCAGCCGCCATTGCCGCGAGCGACTTCAATTTACTGCCCGAGCTCATCCAGCATGCCCTCGCCAATTTTGACGAGCTCCCCCACCACCTAGACTTCATCCGCGAAATAAACGGCGTCAAATATTACGACGACGGCAACTCCACCACCCCCGAACTCGCCGAAACTTCTATCAAAACTTTTACTCAGCCAATTGTCATCTCTACCCACCACTTCCCTGACAATATCGTTAAACGCCAAATCATCATCCAACCCGCCACCAACGACAGTTCTATCGTCAGCGACCCTCTTATTGACCGTGCCGACAATCTCGCCGACGCCACCGAGCTTGCAAGCATTCTTGCGGTCGCTGGCGACACCGTGCTTTATGTGCCAGCCACCAATTTGCCTAGCGAGAATTTCGTGATGGAAGTTAATAAAATAGAAAGTAGCCTAAATGAAAACGCTTAAAGAACTCAGTCAAAAGGTCGCAGACGCCCTAAAAACCCTCAAAATCAGCGAAAAACAAACCCGCCTCGCCGAGATTGAGGCCCAAATGGCCAAGCCCGACTTTTGGAACGAGCAAGAAAAAGCCGAAAAAACCGTCACCGAACTCTCGGCCCTCAAAAAAATCACCGAGCCGTGGCTAGCGCTCAATCAAAAACTCCAAGACCTTACCGAACTAGACCTGTTGCTTGGCGACAATGCCAGCCCCGAGGAAAAACAAGAGCTAGAACACGACCTAGAAGCAGTAGTCAAGGAATATACCGTCCTTAGAAAGCAATTACTTTACACTGGCGAATACGACTCTGGCAATGCCATTTTGCGCATCACTGCTGGTGTCGGCGGCACCGAGGCCATGGATTTTGCGGCAATGTTAGAGCGCATGTATCTCCGCTGGGCCGAGCAAAACGGCTTTAAGCCGACCCAGATTGAACGCTTAGCCGGCGACGAGGCCGGCATCAAAACCAGCGTCCTAGAAATCGCCGGCCCCTATGCCTACGGCCAACTAAAATCCGACCACGGCACCCATCGCCTCGTCCGCCTCTCGCCCTTTAACGCCGACAATCTCCGCCAAACCAGTTTTGCCCTCGTAGAAGTCCTGCCAATTATTGAGCAAGCCGAAACCGTGATTGACCCCAAGGATTTACGGATTGACATCTACCGCTCGGGCGGCCATGGTGGGCAGAGCGTCAATACTACCGATTCCGCCGTGCGAATCACCCACTTACCAACCAACACCGTTGTCGCCATCCAAAACGAACGCTCCCAACTCAAAAACAAAGAACTCGCCTTCAAGATTTTGGCGGCTAAACTAGAACAACTGCGTCAAGAACAGCACGCCGAAAGCCTGAACAACCTCCGCGCCGGCAAATCCGCCGACTGGGGTAGCCAAATCCGCAATTATGTCCTCCACCCCTACACCCTCGTCAAAGACACCCGCACCAAATACGAAGAAACCGACGCCGGCCGCGTCCTAGACGGCCACATTTCAGGCTTCAGCGACGCCTATTTGGAGTGGCTTGCCAGCCAAAACAACCAAAACTAACCCCCAAATCGCCTCAAAAACCCCAAAAATCGCCTCATTTTGCATAGATTTTCCCAAAATCGTCTCATTTTGAGATGATTATCCCAAAATCGTCTCATTTTGCAACGATTACGGCACCAATATGATACAATAAAACTATGGAAGAATTAACTAAGCGCCAACAAGCAATTTATAATCTCATCACCAAATCACCTGCACCAATCGCTCCTGCCGAAATACTAGAGCGGCTCGACAATACCTACGACCTTTCGCGCGCCACGCTCGCCCGCGACCTCTCCACTCTCGCCGCTCGCGACCTAATCAAGCCTCTCGGCGCCGGCCCTACCACCGCTTACGTCATCAACAGCACCTTACTTGGCCCAATCAACCCAGAAAGTTATTTTACTCTACCACAAGACCAACGCACCCTCACCGCCGAGCCGAATTCCGAGTTTTTTGACAAACTCGCCACCACCAACCTCTTGCCAAATATCAGCAACCTCAGCCGCAAAATCACCGATTACCGCAAGCGCGTCGCCGACTTGCCGCTCGACCTCCACGCCAAAGAACTGGAACGCTTCACGGTAGATTTTGCCTGGAAGTCAGCCAGCTTAGAAGGCAACACCTACTCCCAAATTGAAACCGAAACCCTCCTCAAATACCGCGAACAAGCCGAGGGCCACAGCGAGGCCGAAGCGATTATGATTATCAACCACAAAGCTACTTTTGACCGCATCCGCAACAATCTCGCCAACTTCAAAAAGCTCAACTTATCTGACATCTTAGATGTCCACCAATCACTCACCCAAGGCCTCGGTGTCGAATTCGGCATCCGCAAGCACGCCGTCCGCATCACTGGCACCAATTACCTACCGCTTGATAACCAATTTGCCATCACCGAGAATCTCTCCCGCGCCATTGACCTCATTAACGCCAAAACCAACACCATTGAAAAAGCCCTGCTGATTAGCGCCCTCTTAATTTATTTGCAACCTTTCAGCGACGGCAACAAACGCACCGCCCGAATGATAGGCAATGCCGTCCTGATGGCTGGCGACATCGCCCCAATCTCCTATCGCAACACCGACGACAGCACCTACAAAAAATCCGTCCTCCTTATAGACGAGCAACACAACCTCTATGCCTACCGCCAACTTTTCCTTGACGCCCTAGAATTCTCCACCGAGAACTACGCCGCCTAGCCTAACCCAACGACTTCAATTTTTCGCCTTGCATTTTCAAAACTAACGTCGCCTATCTAATCTCGGCCTCAATCACCTCATCCACTTCCCGCCGCGTCAAAGAAGTATCAAATCCGCCAATTTTATCATCCTCATATAACTCCCGCCCACCCGCATAGGTCAGCGACGAGTCCTCAAACCGCCTAAACTGAAAAATCGCCGAATTTAACTCGTTCTGATTAAACACCCCAATCTCACACATTTTGTCAAAATCCTTCACCGACAACCCCGTAATTTTCGTAAACAACTCCGGCTCAAGATTACGAATCACATCCGTCAATTTTTGTTCGCGATAATCCGTCAAATACATAAACACTGGAATCCGCGTAATAAATTTCAGTAGTTTTTCTCGCAACTGCTTCTTAAACCCGCGATTTTCCTTCTCCTCGTCGCCCTCTTTTTTCTTAGTCTTTTCGTCTGGCTCTTCACCGTCTTTCTCGCGGTCTTTCTTCGCCTTTTTAAGCAATTTCTCCGAATTAATCACCTTGGATAAATCCTGCGACAATCCGCGGAACTGCTCCAAATTTTCCAACGCCGCCAAAACCTCTGGCGAATTCAACACCTTTTCCAGCACCACATTCGTCACATCCACCAACCGCGCCGACTGCCATCGCTTCGCCAGCATCGTTGACGCCGTTCCATAAGTCGCAATATCCAAAATCGCCCCAGCATCCAGCCGCGTCATAGACACGCCATCAAAGCAAAGCACCGGCAAAAACTCAATGAATTCTTCCAGTCGCGTTTCTGGCCGCCGATTATCATTCACGCCGCCAAGCTCATTAGAATAATTTGCCATCAACTTCAACGCCCGACTCGGTGCAAAATCCAAAATATAACAGGTCGGCTTGATAATTTCCCGCGCTTTTGGATCATCCAGCCCACGCAAAACCCACGGATTTTGCGCCCGAAAAGCCGTCTGAAAATAAGTTTCCGGCGCCTCAATATTCCTGAGCATCAGCACCCCGCTCCACTCTGGTACCGTCACGCCAGTCGTCAGCTTTGCGCAAGACAGCGTAATCGTCCGCGTATTCAACCCATTCGCAATTCGCTCCCGCACTGGCTCAACCGCCGCATCTCCACCCAGCGTGTCATTTCCAGCAGCCCGAATAATCTGATAATCGCGAAAAAATGCATCCCGCCGCAACAAATTCTCCATCGCCCGGCACGCCGCCACATTCGGCAAAAACCAAAAAGTATGCGTCAAAGTAGATAACAGCCGCGCGTCTTCATACGGCAAAGCCGGCCGCTTGTAATCCATCTTGTTCTCAATCGCTACCTCCAAGTCAATCCCCCGCAAATTATTCAGGAATTTCTGCACATCATTTTCTCGCACAAATCGCCATTCGCCATCAGTCTTCTTTGCCGCAAAAAACTTATTCAAATCAAACTCATTAAATTCTCCCTGCATTGCCACCTCCCGCAAACTCTCTGGCATCTGATAGGTCATCATCACGATGTTTGACAATTCCGCATAAGGATTCTCGTCATCCCGCCCGCCCCACTCACGCTTGCTCCTCTGTTCATCCGCATAAGTCCAGTTAAAAATCTGATCCTCAGAAAACTCACCCGTCGCCAACGCCCGAAACGGTGTCCCCGAAAGATAGAGATAGTTTTTCGTAGTAATCGGCAAAGTCTCTTCAATCGCCTCAATCTCTTTCTCATCCTCCTCGGCAGTTTTTTGCATGTCCGCCGCCAACCGCCGCTCCTCCAAAACATCATCCGCCAAATTTTCCTCTTCTCGCGAAAGCTCCTTCGCCGTATCTCGCCACGCCCCATAATGATATTCATCAACAATAAGACAATCAAAATCAATCTCGCGCATTTTCTTATGCCGCTCTTTTATTGCCCCAGTATCGCGATTTTTCCCCAGCACATCTTGATACGACGCAAACCACACCACTGGCTTACTCTCATCAATGTTTGCCTCCTCCCAGCTCCGCCGCGCGCCAATAAATTGCCAACCATCAAAATCCACATGTTCAGCCAAGTCGTCCCGCCACGCTTTTTCCGTCGCCGGCTTATAAGTCAGCACCAAAATCCGCTTCCAGCCCATTTTCTTCGCCAGTTCATACGCCGTAAAAGTCTTACCGAACCGCATTTTCGCATTCCAAAGATAGTGCGGCGCCTTTCCGTCTTTCTCCCGCGGATATTTCGTAAAATACTCCGCTGTATCATTCACAGCTTTTGCCTGCTCCGGCCGCATCGCAAAATTCGCAGTCCGCCCGCTATCGGCAACATGCATTCCAGTCTTTATTTCATTTATCACCGATTTTACAGTATCAATATCCATCTCAAACCACTCGCCCTCTAAGCGTTTCACGCCCCGCTCTTTTAGTTTTTCGTGCACACTGTAGTCCCGGAAAAACTTACCGCCAACCGTAATCGCCTCCTCATAATGCAAAATTTTCGGCGGATTCGGCAATTTAACCGTAAAACTCTGGCTAATCCGATGAACAACCGCCTCATAATCACTCAAGTCCTCCCGCCCCACATGCGTATCCCCCACCTTCACCCCCGTCTGCCCCGCCATTTCATAAACATAAATCAACGGCTTCTTGCGATAATTTAATAAGTCGTTATTCATTTCTTCTCCATATATTCCATAAACTCTTGATTTCCAGCCTCTTGATCGTTCTCATACCTGTCTTTCCTAGTCAATGAATTAATATACCCAAGATCTTTTTTCGAAATCCACTTCTTTATAAGCTCGAACCGCATATACATGATATTTGTATGATTGTATGAGATATTAAACTTCGCTTCCTTCAACCATTTGCGTTTCAAATATAATGACAACATAAGCCCAGGTTTTTCTATCTTTTCCAACCATGCCCCGTCCTTTAAATCATTGTAAAAATTTCCATTATATTTATAGGAACTACGTAACTCGTCTATTCTCTTTTCTATTTTATCTGCTCGCAGAGGAACCGCTTTAAACAAAGGCAGGATATCTTCTTTCAATATGGCTCTAATGTCTTGTATTGCACTCACATCATCTCCTTCACCATCGTTTCAATAAACTTAATCTCCGCGTCGGACAATTTATATTTTGCATAAAGTTGAGCGTCAAGTTCTGGAATTGATTTCGTCCAGTCAATATCAGATTTTTCGGTAAAATCTTGCATTGGCACAAGTGAATAAGTGTCTCTCGTTGTATGTTGTGTCGTCTTTTTCGCGCCAACAAGCACTCGGAAAAATTTTGTTTTGAGATATTTCAACGCCGCGCTCGCCTCGTCTTTGGTATCCCATGTTCCAAATCGCAAATAAGTCTCTGAACAAATTTGAATCGGCGAGCCGAGAATCGGCGACGGTATCGTTTCTCCTAGCGCTCCGCATCCATAGGCGTTCGGCACAAAGACTTTCCACTTCATCACCGTATCCCTACCCACAGACAACGGATAGTCCGCTGACGCATAGCGTATCGCCCGCTTAGTGTTATCAAGGCCGTGAATTTGTAATGCTCCAATCGGGGCTTTCGGATTGGCTTTTTCGGGCGATTTATACAGAGGTGGCAAACCGTATTTACTGGGGTCGCGGAAAATATCAGTGCGCAAGCCATATGGCTTGAGCACTGATATTTGGCTACCGATAGAGCGCGAATCATCTGTCGAAACCGGACCGTTTGGCCAAACGATTTCTAAAATCTCTGCCAATTCTTTATAGCGAATAATAAAATTAAACTTATGTAAATCGAGCGTAACGGTTGGCAATTCTTCCTCAGACGTAATTGTATGAATTTTTGTTCGTCCACTATAAGTCTTGTCCCAAATAAAATACATCACCCCACCCTTAACCTCGACGCCCGGAAAACAATCCTTACTGTCGGGATAGTCATAAATATGTCTTAAATGCGGGTCATTAAGCATATCATCACGGAATTTTCCCAATCCTTTACCGCCACCGACCGACCAACGCGACGGGATAATAAACGCCATATAGTGCGGATTTAGTTTTCGGGCTTGCTCAACAAAAAGATGATAAATCGGGCGAGCGGAGGCGCCAAATCCGCCATCACTTAGTTGATACGGCGGATTGCCAACAATTACATCAAAATGCATATTTTCTACCTCCTTCTTACTTAAATGAATGAATTTATAGGCGTGTTTTTCTTGCGAATCTTTACGACTGCCGAGCTTTGCCTCATCTCGGCTTAACCGACAATAAACGCACTTTCCGTCCGCGCCAAAACTATGGTCGCGGTTTTCGTAGTCAATATTTCCGGCGTTGTCGGAAAAATGCGCAATAGACTTCTCCCCGCCGGCGTTTTTTGAAGTATATAGACTCCGCCGACTCATTAGCGCCGTGAGTTCCGTAATCGCAATTCCATACAGCATTCGCCCAAAAATATGCTCACGACGCTTTTCTTCATCCGGAAATTCATCCGCCAGCCCCACCATCAGCCGCTTCGCAATCTCACGCAAGAATACCCCAGTTTTTACCGCCGGGTCAAGCCATTTCAACTCCGAATTCGTCCAGACTTCTGCCGGCAAGGCGTCCAGAACCTTATTCGCCATCTTCGGCGGCGTAAAAACCTCATCGTTGGAGAGATTCGCAATACAATCCAAAATATCCGGCTTGTGGTCGCTGTTTAACAGCTGCGTCAAAATGCCATTCGCCATTACGCCATCTCCCTAATCGCCACCAGCGGGAATTCCTCCCGCGGATGATTTGTGAGTTCGTTTTCCATGTCGGTCAATGCATATATTTTCCGCTTTACTTTACCACGACTAAAATATTCTGGCGCGAAAAATTCATATTCAGTAAAATTAATCTTGTCTTTGCCATTTAGCATATCGCCGACAAGCAAGTTCGTATCCAGAATTTTCGCAAGTGCCTTATAAAACCCGGCCGAGGATTTTTTCGGCAAATAACTCAAAATCGTCCGCGTCACCCGCTTTTTGCACTCCTCAATATTATCCGCCGCAATATCCACCCCATAAACCGTGCTAACCGACTTCAAAATCGCAAACTCACGCCTGTCAAGCGGACGATAATTCGGATTTTTCTTAATCCGCGCCAGCCGCTGCTCAATAATCTCAACAATAAAATTCCCGTTTCCACACGCTGGCTCCAAAAAACGCCAAAATACATTGTCCGTCGCCTGCGTCAATGCCAGAATATTTTTGACTTCGCGTGACTGCGTAAAAACCTCGCCAGCGTTTTTGACCCGCTCGCGCGACTTAATAAACCCACCGCCAACCGCCTCCGCCGACTTTTTACGCGACGCTAACGCTTGCTTGCTTGCTTGCTTGCTTGCTTGCTTGCTTATATCTTCCATATAATTATATTATATCACCTCGCATATATATTGTCAATACCCGCTTATGCTTGCAAACAGCAAAGAATTTGACGTTCAAGCAAAAATAGCGTCCGCAGCGGCTGACACACCTTTATGTCGGTATTCCCAGAAAACAAATAGAAGATCCCGCAATGGGGCGCGCTTTGACGCCGCGAGATATCTATTTAAAATAGAGCAAATAGAATTAGATATGCCAAGAACTTAGATATAATTTGTTGCAATCAAGACGATTGGCGTGCGGCCCGTTGCATCAAACAAGATATGCGCCACGTCTTCTTTTAAGTCTGTCTTCAAGGCGTCCAATTTGTTCATATTCACGCCACGTTCGGTTTTGGTGCGGATATAATGCCGCACTTTGCCGATTAACTCTTCGGCGTCGTCCATATAGATAAACGCGCGGCTTATCACATCTGGCGACTTAATCAGTTTGCCCGTTTTACGAGCAAAAGTCAGCACCACCACAAAAATCCCCTCAGTTGAGATGTGAATGCGGTCTTTGACCACCGCCTCCGACACGATATGCCCAGCGTCGTCCCAAAGTTCCGACGCCACCGGCATCCGCCCCGACTTTTTAATTCGCTTATCTGGTCCCAACTCTACAATATCGCCGTCATCCACCACCAGAATTCGCTCTCGTGGAATCCCACAGACATTCTCCGCCATCTCGGCGTTATGCTCCAACATATAAAACTCGCCGTGATTTGGTAGATAATTTAGCGGCTTCAAGGTCTGCACCAACTTAACATGGTCGTCAAAATAAGCGTGGCCCGAAATATGCAGTGGCCCAAGCCCGTGAATATGCCCCTTGTTATTCTGAATCACCTCGGCGCCCTCACGCATTAATCCCGAAACCGTCGCCGTCACGTGTGGCTCGTTGCCCGGAATTGGGTTGCTTGAGAACACCACCGTATCGGTCGGCTTAATCTTGATATACTTATGCTCACCCGACACCATTCGGTTTAAGACCGCATTCATCTCGCCCTGCGACCCCGTGCAGACAATCACCGCCTTTTCCTCTGGGATCTTGACGACATCTTCCATTTTCATCACGGTGTCTTTTGGTACTTTAATCTGCCGCGAGCGGAGCGCCACTTCTACGTTGTTAATCATTGAGAACCCAGCAAACGCCACTTTTTTGCCACGTTTTGCCGCCTCATCTAGCACAAGTTGCATTCGCACCACCTGCGACGAAAAGCACGAAATAATCAGCCGCCCATTGGCCCGATCCATCGCACGCCCCATATTCTCGGCAATATCAAACTCCGAATACGGATGTGTGCCAGGGCTATCAATATTAGTTGACTCATTTATTAACAACGAAATCCCCTCAGTTTTGGCGATTTCTTCTAGCCGCGGCATGTCAAACGCCGGTGCCACAGGATTATTCTCAAACCGCCAGTCGCCCATATACAGCACCACCCCATTCGGCGTGCGCAGAACCAGCGACGCATTGCCCGGAATTGAGTGCAAAGTATGCACAAACTCCACCGACAAATGTTCCGAAAGTTTAATCTCTTTATGCTCAAACGCATTGACAATTTGGTAATTCGTGTCTGGCGGTTCAGGCAATTCACTCATTTGCTTTTTAATCATATTGATCGTAAACTCAGTCGCATAAACTGGCGTCATCGGATTGAATCGTGGCAAAATATGCCGCGTGCCGCCAATGTGGTCAAGGTGGGCGTGCGTAAACAAAATCGCCTTCACCTTGTCTAAATTATCTTCTAGATATTTGGTGCTTGGCGTCAGGTAATTCACTCCCGGATAGTCGCCGTTCGCAAACAACACCCCCATATCAATCACGATAATCTCGTCTTTATACTCAATCATCGTCATATTTTTGCCGATACCGATTTCGCCGTGGCCACCCAATGCCACAATCCGCACTGCATCAGGGTTTTTTGGTGCATTTTTTGCGAGCCGCGGCTCTAATTGCTTGCCATTTGTGCCATTATAGCGTGTCTTATTCACTGGCACACCAATATGATGCTGACTCGCCTGAGCCACGACATCATGGCTCTTCATCCGTTGCGCCCGCGTCACCTCACCCGCCCGCGACGACACGCCGAGTTGTTTGCGCCGCTCCTCATTCCGTAGTCGTGCTGCCTCATTTTGCCGCTTTAATTGTGCATAGCGGTCTTTTTTGTTGCCGCCGCCCTGACCGCCACTGCCACCTCTATTGACACTACTATTGCCACGATTTCGCGCCCCAAAACTCCGATCGCTCGCCCCCAAAACGCCACTTTGTGCGCTATTTTCCCCGCCACGGCTGCCACCTTCACGCATTTCACGCTTTTCTGCCAACTGTTTTAGTCGCTCATCACGCAATTTTTGCATTCTTTCTCTTCGCTG
The DNA here is from genome assembly GCA_031262695.1 of Candidatus Nomurabacteria bacterium. GTDB lineage: Bacteria > Patescibacteriota > Saccharimonadia > Saccharimonadales > Saccharimonadaceae > WQUV01. The sequence continues at coordinate 116,311 of JAISHF010000004.1, read as the reverse complement.
TTTGCCGTTTTCCATTATTCTCCTATTTCCACTTATATTTAATATTATTTCTTGGGCTTACCCCATAAAGATAGCGAATATCGCCTACCTCCAAGATTTCTCTTCTTACCTCTATTATATCACACCCAGCCCCAAAAATCAAGTCTAAAATGCAAAATCTTTAACCTTAACAACTTTACATCGGTGATTTTGTATGCTAAAATAACCTTAACAGACACCGGTCGCTGCCTTCCCTTCATTAAAATGCGCCGACCGGCGTACTTTTAATGAAAGGACCTTCCCGACTTACGGGGAGGCAGGTGATCAAAATGACAAGTGGCTATAGCTACAGCAGTCGTCCCGGTTCGGTAGCCTCTATGTCCAGTGCTATGAATAGTGCCAGCTCAGGCAGTTCAAGCGGATATAGCAGCAATACAGTTTCTAACGCAACCGTTTCCGAGCCAACCTTCTGGGATAAAGTTTTCGGCGCAACCGACAAAATCGTCACGCACGAACCAGGTAAACCCGCACCGCAGTTAGACCGTGTAATCACAGTCCGCGATGCCACCGCTTCGGCCGGACAACAGGTTATGAATACCGACGCCGAATATTACCGCACATCGCAAGCCGGCAACCAAACATTTATCCAAAAAATCGGCACGAGCGTACTGAGTATCCTAACCCACACATAACTACTGCATGCACTACGGCGTATAATCACCTCTGCCTGATTCACGCGTAAGGGCTGTATAAACAAAAGGGGCAGTTTTGTCCTCCGCCTGTGTCCTGCCTAGCCTAATGCGTGTTTCATAATTCCCAGACGCGAAATATTGCGTCTGGGAGTTTTAATATGTTACAATATAGATATGTTCTGGGATAAGTTTAAGCAGCCATTTACCGTTCTCGCCCCAATGGAGGGCGTGACCGATATCGTCTTTCGCCAAATTGTGGCGCGGGCGGGGCGGCCCGATGTCTTTTTTACCGAATTTACCAACGTTTATAGTTATGCCAACGAGAATGGTCGCACCAACGCCTTGGAGCGCCTACGATTTTTACCGAGCGAGCAGCCAATTGTCGCCCAAATCTGGGGCAAAACCCCCGAGAACTACGCCCTACTCGCCGAGGGGCTAAAAAACCTCGGCTATCTTGCGGTTGACATCAATACTGGTTGCCCCGATAAAAACGTCGTCAAAAGTGGTGGCGGCTCCGCCCTCATCAAGTCGCCCGACCTCGTCGCCGAAATCATCAAGGCCACCAAAACCGCCGATATAGATGTCAGTGTTAAGACCCGCTTAGGCTACAGCAAGGTAGAAGAATACCAAACTTGGCTGCCGTTTTTACTGCAACAAGACCTCAAAGCCCTCACCGTCCACCTTCGCACCAAAAAAGAAATGAGTAAAGTCCCTGCCCACTACGAATTAATCCCCGAAATCGTCGCTATGCGAAACGAAATCGCCCCTAAAACTAAGTTAATCTTCAACGGCGACATCCCTGATGCCGAAACAGGGTTAGAAATGGCCAAAAAATTCGGTTTTGACGGCGCCATGATTGGTCGCGGCGTCTTCGCCAACCCCTTTTGCTTTACCGGCCACCAGCCCACACCTGCCAAACTGATTGAACTACTCAAATATCATTTAGACCTCTGGGAGCAATACAAAATCAGCAAATATGAGCCACTAAAGCGATTTTTTAAGGTATATGTGCATGGCACGCGGGGTGCTAGCGACCTTAGAGCCAAACTTATGGATACGAAAAATGTAGCAGAAGCGCGCGAAATCTTAAAAAAGGAGGGGTTATGAGTGAAAATAACACACAAGTAAAGGGTCAGAGAGCCAAAATTGTCGTTTGGAGCGCCAGCTGGTGTGGCTATTGCCACGCCCTAATGGACTGGTTAAACGACAGTGGTATCACCTATAAAGAAAAAGACGGCGAGAGCAACCCGAACTTGGCTGGCTACCCAACCACCGAAATCTACGACGGCGACAAACTAGTTGCTGTCGTTGAGGGTTTTGACCGCGCCAAAATCCTAGACGCCATCGCCAAGATTGAGGGCAAAAAGGCCTAAAATGCCCAAAACCAAGCATAAGCCAGCCAAAAAGCCCACTGTGGTAGACAATCGCCGTGCGCATTTTGACTACACTCTCAGTGAAAATCTCACCGCTGGGCTGGTGCTTTCGGGCAAACAAGTCCGTGCCGTCCGTGATAATCGCGTTCAGCTGAAGGGCGCCTATGTGGTCGTCCGCAACGGCGAACTCTGGCTACAAAACGCCAGTTTTAGCCTCAAAAACGGCGGCCACGACGGCGAAAGCGTGATAGACACCAGCCCAATTAAGTTGCTCGTCAAAAAAAAGCAACTCCAAGAACTCGCTAGCGCCCGCACTGCCGGCTACACCATTGTGCCAACTAAACTTTTTGCCGCTCGCCGCTTCGTCAAGGTAGAAATCGCCCTAGGCAAGGGCAAAAAATCCTACGACAAGCGCGAAACCATCAAGCGCCGCGACAGCGACCGCGAAGCCCGCCGCGCCATCAAAGGAGCAAGATGACGGTTTTTTCTTGGAACGTCAATGGATTAAGGGCAATCCTCAACCGTGGCGACCTGCAAAACTTTATAAAGTTATATAACCCCGACATTCTCGGCTTGCAAGAAATCAAAATCCAAGAATCACAGCTCGCCGAGCTAAAACTAGCCGAACTATTTCCCGACTACGAGATGTTCTGGTCCTTCGCCAAACGCAAAGGCTACGCCGGCACTGCCATCTGGACCAAAAAATCTCTCGCCGCCAAAGAAATAATTTTACAAAAAACTGATTTATCTGATAAATACGGCGACGCTTGCAGCGAAGGCCGCCTGACCGCCGTCAAAATCGGCGAAATTCTCGTCGTCAATATGTATGCCCCAAACGGCAAAGAAGATTTGAGCCGCATTCCGCTCCGCGTCAAATGGGACGCCTATATCAACAGCTCGCTAAAAAATCAGCCCCATGCGCTGCTAATGGGCGACTTTAACGTTGCCAACGAACCAATTGATGTCGCCAAGCCCGAAACCAAAAAAGGCGCTCACGGCTTTACCATAGAGGAGCGCCAAGACTTCAAAAACTACCTTGCCGCCGGCTTTCGCGATATCTGGCGCGAAGAAAACCCCGACAAAATCCAATATACTTGGTGGAGTTTTCGCGTCCGCGAACGCGGCCTGAATGGTTGGCGGATTGACTATGCCCTCGCCAAAAATCTTACCGCCAAAAATGCCGAGATTTACGAGCAGGTCCGCGGCTCCGACCACTGCCCGATTAGCGTGGAGGTCAAATTATGAACTTTTTCCGCGTTCAAGATGCCGCTAAGCCGCTTTTTACCGACAACCTCTTAGCGCCCGAACGCCGCGACCTTATGGGTAAAATCTTGCTCATCGGCGGCAGTTCGGCGGGCTTTGCTGGCGTAAACTATGCCTACACCAAGGCTAAAGAATTAGGTGCAGGCGAGGTGAAAGTTTTATTCCCTAAAACCCTAGAAAAACTCCTCCCCAAAAATCCCGATTTCATTTTTTCGGGCGACCCAAAATCGCTCGGCTTCACCAAGGCCGCTGAAAACGACCTCCAAGAACTCGCCGCTTGGGCCGACGGTATTTTATTCGTCGGCGACTTCGGCAAAAACGCCGAAACCGCCCAAGTTTTTAGCAACTTTTTAGAGCAAGGCTATTCCCAAGACAATAAGGGCGATTCTGCCTCGGGAATAACCTTTTCTAAAAAGTCCCTGCTAATCACTCGCGACGCCATAGATTTACTCCTCCCCGCCTTGCCACTTGAAAACCCGAACGCCAAACTCTTTCTCACCTTCACTCAACTGCAAAAACTCCTCAAATCGGTTTTTTACCCCAAAATCATCACTTCTACTATGCCGCTGCCTCAACTCGCCGAAGTTTTGCACAAACTCACCCTCACCTACCAATGCGGCATTGCCACTTTTGCAAACGACAACTTCCTTGTCGCCCAAAATGGCGAAGTTATTTCAACAAGCCTCCCCACCACCAAATACAACCCCCTCACTCTCTGGGGCGGCGAGCCAGCCGTCAAGGCCCTCTTGCTATCCATCTGGAACCCAACCCCCAAAATCGCCGCTCTGGCCGAAAGCGTGCTATGATTTCCTTAGCTCTCTGGAACTTGCGTAGCACCGAAAATGTCGCTTCAATCCTCCGCACCGCTGACGGCTTTGGCGTCGCTAATGTCTATTTTATCGGCACTACCCCCTACCCCGAACTCCCAAATGACCCTCGCCTACCCCATATTCGCAAAAATATGACCCAAAAAATCGCCAAAATATCACTCGGCGCCGAGCAGACCCTCACACTCGCCCACTACGACGATATTGACAAACTTTATAAAGTTTTACCAAAATCCACCCAAGTTATCGCCCTAGAACAAGCCCCAAATAGCCACATTTTGCCCAATCTACCCCCGTTAAGCAACGAAATCCTCCTCGTCGTCGGCGAAGAACGCCACGGTCTGCCGAGCAGCGAACTTTATAAAGTTAGCGACACTGTAGAAATCCCCATGCGTGGCCAAAAAGAATCCTTCAATGTCGCCGTCGCCACCGGCATTGCCCTCTATGCCCTCACCACATCTATGATATAATTCAAGTATGGAAAGATTATTTGAGCAATTTAAGCCAGTTTCGTATCAGTTAGTTCTGGATGTGCAAACGACAGAACGCACGATTCATGGGCTGATGGTGGTGGTCGGTGTGCCAAAAGGCAAAGAGGTTAAGTTGCACGCCAACGGCTTAAAGATTCTAGAAGTCGGACAGAATAAACGCAAACTTAATTTTACCCAAACTGATGACATTTTGACGGTTCACGACATCACGCCACCAAGTGCCACCAAAAACGACGACAAAGAAGTTGCCGACCGCGACGATAAGCTCGGCGCGCGCCCTGATACGATTACGCTCAGCATCGCGTGGCAAGCCCCAATCGCGACCGAGAGAATGACCGGTGCCTATCTTTCCACCTACAATGTCGGCGAAATCCAGCGCGAAATCGTCGCCACCCAGTTTGAGAGCCACTATGCTCGCAATGTCTTCCCTTGTGTTGACGAGCCCGAAGCCAAAGCCGAGTTCCACCTTGTTCTGATTCATGACCCTACCGCCGACGCCCTCGGCAACACCCCAATCGCCACTCGCCTACAACTTGAAAATCAGCGCATTCGCACCGCCTTCCACAAGACGCCACCGATGAGCACCTATTTGCTCGCCTTTGCGATTGGCGGCTTTCACTCCGTCTCTACCACTAGCACTCACGGCACGCAAATCACCACTTATGCCACCGCCTGCCACCCTGATTCTACCCTCACTTTCGCCAATGAGATTGCTGCTCGCGCCCTAGATTTTTACGTAGACCATTTTGGCGTGCCTTATCCGCTCGCCAAATTAGACCAAGTCGCCCTACCCGATTTTGAGGCCGGTGCGATGGAAAACTGGGGCCTTATCACCTACCGCGAAAGTATGTTAATCGCAGGCGAAAAGGCAAGTTTAGACACCAAAAAACAAGTCGCCCTCACCATTGCACACGAAATCTCCCACCAATGGTTCGGCAACCTCGTCACTATGCGCTGGTGGGACGACCTCTGGCTTAACGAAAGTTTCGCCACCTATATTGAGTATGTTTGCGTTAATACCATCTTCCCTGAGTGGAAAGTGATGGACGATTTTTACTTGGAAGAACGCGCTTACGCCATGGCTCGTGACTTACTGCCAAATGTCCAGACCGTCCGCCAAAATATCACCAGCCCCGACGAAATCCAAACCCTCTTTGACGGCGCTATCGTCTACGCCAAAGGCGCTTGCCTGCTCGGCCAACTCGTTTCTGAGATTGGCGCTGAGACATTTTATGCCGGCCTCCGCAGCTATTTCACCAAACACGCCTTCAAGAATACTACCGCCGACGACCTCTGGGCCGAATTGCCAAATGCCAAAAATTTGATGGACTACTGGCTTACTCACCCACATTATCCACTAATTGAAGGCGACAAACAGCACGAATTCACCCTCCACGGCCGCGGTCACGGCTCCAAATATCCATTACCCACTATCAAAACCGACCTCTCAGGCTACTATTTGCTCCCCGTCACGGCTGAAAAAATCAACAACTTCGCCGCCGCCACCCCAGAAGAACGCGCCCGTCTTTTAACTGACGCCCGCATTCTCGCCGAGGCTAGCGAATTACCAATTGAACTCGCGTTAAACCTCGTCGCTGAACTCCAAGACGAAACCGACTACCTCGTTTGGTCGGCCGCTACATATTTAATCAACTTTTTACGCACATTTATTGAGCCAGACACCTTGCAAGAGCAACAATTCAAGACGGTTATCGGCCGTGCCGCCCAAAAATGTTATGCTAAACTCGGCATGAACCCGCTACCCGACGACACCCCGCACGCCGTTGAACTCCGCACTACCATTTTGCATTTTATGGCCTATTCTGAGAATCCTGATGTCATTAACCAAATTTTGCAAATAGATGTCAACAACCTTAAATCCCTCAACCCCGACACTCGCGCCGTGATTCTGGCTACTCACGTTCGCTTTGATTTTGGCGCCGCCGTAGATAACCTCTTTACACAATATACCAATACCGCCGACCCCGAACTGCAACACGACATCGCCGCTGCCGTCACCGCTACTAAACGCCCTGATATGGTCGCAATGATTCTCTCTCGCCTACTAGACAAATCTACCGTCCGCCCGCAAGATATTTTATCATTTATTAGCGGCCTACTCGCCAACCCCATCGCCCGCTTACAAACTTTTACGTGGATTCGCGGTAATTGGCCAGAACTTGACCGGCTTTTTCGCGGCCACGACCTCGCCTACTATCCACGCCTGCTCGGTCGCACTCTCCGCACCGTCCCTGAACTCGGCGAGTTCCGCGACTTTTTCAAACCGCTAGAAAAACAAACTGACATCGCCCGTGAAATCTCCATCGCCGAGCCCGCCATTGAGGCCCGCATCAACCTCCTCATCAAACAAGGCGACGCATTCCGCACCCGTCTTGCCGAACTGATTGCAGGCACAAACCTGTAGCAAGCCATGTCTGCGCTAAAAACTCGCGCGCTTGACAGCCTTAAAATTCGTGTCAAAATGATTGATAAATAGTTCAAACTCCTCGCCCGTAAGCGGCCCGACCGCCTCAAACTGCCAATCATCACCTACCGGCAAAGTCTTTTCGGCGCCAACCCTTGAAGAATCCGCTAGATACGCCCCCGAATGATAATATAACGCCAGCGACACCGCTACCATCCCAATCGCTACCGCAATCGCCGCCATCACTGTCAAAACTAATTTACTGCCGCCCGAAACCCCCTCGCTCGACCGCTCCCCTAACGCTGCCTCAGCAGCAATCGAGCTGACTTCGCCTACTGCTGCCATAAATCCTGCCCGCTTTCTGCCACAATGCCATCACGATATACCTGCAAGCCACCATCCAGCCGCTCCTTAGAAAAAATCATATTCTCTCGCAAACTACCAATCTCGCGCGCCGTTTCTGTCGCCGTATCACATTTTGCCGTCAAAAACCCATCCACAGCCTGCTCATAATTCGCATGCGTGCCGCTAAAATTCGCTAGTTCCCCTGCAAAATCATCCGTAATTTTTGCCAGCGCCGAAATCGACCGCCCATTCAAGATTAGCCGCGCATTCATCGTCCGCATCAGACCGTCCAATATATGTGCATACCGCCGATAAAGTGCCGCCTGCATCGCATTATCTTTTTCTAACTGATTTTTTGCCGACTGTTTCAACTCATCACAAGTTTGCGAATTGTCGTCCGCCCGTGCGTTCAATGCTCCAACCCCAACCAGCACCGCCGCTACACCAACCGCTGCCAGTGCCAACACCAAGCCATTAGACCGAAAGCTAAAATGAATTTTCATACATATATAATATATCACACCTTAAATATAATAAAAACTCTTGAATTTTGTGCCAAACTGTGATAAAATAGCCCTATGAGTGAATTATTAAAGCAAATCAACGACCGCCAAAAGCGCGCCACCGTGGCCGTCCGCACTGGCGACACCGTCAAAGTCTATCAAAAAATCAAAGAAGGCGACAAAGAACGCGTCCAGATGTTCCAAGGCACCGTAATTAACACCAAAAACCTCAATTCCCATACCGCTAGTTTTACCGTCCGCAAGGTTGCGAGCGGCATCGGCGTTGAAAAGAGCTTTTTGCTCCATAGCCCACTAATCACCAAGATTGAAATCACCGCCCGCGGCAAAGTCCGCCGTAATTTCTTGACCTATATGCGTGAACGCACCGGCAAATCCACCCGCCTCACCGCTACCCGTTTTGACCGCGCTGCCGCCAACGAGCTAATTGGTGACGAAGAAGTCGCCGAAGTTGCAGCCGAAGAGCCAGCCGCCGAAGTCGCCGAGCCAGAACTTACTGGTGGCGAGACTGAAGCCGAAAAAGTTTTAGAGTCTGAAGAAAAATCCCCAGAGGTCCAAGCCGAAAAGGCCGACGCCGAAGAGGGCGAAGCCGAACCAGCCGAATAATTCCGGCCCAATGACAACTAGCTACGGACAAACCAAGAAAAACACCACCCAAATCGGCAACCGCGGCGAGTCCGCGGTTGTTTCGTATCTAGAATCCCACAAGCACAAAGTCATTGCCCGCAATTGGCGCACCAAATTCTGCGAAATAGATATTATCTCCCTCGCCCGCAATCCCGCAGGCGAGGTCGAGATCTACTTCACCGAGGTTAAAATGCGTAAAACCGGCGATTTTGGCGGCGGGCTATCGGCCATCAGCCCAACCAAACTCCGCCAAATGCACCGCGCTGCCGAGTTTTTCCTACTCAAATACCCCAAATTCCGCCACCTCCAGCCCCTCCTCGCCGCCGCCGATGTCGCCGCCGATTACGCCGTTCAAGACTTTTTCGTCATCACCTAACAAAAAACGACCCCAAAAGGAGTCGTTTTTTACTATAAATTTTCGCACAATAACTTGCACAACAAAGCAATGTCATTAGTAATGGCATGGTCGCCATCAACTTCCACCGTAGTATAGTTCGCCCAACCGCCATGGTTACCCATCTTCGCCTTAATCCGCCGATTATCGTGCAACCGATTGATGCCATGTTTTGCATAACAATGCATAACCTGACCGCCAATCAGCAAAACATTAGCCGTCTGCGATTCCAACGAATCTTTCGCTACGGTGTCCATCAGCAGCCGCAAATTTTCCGGCAGGAACATATTAAATATGAACCCGCACGACACTTCCAGTTTCTGCAAGTCTGCCAAAAGTTTCTGGTTAGACGATTTTGCAAAATTACGTTTCTTGACTTCACCGATTGACCTGCCTCTTGTCGCAAAATCAAATGCCAACTGCGCCAAATTACGCTTTTTTACATTCGGTGACTCAACAATAAATGTCTTCACTGCCTCAAACGGGCTGTGTTTCAAGATGTCGGCCGCAACCGGCAGTGCCAGCGCGCCGCCCAGTGAGCATCCCAACACAGTAACCGCCGGTGCATGCACTGGCAAATTCCTCTGCACAAGTCGCCGCGCCTCAATCTCAGAATCCAGCCGTGTCGTCCGCGTGCCTCTATCGCTATACGGCACTAAAAGCAGATTAGAAAGCGGCACCTCCCGCACATCGCAAACCACCTCGCGAATCACAAGCGCGCGCATTAACGCCTCAAGACTGCCTAACTCCTCGGTGGTCTGATAAATAATCACCAGAGTATCAGTTGTATTAGGTAAAATCTCACGAATCAACCCGCAACCACTCTCAGGGTCGTAGCACATGTGTGCTTCTTTAAAGTTTCTTAAAGTTTCCATTGAGTAGCCATCTAAAATAGCCCCAATTTTCTCTTCTATCATTCATAGCACCACCTTTCAAAATAGAGTTAACAATAGAATTACCTCCATTATAGCACACTTATGCTTAAAAGTCAAGCCTAAGGGCATTTTTTTATATAACCAGTTGCAAAATCTTATCGTTTGTGCTATAATTAGCAGATGGAGCAGCAAAAAATCCGTAACATTGCGATTATCGCGCACGTCGACCACGGCAAAACAACCTTGGTGGACGGCTTGCTCAAGCAAAGCAAAACTTTTCGTGACAATCAGGCCGAAATGTCGCAGACTCTAATTATGGATAGTATGGACCAAGAACACGAGCGCGGCATCACGATTACCGCTAAGCAAACCGCGGTTTTCTACAAGGCAGGCGACGGTCAAGACTACAAAATCAATATCATTGACACCCCCGGCCACGCCGATTTTTCTGGCGAGGTGGAACGCACCCTCAATATGGCCGACGGCGTTTTGCTCGTGGTGGACGCCCAAGAGGGCCCGATGCCGCAGACCAAGTTCGTGCTTTCTAAGGCGCTCGGGTTAGGGCTTAAACCTATCGTCATCATCAACAAAATCGACAAACCGGCCTCTCGTATTCCAGAGGTGCTGGACGAAGTCTCCGACCTCTTTTTAGAGCTCGCCACTGACGACTCACAACTAGAATACCCAGTTTATTATGCTATTGCCCGCGACGGCAAGGCGTGGGCCGAGGCCCCAGCCGACCCTAGCGAACCCGCCGACCTCGCGGTGATTTTTGACGCCATTATCCGCGAAATGCCCACACCAAAAATCGACGAAAACGCCAGCAAAGGCGCCCAACTCCTCATCACCGCCCTCGGCTACGACCAATACATCGGCAAACTAATCATCGGCAAACTCTCCCGCGGCAAACTCAAAGCCGGCGAAGGTGTCAAGGTAGTGCGGGCTGCGTCGAACCCGTCGGCGACCGTAAATGGAAGCGCAGCGAGCGAAGCGAGCGTGAGCGGGTCGCCGATGGGTTTGACCAGCCAAGCACGCCCAGCACGCATTGATAAAATTTTTGGCTACCGCGGCCTCGGCCGCGAAGAAATCGCCGAAGCCGTTGCGGGCGACATTATTGCTATCTCGGGCATTGACGGCATTCAAATCGGCGAAACTATCGCCACGGGCGAAGCTGAGGCCTTGCCAACCATCCAGATGGAAGCCCCGACTATGAGTATCTATATCGGGCCAAATACCTCGCCGCTCAAAGGCAAAGAGGGCGAATTCACGACCAGCCGCCAAATCGCCGACCGCCTACGCAAAGAGTTAGAAACCAACATCTCGCTCCGCCTGAAAGAAGACGGCCTCGGCTTCCAAGTTTCTGGCCGCGGCGAGCTTCACCTCTCCGTCCTCATTGAGTCTATGCGTCGCGACGGCTTTGAGCTAGAAGTCGGTCGCCCACAAGTCGTTTATAAAGAAGTTGACGGCGTTTTAAGCGAACCAGTTGAAGATTTAAGCATTGAAGTCAGCCCTGAATTTGTTGGTGCGGTCAGTCAAGAGATGGGTATTCGCCGCGCCACCCTACAAAACCAAGAGACCACGAGCAGCGGCACGCAACGCTTTTCTTACCTCATCACCACCGCTGCCCTAATCGGTTTGCGTGGCATTTTGCTTACCGCAACCAAAGGCACCGTAATTATGAGTTCAATTCCTTTCGGCTATCAGCCAAAGGGCGCTGCCATCAACCAAAACCGCAACGGCGCGCTAGTCGCTTTTGAGGCTGGCGAATCCACCGCCTACGCCCTCTCCGCCGCCGAAGCCCGCGGCGAGCTTCTCATCGGCGCTGGCACCACGGTTTATCAAGGTATGATTGTCGGCATCAACAACAAGCAAGAAGACCTAGACATCAACGTTTGCAAAGGCAAGCAACTAACCAATATGCGCAGCAAGGCCAGCGACGGCACCATCCAACTCACCCCACACACCCAATTCTCGCTAGAACAATCACTTGATTTTCTCTCCGACGACGAACTTCTAGAAGTCACACCCAAAAATCTCCGCCTCCGCAAACGCTACCTTGACCCAACCGAACGCAAACGCGCCCACAAAAATATGTGATATAATATATTTATGGATAGTATCACAGAAGACACCCGACGGCTACGCAAGGCGCTAGCAGACAATAAAGAGGCCCTAGCAAGGATTTTTGCTAAATACGAAGTCAAAAACCCGCGGGTTTTTGGTTCGGTCGCCCGCGGCGACGCCACCGCCAACAGCGACATTGATATTTTGGTTGACAGCTATAAGCCAAACCTTGGGCTTATGCGTCTCACTGGCTTGATAAATGAACTAGAAGACACCCTTGGCGCCCCCGTCGACTTCGTCCGCCAAGATCTCGTCAAGGAAAATCGCCGAAAATACATCCTAGAGGGAGCGCAGCTCGCTATATGAAAACTGAATTCGCGTATTTGAAAGATGCTCTGGGGATTACAGAAGATATTGCTAGCCGCCTCATAGGCAAAACTGAACAAGACTTCATTGACGACATTAATTTTCAAGACGCTATTACCCTTCGTATTGCTTATGTCGGCGAGGCACTTAATCACACATCCCCAAACTTCCAAGAAGCACATCCTGAAATACCGTGGCGTCAAGCCATCGGTATGCGCAACCGCCTCGCCCACGATTATCACCGCATCGACACCAAAGATATTTGGGCTACTGCCACACAAGATCTACCCGAGCTCCGCGCAGTCATTCAGAAAATCCTCGACACCCATCACGCCTAGCGAGCGGCATTTATTATACTTTTCAACCAAATTGCATTATAATATAACTAGGAGAACTATGAAAAAATATGAAGAACTATCGGGTTTTTTGAGCCTAAAACCAAACGAACAGGCCGAATTTGACCGCCTTAAACAAATTATCAAAAACGCACACCTGAAAAACGGCTTCAAAACTTACGACGCACCCCTGATGTTCCGCGAAGACGCCCTGCTCGCTAAATCAGGCGGCGACACTAACAAACAAGTCTACCGATTAGAAAAAGGCGACGCCAAGCTCGCAATCCGCTTTGATTTGACCGTGCCGTTAGCGCTTTTTGTTGCCAATAACGAACGAGAATTGGCCTTTCCACTAAAAATCTCGCAAATCAACAAAGTCTATCGTGGCGAAAAAACCCAAAAAGGCCGCCTACGTGAGTTCTACCAATGCGACGCCGACGTAATCGCCCGCGGTGACTTGCCACTAGAATACGACGCCGAATGTATCGCCCTCGCCGACACAATTTGCAGCGAATTGTTAACGGACCGTGCCGATTTTACAATTCGTGTCGCCAACCGCAGACTCTTAAACGGCTTTTTAGAGAGCCTCGGCTTAACCACTGAGAATGCCCTGAGGGTCCGTGCCGTGATTGACGACGCCGAAAAAATCTCCGCCGCCGATTTCGCCAAAGAACTAGAAAAATGCGGCACTACAAACGAGCAATTCCAAAAAATCAAAGACTTCATTGAATTAAAAGGCGACAATCAAGCCGTTCTTGCCTCTCTTTCCGCCCTAAATATTACAACCGACGAATTCGCGGCTGGGCTCGCCGAACTCAAAACCGTTATGCAAAATCTCGCCCTACGCGGCGTCAAAAACGCCCAAATTGACCTCGCCATCGTCCGCGGGCTTGACTATTACACTGGCACCGTTTTTGAGACCAATATCAGCGGCTTTGAGAACTATGGTAGCATTATGAGCGGCGGTCGCTACGATAACCTCGTTGCCAATTACAGCGACGCCAAATTTGAAGGCGTCGGCGCCAGTATCGGGCTCTCGCGACTCTATGAGGTGCTGGTAGCCACCAAAATCACCGAAATCAAGCCAAGTGGCGTGGATATTTTGTTCGTGCCAATCACAAACGACGCCAAAACCTACGAATTCTGCTTTACGCAAGCCACCAAAGAGCAAAAATCTGGCAGAACCACCGACATCTTATTCTCCGACCGCTCCCTCAGCAAAAAACTAGAATACGCCGCCAAATCCGCCGCCAAATCCGCCGCCGTCATCGGCGAAACCGAACTTGCTAGCGGCAAATACACCGCAAAACCCCTCAGATAACTGTATTGCAAAATACTACACAAAAGCAACACAAGCCGCCCGCTAACGAATGCGAAAACTTCACGCTTTTGCTAAGTTTTCGCATTCCACAGATTAGAACTTAGGTGATTTTACCTCTTTCTGTGGCTATTTTTTGGTGTATAATATATATATGTTATATTACAACTCCGGTTTAATTGGGCTGCCCGTGCGTGAGGCGCGGAGCGGCGATACGGTTGCGTTGGTTGAGGGTCTGATTATTGACCCGCGGTCGTTTACGCTGGCGGCTTTTCAGGTCAATACTGGCGAACGCGAGCCGAGCTATCTCGTTGCCGACAGTGTTGCTGAAATCACCCTCAGGCACGGCATCTTTTTTACCGACACTGACGCTGTTTCCAAGCTTTCTGAACTCCCACGCCTGCAAGAAGTGCTAAATCTCGGTTTTAACCTGCTTAAACTCCCTGTCCGAACTTCTGGCGACGAAAAGCTCACCAGCCAAAAACTGGGGAGTGTTGCCGACTTTGTCGTAGATAGCCTTTCCTTTGCCGTGTTCCAAGTCATTGTCAAACGCGGTATTTTTGGCAGTTTTTTGCCCGAGCTCGCCATCGGTCGCGGACAAATTATTGAACTCACCAACCACGAACTCATCGTTGAAGATGCCTACGCCAAATCACCCGAGCCAATAACCCCACAAAAACCCGCCAAACCAATTAAACCACAACCTGTCGCCAAGCCTCAAACCGCACCCGAACCAGCCCCAGCCGACACCGCCTCAGAATAATTGCCTGTTCAATCTAATTACTCATCGCACGCCGACACCGCCTCACGCACATCAGAATAATTGAACCCTTGTCGCACCAAATATTGCACCAACTTGTCGTCGTCGTATTTTGCGCGCTTTTTGGCAATAATTTTTGCCATTTCCACTTTTTCATCTCGCCCGTTACCGTCCGCCGCCAAATCTATGAGCGCTCGCTCCGCCAAATCGCGCGAAATCCCCTTACTCGCGAGCTCCAATAACAGCTTTTTACGGCTCGCCCCTTTACGCACTCGGCGATTTTCCACAAACCACCGTGCAAATTTCTCATCATCCACATAACCCTTTTCCAAAATCCGGCTCTGCACCCGTGCCACCACTTCCGCGTCCACCCCCTTACGTTCTAATCTAATAAAATTACCCGCCTTGTCCTTCCCTGACCGCACGCTAGGTCTTGTTTTTTTATATAAATACTCCGCCAACTCCCGTTCCGAATGTGGCCGAAGCAGCGCCCACTCCAACGCCCTTTGATAAACCTTACCAAAATCGCTCTCGCCCCTTAACCTCGCCTCGTCTTCTTCCGACAGTTCCAACCCAACCTTCAATCCATTATCCACCACCTGTGAAAGCAACAGCGAAAACGCGAAACGACCACCCAGAAACACATTCACCCGATTTTTATCTTTTACACCTGCCGTTAATGTAGTAATTTTACGCAAAGATGAAGTCTCTTGCGAAACTTCATCTTCAAAGCCGATTGTCTCAATCATTGCTGCGGGACATTTTTCATCGTGAGGCTAAGCCTGCCCTTGTCGTCAATCGCCTCCAGCAACACATAAACCTCTTGCCCCATCTTCAGTGCATCTTCTACCTTGTCTAGTCGCTTGTCCGAAATCCGCGAAATATGCAACATCCCGTCCGTCCCCGGCAAAATATTCACAAATGCGCCAAAATCCTTAATTCCAACCACTTTGCCGCGGTAAATCTTGCCCACTTCTGGCTCTTCTACAAGCCCCTTAACCCAATCCACCGCCTTTTGAATCGCCTCTGGATCGGTGCCGGCAATCGTCACCAAACCGTCCTCGGCAATGTCAATCTGCGCGCCGGTTTCGGCTGTAATCTTGTTAATTGTCTCGCCGCCCTTGCCAATCACGGTGCCAATTTTTTCTGGGTTAATCTTGACTTTTTCAATTCGTGGCGCATAGTCCGACAACTTCGCGCGCGGCTCTTTAATCACCGACAACATATGCTCCAAAATAAACGCCCGACCCGCCTTGCTTTGCTCAATCGCTTGCGCCAACACCTTAACCGGCAAGCCGTGCACCTTCATATCCATCTGCAACGCCGTAATTCCTGCCGCTGTCCCTGCCACCTTAAAGTCCATATCTCCCGCAAAATCCTCGGCGTCAGCAATGTCAGACAAGACATACGGCTTATCGCCATCCATCATCAGCCCCATCGCAATACCCGAAACTGGCGCCTTAATTGGCACACCAGCGTCCATCAGCGCCATACAACTTGAACAGACCGCCGCCTGCGAAGTAGAACCATTTTGGCTCATAATCTCCGTCACACTACGAATCGCATACGGAAAATCCTCTGGGGTAGGCAAAACTGGCAATAATGCCCGCTCCGCCAAATAACCGTGTCCAATCTCACGCCGCCCAGGAGACCCCAGCCGCTTGACCTCGCCCACGGTGTAGCCCGGCGCATTATAGTGGTGCATATAGCGTCGTTCGCCATCCGTCACCTCCATTGTATCCACAATTTGCGCAAAACTGAGCGGTGCCAGCGTCACGATATTCATCGCTTGCGTTACACCTCTGGTAAACAGAGAAGAGCCGTGCACCCGTGGCAATAAGCCCACCTCAGACGACAGAGGTCGCACCTCTGTCAGCTTACGCCCATCTGGCCGCTCGCCATCCTCAATAATCCCCCGCCGCACATCCTTGTGAATTGCCAAAGTAAAGGCCTCTTCAAACTCTGACCTCTTAGGGTCGTCCTCGGAAATCCCCATATTTTCAAACAATTCCACCCGCATTTGCTCCCTGAGCTCTTTTACGTAGTCATTACGCTCTGGATAGGCCTTTCTGGCACTTTTTCCCAATTTGCCCTCCAACCACGCTTCTACGGCCTTCTGGATGTCCTGATTTGGCAAAACTAGCTCGTATTCTTGCGAAATTGGCGCAATTTTGGCCGCCAACTCCTTTTGTAGAGCAATTACTGGCTGATAATTCTCGTATGCCCACGCCAAGCCTGCCACAATGTCTTCTTCGCTCACCTCTGTTGCGCCAGCCTCTACCATCGTGATTCCGCTCTCCACGCCAGCCACTACAAGGTCAAAATTGCTGGATTTTCGCTCTTCGGGGGTCAAAAACGCCTTGATTTCGCCATTTATCTTGCCAAGTCGCAACCCAGCCACTGGACCGTCAAATGGCGTGCCAGAGAGCATCAGTGCCGACGACGCCGCAATCATCCCAATCACATCTGGGCGAAAAGTCGGGTCCATCGACAACACTGTCGCCACCACTTGCACCTCTTGGCGATAGCCCTTCGGGAAGAGTGGCCGAATTGGCCGGTCAATCAACCGCCCAATCAACACCGCCTCATCTGATGGCTTGCCCTCGCGCTTAATAAACCGCGAACCCGAAATCTTGCCTGCCGCATAAAACTTCTCTTCATAGTCCACCGAAAGCGGGAAAAAATCCTGCTCTACCTGCCGTCCGACCTGCGCCGTGCCTAGCACCACTGTTTCACCATAACGCACCAGCACCGACGCCGTTGAACGAAAGCCCACGCGGTTAACCTCTAACGACAACTCACGCCCCAACCACTCCGTCTTTACACTAATAATATCCTTACCATTCGGATTTATGATCATTTGTTCCTTTCTGGAAGCAAATTGAGTAGCCCACTAATAAAATCGGGCGACCTGATTTGCCTCCACTACACCTCTATTATATCACACCTGCCCACATTTTACTACTGATTTTTTTATAAAGTTTTCTACCTCAATAGCCAACAGGGGTCAAAACTAAACATAACCGTTGACACTTATGCTTAGTTTTATTTCACAATGTGCTAGGCTAAAAAAGTGGGGTATCGTGTTCGTAGGGCTAGGTTGAGGTGGCTCTAGGAACGGCAGGCGCAAGCTGCTAGGGGCCGAGAAAGGAGAAAGATGAGTATATCGCTGAGGATTTTATTCCTACGCATTACTGTCTCGCTCTTTTTAGGGCGAAAACGGTAAAAACTTAATCGCTATTACTAGCGATTAAGCATCCTACAAGGAGATGTGCTGCTTGCGCAAGCATGTCTCTATGAGATTATTATACCAAAACCATTTTTAAAAAGCAAGCAGATATGATAAAATACCCTTAAAGAGCAGAAAGGAACCGCAAAATTATGTCAGGACACAGCAAATGGGCCACCACCAAGCGTCAAAAGGCGATTGTTGATGCCAAGCGCGGCAAAGTTTTCACCAAAATCGGCAATATGATTGCGATTGCCGCCCACAAAGGCACTGACCCAGCAATGAATCCTGCCCTCGCCCTCGCGATTGACAAGGCCAAAGCCGCCAATATGCCACAAGATAATATTAAACGCGCCATTCAGCGTGCCGCCGACAAAAACGCCGCCACTATGATTGAAGAAACCTACGAGGCCTACGGCCCAGGCGGTCTGGCGCTAATTATTGAAATCGCCACCGACAACAAAAACCGCACTTTCCCAGAGGTCAAGTCAACTCTCACCAAACACGGTGGCCGCCTTGCCGAGCCGGGTAGCGTCTTTTTCCAATTTGCCCGCAAAGGTGTTATTACACTTGACAAACCGCTAAATGATGACCTGCTAATGGAACTCCTAGATAGCAACGCCGACGACGCCGCCCCAACCGAAGACGCAAACGGCACCCCAGATTCCAACACTATCGTCTACACCAAAGCCGAAGACCTAATGGCCGTCCGCCAAAAACTCCTTGACAAATCCCTCCCCGTCCTAGATGCCGAACTGCAATATATCGCCAATGCCCCACTAGAACTCACCGACGCCGACGCCGAAAAGGCCGAGCACCTCCTAGACGCCCTAGACGACCTAGACGACATCCAAAACCTCCATACCAACCTCGCCTAAGCACCGAAACCAAGCCCAAAAAGAAACAGGCTAGAAAATCTAGCCTGTTTTTACAGGTAGTTTCATTGCTTTTTCAGGTAGCCATGCCACATCAGCCACTCTCGTTGCGCTCGCACCGAAATCAAGTGCGTAATCAACGCCGGGTGCGGACGCCGCTCTTTAATAATCTGCTCCTCTATGACACCCTCATAAAACAACATACGGCTATACAACTTCCAGCCCGAACTCTTACCGCCCCGACGCTCAAACTCATTGCGGTATTTTATGCCCATAGCATCCAAAATCGGCCACGGAATAATAATTTGCTCCGGATTATGATCTGATCCTACCGCCAGTGCATCAAGCTGAAGATGTAGTTGCTTGTGGTCATCGTCCTGCAAATTTTGTATCAGATCACCTCGCGGGAAATACCCCTTTGGCCCATCATGAAACGCATGTTTGCAGTATATAATGTGGTGCTTTGTGTCCTTTTTCTGCCCCATATAGACACCTCTTCTCTAGAAACTATCTGCTAAGCTACCTCCACCTGTACTGTTATTATAGCACGCCAACCCCTACCTTGACAAGCACCCCCCCCGTGATATATTGAGGGTGGCCATAGAGCGCCACTAACCTTAATTTTTGTAATCACTTAAAGTCAGCGGCTCCCTATGTGCCAAAATTATTACAAGGAGGGCATACTATGTCCGAATACTGCTATAACCCTGATGAAAGCATCCTGTCTGTTTTTTCTGATTCGCTCGGCTCAATCAACTCCGTCATTAAAGCACTTGACGGCCCCCACTCCGAAAGCGAAGTAAAAACACTCGGCGATTCCGCCTTAGCGGCAGCCATAGTCGGCTCCAAGGCCATAGAGGCCATCTCAATCGTTTCCACGGCATACACGCAAGGCAAAACCGACGGCTATTACGAGGCCATTGACGAGCTCCAAGAAGACTACGACGAAGATTTTGACGACGACGATTATTGCGATTGCGATGATTATGACGACGAACCTATTGTCCAGTTCTTCTATTGCGAAAAATGCGATGCAGTTACCGCCACAGTAGTTTTAGGCGCTGAAGATGAAGAAGGCTATTTTGAACTCCTTTGCCCTGATTGCGGCAATTCCGTAGAGGAATACCCCCTTGACGACGACGACGGAGTCGCCGAAGCCCAAGTTGCAGCAACCGATACCGCTGATGACGAACCTGCAGAAACCGCCGGGGATACCGAACCGCCCAAAGACGGCGAACCTCCCGACGAACCCGAAAGTGCTTCCCCCTAAGTTCGCGGTATGCAGAGCCGCGTCCTCCTTGTGACATCTAGTGATGACAAAAGAAAGCCCACCTAGAGCGAAGGTGGGCTTTCACCTGTAAAAAACAAAATCAGCCAACATTTATTTTTGGCTGATTTTTATAACTAATTTTCTTAGGCGGTTTTCTTTTAGAAAAAGAAAACCGAAGGTCTTAATACCAATGCTTCTTCACCCAAAACTCATAGGCCTGCCGGTAGCCGCCATACCGCCGCTCAACATAATTTTTCTGCCACTTCAGACTATCCACAGGGTCAAATGGGTTGCCTGGCACCTTACTACACGGCAGAGCCTGCACCAGCCCGCACGCCCCACTCTGGCGATTCACCGCATTCGGGTTCCACGAACTCTCCCGAAACACAATATAATCCACATATTCCCAGTCGCTCTCCGCAATCCCCGCCGCTGTCATCCACTCAATCTTCAACGCCGACAAATTCGCCTTTGGCTTTGTCGCCACGCCGTTCGGCATTGTTGCCACGCCAGCATTTGCCGCCCCATTATCCTCAACCTCCTCGCCTGCCACCACATCATACAACTGTGCCGCAAACGGCTGCCCGCCCTTGCCATACAGTTTTGCCGTCCGCGCATCCGCCCACTCCAAAATCGCCATCGGCGTCGCTCGTGCAATATTTACAAAATACAAATCGCTATCTACTGCCGCCTCCACCTCTGGTGTAATTTTATCGCCAATTTCTAGCCCAATGCCTGCCCGCGTCAGCACCTCACCAACCGTCGCTGCATCTGTTTTTAACACTCGTTTTTCTACCCCATCATAAACCACCACTACCCGCCGCTCCACTTTTTTTAGCCCAACCGTCGCCAACTCTCCTCGCACCGCCAAAAATCCCACCAGCACTGCCGCCACGCCCAGCCCAATCGTCGTTGCCTTCATCTATAAATTATACCATAAAAAGAAACCGAAGCACAGAAAAGCCCCCTTACCCCACCATTATATCACACTTATGCTTAAATGTCAATACTCATGAGGGTGATAAACCGCAAAATCGTATAATTTGTTAACTGTTTCTAACAGCACCTTCTCTCGCGTCTGATGGCCATTTATCGTCACCAGCATCCCCATCGCCCGATAATACTCAATAATCGGCCAAGTTTTATCGCGAAACTCACTAATTCGGCTCTCCACCTTACGCCATTCCTCGTCATCCACCCGCACCTCACGCTTCAACTCCGCCGCGGCGGCATTCAGGCCACCCTGCACGCCAAGTGTTGCCGTCTCAATCTGGTCCCCACCAACTTGTGCCACCTCCCAGCGATTGCGAATCTCCTGCTCAGATAAGTTCAATAACACCACTACTTCTAATGGATGCCCCGCCTCTTGCAAAGTCTCCTCTACATCTTGCTCTTCACCGTCCCAGCGGCCAATCCCGCCCAAAATCAACGGCTTAAACTCATAGGCCTCGTCGCCCAAATGCGGCAGCACAATCCGCTTAAACGACTCCGTCGGCGTCCAACGTCCCGCCGTCGTCAGGTCGCTACCCGGATTTTTTAGTTCGTAATCCCGCAGAATCGCCCCACTACTCAAAAACTCCGCATCCAAAATCTGCGCCAACTGCCGCCCGACCGTATCTTTGCCCGCAAACGGCATCCCAAACAGGTTAATTGAACCCTTACGCAACCACTCTTTCAACCACCAAATCTTATCCATTTAATAACTCCTATTCGGATAGTATACCGCAAATGACACCCCAAATGTCAAGAGCGTGCCAAGCAAAAACCACTGCGACAAAATAATCGTTGCAAAATCTGCAACACCCGTATCTGGCGCAAAAAGCGCGCCATCGTGATCCGTCATACCCTCGCTCGGGAATATCTCTGCCGACTCGCCCAATGGGTCCAAATACCCGTCATCCGCCTCCGCCAAATTGCCATAATTCTCGTCTACTGGCTCGCTCACCTCTGGCTCTGGTGCTGGTGCTGGCTCTGATTCTGGTGTTGGTGCTGGCGCTGGCACGCTTGGCTGACTTGGCTCTGGCTCTGGCTCTGGCTCGGCTGGCGCCTCTGGCGTTATCGGCATGCCCGGCGTTTCTGGCTCAACAGCCGGCTCGGCTGGTGTTTCTGGTTCTACTGTTGGCTCACTCGGCTCAACAATCGGCTCGCTTGGCTCTTCCTTCGGCTCCTCTTTTGGCTCGCTCGGCTCCACCACCTCAATATTTGCAAACCCCGCCGCGTCCGCCGCTCGCGCCAAACTCTCTGCCCCACCGAGTCGCGTTTTATAAGTGATTGTATTATAATATATACCCTCAGTCTTCTCTGGCGCCACATAAAACGCAAAATACACCGTATCGCCCGCAATGCCGCTCGGCGTTAGCCAAATTGATTCCGCCAACTTGCCGCCCTCATCCGACGCATGCGGCGCACCAATCTCCACCGCTCGCCACGATTCCTCATCATCTGGCGTCAAAGTATAAAACAAACTGCCGTCATTTAGCGGCAAAAACCCAAACCCATCCTCATTAAACGCCTCACCCTCGTTCAAAAACGCTGCCATATGCGTGACTTCTAGTGCATTTGCTGGGTCGCGATTCGCAATGCTTGAAGTATAGCGAATTAATTTGTTCTCCACTGTTTCTGCCACAATCTCCGCCTCCGCCCGAATCGGCCAAACCATATTTTTAATCGTAATCTTGCAATTTGCCTCCGTCGTGCTCCGCTCAGCATAAAAGAACGAAAGTTGCGCCACCTCGCCATTTTTTAGCCCCAAATCCAGCGTTTTGGTCTTGCCGTCCACCGTCGCCGCCACTGTTCCGTTAGCGTTTATCACAAAATACCCATCCACCGCCTCGTGTAAGCCACCAATGTCTAGCACTAGCGAACCATTTATAAATACCCAAACATCATCATCACCGCGAAACTCCCAACGCTCCGTGCCGTCAGCCTGCACCTCAAATGGGAACGAAGTCATCGCCGTAAAGTGAAAATTATGCCCATCAACACTCAAATCACCCGCCGAAAACTCATTACCGTCCAGCGGGAAGAAATCCGACCCGCCAAACACATAGATATTGTCCTCGCCCTGCCGCACAAACTCCAAACTGCCGTTCACCTGCTGGCTCTTGCCCTCCACCTCATTAAACCAACGCGTAAAATTATTGCCCCACACGCCCCGATTAGACAATGCCGCACGATTCGCCGCCGTCGCCGTTGTCATCGCCGCCACCGGCTTGCCATCTGCCCCCAAAGTCGCCGCTACCAACCCCTGTGTCAGCCCACTCGCCTCAAATCCACAACCGATATACTCAAACTGCCGCTCGGCCGTAGCCTTATCGCAAGAATCAAACTTTTGGTCAAAATAAGTAATTGGCACCGTAATCTTCTCTGGATTACTGCTAGACAACAACGCCGACCACGCCTTTGGCACGCCCTTTTCGTGTTCTAATTCTACCATCGCCAGCATCCGCGCCGTTTGCGTAATCGCAAACAACACCAAGAGCCCGAACGAACACAGCATCACCACCCGCGACACCACCTGCACCTTATGCCGAACCGCTTTTTCTCGTTTTGTCATCCTTGCCACCGCTCTACCTCGTTTATGCTTAAATTATATCAACCCTGCCAGCAAAAGTCAAAGTTTTCGCCACTTGCATTTTTCCGCCCAATCCTGTATAATGTTAATGCTATATAATATTATATAGCACAATTCGGGTGGGGCGAGCAAACGCCCCGTTTTTGGTGCAAACCAAGGCCCATTACTACCTTAATAAGGAGGAATCATGCCATGTTCAGGCATACCCCAATCCCCCCAGACAAAATGGCTAGTAGTCTGTTCTCCCTATGGAGCGAGAGAATTAGCCCCGAATCAAGCAGCCGGCCCATACTGATGTTCCCTGCCGGCAAGAGCTTCACGGGCGAAGAAGTTATAACCGAGACCCTGCGTTTAAAACGCGCTTTTAGTCGCATCTGGCTAGAACAAGTTGAAGCCCCTATTACAGGTAGCGACAACGACCCTAAGGTAATATTCTGTCTTCCCGATCCCATTCCCAGCATTGTGCTGACCTTCAGACTTGCACTTCCCGAAGCTGGCATCATACCCTACGGCATCAGCCTTGCTCAAATGGCTAATGATGGCGCAGAGTATATCGACAACAGCAATTCGCAGTTCGTATTCTTGATTGACGAGGTGCTTGCTTATCAGGATCTTGGTGTAACCATAGCCAAGCAGGTCAATGATTCGCGCGCAAAAGGCGTCGTCATACTATCAAAGCACGATTACACTGCAGAGGGGTATACAGCCACCGATGCTGCTACCTTCCAAAAACTCTTCCCCAAAAAGTTAGTGCTCGTCATGAGTACTCTCTTAGCCTATGACGACGGCGTAGAAAGGCAAGTCGAGTCTAAAACTGGCGTCGGAGCAATCTTTAATACCTCTGGCACAACCGGGCGAGCAAAAGGTGTCGTAATCCCTAAAGAGCGAGCAGCCGCATCGTTCAACAGTATCTGTCTTGACTTTACCGGCTTTCGTGATGTTAACGAGAATACCATTTTCTTGGCGCTTCTACCACTTCACGCCTCAGCAGGGACACAGCACGGGTTCGACGACCCTTTCCTAAGCGGAGCAACAATATTTCTACAACCAGGCTATGACCTAAAACGCTTCCCCCAAGATCTGCTTAATATTAAACGGCACGTCAAAACCAACCAAAGCGTCGATCTTATCGCCCCTGTCGATCACTTCCGTGAATTACTTTTTTGCAAAAACCTACCGGACGGCTGCCTTTCCCATATCCGGCGTATCGCACTCGTCGGCTCCGCAATCACACCAGCCGATATGCAACGCTTTATTGCGACCGCTAAAAGACTCGGCATTACCGCAATCCAAGACGCATACGGATGCACAGAGGACATCCCAGGCACCAGCGCACAAGACTATCTCCGCGATAAAGACAACCCTTCCATAAAGCGCCTATTCAAAGGTAGCGAATATCGCATACTCGACAAACAGGGGAACGACCTACCGCCAGGCACTATTGGCAACCTATTCGCGAAAAGGAGAGAAGGAACGTATCAGAAATACCTTAGCCGCCCCGAGCTTGATGCCCTTGCCTACCCATTCGACCCTAACTGGCGATCAACCGGCGATATAGCCGAACAAGTAATAGGTACAACTGATGGCTTTATTATCTACGGCCGCAGTAAAGACAGCTTCTATGTAGACAACGAGATCCACTACCTCTACCCTCTCCGCAACGCCTTAACCATCCCCGATGCTGTATTTAAGGCGGAACCAGTTAAGCTCAACCTGCCCAGCCATGTCATCGTCGCCCATGTCGTTTTATATGAGGGCGTCGATCGCGTAGAAGCCTACAACGAGATTATGCAAGCGTGTGCTAACTTGCCGACCTTGGAACGTCCCGCGAGTATTAAGTTTGTCGCCGACATTCCGCTTAACCCCGAAACTGGCAAACGGCTCGTCGAACCTATGCCTAACGACCTTGACGGCTACGGGATAAACGGTGATATATCCTTTCGCCCCTAAACGTAGCACTATGCGCGCAATTCCTCCATAAGCCCCTTAATCCGCAGATACGGAATGAGGGGCTTGCAATATGCCACCAACTTACTATATAATATATAAAATGGAGGTTATGGCTATATGCAACTAGTCACTATATTATCTTTTCTTATCGCAGCGATGGCGCTAGTCTCTGGCGTTATTGTCTTGCTTGGTGTTCAGCGAGGTGGAAGGGCTCGTGGTGCTTGGTTCTTCCTGACTGGCGCCAGTATTGCTCTTTGGTGCACTAGCGGCACATTATTTTCCATGTCAACGCCAGGTCAAGAAGCTCTCGCCATTCTCTATACTAAAATAACATTTGCTTTGGCACTCGTCCTATCCATCTGTCTTTTTAGCTACAACTGCTGGGTTAACCGCACCGGCAAAATCGCTACGCTTATTGTGCTACTAATCGGCGGCGCGCTTATAATACAATTTGTCCTCTCGCCGTCACTTCTCTTTACAGGTATTACCCTCAGCAATACCGTCAACAACAGTATCACTAACGCCGATTCTTGGTTTGTCCCCACCTTTTTTGGCTTTACTGGTATCGTAAATATCGGGTATCTTGTAGCTCTTATTATGCAATACAAAACCGCTACCGATAGAAACGCCAAGAAAGGCCTGCAAATCTCTCTAATCGGTTGGTCAATTTGTACTGCTCTCCTATTCACATTTTTGATGGCATTGCCGTCAACGGGCAATTACAACTTTGTCTGGGTCGGCCCGCTCTCTTTCGGTGTCGTGCTGATTGCAGTTTATTATTCTATGCTCCGTTATCGCCTTCTCGTCCTTCGTTCCAACTTCCTTTCTATTGTGTCCTACGCCATGATTTTCATTATCGCCACCATGGTCTATATGGTGCTATTTTTCGTCGTCTTCACTTCACTTTTCAAAATCCCTAACCCAAGTATGAGCGTCCTTGCCCTCAATGTCGTGATGGTCGCGATTGTGCTTTTGCTCCTCCCTGTCATCAGTGAGGTCGGTGCCGCCATCAAATCTATGATTTTTGTCCGCAGTGTTGATATGGTTTATATCGTCAAAAAAATCAACCACCTCGCAGGGCAAAAAATTGACCTCAAAAACCTCGCCGAATTCCTCGCCGACCGGATGCACTTTGAATATGTCGGGTTCTTGATTGACGGCCGCCTCTGGGGCTCGTCTAAAATTGACCTCGCCGACAACGAACTCGCCAAAATCGCCAAAATGCAGCATTCCAGCAGTTATATCTGGCTCTATGTTGACGACACCCTCCGCCCCGTCTTTGAACGCTCTGGTCTTGCCGCTGTCGCCCAAATGCGCAACGCCCGCGGCCAAGTTTTTGGCCACATCTTAATCGGTCGCCCAATCGGCGAAATCAAATTTGAACAACGCGACCTCACTCAGGTAGAAAGCATCATCAACCTCGTCGCCGCCGTTGTCAATTCCAGCGAAAAAAAGGTCTGCATCAACGTCAACGGCCAACGCATTTGCGGCGTCCCCGCCAGCGAAGCCAAAAAAATCGCCGGAGATCACTGATATGCCCACGGCTTACCTAGCCACCAAAATGGCGAAAATCACTAAAAATGGAGACTATTACTAATGAGTGCCGCCGCTGCCGCCAAAATCTTAAAACAGACTCGCATGACGATTTTGCTCTCGGTTAATGCAGTGGCAATCATTATCGCGGGCGTTTTGATCGCTCGCGCCATCGGCCTCCGTGCTGATTTTAATGTCGTAGGCGAGCATACTGACCTCATAGATGGCGACGGCGGCATTTATAGCCCCGACCTACTTGAGGGCGAGAGCCAAGCCTCTGGCAACATCGGCAGCAACACCACCGATAGCGGCAACGCCAGCACCTCATCCGCCACCCAAGAAGAATCCGCCGGCAAAGTCGCCCGTGGCGAACTCTGGCCGCAAGACGAAATCACTATCTATGCCACCGCCAACATTGATCTTTGCGCCGATAAGTCCCTCGGCGAACTCGGCGAAATGTATTGGCAGACTAGCAACACCAGCGTCATCCAAGGCTTTTATAGCACCGCTCGCATTCGCCTCGGCTACTCCAATGGCCGCTGCCGCTACCCCAAAATCGCCGGCCCCGGCACCACCACCGTCACCGCTGGCACTATGGACGGCTCCCGCCGCGACACCCTCACCGTCCACATCAACTTGCCGCCAATTGACGACTGGAAAAAGGAAGTTTTACGACTCACCAATGCCGAACGCGCCAAATTCGGATTAAAAGCCCTGACTTGGGGCGAACATTGCGCCGACGCCGCAACCACCCGCGCCCGCGAGATCGTCCAAGTCTATAAGCACGAACGCCCCGACGGCTCCTCGTGGCAAACCGCCTGCCCAATCCCAAGTAGCGGCGGTGCCGCAGGCGAAAACCTCGCTGCTGGCAACACAGCCGTCTCACCCCAAACCGTCGTCGCCGCGTGGATGAATTCCCCCGCTCACCGCGCCAACATCCTAGATTCCCGCTTTACCAAGCTCGCCGTCGGCTTCCACTTTGATATGTCCACCCAATATCGCACCTATTGGTCGCAATTCTTCTCTACCTACTAGGCTACTTTTTCTTAATTTCAATCTTCATCCACCGCACCACGACATAAATCACCAACGCAATCACCGCAAAATTAATCAAATCGTTCAAAAACGCTCCGTATTGCAATAGCACCACCTCGCCATTATCGGTCGCCACCCGCAAAACCACGCCCTTTAAGCCATCATCCGACCCCAAAATCAGCCCCAGCGGCGGCATAATCATATTATTTATAAACGAATTCGCCAGTGTCGCCGTCGCCGTACCTAGCACCAAACCAACCGCTAGCCCAATCACCCCCTGCTCACTCATAAACGCAAAAAAGCCGTTCCGCTTCACTCGCTCACCCGCCCGATCAATCTTTTCCTTCAAATTATGCTTCATATCTATATTATATCACATAGTGGAAAAAGAACTGTGATATAATAGGTAATATGAGTAACCAAGCATTTATTGATGGCCAAAACCTATTTCGTGGAACCTCCACGTCCACTCCATCCTGGAAGATTGACCTAAATCGGTTTAGAAAATATCTTGAGCGAAAATATGATGTTTCTGAGGCTTATTATTTCATGGGCGTCGTAGATGACAGTCAAACAGAGATGTATAATGATATTCAAAGGGCTGGTTTTATTCTTATTTTTCGAAGCCATAACCCATTAATGATGACTGCCAAAAAAGGAAATGTTGATACAGACCTGGTTTTTACCGTCATGCGCAACTTGTACAAAAAAGATCTTAAAGGAAAAGTTATCTTAGTCTCTGGCGACGGCGACTATTTCAAAATGGTCAGCTTCCTTATAGATGAATGTAAATTTGAGAAAGTTCTTTTTCCGGCAAAAAACAAAGCTTCGTCCCTATATAAAAGCCTTGCGCCTCAGTACTTTGATTTTCTGGATAGCAAAAGCATTAAAGAGAAGATTGCTTACAAACGCAGATAACGAAAAACGGGTCCTCCTTAGGTAGTTAGCCGTTCGGATCGCCCGCGTCGTAATATACTTATATTATATCTTACTTACTTAAGCATGTCAATACTTTTTTCGATTTTCTTTCTTTTGTTAATTGCCCCCTGTTGTTCGCTGTTTCACTGGTCCCATTCTTGGCCTATTGTTCTTTCACTGAGATTCAAAACACATAAAACCGCCCAATCGAGCGGTTTTATGCACGAGACTAGAACTATCTAACTTCCAGATTTAGGTTCAGGAAGATACGTCCTCCGGTAAACGCTATAATTCTTCATGATATCCACTATTGCATCTCTCGTTAGCCCACTAAGTTCTTTAATTTTTCGTATATCGAACATATTAGTGACTCCACTAAGGCACACATCCTCATATGCAAGAAATTCTTCTTTTGTTACCATAGCTCCTTCTCCTTTCTACTAAGCGTTTTATCCTCTTAGCAATCAAATGTTACCTTGAACCAAACAAATCTCGTAGTAAGACTAAAACACCAAACCAAGCCCCCGGAATCACCGACCACATCTAAAAACCAAACAAAAACCACCCCAAAATCCCCCAGCTAAAACTTGAAAAACCGACTTCTTGAGGCGGTTTTTCGGGCGAATTTTTTAAAATGGTTTATTCATCTTCTTCGTCCGCCTCCTCGTCGCCTCGGGATAGCAGGATATCCTTGAGCGTTTCTCCGTTATATGTCCATTGTTTAGCGCCCCAATAAGATCCAGACGAATTTACTCTATTTTTTCGTATTTCAATCTCTCTTGTAAGCGGTGAGAGGCGCCATCGCCTATCCTCATACTCTACTTCTTTATCTCCAATTACCTTTACGATAATCATCGGATCGTCGAAGTAAGCCAATTCCTTACCAACAAGGCCAAGCTTATCGAATGAGATTTTATTTCCTCTAGGCGTCTTTTTTATCATGGAATAGTTTTGAGAATTATTTAAACCATCTGGTAGTTTCAAAATACGCTCAAGAAGTATCCCTATTAGATATCTGGCACGCTCGTTTATCTGATGCTCACCCCAATTTTCTTGATTGAGGATCATATCTTTTGCTATTTGCATACCACTATGCTCTTCATAAATCTTTTTCTTTTCAGAAAATGGATTATTTGATAATTCAGAATTATATCGAATTAAGGTTAGATTTCCGATGTTATTTAGATAATCATCATAGATTTCTTGAAAATTATCTCCTAGCTCGCGTTCCCATTCCGGCGACAGCGTTTGGGGCATAATGTGCTCCATTTGGAGTATATGATCCGAAATATCGGGACGACTTTTTGTAAGTTTTTCCTCAACAAGGCTAAACAAGAACTTTCCTGAGCGTAGGTTATAGAAGTTCGATTCGGCACTAAGTAGGTAGCTTTGTATCTCCGCGTCGTTTGGCATCCTAAGTGCGTATATCTGATCGGATAGTAGGTTGAGCATTTTTTCCTTCTTATCTGGTGCATCAATTAACTCATCAAAATATCTTACCAATGTTGGTGCGTTTTTGTTTTCAGCCTGAGCCAAGCGAAGGATACGACGACGAGCAATATATATAAATATAGCTTCGAGCATATTAATTACGTCATCATCTTGTATCTTTAATTCGGTGCGTAAATGAAGAATCCCTAGAATCGTCGAATAAAAACCCGAGGCCTCCATAACCTTCAAATCTGCAATTAGTCTATCTATTCCCGGATTACCACTTTCCTTATACCCTGCTAAATATGCATATTCTTGAGAATACGATGCTAGATTTTTGACTAATTCTTCTTGGTTATCGTCTCCGAATAGTACCTTGAATTCCCTATATAGCTCTTTATAGTTCACTTCGGTCGCTTTTTTGTAGCTAGTCATGTCAATCAATTGCATATAGTCGCGGATAAAAGAAGAGACAGTAAAACTACTGTTGTCGCCATTAAGATTTTTTTCGATAGCGAGCCAATAACTACGGTATAAATGGTCCTGCTGGCCAGATGATTTGCCGAGCAGCAGATAGTTTCTTACTAAATCTGCTAACGAAAGCGGCTTTCCTAATGAGTTCATTGATTCGAAAATCTCTTGGGGCTTCTCCCAGGGGTTTCTTTCCGGTTCTAGCTGGATTGTTACTATATTGAAGTTCGATAGCCCTTTTTCTACTAATTGCCGAAGCTTGTTATTGTCAAGATCGGCAAGGCTGTTTTTGAAATACTTATAGTTTTTGAATACATTGGAGCGTTTATCCTTGCCGTCTAGATGTTCTCCGAGAATAATTTTTCTGTAACTGTCCCAATCGCTCTCGACTTGCTTCAGTTTGATTTTATACTCGACATCTCCGGAAACGTTGTTGTTGCGCAGAAACTTTGAATCAATTGCCACTTTAAACACATCGTCTCCGATTAGATCCCTAACGGCAATTAAAAATAGCATGGTCGTTGTCAGTCGTTGTTGCCCATCAACAAGTATATATCTGTCTGGCTGTCCTAGTATTGTTTCTTCGGCATAAAAAATCACTGTTCCGAAGAAATGTTGAATTTTTCCACTATTAGCAACCTTTTCGATATCAGACAACAATACCTCGCACATCTCTTCATCCCATTCGTAATTTCTCTGATAAGGTGGTATGAAAAATGTTACGTCGTTATTTGAAAGTAGTTTTAAGATTTGATTATCTAGACTCTTCATAAGTACATTATACCACATATTATTCGTCGCCAAGAAAAAGATCCCAAATGGTCTTTTCTCGTCATCGACAAATGTTGCGCACATTTGCAGAGATGCACCGAAAATCGAACGAGGCTCAATTCGTAAGACCCTAGCTAAACTTAAGCCAAAAACACCCCCGGAGCTAAAAAACCCGCGGGTGTGGCTAACGACAATTTGGTGATCACGGCGGGATTCGAACCCGCGATTGCTAGGATGAAAACCTAGAGTCCTAACCGCTAGACGACGTGACCAGAGCGAATATCAGAGTAAAACTTGTTTTAACTCTTGATATGAGCGATGGTTTCGTATCATTTTTGATACGTGACCAGATTTTTTTTGGGGTGGATGATGAGACTTGAACTCACGACCTCCTGGACCACAATCAGGAGCTCTAACCACTGAGCTACATCCACCATTATGATAGAGGCTCTTTGCTCCTACCTTTGGTAGCAATTTTGCTGCATCATTTGCTCCTATCTGGTAGCAATTTTGCTTCGCAAAATTCCTTCCAGCCGTCGTCGCTTCATAAAATCAAGCAAGCTTGATTTTCTTCGCTCCTAGGCTGGTGATCTCACCGGGAATCGAACCCGGGTTGCCAGGATGAGAACCTGATGTCCTAACCGCTAGACGATGAGACCACAGCATAAGTATATCATATCCTGTAAAAAAATCAACCGAAAATTGCCCGAGATTCACTCTTGGGCAATTTTCTTAGCTAAATTTTCTTAGGCAGTTTTCTTTTCTAAAAAGAAAACTGATCAAAAAAACTGCTGTTCCAAAGTTTTTCCTGCCGCCTGCACTAGATAAATCACCCGCGAATATGATTGCCGCGTCGGACCGAGCACGCCAATATAAGTTTTATCCGAAAACGGCGAGCGAAAACGGCTAATAATCAACGATGCTTCCGACGACCGCCCAATCGGATTCTCCTGCCCAATATAAATATTCACTGGCTCATTCGGTTCCGCCTCTCTTAGCCACGGCTCAATATTGTCCAAAAGCCGCGCCACCGCCTGCGTCCGCTCTGCCGCCACAAACTCCGGCTGCGCAAACAGCGTCCCCAGCCCCGCCATATATAATCGCCCGTCAATCGTCGCTAGCCCCAAGTTCCCCGTCAGTTCCGCCAGAGTTTCCGCCGCCTGCTGAATCGCCGTATCGGCCCGCCCCTGTCCCTCAACCCGTGAAGTCAAAGCGTGCGTCGCCCGCGAAAAATCCTCCTCGTCTTGCCGCGTAGAGCCATCCGCCAACGCATTCACATACAGCCGATACCCCGCATCCGTCGGCACTCGCCCCGACGAAGTGTGCAAAGTTGTCAGCAACCCCAGTTCTTCTAGTCGTGCCATCTCCGCCCGCACCGTCGCCGAACTAACGTTGAACAACTTCGCCAGCATCACACTACCCACCGGCACCGCAATCTCCGCATATTGCTCAATCACCGCAAACAAAATCGCCTTTTGCCGCTCCGTCATCTCGCCCGACCTAATCATAACTCAATTATATCATATTCGCCCGATTTTAGCACACCCAAGCCGTATTTGCCAAATTGCGTGCGATGTAATTTAACCACCGTATAACCAAGCGCCCCAAAAGTCCGCCGAATTTGCCGATTTCGCCCCTCACTCATCTCTATTCGCCACTTTTTCCGCTTCTCATCCAGCCGCATTAACGCCAACTTGCTAGCACCATCTAGCAACTCCACCCCAAAATCCGCAATCATCTGCTGGTGCAGCGGTTCCAAAGCCCTATCCAGCTCAACTTCATAAACTTTTGTCTTCTTAAATGACGGATGCGTCATCTTAAAGTTAAAATCGCCATCATCCGTAAGTATTATCAGCCCCGAACTTTCTTTATCCAGCCGCCCAACCGTTTTTAGCGTCCGATATTTTTCTGGCAACAATTCATACAAAGTTTTACCATGTTGCGCCCGCCGGCTGCTCGTGTAGCCGACCGGCTTATTCAACACCAAGTAGGTTTTGGCTGCAATTTTTGCCACTTTTTTGCCGTCAACTTCCACAATTTCGTCCGCCACTGGCACGCCAAGCGTCGCCACCTTCCCTGCCACCCTTACTCGCCCCGCCGCAATCAAATTATCTGCCGCCCGCCGCGACACCCCCAAGTTTTCTGCCAAAAACTTGTTTAGCCGCATTAAACGCCTTGTTCTGCTACTGGCGCAACGGGTGCAGGCGCAACAGGTGCAACAGGTGCAACAGGTGCAACAGGTGCAACAGGTGCAACAGGTGCAACTGGCGCACTCGTCGCCGTCACTACTGCCGCCGCTGGTGGCGTCGCCACTTGCGGTGCTGCATTTGGTGTAAACTGTGTCAAAAGTTCAAACGCCGCCGCCACCAAGTCGTCAATTGTTGCCGCCGACTTCACAAAATACTTATCCGCCTTCAAAGCATTGCCGCGCTCTTTTTCGGCCTCGCCCGAAAGCGCCGTCATCAAAATCACCCGTGTATCCGCCGTATCAGGGCTAGACCGCAAAATGTCCAGCATATCAAAACCCGACATCTTCGGCATCATCACGTCCGAAATCACCAAATCTGGCTTTTCCTTCTGGATTAGCGTCAACCCCTCGTCGCCATCATGTGCCACCAGCACCGTATTTTTACCACCCGCACGCAACTTGACGGCATAAATCTCCGCCAAAGCCACGTCGTCCTCAATTACTACAATCTTCTTTTGTTCCATAATAATATTATATCACAAGCAATATACAAAAACACTATTCATATGTAGGCTTGACCATGCCGTCGTTTTCACCCACAAACAGCCGCGCATCACCAAGCGACCGCCAATCCTCACCATCAGCTGCTACAATCGGCACGTCCCACACCTCGGCCAAAGTATTCGCTAGCACCGCCCCTAACCGCGCTCCCGTAAAACTCCCTTTGTCATTGTGTATTACAATCCCGTCCGGCACCAGCCTATTCAATTTCTCCAACACAAACCCCATCAACTCGTCGCTCATCTGTCGCCCCATCTCCCGCTCAAACGGCAACTCGTCCAGCCAAATCTTCGCCACACTCGTTAGTGTATCTATGTATAGTATCATAACAAACTCGCCTGCAACGCAATCTCCGTTGCCTCGTTAGTTTTGACAATATAAATCGGCTTGCGACCCGCTGCCACATTGGCCACCTGCTTGCCGTCTAGCCCTAGCGAGTTCTTTTCGGCATCCAACTCAAAGCCCAAAAACTCCAAGCCCTTTACTACATTCTCGCGTGCCTCGGTGCCACGCTCGCCAATCGTCGCCGTAAATACTAGTGCATCAATCCCGCCCAAAATCGCCGCCGCTCGTGCCACGCCCTCCACAATTTTTTGCGTAAACAAT
The DNA here is from genome assembly GCA_031262695.1 of Candidatus Nomurabacteria bacterium. Lineage (GTDB taxonomy): Bacteria > Patescibacteriota > Saccharimonadia > Saccharimonadales > Saccharimonadaceae > WQUV01. Next base: position 81,244 of record JAISHF010000004.1, on the reverse strand, counting down.
GCCAACGCAAACACCGCCTCACTATCGCCCTCACGCGCTGCCCGCTCCACATTGCGCATATCATCATCACCAAACACACCACGGAACCCACACTCTTTATTCAAATACTTTTCAAATTCCAAACTATTTAGCCCAAGCGACCGCTGCAAAACCAATAGCGCCGACGGGTCAATCGTGCCACATCGCGTCGCCATCATAATCCCATCAAGCGGCGTCACGCCCATAGAATTACCCTGACTTTGCCCATCTTTCACCGCCGTAATTGATGCCCCCGATCCCAAATGGCAAATCACCGTCTTTGGCTTCAACAACTTTTCGCCCTCCAACTTTCGCACCGCCGCACTTACCGAAATCCCATGAAACCCAAATCGCTTCACGCCAAATTCGTTCGCAACCGCCCGACTAATCGTATAATATTCTTGTGTTTCTGGCTGCGTGCGATGAAACCGCGAATCCGAAATCGCAATAATCCGCGCGCCACTAAAAATCTTCCGCGCGTCCTTGATTTCCTCCAACACCACTGGCACATGCAGCGGCGCAATCTCCGCCACGCCCGCCAAATTCTCCATAAACTCATCATCCACCAAATGATTTTCCGCAAAATAATCAGTCGGCGCCACAATCCGCACCGCAAGCAAAAAGTCACTCTCCACCTGCACGCCCTTTTCGTCCGCGTCCGTATCAATTTCTACGCCATTTTCACGCAAAATCTCTGACACCAGCCCAATCGCCTCGCCAATTTCTCGCATTTTTACGGTTTTTTTGAATTTTTCACCGTTTTTTTCGGTCGTGCAAACAAATTCCCGCTTGCCGTCCACCGCTTCTGGCTCAAAATGCAAAGTCAAAACCTCTACCCCATCCGCATAATACGCATATTTTCGCGACGAGCTCCCCGGATTCAACACTAAGATTGCATTTTGTATTGCCATTTTACATCCTTCTCACGGTCCACGCCGTGCTTAATTATATATTGCCCAGCCTGCCGCAACTCACGCAACATCTCGCGCGCCATCGCCGCCGCCTCCCTTCTCTCTACTATACCATAAACAATCGCCACTTTCAAAATATCAATCGCCAAATCATAGCGACTCATCTTATTTAACATCAACATATCTAGTGGCGTCGTCGTTGAACCCTTCTCGTCATAACCCCGCACCAACGCTCGCCGCGGATTGGTATAATGTGCCAAAATCGTACTAAAAGTATCAGCATAACCATGAAACGCCGCCACAATCGGCCCATTTTTGCCAAAATATTCCTCAAACAACGTTTGGCTTGCTGGATTTTCTGTCGTGCCAAACGCTCCATAACTCATCGCTCCAACCCCGACAAACCGCAGCCGCAGATTCGGCAACCGCTCCCGCACCAGTTGTATCGCATATAGCATCTCGCGACTCGCAATATCGCCCGCCGCCGTGCAAATAATCTCCGGATTTTTATCGCTCGCAAACTGAAAAATACTCAGCCCCCCATTTTCCAATTGAAACTCAGCGTGCTTACTGTCAATCCAGCGCGGATTTTCATTTTTGTCAAAAGTAATCAGGTTGATTTTATTATTCTGCCGCATCGCATGGTTCATCGCCGCCACAGTCGCCACATCATCCACCGGAAAATAACAATTTGCCTTACGACTCGGTTTCATCAACAAATTTGCCAAAAAACTCGGATTCTGATGGCTGTACCCATTATGATCCTGCCGCCAACCGACGCTCGTGGACAAAATTGTCAGAGGCGGAAAGTTCGTCTCGCTATCGCTTGCGAGAATGTGAGGTGAATTGCCCGCAGGGCAAGAGGAGAGGTCCCCTCTCCTAGTTCGAGCAAGCGATAACGAGCGAACTTCTTCGTTTAACGAGATATTTTCCTCCGCCGCCCCCGTCAAAAACTTCATATACTGGTCAACTTGGCTTGATACAATCGGCAAAAACGCCTCATAACTCGCCAAAATCGGCCGCCGACCCGTCAGCGCATAGCCCATCGCCAGCGAAAACAGAGTATTCTCACTCAATAACTCCACCACTCGCCCATTAGTCGCCAAATCCTTGTCGCGAGCCAAAATCTCTCGTTGCCACGCCCTGCTCGTCGCCGCAAACACCGCATCCAACCGATTACTATTCGTCTCATCAGGGCTCAAAAACCGCACCTGCCGACCACCACTATCCGCATCCCGCTTGCCGTCCGCCGCCAGCACCGCCTGCAACCACTCGCCAATCCGCTTCGCCGACGAAAACTTCTCCTGCCCAATCTGATAAACTTCTGGCACAAAAAATGTGTGCTCGGCTCCTGTTGCGAATTGCTCCATCTCAGGCATAACACAGGGCGCTTGGCGCCCCTGGCTGTTCTCGTCCGAGGTGGAATAATCTGCAACAGGCGCCGACACAAAACGGTATAATTTCAGCCACTTTTCCAATAGTTTCAATTCCGCAGGGTCAGTTTTGGCGTTCGCAAACGGCACCTGATGCGCCCGTGCCGTGCCAGCAATCGCCACGCCATTTTCGTCCTTTGACACACCCTCACCCTTCTCTGTTTTCATCACGATAAACGGCGCGCGAAATGCACGCCCAAGCCCCCCGTCAGCCTCCGAAGACGGGTTATTACGCTCATTATACCAAACTTTTATGCATTTGTCAAGAGCTTTACGCCAACTTTCTACATTATCACCTTCCACAAACAGAGGTAGATAGCCAAATCCGCTCACCAAATCGGAGAGTTCCTTTTCGCTTACCTTTGCGTAAATTGAGGGTTGCGAAATCTTATAGCCGTTCAGATGCAAAATCGGCAGCACAATCCCATTTTCACGCATATTCAACAGTTTATTCAAATTCAAACTCGCCAATAATGCGCCTGTTTCCATTTCACCATCACCAATCACTACTGCGCATAGCCGCGACGGCGCATCCATCGCCGCCCCATATGCCACCCCAAGCGAATAACCAAGCTCGCCACCCTCCAAAATCGTCTTCGGTGTCAACGGATTAGTATGCGACGGAAACCCATGCGGCCAACTAAACTGCTTGCACAAAACCTCCAAAGGCACATCTAATGTCCCGTCCAGCCACATTTCAGCCTGCACCGCTGGATAGCCGTGCCCCACACCCACCACAAACCGAAAATCCTCCACCCCTAACTTATCAGCAAACAACCCCTCATAATCCCGCAAATTCGCCCGCGCCGCATTTATCCCGTGGCAAGTCCCCCAATGCCCCAGTAGCCGCGGCTTAATATCGTCCGCCACCAGCGGTCGCGCCAACTCAAAATTATCCTGCAAATAAATCTGCGCCACACTCAAATAATCGGCGTAATCTACCTCTTGCTGCACCTCTCCCACCGTTCTCATACATATATTATATACGCCCCACCGCTAAACTGCAAGCCCATGAAACTATCCTAACTAGCACAAATGGAAAGCTATTTTAACAGGCTCTCTTGCGATCCTAGGAGTTCTCTGATTTTTTCAATAACTTTCAAATTATAAAAAGTCGTCCGATATAATTTGCCATCGTCTGCTCGTTGGGTTAAAATCGAACTTACCTCTTTTTCATTCATCTCACCCGAATTAAATAGCTTTTTCAATTTTTTATTAATCGTCGGGATGCTTACGCCATAAAATTTCGCCATTTCCTTTGTAGTCATTAAAATGTCGTTCGTAACTTTTATGACTGAAACCTCTTTGCCAGCACTGTTTCTATATGTGTCGCCCGACATCTCTGAAATTAGCCTTATGTCATCGTTCATATTTCTCCTTAATTGTTGACCACCACATAATGTAAATACTCAGTTGTTTTATTGGCAGAATAATCGCGATTGTTGTCCGCCTTAAAACGGCTATAATCTTGCGTAAAATATCCGTATTTTCCGCGGCTGCTCATAATCTCTTTTATGTCATTGAGAGACATCAAGCCCTCGTTGTTATAACTGAGAAAAATGTATCTTGCTTTAGCATTTTTGATTAAATCCGCAAACGCTTGTTTGACTTTGGCTCTAGAACAGTAAACAGATTTTTGGCCCGACCAATCACGGAGACCCGTTTTCCCCTTGATTTTCGGCCTATCGTTTTTGGCGATAGTTTCTAAAATATGATAATTCGCCGAATATTGCCGTGTGTTATAGGGCGGGTCAAGATAAATAATATCGGGCGAGATTTTTTTAATTACATCATTAACATCTTCGTTATAGATTTCGTGTTCGTTGTCATTAAGATATAGTGGTAATGGCGATAGAGCCATTGGCTTCCCTGCGGATTTCTTAATACTTTTTAGAAAAGCCCCATAAACTGATGCTGTGTTTGCACTCTTGTCAATCGCTTCAAGTAAGGTTGCGAGTAAGTAAAAATACTCATCATCATTTATTAGTTTTTTATTTCGCCACTCCTCAATTTTCTCACGAATCGCATCACATTTTTTGCCATTTTCGGCAGTAAAATACAGCCGTTGCTCATCGCCCGAATCATTAGGGCAATAGTTTTGATAAACAAAGCCTTTCACACCATCAAGATTTTGCAAATACTCACAAACGATATTTTTTCGTTCGGCGATGTCGGCGCTTTTTAGCCCACTCACTAGAACAATTAAGCCCTCAAATTTTAATGGTTTATGGTTCCCGACAAAATGGCGATTAAGCACATAACTATAATATTGCAGATCGTTAGCAATGACTTTATGACCCTTTTTCTTAAAATGCGTCCCGACCGCTCCTGTGCCTGCAAACAAGTCGCAAAAAATTAACGATTTGTCTTTCCCTGCAACTTCCTCAATTGACCTGTCAAGAAAATCAAGGAGCGATAATTTGCTACCTATATAATTCATACTCTTATTATATCAAACCTAAATCAAAACACAAGTGCTTTGATGCAAGTTATTTCCACGTTTTTCTAATATTTTATATCTGTTAGTAATTTTCATTAAAAAGCAGTTATTTCCATATATGCGCCCTGCCCACAGAGGAAGAATTTTGATAATAACAATTTTCATGGTATAATCTGATTTATTATGAACGAACTGAATAACGAGCAAGTGGGCGTTTCTATTGAAATCGCGATTGCCGATGTTTTTGGCACGCCAGTTTCCGCGACTTATCGCTCGCGAGGAGCCCAAGAGATTATCGATTCTGTGAAGTCAATTATTAAAGATACCTTTGACAAAAATAACATACCCACACCGATAACCCATATCGCAGAGGGGCAAAATTTGGTTGATTTTATCTTGACAGGAAATAAAACCTTATCTGTCAAAAGTAATAAACGAAAACTCGGTAAAGTTGCACCGCAAAAAGTCGGTCAAGCATCATCTCGCACATGGTATGCATTATTAGCGGACGAATTAGGCATTATGGAGATTCCCGAAACGTACGCCGAGAAAGCACGCCTATTCAAGGAAATTGCTATATCTCGCATTACCGAATTATTGACGGTTTACTGGAAAAATATGTTTGACTGTGATTATCTTATCCATATTTACAACGTAGTTGATGAAAATGATCGCCCAACTGGCGACCCGAAAGCCTTAGTGTTAGAGAAAATGGAAAGCCCAATTTGGGACGCTTCAAAAATCTCATTCACTAAACCGACGGTCGCCGAATGGAACGAAAGCAACACCGTAAAATACGAGTATGACGGCGTGGCAATCGGCGAGTTTCAAGTTCATAATAGCCGCGATAATTTCAAGTTTAGGTTTAATGTGGACGGTATCGCTAAGTTAATTGACGAAAACCGCCTCAAATTTTCTTAAAGATAAAGATATATTCGTGCTTAAACACATAATAGTCGTTAGCTAAAGAACGATAACGCCAGATACTTTCTTGCCCTTGTTTTGCTCGATTGCCTGCCATATTTTTGACGACGATGCTCTTTAACTTAAACCCTTGTTTTTGAGCTTCGTGCATACAGTAAAAACCGAGCGGAACCCACTCAGAGTTTTTATAAACATCTCCGATAACGATCGCTAAATACCCGTTTTCCGCAGTTAAGCTACGGGCATTTTTTACGACCTTGCGAAGCATTACTAAAAACTCAGATAGACTAGTGGCGTTTGACAGGTCGTTTTTATTATCGCTAAATTTAATTATATTCGCATAAGGAGGATGCAGAATTGTTAATTGGCAAGATTTTTGCTTACGCTTGGCAAGAACCTCCCCAATTTGCGCCGCAGTTTTTTGGGTGGTACTATCGCCAACCAACACTTCACTAAAAACCTCATCACTTTTATCCATTTTATCACGAACATGATTGACCATTTTTTCTTGAATATCAACACCGATAAAATTTCGCCCGAGCCTCTCGGCCTCATAGGCAGTTGTACCACTACCCAAAAAAAGATCCAAGACCGTATCGCCAGATTTCGTATATTTAAGAATAAGTTGGTGCGGAATTTGTGGCACAAAATTGCCATGGTAGAACCCGTCATGCTTACCTGATTTATCGCGTTCATTTATAATCCATAAACTATCAGACCAAACCTCAGATTCTTTCCAGTTAGCCATATCAATATCATTGTGCGCCATAGTCACATTATATCATATAAATATATCTTCCGCACCGAGTTATTTCCGTAATTCTTATGCTTTATAATCTATAATTTATCATCGTATCTACCCAGTTATTTCCACCACAAAGTCACTGGCGTCAGCAATCCTTCGTAAATATTTTTTGCAATTCACCAAATGCCAACATTATCACAAACGCCGCCGCCGACACGCCCGCCATCAGCCATGGCGACACCGCTGCTACATCTAGTGGTCCCGCAAGTGGCGTCGCGACCGCCACCACTTGGCACAAAACCGCCGCCAGCAAACCAATCACTAGCGGCCAAGACCGCTCTTTTAGCCGCCGCCAAATCGGCTGCGTCATACTCCGCATATTTAACGCCCGCGCCCACTGCACCACGACCAGCGTCTGGAACGCCAGCGTCGCGCCAACTTTATAATCATAGCGCATCGCAAAAATCAAATATACCCCAAGCGTCAGCACCGCCATAAACATTGCCGGCAAAATCACCTGCATCACTTGCGCCCGATTGAGCAGCGGCGCATTAAACGGCAGCGGCTTTTTTCGCATAATGTCTTGCTCCGGCTTTTCTAGCCCCAGCGGCACCACCAAACACGAATCGGTCACGAGATTAATCCACAAAATCTGCAATGGCGCAAGCGGCATCGGCACGCCCATTAGTAGCGCCCCGATCACCGTCAGCACCTCGCCCGCATTAGTAGACAGTAGATACACCAGCATCCGCCGAATGTTCTCCACAATCGTCCGCCCCTCATACATCGCCGCCACAATATTCTTAAAGTTGTTGTCAAGCAAAATCATATCGCCCGCGTCCTTAACAATCGGCGTGCTGTCGCCCATCGCAATCCCAATATGCGCCCGCGTCAACGCCGGCACATCATTCACGCCGTCGCCCGTCATCGCCGTGATATTAGTCTTTTCCAAATCCGCGAGCAGTTCCAACTTTTGCTCTGGCATCACTCGTGCATAAACATCCGCCGCCTTTAAGCCCACCTTTCGCCCCACTGCCAGCGCCGTTTCGCGATGGTCACCCGTCACCATACAAACCCGCACCCCTGCCTTTTCTGCCGCCGCAATCGCCGCCTTGCTCTCGGCCCGAATCTGGTCTGCCACCGCGACCAATCCCACCAACTTCAATTTGCTCGCCTCTACCGCACCCTTCAAAGTTTTTAAGCCAACCAATTTGCCACTTGCCCCCACGCCACTCATGCCGCTGCTGCCACTAGCACCAATTCGCCCCTCCGCCAGCGCCAACACCCGGTAGCCCTGCCGTGCCCAACCGAGCAAAATCCGCTCCACATCACCCGCCTCGCGCGCCGTCAAATCCGCCCGCCCCATAATCTGCTCTGGTGCGCCCTTGACCACCAGCCGATAGCCTACACCCTCGTGCCACAAATTACCACTCATCGCCAATTTCTGCTCAAACGGAAAAGTCGCCACCGGCTTCGCCTTCGGCATTTCCGCCTTACATAATTCCAGCGCCGATAAAAACGCCCCGTCTAACGGATCCGCACTCTCCGCCACCGTCGCCGCCGCCAAATTATTATATAAATTCGCAAATTTACGGTCGTTTTTCAGACTCCACACATCCTGCACGCTCAAACGGTTCTCAGTCAATGTGCCAGTTTTGTCCGTCGCAATCGTCGTAATCGCCCCAATCGTTTCAATCGCCCGCATATTGGTCACCAGCGCCCGCTTTTTCGCCATTCGCTGAATCCCCAGCGCCAAAATCACCGCAATCGCCACTGGCAAGCCCTCCGGCACCGCCGAAACCGCAAGCGCCAAAACAAATTGCGTCGCCGCGAACAGCCCCACGCCCCGCCACAGTTGCAAAGCCAACACCGCCAAACTTATCACGCCAATGATAACCGCCGTAATTTTAATCAGTTGGTTGATTTTACTCTGCACTGGGCTTTGATGCTTTTGGTTATTCCCCTCGGTCGCCAGCGCCGCAATCTGCCCAAACTCTGTGTTATTACCAATCCGCACCACCACCGCCACCACCTCGCCACCGACCACAAACGACCCCGCAAACAGCATATTTGTCTGGTCATACGCCTCTAAACCACCTGACTTTTTGTCATTTTCGCCATCCGCCACCTCGCTTTTTACGCTCGCCGCCACGCTCAACTTCCGCGCGTTCTTTCGCACTCGCTCGCTCTCGCCCGTCAAAATTGACTCATCCACCAGCACCGATTTTTCCGCTAGCACCCGACAATCCGCCGCAATTTTTTCGCCCTCGCTAAACTTCACAATATCGCCCACCACCAGCTCCACACTCGGCACCTTTGCCCATTTGCCACCGCGAAAAACCGCAATCTCACTCACCGTCTGCCGCTTCAAACTCCGCACAATCCGCTCCGTAGAAAACCGCTGAATATAATAAATTATCGCGTTCACCGCCATAATCACCCCAATCAGCCCCGCCTCAATCTTATCGCCGTGCCACAGCGAAAGTAACAGCGCCACAAACAGCACCGCCATAAAAATATCCACAAACGGCTCGATTATTTTCTTCCACCACGGCTCCACCTTGATTTTTAGTTCGTTTTTGCCGTCAATTTTTTGCCGCTTTACCACCTCCGCCGCTGTCAAACCCTTCGTCAAATCAACCTTAACCGCCCCTGCCACTTCCTCCGCCGACATATCATAATACCGCATATGCTTAGTATAACACAAATCTATGCTATAATAAATGTATGCAAACCAAAATTATTGCCGTTGTCGGTATGAGCGGCTCGGGTAAGAGCGAGGCGATTCAATTCATCAAAGAACGTGGCGTGCCCGATATTTATTTCGGCGGGATGATTTACCGCGAAATGGACCGCCGCAATGTCGAAAAGTCACCTGAAAACCAACAAATCTACCGCCGCCAACTTCGCGACGAAATGGGCGACGATTTTATCGCCGAACTCGCCTCCGAGGAGGCTGATAATCTAATCGCCGCCGGCCAAAAACGCATCCTCTTTGACGGCCTCTACTCTTGGAGCGAATTCCGCTATCTCAAACATCACTTCCCGGGCGTCCTCACTGTTGTCGCTATCGTCGCCCCGCGCGCCCTCCGCTACACTCGCCTCACTCACCGCCCCGAACGCCCCTTCACCAAAGAACAAGCCGAAGCCCGCGACATCTCCGAAATTGAGCAGATTGAAAAAGGCGGCCCTATCGCCATGGCCGACTACTACGTCCAAAACGACAGCACCCTAGAAAACCTCCACCAGCAACTCCAAAAAATCCTCACCGAACTCGAATTTTAATAAAATATACTAAAACTGTTGACTTTTAAGCACTAGTGTGATATAATGTAAGTATAGCTGGGTGTGGGCAATTACCCCCCCCCGGCGCCTTTGTCTATGCAAAGGTCCTATGGTAAACAGGGTGCGTATATTTTAGGAGGAACCATTATGGCTAACTTTACCGTTGAATCCGTGCAAAATACCGAGCAAATCACCCCTATAACCGAACTCCGTACAACCGAGCTTCTTCACGAACTCGGCGTTCCGGCACACATCAAAGGCTATCTCTACTCTCGTCGGGCTATCGTTCTGGCCGTTGAGGATGATGCAATGTTAGATTCTATCACGAGAAAGCTCTACCCTACAATCGCTGACGAGTTCAAAACCACCCCGAGCCGTGTTGAGCGGGCAATCCGCCACGCTGTTGAGGTAGGTTATATCCGCGGCCATCTCAAGCTCTGTGAAAAACTCTTCAGTTACTCAATTTCACCCAACAAAGACAAGCCGACCAACCCGCCCAATCGGAACAGGTCGCGTAGATTCCAAAAACTGCCCAGATATTCTCAAGCGGCCTTCCATGCCTCAATTAAGCCAATAAAATCGCCCCGCCCTGTTTACTTTCGCCAACAGATATGATATACTAGATTCAATCTGGGGCGGTGCACCAATTAAGCCCCCCCCCGGAGCCATTTTCTAAATGGCAACTCGGTAATCGGGCGCGAAAATTATAAGGGGGATATTCATTATCGCCCCTGCTTAACAACTTACAACCCTACATCAAAGGAGGCGATGAATATTGAGCATTATCTACTATCCGGCGCCATTACCCAACAGCGAAACAACCGAACTTTTCAAGCAATTACGCGAATCTAACGACATAAAGATCCGCAACCAGCTAGTCGTGCATAATATGCGCCTATGCGTGCATATTGCGCAAAAATACCTCAACATCAGCGACTTAGATGAAATCACCGAAATCGCCACCCTTGGCCTCATAAAAGCCGTTGATAGTTTTGATTATGCGAAAGGGGTTAAGTTTGCCGCCTACGCCTCGCGTTGCATAACTAACGAAATCCTCATGTTCGCCCGCAAAAACAACAGAGAGCAAAATATGCTCTCGCTCGAAGACATCATCTCTACCGACAAAGACGGCAACACAATAACTTGGTCTGACGTAATCCCCGACCCAGATGACGGCATCAGCGGACTTCTTGAAAAATACGCAAAAGAAGCCGACCTTGACACAATAGTGCGAGTTGGAAAACGGCTCTCCGACGTAGAACGTACAGTCTTGCACTGCTGCCTCCATGACCCGCCATTGATTCAGCAAGATATAGCGAGACAACTGGGTATGAGCCAATCTTGCATTTCTCGAGTCAGAGCCAAAATGCTCAAAAAACTCCGCAGAGTCCTATGCGAATCTTCTTAAAGAGGTGTGCCTATATGTCTAAAAAACAAGAATTAGATGACCGGTGTGTCAAAATTGGTGAATATGTTGCTGATACTGGATGCACTGTTCGCGAAGCCGCAAAAGAATTTGATATCTCCAAATCAACTGTCCACAAAGACCTCACTGAGCGCTTACCCAAAGTCAAACCCCAAATCGCTAACGATGCCGCCAGAAGACTCCTGAGCAATAAACGCGAACGTCATCTCCGAGGCGGCGAAGCAACAAAACGGAAATGGCAGGAACTCACCAGCCGGGGAAAAGCACCCGCTTGGGTGTATCTCAAGAACGCCTAAATTCTAAACTTCAAGCACGCGATGTGGGCAGTTGTATTACCGTTAAGAAGCCCGAGAACTATCTCGGGCTTCTTTTTATAATCTCGTAGAACACTCCTTCGATCAGCCATCGGACCAACCTGGTCTTTCTACACTTTTATTATATCACACCCGCCTATCCACCAAAAATTGCATTTTTGAACTTTTTGGTGTATAGTGTAGATATTATGAATAATGATAAAATCATCCGCCACGAGTATCTTGAGCAACTAAAAATGCTCCAAGATCAAAAAGTCATCAAGGTCATTACGGGGATTCGCCGCAGCGGCAAATCCACATTGCTTGAACTTTTTCGCGACTATCTAAAAGCACAAGGCGTCAAAAATAAACAAATCCAATCTTTTAATTTTGAAGAAGAGAAAAATGCCAGCCTGCTCGGTTGGCGCTCGCTCCACCAGCGGATCGAATCCAACCTCGTGCCGACCGAGATGAACTACATATTCCTTGACGAAATCCAAAAAGTAGCAAAGTTCGAAGAGGCCGTTGATTCCCTTTTCGTCAAAGAAAATGTTGACATCTATATCACCGGCTCCAACGCTTTTCTGCTTTCTGGCGAACTCGCCACACTTCTCACTGGCCGCCACATCTCTATCCATCTCCTGCCATTCTCATTCAAAGAATTCACCCAAATGTTCCCAGACGAACAAAACGAAGACCGCCTTTTTGAAAAATACCTCACTAGCAGCTCCTTCCCAGAAGCAATCTCACTTTCTAAAATTAACGAGCAACTGAGCAACAACTACCTCAAAAATATCTACGATGACATTGTCAAAAAAGACATCGCCGAGCGCTACGAAATCCGTAATGAAAATGACTTTGAACGAGTGGCTAAATTTGTCTTTGACAATATCGGTAGCCAGCTTTCTGCCCGCAATATTAGCAATTCCCTGAAACTCAAAAACGACTCCATTTTCCACGGCACCGTCATCAACTACCTTCAATATCTCGCCAAATCCTACCTCATCTACCCAGTCAGCCGCTATGACATCAAAGGCAAGCGGCTACTCACTACCAATGACAAATATTATGTAGCCGATCTTGGCTTACGCAACATCTTGCTTGGCAGCTCACCAAAATCCGACATCGGGCATCGTTTGGAAAACGTGGTTTTTCTAGAGCTCCTACGCCGTAACGAAGGAGAAATCTTCGTCGGCAAAAATGAAGACCAAGAAGTTGATTTTATCGTGCAAAAGCCGGGTGGCGAACGCATCTATTATCAAGTTGCCTATCAGGTTAATGACCGCCCAGAGACTCTCGCACGCGAACTTGCTCCCTTTCAAAAAATCCGCGATAACTACCCTAAAATACTCATCACAACCGACCTCGTGCCAGAAGAGTTTAATGGTGTCAAAAAAGTAAATGCCGTAGATTGGTTGCTTACTAGACGCTAACTTCAATAGTCTTTTAACCCCACCTCTGTCAGCCACACCCGCCCTATCCACCAAAAAATCCTCCAAGAACTCAACTTTTAACAACCGAAAATCAGACCAGATTCATTCTGGGCTGATTTTCTTAACTAAATTCTTTTGCCTAGCTTTTCTTTTTAAGAAAAGTTAGCCGCGCATCGGCGGGAATAGCGAGCCCTCGCGGGCCGAAACGCCTTCAAGCAGCCAAAACAGCCGCTCGGAATGCCCGTAGCCGCAAGTTGGCGGCATACCATATTCCAGCATTTCTACAAAATCCATATCTAACATCATCGCCTCATCATCGCCAGCATCACGCATCGCCTGCTGCTCGTTGAATCGCGCCAACTGGTCCAACGGGTCGTTCAACTCCGAATACGCTTTGCAAGCCTCCGTGCCGTCCAGCAACAAATTGAATTGCTCGGTTAGGCGCGGGTCTTTTTCGCTCCGCTTCGCGAGCGGCTGCAAAAACACCGGAATATCCACCAAAAACGCCGGCCCGACAATTTCGCCCCGAATCTTTTTCCATAAATTATCTACACCACGGCCAATATTTTCCGCATCTTCGCCCAATTTTGCCTTGATTTCGTCCAAATTCGTATTAAATACATCTACCCCAAACTTTTCACGAATAATTTCCACAAAACTAATCCGCGGAAAATGTGTGCCGTCCGCACCGAAATCAATCTTACGCACCTCGCCATTACGCCCCGCCACCTCAAACACCCGCTTACCCCAAGTCTTATCCGCAATAAACCGCACCAACTCCTCCGTAAAATCCATACCCCGCTGCCAATCCCAATACGCCGCATACCACTCCATCGCCACATGCTCTGGCAAATGCTCGTCGTCCATACCCTCATTGCGGAACCGCGTGCCAATGCTATAAACTTTTTCATAGCCACCGCCAATCAGCCGTTTCAGCGGCAATTCGTGCGAAATCCTAAGATAATAATCTTGGTCCAATGCATCCATATGCGTCGTGAACGGATTTGCGTCCGCACCGCCCGTCGTTTTTTCCAAAATCGGCAAGTCCATCTCAATAAACCCGTGGTTATTCAAGAACTCCCGCGTCGCCGTCCAGAACTTGCTCTTCCGCACAAACCGCTCTCGCACATCCAAGTTCACATTAAGGTCAACATACCGCCGCCGATACCGCTCCTCTTTATTCGTAAATCCATCACGCCCCGGCAATGGTCTAAGTGCCTTGGTGAGCAGTCGCACCTCCGACGCCATCACCGAAATCTCGCCCGTCTTCGTCTTGCCGACCTCGCCCGCCACCTCCACAAAATCGCCCGTATCTAATAACCCAATTTGCGAGAGTTGCAAACCAGTAGTTTCGCCACTCCAAAAGATTTGTACCTCACCCGAATAATCCCTCAGCCGCAAAAACGCCATCTTGCCAAACGAGCGAATTGCCGTAATCCGTCCTGCCACAATCACTTTTTTGCCCTCTAACTCATCAAAATCATCAACAACTTTCTCAATATCCGTATCACGCAAGGCATTTGCTGGATAAACCTCTATACCCAAATCATTTAACTCGCCTAACTTCCTGAGCCGCTCATTCCGAAAATCTTCTAATGTCGCCATTTTACCTACTTCTTTTTACCTTTACTTTGCCCTTTGCGTTTGCCACCCGACTTCTTTTGCTTGTTTTTGCCACCCGATTTGCCCGATTTACCCGTTTTACCCGACTTTGCACTCGCCGACTTTCTTGCAACCTTTTTCGTCTTGTCAAAATCTTCCGAATCAATCTTCTTGCCACTCGTAATCTCGTTCACGCCCTTATCTTGCCCCGCCGCCATCTGTGTTAATTCCGATTGATACTCATTTTCGCTCGCTGGCACATCTTGCATTTCCGCCGTCAATACCAACTTCACTACCGTTTCACGCAAAGTCTTCTCCAAATCCTCAAACAACTTCTGACTCTCCGAACGATATTCCACCAATGGATCACGTTGCCCCACACTCCGCCAATGAATTCCCTCGCGTAAATGTTGCATATTCTCCAAATGTTGCATCCAAAGCGTATCCAAAAGCGACAGATAAACTTCTCGTTCCACTCGCCGCAACAATTCCGCGCCAATCTTTTCCTCTTGCTCGTCATACAGCCGCTTCACATACTCGCGCGCCGCCTTTTGCCGCTCCGTGGTCTTTTTAATCTTACCAATTCGCTCCACCTCCGCCAAATCCGCCCCAAAGAAAATCGCCTCAAAATTATCAGCGAACTTCTTGTTATAGCGCGCTGGCACTGCCACGAGCTCATCTACTGCCTCACGCATCAACTTATCTATATCTTTGCGTAAATCCGCCCCCTCCAAAATCTGTCGCCGCATCCGATAGACTTTATTGCGATGCCGCGCAATCACGTTGTCATATTGCACCACATTCTTACGGCTGTCAAAATGGAAGCCCTCCACTCGCTTTTGCGCCCCCTCCAAACTCTTTGAAATCATCTTCGCCTGAATCGGCTGATCGTCCGACACCCCCAGCCGCGACAACAGCACCCCCAATCTGTCGCCTTGGAAAATACGCATTAAGTCATCTTCAGTTGACACAAAAAATTGCGTCGTTCCCATATCGCCCTGCCGCCCGCCACGACCCCGCAACTGATTATCAATCCGCCGACTCTCGTGCCGCTCCGAGCCAATCACGACAAGACCACCCATCTCTGCCACGCCTTCGCCCAACTTAATGTCAGTGCCGCGCCCAGCCATATTTGTCGCAAGCGTAATTGCACCCTTTTCGCCCGCCCGCGCCACAATCTCTGCCTCACGCTCGTTATTTTTTGCGTTCAACAATTCAAACTTCAAGCCCGCCTTCGCTAGTTGCTCTGCCAGCAACTCATTTTTTACAATTGACGCCGACCCAATCAGCACCGGCCGCCCCTCTTTGTGATACTTTTTTACCTCTGCCACAATCGCCCGCATTTTTGCATCCTCGGTCCGATAAATCAAATCGTCCAAGTCTACACGCCTGAGCGGCTTATTTGACGGAATCTGCACCACACCCAAGCCATAAATCTGCTGGAATTCCTCGGCCTCCGTAAATGCCGTCCCTGTCATACCCGACAACTTATTATATAAGCGGAAGAAATTCTGGAACGAAATTGTCGCCAGCGTCATTGACTCCTGTTGTACCGCCACCGCCTCCTTCGCCTCAATCGCTTGATGTAAGCCCTCAGAATAGCGCCGCCCATGCATCAATCGCCCCGTATGCTCATCTACAATAATCACTTCACCGTCGTTCGTTACCACATAATCTTTGTCGCGCTTAAATAACTTTTCCGCCCTGAGCGCCTGATCAACATGATAAATCGCTCGCACATTGCTCGCCGAATATAATTCTTTAAGCCCCAACGCCCGCTGCAACTTCTCCACACCACTATCAGTCAAGGTCACGCTCCGACGTTTTTCATCCAATTCAAAATCGTCGTCGCCGATTTGCTTAATAATCTTTGCAAACTCATAATATGCCGCAGGATTATCCGCCGCTGGTGCCGAAATAATCAGCGGCGTCCGTGCCTCGTCAATCAAAATACTATCGGCCTCATCCACAATCGCAAAGTTCAGCTCTCGCTGCCGCAACATTTTCGCATCCTTCACCATATTGTCGCGCAAGTAGTCAAAACCAAGCTCGTTATTCGTGGCATAAGTAATATCTGCCGCATAAGCCTCTTTTCGTGTCGCCGGCTTCAACTTTTTCATCCGCGGGTCGGTGTGATTCTCATTGTCATACTTTGGGTCATAAATAAAACTTGCGTCTTGAATCACCACTCCCACCGACAGCCCCAAGAAATTATACACCTCACCCATCCAGCCGCCATCACGTTGCACCAAATAATCGTTTACCGTCACCAAATGTGCGCCCTTACCCGCCAAAGCATTCAGATATAACGGCAAAGTCGCGACCAAAGTCTTACCCTCGCCCGTCTTCATCTCAGCAATGTTACCGTCATTCAGCACCATACCGCCAAGCAACTGCACGTCAAAATGCCGCATTTCTAGCACCCGCCGGCTCGCCTCGCGCACCGTCGCAAACGCCTCTGGCAAAATCGCTTGCAGGTCGCCCTTCTTTTTTTGCAACTTCGCTTTCAAAACTTCTGTCTGCCCCTGTAATTCCTTTTTCGTCATTTTTTCGTATTTTGGCTCTAAACTATTTATCTCCGCCACCACTCGCAGATAATTTTTAATAATCTTCTTTTGCGCATCACCAAACACTCGCTCCAACAACTTGGTTAATGCCCCACGATCCGCCAACTTATCACTCGGTTTATTCTCTTTACCCATATATAAATATACTACCACACTTGCCGCCGTTTGCCAAATAAATCTTGCACTTACAAAACGCTTATGCTATACTCTAAAAAAGAGGAGTTCTTATGGCAAAAGTAGCAAAAAAATCAACCAAATCAACCGCCGAAAGTTTTGAGGGCAAGCAACGGCTCGCCACCACGATTATCGCGTGCTTAGTTTTACTCTGTGTCTTTATCACAGGTATCGTCATTTTTGTCACCAAAGCCCAAAACGACATTCGCGCCAATGCCGCTTGGCAGGCCGCGGTCGCCCAATACCCAGGCGAAGACGGCAAGTCTGTGTTGGATATTTTGATTGAAGATTTTGGCGCTGGTGTTGACGAGCGTGCCGATTATGGTAAAGTCGTCGTCGTGATTGAGGGCACCGCCGCCGCCGAAGGTTATGAGTGGGGCGTCTGGGTCAACGATGAGCGCAAGACCGAACCAGTCGACCAAATTGCCACCAAAAACGGCGACAAAATCGTCTGGAAAATCGTCGGCACCGAAAAATAAAACTTAATAATGCCCTGCAAACTTTATAAAGTTCGCAGGGCTATCCTTATGCCACAACAGAGGTAGCGCTTCTCAAAAAACACCGACCTTTATAAAGTTTTACTCGCCACCACAAGAGCTAATCATTGTTTGCAAGCGGGCGATTTCTTGAGCTTGCAGTTCCTGATTAACTTCATATTTTAATTCTAATGAGCCCAAAGCCGCAATCCGCTCTTTTGGCAGCAAATCTAGATTTTCCATAACTGGCAACAACACCTCTGCCCGCTCCGCCAACTCCGCATCACGCAATAACTCATTTTGCCGTGCTACCTCCTGCTGATAAACCGCCGCCTGCTCCTCAGTAATTTTCGCCTCATCAGCATAAACCGCAAACATTGTTAACCCTGCCGCCAAATAAACTCCTGCAAACACTCCGCCCAGCACAAACCCTAACGCCCGAATTTCGCGTTTTTCAGCCGCCTGCGCCTTACCAGTGCTACCGATTTTACCGACCTTGCTAATCTTGCCAACTTTGCCAATTTTACTCGCCCGACCCATCGCTCCTCCTACTTTACCTTCAAACTCATTAATGCCTTTTTTGCCGCCTGTCGCTCCGCTTCTTGCTTACTAGACGCCTCACCCACGCCGACTCGCTTGCCATCCACCGTCACTGCAACCCGAAACCACTTATCATGGTCTGGCCCACTCTCATCCAATACCCGATACTTCGGCTGTTGCCCCATCTTACCCTGTGACCACTCCTGTAAATGCGACTTCGGGTCATACCAACTGCCTTGCTCCATAATTTTCTCATACTTCGGCACAATATTGCGATAAATAAACTCCGCCGCTGGCGCATAGCCACCATCCATATAAATCGCCCCAATCACCGCCTCAAACGCATCCGCAATAAACACCCGCATCGCCCGCGGACCATTGTGCTGCCGCTCACCCTTAGACACCCGCAAATATTCCGCAAACCCCAACGCTGCTCCCGCATCTGCAATCGAATCCGTCTTCACCAAGGCCGCCCGATATGCCGTCAATTTACCCTCCGCATCACTCGTATTCTTAAACAAATAGTCCGTCACCGCCATTTCTAACACCGCATCACCCAAAAATTCCAGCCGCTCATTGTGTCGCCAGCCACTCGCCCGATGTTCATTAACATAACTCCGATGTGTCATCGCAACCAGCAATAGCCCCAAATCCTTGAACTCGTAGCCAACTTTTTCTTTCGCAAACTTTTTATACCGCTCAGCCACCTCTGGCCCAATCTCTACCGTCATCTTTTTTACTACCTCGCTCATTTCAGATTCCTCACTTTTTCCTGTGCTGCCTCAATCAATGTCCGCACATCCACATACTCCACAATCTCCAGTGCATCCTTAAAGTCAAACCAGTGAATCCCGTGCATCCATTCCTCTTTTTGCACATCTTCGTGGCCGACCGCCTCCATCAAATATACTTGTGTCACCATCAGAACTAGCACATCATCACGCTGATACTTAAACTCCACCTGCCCCATATAGTCCAGTACTTTTACATGCGTCAGGCCAGTTTCCTCACCAATTTCGCGAATCGCCGTCGTTTTGGCATCCTCGCCCTCTTCAATATGCCCCTTTGGAATCGTCCAACGATCTTTGGCGTCTTGAATCAGTAGAATCTGAATCCCAAAATCACGCCCCTTGCGAAATACTACCGCTCCCGCCGTCGGCTCCCGCACTATCCGATTGATCTCCGTCCGCTTCTGCGTCTTGCTTATCATCTTTCTCCTCTATATATTCGCGCCAAACTGCTCCCAGCACGCCGTTAATAAACTTGCCACTGTTATCGCCGCCGAAAGTTTTGGCTAAATCCACCGCTTCATTAATCGCTACGCTGGCCGGCACTTTATCTTTTCGCCACAAAAGCTCATAAGTCGCGAGTTGCAAAATTGCCCTGTCCACCGCCGACAAATCTTTAATCGGCCGCTCTGGCGCAAGAGGGGTCAAAATCTCGTTAATTTTGTCAATATTTTGCTCCACGCCCTCCACCAACTCACGGATAAACGGCCTATCTCGCACGTCCGCGTTATATGGCACAAGATTTTTCATCATAATCGCATCTATCTTGGCTAGCGAATCCTTCGCCTGCCGGCGCATATCATACTCATAAAGAGTCTGAATTGCAATTATTCGCCCGAGTCTCCGATTACTTCCCACCGAAAACCCCTACTTTGCCTTTTTCGCTGATTTAGCTGCTTTTACTGTCCCAGACGCTTTTGTAGACTTTTTTGGCACTGCGACTTTAACATTTGGCGTCTGCTTACGCGTCAAAAACGCCTTTACTGGTGACTTTGAGTTGACCTTTTTTGCAAGGTCCAACCGAATATGGCTCCTGCGAAGCCCCGTCTTTCGTGGGCTACTTTGTTTTTTTGGTTCTGGCATATTGCTCCTTTATACTTACTACTATCATACCCCATCCGCTTGATTTTTGCAAGTGCTTTTGCTATAATATCATAAATTAGATGAACCAGAATCAACTAATTTGTATTTTCATTAAAAATTCATAAAATGGGCAATATTTACTTTTGCTCATTTTATATAACTGGGTTCTTTTACCGAACTTTTCTTCCCAAGAAAAGTTCGCCTGTTCTTTGGGGTGTCGCCAAGCGGTAAGGCACGTGGTTCTGGTCCACGCATTCCGGGGTTCGAATCCCTGCACCCCAGCCAAAATATTAGAACCTCGGCGCAACTTCTCGGGCATAGGTTAAGTATGCCTGCGATAAGTTTGCCGACTGATTGTAAGCCCATAGATAAGTTGCTGGCGATAAATAGAATATCTCCGCCGCTTGTGCCGATTTAGGCATGCCAACTCCTGCACCTGCCGTACGATGTAATAGCACCCGACTTGCAATCACTGGTCCGCTGACTTTTAGCCGGCTCGTGCAAGTCTTGCCGTCTAGCCCAGCCACACTACTCACGCCCGCACAAGTGTTAATCGTGCCGCTGCCACCATTTAGCCCGGCCAACAGCCACGCATCCACCTGCGTTACACTTTCGTTAATATTTATCGCATTCGCAAAAATCATCACCTGCGGAATCTGTGAAATATCTTTGTAAGCCCCGTTTGCCAGCGTAATGTTCCCTGCAATCGTCACTGTGCCAGTCGCCTCAATCACGAGTGATCGCCCCGCACTCAAACTGCCCGCATCCACCGTCAAATTACCATTTGCCTTCACGTAATGCACGCACGCCGTCCCCGCCGAATTCGTAGAACTCACCTGAGCCCCACCACAAGTATTATAACTATTTGGGCTAATACCGCCACTCACAATCTTAGCATCCGACCGCCCCGTGTAGCGATAGCGAATATTCCGTGCCAAACCGTTTGCTGTATTCGCGCCACTCACTCGCCCGAGCTCCGCACCAATCGTAGAAGTTGAGCAACGGCTATTCGCAAAAGTCAGCGGCGCAATCTGGCAGGCGCCCTGTGCCATATTCTCCGCCACGATCGCATATGCCGACGACCCTGCAAGCGGTACACTCCCAGCACCCGATCCAAGCGCCGCGCCCGAGGCAAAAGTCTTCACCGTGCTATTACTCACCACTTCATATTCGCCCCACGAACCAAACGCCCCAACCGTACTTTCGCCGTCTGGCAACTTGGCAAAGGTCGTGCCCTCAATCTTGCCATCGCTATACAGACCATTCGCCACCACATCTGTCATCGGCTTTTTGCCGACCACCACACACTCTGGCTTAGTAATCTTCCATTTGTTTGCCATCGTGTCGGTGTAGCCGTTGCCCGCCGTAAAACCCGAACCGCCCGTATGGCTCGTGTAATCCATTACACCCGCCGCCACGCAATATTTCGTGCCAATCGGCGCATCTGTAATTCGCCGCTGAGTCAGCCCCGTGTCAAAAGTAGAACCATTTTGCAAGTTATAGGTGCTGCTCTCACTTTGCGTATTCAACGCCCCAGTAGAGCCCGTATTCTTACAGTCATACGCTGCTCCACTAAACACCGAACAGTTTAGCGTCGCCCCGTTATAAGTTTTTTGGTCGCTCCAATTTGGATTACCTGTGCTAGCCGGCAAGTAGAACTCCACAATCTGCCATTTAGTGCCTGGACGCGTCGCCGTCGCATAAGTTGCCCCCACCTCACTATTTGCTCGCGGCTTGACCTCAAACGCCGCCGAAAACGCCAATTCCGTGCCGCCAATCTGAATTCGCTGTGCGTTATCTGGCAATAAGTTAATTTTTGGCTCAATTTCATAATTATACGGAATCGCAAAACTCACTTCCGCCTCAATTGGCCCGTCCGGCATCACCTCAATCCAAGTATGCTCCTTTTTGGTATAAGTTGCCGTCTTGTCATTATCATAAACCTGCCCGTCCTCCGGCCCACTACAGCCGCTACCGCAGCAGCTCCCCGTAATCGTATTCCCCGCAGCTCGCTTGCCCCACCAAGTCCGCGTCGTCGCCGAGCAGCCGTCATTGCAAGCGCAATTGCTGCCGCACGAACAATTGTTTCCACACGAACCATAAATCGGGGCACCCCAATACGGCGGACTATTCGGATAATAACCAACAATACAACCTGTACCGCAACTACAATTATTCCCACAGCTACAATTATTCGTGCAAGAACTCTTCCCTTGGCATGTCCCGCTATTCTTCCCCGCATATGTATAAGTATATGTATGTTCATCCATATTCTTATGCACGATAATTTTCACATCTTTTAGCGAAATCTTTTGCGTCAAATCAGTTTGCACTAGCCCCAAATCAGCATTCGCCACTTTATGCCCCGAACCCTCAATCTTATACTGGTATTTACTTGCGAGCTCCGTCTCCGAACTCTTGCAAGAAGCTGGCGACAACCCCGCGAGCGCCCGACTCGGCCCCGTCAGCACGCAGTCGTCCTTCGCCAAATTCCAGTTTTCCATTGCTGGGCTCAGATACCCTGGGTTTAGCGTGCCACTACCGCCCGGCGTCGTCGGCGGCGTATAGGTAGTTGGCGTTTTTGGCTCACAGTTCTTGTTTGCCTCCGAATCCTCATTGCAGACCGTCTCCTCCTCATCATAAGCCGGCAACGCCTTATAGTTCGTCTTCAATCGGCTCTGGTATTGCGCCAATTTCTCTATCTCATAACGAAACTTAATATTATCTTGCGTTTTTGCAAAAATCACATCCGTCTTCTGTGGCGTATTCTCCAAAGTCACCCACGGCGTGCATTTCTCTTCCGTACCACCCGACAAGCTTTTTACATTTACTGCACAAGCCTTCAAGCGGTCCTCATACTCCGTGTCCGAACCCTCCTCAGGCTCCTCCTCAGGTGGCTCCTCCTCCTTACAATCACCATCTTCAGTTTCGCACGGCCCGACCCTTACACATTGCTCCTTGGTCGCCTGCGAGTCCCCCTTTCCTGTGCCACCCGACTCACTCGGCGTCCACTCCCAATACTGGCAAAATATCTCCCCCTCTTCAGCGTCCCCTGGCACTTGCCAAGTCCGCTTCTGCCAGCCCGTACCCGTCGCACCACTCGCAATCGTAAACTCTTCGTTAGAGAAAGTCGCATTACTCCCCGTCACCTCGCTAGACGAAATCGTTGTCGCCTTAATTTTAATTTCATTGCTACCCGTCTTATTAGTAATATCCACCTTATGCCGCCAAGTTACTGTGTCTCCTGCATCAACCGGCATCGGGTTGCTCTGCGGATAGCCTTTTGTCCACCCCTCTGTAGTTGATTGAATCTCCGTCTCGCCCTTACTCTTCCAGCCATCAGAAACTTCATACTTAACCAAGTTATCGCAATCCTTCTTGATGCCATAACCAGATGGCTGGCCATTCTTCATTAGCGGAATAACCGTCGCTTTCATCGTATCATTATAAAATATCACCTTTTCACAACTACCCGTCGCGCCATCCTTCCAGTTCAAGCCCGAATTCTGTGTAATATCTACCGAAATTTCCTTATCACCTTGCGTACCATAAGTCGCATAGACCCACGAATACCACTCGCTTAAACTGAAAAAACTATTGTTAACACAGTTTTGCGGCACCATCAACTTGCCACTCGGCAATAGATACTCACTTGGCACGGCACTATGGCTACTATACGGCCCTAAAACCGAAAAACTCGCCGCACTCACTGGCGCCGCCAACGTCAGTGCTGCAAACACCGAACCAACAACCCCCAAAATCCCCACGCGAATCTTCATATATATATTATATAGCACATTTCACAAAGTGCAAGTTTTTCTACGCAAAAACCCTGCACATGTATACGTGCAGGGTTCAAGCAGTTATTAATCTAGTAGCCGTCCATTTTCGTCCAGTTCGTCCAGCTGCATAATCTGCTGCCTACTGCTACCATCTGCCGCAAATAGCAGGTCCATAAAGAGCACTTCTTCCCGCCCAGAGTCCCAAAATCCATTGACTACATGTGTCCCAGGGCCAGCCCCAGCATCACACCATAGCGTATTAATCATCTCAAAATCCATTGCGATCATCAAAAAACGACAAGCCTCCGCTCTCGGCGTGCAATCATCTGTGCCATCAAGAGTCCCGTCTGCTTTTCTAGCAAACTTAAACCCTGGCCGCCAAAGCTGCACAAACTCCTCTAGTTTCGGCACATCACTTGCCAATCGCCAAATCACAATCTTGGTCTTCTCGTAGTCCGTCTTCCCCGCAATAGACAAGCCGTTGTCCGCCAGATATTGATCTACCCACGCCTGAATCGGGGCCATCCGCAAGTCATAAAACAGCTGGCCATTTACAATGTTGTCGGGGTCTTTCTGCTGCGCTATAATCTCTGCCGCCGACTTCCAGCCTTCACCCCCTGACTGCAAATCCACTGCGCTGGTCGCCGTTGCATAAATTGGGTGCGTGCTTACGTTCGGGTCGTTCCAATCATACTGGTGACTTGGCTGTTTTGCGGTCGTCACAGGAACTGTCGTTGTAGCCGACGATACCATTGTCGCCGTAGTTGTCGCCGTAGTTGTCGTCGGTTCGGGCGTCGTATGCGGCGTTTGCTCAGGAACTGTCGTTTCAGTCGCTGCCTTAGTCGTAGTGATGGTTTCACTCTCGCTCAGAACCGGCTCAGTATCTACGCTTGACTCAGATGCCTCCGTTTCGGTCGCAATATTTGCTGATGTCGCCTCTGTTGTAGCAACCGCAGTTGTCTGCTCAGTCGTTGCCTCAGTCTGCATCGGCGAAGCCGTGATAATCGGCTCACTCGGCACTGTTGCGCTTGGTCGGCTCGTGCCATTCACGTCATCGCAAGCCGCAAAATTCAAGAGTATTACGCCCAGCGTCAATATCGCGAGCACCAATGCTAATCGTTTTTTCATCAGAATCCCTCCTCAAAGTTTTGACCTCAAAAAGTTGCTTTTTGCTAATAACTGCTTTTTAAGGTCCGATTTTCTTTATTCTACCACAAAACAATCAAAAAAGCAAGCATAAGCCGTGCTATCACAAACTTTATAAAGTTTACAAATCATTAATATCAAAAATGCTCGGGCATTCCTTAATATCAATACCTGCCGCCCGCGCATAAGCCACACAACCGCCATCATCATCTACCCGCCCGCTCTTGTATTCTTCTACTGCCAATGCCGCATAACGCTTGGCGCTCGCCGTATCATTAACTTTATCATACGAATAATACAAACTAGAATACAACGTAAACCATTGCGGCTCTGCCGCCAAACCACGTTCCAAAACCGCCTCGTAAGCCACGGCCGCATCCAGATATGCGCCCGAGTTAAATGCCACTTGCCCCTTTAACATATATAGCCTAAATAGTAGCCGGCTCTTTTCGCCTGCATCCGTCGCCGCTCCCTCATCCAACCAGTGAACCTGCTCGTCAATCTCAACTAGCAAACTTTCTGCCTCCGCCGCCGAAAGTTCCCGCCCTGCTTCTAGCTCCAGCCGCTCCGTCGCCTCCGCCACCGTCTCACGACTCGGCCCCTCTGGCGCCGGCACTGGCCGCTGCAACATTGGCCAAAACACAATCGCAAACACCAGCAATACCGCTAGCATTGACCCACCGACCGCAATCATCACCCTTGCCGCCTGCGGTAAAGCCCGAAATTCCGCCCCCATTTTTGCCAGCCACTTCTGAATCTTGCCAAACACCCCACCAAACCACTCGCGAATTTTTCGCCAAACTCGTTGCGGCTTACTCTCAAAGATACTCATACTTTGATTATATCACAAGCATTTTCTATCACCAAGCCACACTCGTGCTATAATATTATATATGTTAGTTGATATAACTCGCCCAATTCGCAAGCGTCCACCCCGCCCCATCGCTAACCAATCCATCAACCCAGCCGCCAACCCCACCCCTGCCACTAATCCCGCGCCAACCCTCTCCGAACTAATTCTCACCATCCAGCCGTCCGAACCAGCCTCCACAACCGAATTAACCCCCGCAGCCGAACCAACCCTTCGCCGCCTCCGCCACCGACCCAACTTCCTACTGCTCCTACTCAGTCTCCCAACCCAAACCACCAAAACCCACCGCCCCCTCAACCTCGGCCTCCTCCTCGGCCTTTTTATTCTCACCCAAGAAATCCTCCTCAAACTCCTCGCCTTTTCTTCGCCTCACATCATTGTCAGCCTCGCCCTCACCGCCCTCTGGACGCTTCCTGCCATTGCCATCTTGGCTCTCGTCTTTCACTTTCTACCCCACCGCCTCAGCAAAATCCTCGCCATTATTCTCGCAAGCACAATTACAATTATTTTTATCGCCCAATATTCCTTCACTATGCTCTATGGCACCCCTGTCAGTTTTGCCATGACTGGCACCGCCCTAGACACCGGCCTAGATTTCATCGGTATGTTTTTTGACAAAGTCGCTCAACACTGGTGGCAAAACGGCCTCTTTGCCCTCGTGCTAACTATTTTTATAATTATTTTATCTAAAACCAAATCTCAAACTCAAAAAAATCTTTCCGTCAAAATATTCATTTTATCTATTGCCTCTATTGCACTCCCCTATTTATCATTTGTTTTACCCCACACCATCGGCTCACCCTATAATTTATATTTCCAAACCAATAACATTTCCGCCAACACCGATACTTTTGGCCTGCTTACCGCCGAACGCCTTGACTTGCAACGCCTAATTTTCGGCTTCACCGAATCCGCCCCTGAAGTCACCGCCCCCGCACCAGTCAACCCCACCGACCCAACCGTTGATTATCACGGTATGTTCAAGAATAAAAACCTCATTTTCATCGTCGGCGAAAGTTTTTCCGAACTCGCCCTCCGCCCCGACACCACCCCCACCCTATATCGCCTCCGCCAAGAAGGCTTCAACTTCACCAACTTTTACGAACCAACTTTTTACTCCACTATCGGCGGCGAATTTATGGCGACAACTGGGCTTTTACCAACCCCCACCCGCCTGAGCAACTGGCAAAACGGCAAAACGCCCAACTTCCAATATGCCCTCGGCTTCTGGCCCGGCTACCAAACTCGCGCCTACCACGACTGGCTTTACAGTTATTATAGCCGCAACATCTCCCGCCCGACCCTCGGCTTCGCCAACCGCTACAAAGGCTGCTACAACGGCCTAGAACAAAAAATGGATTGCAAAACTTGGCCCGCCTCCGACTCCGAATTCGCCCAAAACTGGGGCTTTGAGTTTATTGGCGATAATGTCCCTGTAAATACCCAGCCCAAAGCCACCTATATCTTAACCGTTTCCGGCCACGGCACCCAGTTTGACGGCTGGTCTTTCGCCGCCAACGCCCAAAGCCGCAAACACCGCGACGCCGTAGAAGCCGCCTACCCCGACCTCAGCGAGAACGCTAAGTCCTACCTCGCCGCCAATATGGAACTAGACCTAATGGTCGCCGAACTCCTCCGTCAAGCCGAAGCCGCTGGCGAATTAGACAATACTGTCATCGCCCTCGTCGGCGACCACCCGCCTTACGCCATGACGAGTGCTCAATGCGACGAACTCGCCACCTTGCCACTTACCAACAACCAAAACGGCGACCCTATCAGCACTGGCTTTTTCGGCAAAGACGCCTGCTATCGTGGACGTTTCACCAACCCATTTTTGCTCTGGACGCCGACTATGCGGCCGACCCAAATCAACAAAGTCGGCTACGCCGCCGACATCCTGCCCACTCTGCTCAACCTCTTTGCAATACCCTACGATTCAAGCCAACTTGCCGGCCAAGACCTACTCAACCCCGCCACCGAAGGCCTCGCCATCTTCCCTGACAACCGTAGTTGGGTCAGCGACCGTGCCAAATACGATGCCAGCTCCCGCGAGTGGCAAGCCAACCCCGGCTACGAAGAATTCGTCAACCAAGACTACATCAACCAAATCAACGCCCTCGTCGCCAACCGCTTCACCATCTTCCCAAACTAAATCTATCACGAATTTACCCCCATAACCACTATTGCGGTTATGGGGGACTTGGCTAGACTAAAAAGCCTAGAAAGGTGCAGCGTTAGTTATCGCCTCCATTAGAGGGGTAGTCACCACTGGGTGCGAAAATAGGTGCTAGTATAGGTTCGGGGATAACTGTCTGCCCGCCAACTTCGGGACTGTATGCGGGGGAATCCTGATGATAATGAGCGGGCACGCCGTCACCGTTATCATCAAAACCGTATAGCGGCTGGTCTATACCAGAGCTATTATCGTAATGAAAGCTGTTGTTATATGCCCTATTCGCGAGTGCATAAACAGCAAAGCAAATCCCCGCAATCAGCAGCAAACAAAGGGCAACTCCAACTATGTCAGCTAAGCGGTCTTTTATCGCATATGCTTCGCCCGATCTGCTGGGTTTAGCGGCTTCGCTACTGTGCATTTCAGATTGAGAAGCCTTACTATCGCGCTTCGCGGGAGGCTCCTCAATACAGCCGAAAATACCCAGTTTAGGGAGTTTGTCAAGTTCAGCGAGAGCAAGTCTGTCTTCATAACTGAGATCGGTTATCTTTTTCATAGAATCACACTTTCTGCCCTTTTAAGACAACAAAAATTGTCCCAAACTGGGGAAGCTAACTAACTGTTGTTGGTGCGTATGGCGGTTATTACCTCCATAACAACTCCATTATATCACACTTATGCTTAAAAGTCAATAGCTTTGGCATATTTTGTGGGATTTATAGGGGTAAAAAAGTGTGCAAAAATGTGCAAAATTGGGCTGAAATAGGTGGAAAATTGGCTTGCTTTTGTAAAACGGTTTTGATATAATAATCTCATAGAGACATGCTTGCGCAAGCAGCACATCTCATTGGGGCGTTTAACTGCTAGCAATAGCAGTTAAACTTTTACCGTTTTCGCCCTGAAACGAGCGAAATGGTAACTCGCAGGAATAAAATCCTAAACGATATACTCACCTTTCTCCTTTCTCGGCTCCTGATAGCTTGCGCCTACCGTTCCTAGAGCCACCTCAACCTAGCCCTACGAACACGATACCCCCACGCACATAAAATAGCAAAAGGAGCGGATGTTTGCAAGCATAAGCATCAACGGTTATGTTTATTCTGACCCCAAGAGGGGATTGAGGTAGAAAACTTTATGAAAAAATCACCTATTTTCAACAAGTTTTCGGATTCTGTAGCATAACTTTTCTAAAAACCGAAAAACTAGTGCGCTAAACTCTTAATAATCGCAATCCCAACAGCCACAAGCGACGCCATCGCCGCGCCCACACCTAAAAACACCCATTTATTATCGGCAATTTGTGCTATATCCGACTTTTCCACACTCTCACCGAGCGGCTCCACGCTCTGCGACAATTCCGCATTTTCACTTTCTAACACCTTCAGCCGCTCTTCTGCCTCACTCAGTCGCCGCAAGAGTTCCGCCTTTGCCGCCTCCCGTCGCTCCGCCTTCAAACTAGTATCAAGGCTGATATTCATCAACTCATCTGCCGTCAAACTCCCGACTTCAGGGTCAGGCGCCACCACATCTGGCTCCGCTGGCTTTGTTTCTACTGGTGTTGGCTTAACATATTTTACCGTCTTTACCGCACTCGCCACGCTCGTTCCGCCCTCACAAGTACCTTTCACATTCGTTAAACTAATTTTTGCCGTCTGCCCACTCGCCAAAGTTTTATTGCTCACGCTTAACCGCAATACGCTCGTCCCCGATTTTACACCCGCCGTATCTACCACTAGCCGCGACCCCTGCGTCAAAGTCGCCCCATTCAGCCCCGAAATCGTCACGTTCAAACTATTATCATACGCCAAATCCGCCGTAAAACCATAAAAACTCCCTTGCTCGCAAGTCACCACCACATTCGTCGTAAAACTCCCATAAAACGGCGCATTCGCCCCGCCGCCCGTAAAATACAATCCAAACATTACCTCGCTCCTTTCTTTAATTCTATCACACAGCCGCTCATCTTAACCCCCTTATCCCTGCCAAAAATTGCCGCACCCGCACCAAATCCGCAATATCTGGCTCGTTATCCTCTGGAATTACATCCGCCGCCGTCAGATACTCACCCACCAGCACCGCACCTTTCACCCCTGCCAAATGTTTTCGTATCGCCACTAAATCGTCAATTTCTACCGCCCCATCCCCCGTCGTATCGCCCATCACCGAAACCGTCCAGCTCGCAACTTCCTGTCCGCCCGCATAAAACCCAATCACCGCCCCCGTCGCCACTTTTTCCAACTCCACACCCTCTTTGGTCATTTTTGCCGACACATTTCCGCTTAATTCCACATCTTCTAATACTTCCGCCAGCGTCAAGCCCGCCCCAACTTGCGACAACTGCGCTGCCACCTCATCCAACGCAAACAACGATACACCCGACAACTCAATTTTCACCTCACCCGTCGGCGCACTCGGCTCACTCGGCACCTCGCTCACCCCACCGCTCCCACCATGCGGATCGCCAAACCACTGCCAAAACAATCGCCAAAAATTACGATTCCCATACGCCGAGCAAGCGTCGCCCGTGCCGCTCAAATTCGCGAGCGCCGCCGCATTCGGCACGTACGGCGTATAATAATATAGCCCCATCGTCGCCTGATTTTCTATCAACACCGCCTGCGTGCCACAAGATTTTGTCGGATTATACTGAATATTATTCACCGCCCCCACCTTATACCAGCCATTTTTCTGAAAAGTCGGCGACTTTTGATAGACCCTAAATTGCCGTGCCGCCATCCAAACTTGCATAAAAAACCCGCCAAACGCATCATCACACGGCGCATCATCAGGGCAGGCAAACCCCGTCGCCTTGCGATACTGGCCCGGCCACGGCCACTCGTCCGTCACCAAACCCTGCTCCTTTTGCAGTAACACAATCAACACCTGCGGGTTCACCCCACAACTATCCGCCACCCCTTTTATCATCTCCGCCGCCGTCTGCGTCGCCGCCGTGTAGCCCTTGCAATACGCATCCACCGGTCGCTCTGGCGCTTCACCCTCAAAATCTTTCAAGCAAGTCATCGGCAAAGTATGCCCTTTTGCCAGCGTCGCCTCCGCCCGCGTCAGATACCGCCCCTTTTCCGCACTCCAAGTGCCGCTCTTTTTCAAGCCCATTGCATCACAATCGGGATTTTTTGCGTCCAAAAACACCTGAATCTCCGCCGCCGTCATCGCCGTATTGTCAAAAAACACCTCGTCCGCAATAATATTCCCCGCCTTAAAATCCGCCCCCGTAATCGTGTCTGCCGTCAACGCCCTACTTTTTTCACCAGCAATCAAAACCGCCCCAGCCACCCCTGCTACCACAAACAAAACCACCGCAAACGCCGCTCGCCACTGTCGCGATATTTTGCTAAATTGCATTTTTTGTGTTAGTTTCACATCTATATTATATGCTATTTTCACCACCTGTCAATACTGAAAATCAGGCCAGATTCACTCTGAATTGACTTTCTTAGACAGTTTTCTTTTCTAAAAGAAAACCGAAGGAGTATGATATAATATATCTATGGATGAAATCGTAAGTTTATGCAAGCGACGGGGCTTTATTTTCCCAGGGAGCGAAGTCTACGGGGGCTTAGCAGGCACTTGGGACTTTGGGCCGCTTGGCGTAATGCTCAAACGGAATATTGAAAATAGCTTTTGGCAAACTTTTGTTGAGAGTCGCACCGATATGTATGGGGTAGACGCAGCAATTATTATGAACCCAAAGGTCTGGGAGGCAAGCGGCCACGTGGCAACTTTTGCCGATCCATTGGTAGAAGATTTAGTTAATCGTAAGCGTTATCGGCTAGACCACCTCTTAGAAGAAGCAGGTTTTAGTGTGCAAGGCTTGACTTTTGACGCAATGTGTGATATAATGAAAAGAGAGGGCCTCAAAAGCCCCGACGGCAACGCGCTGGGCGAAGCGCGAATGTTCAATATGATGTTTAGCACCCACGTTGGGCCAGTAGTAGACGATACCTCAGTGGCATATCTGCGGCCCGAGACGGCACAAGGGATTTTTACCAATTACAAAAATGTCGTAGACACGCTCTACCCTGATTTACCGTTTGGTTTGGCTCAGATTGGCAAGGCGTTCCGCAACGAAATCAGCCCCCGCGATTTTGTTTTTCGTAGCCGCGAGTTTAACCAAATGGAAATTGAATATTTTTGCGACCCCAATGATTGGGAACGACTATTTGAGGAGTGGCTAGCGGCTTATCACAAGTGGCTATTAGGATTGGGACTGGATGCCACAAAAATCCACGACCTAGAAGTCCCCGCCGAGGACCGCGCGCATTACTCTAAGCGAACAGTAGACATTGAATTTGACTACCCAATCGGCCGAAAGGAACTAATGGGCATCGCCTACCGCACCGATTTTGACTTGCAAAATATCCAGCGAGTCAGTGGCAAAAATATGGAATACACGATTAAAGGCACGAATAAAAAACTGGTGCCGCACGTAATAGAACCGTCAATTGGCGTAGAGCGGCTGATGATGGCGGTGATGTGTAGCGCATATATGCGCGAAATTGAGGTAGGTGGCGACAATAGCACGGCTGGTTCAAGCAACGCACCGGCTGGCGGTGCAGCAAAAGCGGGCAGGGTGGTACTAAAACTCCCTGAGTTTCTAGCACCATACCGCTTTTGCGTGTCGCCACTTTTGAAGAACAAACCCGAACTCGTAGCAAAGGCACGCGAGGTATTTGCAGGGCTAAAAAAGAAATACGGCAATGTCGCGTGGGACGACAACGGCAATATCGGCAAACGCTATGCCAAGCAGGACGAAATCGGCACGCCAAAATGCATCGTAATTGACTTTGATACCCTAGAAGACGGCACTGTAACGGTGCGCAATCGTGATGATGCATCGCAAATTCGCGTTGCGATTAGCGAGCTATAGTATGGACGGCCCGAGTAAACCTGCTACCCCGCGTGATGCGCAATATGAGGCAACCAGTCCGTGGCAGATTTATAGTTTGGCGGACGAGTTGCAACTCAAAAAAGAGGCAGTGCGGGATACATTTTTGCTGGCGGAGGTGTGGCTACCCGAGTTTGAAATTGCGACAGATGGCAAGGATTATTTTTATCGCAACAAAATGGAATATGCACTCTATTGGGATAACGCAGAGAACAAAATAAAATTAGCGGTGCATAAACGGCGGTCATATAAAAAGTTGCCGATTAAAAGTTCATCATTAGAGCGACCCGAGATTTTAGCACGGGCATTTGAAATTATTGACAACCTAAACGCTCGGGGTGAGCAGGCACGAAAATACCAAAGTTTGATGTTAAGATGCAACCAAGAGGGCGAAGTTGCAGGCGGCCTGTTTGAAAACGGCCAGCCACACCCGATTTTTCCGAACCTGACAGACGAAATTTTGGGGCAAAAATACAGTTATTCACCAAACGGATTTTTTCAGATAAACTTGCCGGTCTACGAAATGGCATTGTTAGAAATCGCCAGATGGGTGCAGGGCGAAACTGTGCTAGATTTATACGCTGGCGTCGGCACAATTGGGCTGTCGGTTGCCCGCGACCGCAATTTAACACTAGTAGAGAGCAACGCCAGCGCCATAAAAGAGGCAAAAGTAAATGCAAAAGACACAAATGCCGAAGTGATTTTAGCAAAAAGTGAAGAAGCATTAGGGCATATTGCAGGCAAAGACACAGTAATCGTAGACCCACCACGGGCTGGGCTGCACGAAAGCGTAGTGGCGGAATTATTGCAACAACAAACGCCACGAGTAATCTATCTGTCCTGCAACCCCGAAACGCAAGCGCGAGATGTAAAAATGCTGCTAAACGGCGGCTACAAGATAGATTTTGTTAAGGCGTTTGACTTCTTCCCTCACACTTTGCACATTGAAAATCTCGTTATTCTTTCCCTATAAAAATCAAAAATCGGCAATATTTATTCTTGCCGATTTTTCTTAACTATTTTCTTTAAGCAATTTTTCTTTTCTTAAAAGAAAAATTGAATGGCTCTTGACTTTTATGCATAAGTGTGATATACTGTAATAAGACACGCTGAAAACCGTGTCGCATTCCAATCTCTAAGGAGGTCTTTTGATGAAAAAGACATTAAACCCGCTAAAAAATGATTGGATGTTAAAAAGAATTGAAGCAAAATTAGAGGAATTTTATGCATTGCCACCCGCCGAACAAGAGGCGCTTTGCACGATGTCCCCTGAGGATGCCGATAGGCTGTTAGAGATTTCGGTCATTGACGACCAGTATAATCGGTCAAAAACCGCGGCTATCGCCTCGGCACTTGCAACCGTTGCTGTCCCCGTCATACTCTTCCTCGGCACGCCAAAACTTCCTGTTGCAATAATTGCAACGCTGGTTTGGCTCCTCGCCTGTGGTAGTGCTACGGTCGCTACGACCGCAGACGCCATAAAATTCAACAAGCACTCAAAACAGCTTCGCTACGAACTTTATAACGCATAAAATTGCGAAAATCAGCCAACATTTAGTTTTGGCTGATTTTCTTTGTTTATACTTATCTAAATCCGAAAAATCGGCAATATTTACTCTTGCCGATTTTTCTTAACTAATTTTCTTAGGCAGTTTTCTTTTTCTAAAAGAAAACTGAAATTACCAATCCTGTCCGATATCGTCTAAGTGCTTTCGCTTGTTTTCGTCTTTCTTTCGCTTGGCTGCCACAATCACTACCAGTGATACACCAGCCACCAAGACCGCCCCACCAGCCACTAGCGGAATCACATCAAGCTCCGCCGCCGCAACCTTATTGCCACTACCCGTGCCTGCACCGTCTTGCTCAAACTCACCAGCCACAGCAACTGAACCTTTATCCGCATCGCCATCGCCACCCGTGCTGCCACCCGTCGTGCCACCCGTCGTGCCTTGCTCATCGCCATTAACCGCCACATTCCCGCTGTCACCACTGTCCGTATTGCTGCCCGGCGTTGCAGGATCGGCTGGCTCTGGGCCCTCCACATCTGGGTCGGTTGGGTTCACTGGCGCCACTGGGTCAGTCGCCGACGACACACACCGCACCGCCTGACCGTTCCGCTTTGAGAAGGCTGTATTCACAGTAGTACTTCCACTCATAAAATCAAGGTGATACGCTGCATCGCTAGAGGCAACAGTAGAAGTCCAATACTTCCCCGCCTGCCCAAGATAAGAAAAACTGCCACTACTCCAATAGCCAGCTTTCATATACAGCCCCTTAGTCAGCATCCCCGTAGCATTGCCACCAAAAGTGGTCGCTAGCGTCCCGAGCTCGCTACCATTACCACCCGTCGGCAAACGCCAACCAGCTGGGCAAACATTATAGATATTCGTGCCATCATTCGCGCCTTGATTTGGTTGTGTCGCCGCACCATTCTGGCAAGCTGCCGCTTGACTACCCATCGCCGCACACCAGTTATATAAGTAGCCATATTGCCCCGTGCCGTTAATGTTTGGACTTGGGTTAGCTGTTCCACTCGTGCGATTTGCACCCGTCGGTATAAAATACCGCGCATTCGTAAAAGTAGCATCAGCCGAAGCCGTCCCCTGCACCATCACTGGCACCATATCGCCATAATAGTTAGAGCCACCGCCAGCATAGGCCAAATTCGTCTCCATCCAGCACAAATCGCCAACCTTACGAATCCAATAAGTTGCACCATCACGCGCGTCAACCACTCGTGTTCGCGCCGTCGGGCAATTCGCCGCCGTAATTGTCTGAATACGCTCACCCGTTTGCTCTGGCGGCAAAAATGACGGGTTGATATTTGTCACGCCCGAGATTACTACCTCACCCGTATAGGTATCTACTGCCAAATCACTACTCGCCGTCACCGCAAAATAAATATTATAGATATCGTCCACCAGCACTTCGCCGTTTAGTTTGTTAGCACGCCCCGTCTTAGAGAAGGTCGTCGGCACCGCTGGCACCTCAGCATACTTCGCCGTGTTGGTATCACCCGAGGCCAACACCGAATAACTAGCGTCAAAGCCCGTCGTGATTCCCTTAATCTGCCCACTCGGAATCGCAAACCCCCAAGCCGACTCCGTGCCGAGCAAAGCAAACACTGCCGGCGCCGCCATTGTATCGCCCTTTGCCGTCATTGCTTCGCCCTCAGCCACACCAGACAAGTTGCCCGAGGCTGGCCCGTTGATATTCAGCGTATAGCCATTGACGTCGTTGGTGCTGACTTTTACCGTGATACAATCTGCCGCCAACGCCCCGTTGCCCACACTTAACTCTAAAATGGATTCGCTAGAATCATAATTCGCACAAGGCGCATCATTCGTCACGGTCATATTTAGCGACCCCGCCAAATCACGCCGAATCCCAACATTTACATGGTCTTCCTGCGAGCTGTCTGTATCAAGCGCACTCGTCGCCCGAAAATTATCCGCCACCACGCCAACCAAAATCGCAAATGCCGAAATCGCCAAAGCCGCCACCGTAAAACGCCGCACCAGCATCAAGCCTCGCAAGCCCGCCACCTGTTCGGTCGCCACCATACCGTCAACATCCATGCGTTTCTTCATATCTATTACCATTTTACCATAACCATTTGCACTTTGTCAACAAAAATTCTCATTATTTTTCAGGGTTTATCAACACCCGTTGCAAAGCCTCACCCAACTCCTTTAACCCCGAAATCGTTGCCGTGTTTGACGCCGCCTCGTCCGTCACCGCTACTGCCGCATAATTCTTGCCGCCCATCGCCACAATCACCGCATCATATCGCCTCTGCTGTGCGTCCAAGCCAACCTGATTATAAATCACCGCATTATCTGGGAATCCGCTCAGCCAGCCTTGCGACGAACTCGGCCTTTCCCATAACGAACTCAAATATTTCACCCTCTCTGCCGTATTCGCACCTGCATCATTCCAAATCTTTATTATCTCCGCCAGCAAATCTTCAGCCCCCACACCCGTCGTCGCCAAGGCCCATTTATCATCCAAACCATATACTGCCACAGCAACACCTTTGCCTATCGCCCACTCATCAACCACATGTTGTGCCGTTTGTGGCGCTGCCCCGCTATCATCTGGCAGTTGCCCCACCTCCGCTCCATCATTGCCGCTCGCTGACCCCTCGTCATCACCGCCCGACGACCCAGCGTCATTACCACCAGCCGACGACCCCGCGTCATTATCGTCGCCCGACTGCTCTTGGCCTGACCCTGCCGCCGCATCTCCTGCCACACTCCCTACTGACCGCTGGCTCGTCTGCCACCAAATCAACGCCCCAAGCACCAATAAAATCGCCACAAACAGTCCGACAATCGCCCAAATCAACCATTTCGGCACTTTCTCGCTTTTTGGTGGCTGACACTCTGCGCTACTCTCCAGCCGCTCCATACCACCGACCGTCCGCACTACCACTAATTCCTCCACCAAATGCTCTTCCATGCTCTCATTATATCACAACCGATTTCGCGCGCTCTGCAACAAATGCGCAAACAATGTCGCAACCGTCACCGGCCCCACACCGCCCACCTTTTTCGTCATCGTCAAGTCGGTTCGTTCCAAGACCTCGGGTGCAAAATCGCCACTAATGCCATTTTTATCGGTCGCCGTGCCAGCATCCACCACCACCGCACCAGTTTTTAACATCTCCGGCTTCACCAACCCCGCCACACCCGTGCCGCTCACCACCACATCAAACTCTGGCAAAACTTCTGGCAAAATCGCCGCATCTTTACTCCGAAACACGCTCACATCTAAACCCATACCTTGCCACATTCTAGCTAGCGGCTTACCCACCAGCCGCCCATAACCAATAATCGCAATCTTTTTGCCTTTTAGTTCCACATCATACGCCGTCAATAAATAATTTATCGCCTCCGCCGTCGCACTCTGAAAAATCGGCAGGGCAGCCGCCGCTTGCTCACTTGCTTCACCGCCCGTTCCATTATCGGACCGTAATCCATCAACATCTTTCTCTGGCAAAATCGTGTCTAGCACCGCATAATCGCCCAAAATCGGCAACTGCACAATTATACCATCCACACTCTCATCTGCATTCGCCGTCGCAATCGCCGTCGCCAAATCCTCTGGTTCCACAATCTTAAACTCCGCCTCCGCCCCAATCTCCTCCGCATAAGCCAACTTTTTCTTGACATAAATCTCACTCACCTTGTTTTCGTGGTCTTGCAAAATCAGCAACTTCGGCGTCCGACCCTTCTCGCCACGTTCCGCCCAAGCACCTTTTAGCCGCCGCACCTCTACCGCCTGCTGCTCCTGCATATAACTCGCCAGCTCCGCTCCGTCCAACCACTTCATATAATCTCCACGGGTTCTTGTTCTAGTCTAAATCCGAACTTTTTCTCCACCGCCCAAACAATCCGCTCCCGCGCTCGTGCCAAATCCGAATAACTCCGCGCACTATCATTTATCAAAATCAAACTCGCCTTTTCGCTCACTCGCACGCCGTAAAATGTCCGCCCCGATAGCCCTGCTTGCTGGATTAGCCAGCCAG
The DNA here is from genome assembly GCA_031262695.1 of Candidatus Nomurabacteria bacterium. Classification (GTDB taxonomy): domain Bacteria; phylum Patescibacteriota; class Saccharimonadia; order Saccharimonadales; family Saccharimonadaceae; genus WQUV01. The sequence continues at coordinate 42,698 of JAISHF010000004.1, read as the reverse complement.
AATTCACCACATTTTGCCCATGCTCCCGCCAAACCTCAATCCCGCGTGCCTTCGCCTCCTCAGCCTCCACGTCATTCAAATAAATATTCTTAAAAAACGACCCCGCGCTCGCCTCAAATCGCAAATCTGGCATTTTGCCCTCACGCACCTGTGCCACCGCAAACCGAATCTGCTCCGGCGAATAGTCCTTAATATTATGCTCATCTAAATATTTTTGCAAACTCGTATAAAACGGCGGCTTTAACTCGCCCTTGTGCAATTTAAGCACCACATGCGTAATAAAATATCGCCCTGCATCTGCCCCCGTATTAAAAATACTCTCACGATAGCCGAATTTACACTCTTTGTTTGTAAAGGTTTTATGCACATCATCAGTCGCCTCACTCGCCCACATATCATAACATTCCACCCGCTCCACCACTTGCGCAATCTCTTGTCCATAAGCCCCGACGTTTTGCACCGGCGCCGCCCCCATCGTGCCAGGAATGCTCGTCAGCCCCTCCATACCAGTATAACCCCGCTCGCAAACAATCTTTACAATGTCGTCCAGCACCTCGCCACCACCAACTCGCACCGTCATCTCACGCGGCGTCTGCGCCAAAATCTCAAATCCGCGAATCCGCGACCGCAAAATCACCCCATCAAAACCCTCATCACGCCCAATCACATTCGCGCCGCCACCCAGCACGAACACCGGCAGGCCCTGCAATTTTGCAAAATTGAGCGCCGCCCGCAAACTAACCTCGTCCTCCACCTCCGCCACATACCGTGCCGCACCCCCCAGCCGCATCGTCGTCATCTCGCTAATCTTTACATTTTCTTCCATATAATCTTGGTAATAAATCACTTCGCAATTTCAACTATTTAATTTTATAATTTTGCCAATATTCACTTTCAAAAATCAAGCCAGATTCACTCTGGTTTGTTTTTGCTAACTCTTTCTTTTTGCCGAACTTTTTCTTTCTTAAAGAAAAAGCCCGATGTGTGGTAGCACCAAGTAGGATCGAACTACTGACCTCAGGCTTATGAGTCCTGCGCTCTAACCAGCTGAGCTATGGTGCCACACTCTTATTATAGCACAGAAGCCCCCTGTTTCCAAGAGGCTTTTTGCATTTACTCCAAGAGCGGCTCTTATTTGCGTCGGTTTGTAAACTTATGCCGACCCACAAACTTATTCACCACAAACGCCACTGTCGCTAACACGACCGCCGCTGCCGCTGAGCCTACTGCAACTTTTGCGCTCGTTTCTTTTGCCATCAAACCCGACTGTGGCGCTTTCAAGCCCCCGTCCAACTCAATTTTTGCTGTCGTCAAAACATTACCTGAGAATTTCTCGATTTTAACCGTCGTATTGCCTTCCGCATCTGCCAGATATTCGCCAACTAAACTCACATTACCTTCATCATCATAGTGATAGAGGTAATATTTCGCATTTACCCTCAAGCCCGAAATTGTCAAGCTTTCTTGCAAAATATCCTTACTTGCCATATAATGTTATTATGCAAGCATTTGCCAAACGCACCAAAAGCGAAATCCAACAAGCGGTGGCGGCAGTGGCGCCAAAATATCCCGTCAAAAGCGTGCGACTCTTTGGCTCTTACGCCGACGGCACCGCCACTGAAGAAAGCGACGTTGATTTGCTTGTGGAGCTAGACGACTCAGCAAGCCTTGGTGACTTGATGGCTTTTCAGGGCGAAATGAAAGATCTGCTTAAAAAACCCATAGATGTTGTTGACTACCCAATAGATTATTCACGTGCCAATTATAGTAATTTTAGAATCAAAAAGGAGGTTTTACTTTATGGGCGAGATGCTTGATAAAGACATATTACAACACATTATGCGCGAGATTACTTTTGCACTCGGCGAAATACAGGACCTAACTGAGGCGGATTTTATGCAAAATGCCACCAAGCAACACGCACTAGTGATGGCATTATTAAATATTGGCGAGCTAGCCAATAACCTTAATTATGACTTTTATCTCGCACACCCCAATGTGCCATGGCGCAAAATCATAGATATGCGCAATGCCGCTGCTCACGGTTATTTCTCGCTTAAACTACCGCTAATCTGGAACACCCTCCAAAACGACCTACCAAAACTACAAACCGAAATCCAGCAAATCCAGTTATAAAATTTTAGCCGACCATCATCAGCAGCTCACACCAACCGCGCTAGCCAGCTAGCCTAGTTTTGCCGCCAAGCCCCGCCAAGTCGCAAAATCCAAGTCCTCAGCTCGGGCATTTTCGTTGATTTTTAGCTCCGCAAACGCTTCCGCCACCCGTTCCTTGCTCCCCACTGCTGCCAAATTCTTCGCCAACTTTTTCCGCGGGCTACTAAATCCTGCCCGCACTACTCGCCAAAAACGCTTATTTTCCGCCTCACTCATCGGCTTTTTTGCCCCAAAATCCAAAATCAGCACCTGCGAATCTACCTTCGGTGGCGGCGTAAAATATTCTCGCCCGACCACTAGCCCCAAACTCGCCGCCGCCCGCTCCGCCACCATCAACGACAGCAGACTTGATTTACCACGTCCGCCCCCGTTTGCCGACCACTCACCAGCACCGCCCGCAATCCGCTCCGCCACCTCTTTTTGCACCAAAAGCACCGCTCGCTTTGGCGGTTTTTTTGCCTCTACCAACTTCTGAATAATTTTTGCCGTAATATAATACGGAATATTCGCCACCACCACATAATCACCCTCGCCGCCACTGTCGCTTACGCTCTCTCCGCCCTCGCTCACGCCATAATCTTGCATTTTAGTCAAATCAAAGGTTAAAAAATCGGCGTTCACCACCGTCAAATTTGCCCCCACAAACTGCTTTGGCAGATTATCAGCCAGCCGCTTGTCATATTCCACCGCCACCACCCACCTAAACCGCCGCAAAAGCGCCGAGGTTAACGTCCCAAGCCCCGGCCCAATCTCCAGCGCCACGGTGTTCTCGCCCGCCACCTCGGCGCCATAGCCCGCAATCTCAGCCAAAACACCCCTGTCTTTCAGCCAATGTTGTCCCAAAGATTTATCATTTTTCACTAGACTATTATAGCATAAACTAACACAAAAAGCGAATTAACGCCAAAAACAAAGCCGCCCCCTACTTAGTCTGCACCGACGCCGCTACCTCTGGCCCATTCGCCAAAATATCATAAGCAATCGCCGTAAAATACGCCCCAAAAATCACCGCTGGCACGAGCAAAGCCGCCAGAATCTTCTGACTCCGCTTTTTTGCCTTTGCTACCGGCCGTGCGTAATAAACTTTTTGATACATTTTGATTTCCTTTTTTAATTTATTTTTATCTATTGTTAATTGTGTTTATGCTATTAACATAACCATTATATCACACCAACTTGCTTATGTCAATACTTTTTGCAAAAAATCACAAAAATCCTTGAAAAACGCCGCCAACTATGCTACAATATATAGGAGTTTCAATCAGTCGCATCTGGGCTTGCTACCCAGACGCATAACGCCCAAACACTTGGGCAGAAAGGGCTAATGCCAACAATCAATCAATTAGTGCGTAAGCCACGCAAAAAAGCGGCCATCAAATCCAAGTCGCCAGCTTTGCTCACGGTTTACAATTCACTCAAAACCAAATATTTCAACCAAAACGCCCCGCTAAAACGCGGCGTCTGTATCAAAGTCACCACCAAGACTCCAAAAAAGCCAAACTCAGCACTCCGTAAGGTCGCCCGCGTTCGCTTGACCAACGGCGAAGAAGTCTGGGCTTACATCGGTGGCGAGGGCCACAACCTCCAAGAGCACGCCGTCGTGCTAGTTCGCGGTGGTCGTGTGCCAGACTTGCCAGGTGTCCGCTACCACATCGTCCGCGGTGCGCTTGACCTCCAAGGGGTCGCCAACCGCAAGCAAGGCCGTAGCAAATACGGCGCAAAGAAAGCGAGTAAATAATGCCACGAAAAACTACAGCAGCCCTACAACGCAAGGTTAATCCAGACCGCAAATATAACAACATTTTGGTACAACGTCTCATCAACAAGTCTATGCTAGACGGCAAGAAATTAGTCGCCGAGCGCGCAGTTTATTTTGCGCTTGAAGACGCCGCCAAAAAACTCAAAAACGACAACCCAATTGAGGTTTTTGAGCAAGTTATTGCCAATATTTCACCAAACTTTGAGGTCAAAAGCCGCCGTGTCGGTGGCGCCAACTTCCAGATTCCGTTCCCAATTCAGGGCCACCGCCAACTCCATTTTGCCCTCAGCTGGCTCGTCCAATCGGCTCGCGCTCGCAAAGGTATGCCTTATGCCAAGCGCCTAAGCGCCGAGATGCTTGATGCTTATAACCAAACTGGCGCCGCTTACAAAAAGCGTGAAGACACCCACCGTATGGCCGAGGCCAACCGTGCCTTTGCTCACTTTGCAAGATAACTTCAGTTTTCTTTCAGAAGGCAAACCAGAAAAATGCCCCAGAACAAATCTCGGGCATTTTTATCTCTACATAAAAATCCGCCAAGAGCTCCAACAACCTGGCGGATTTTAGATCTGGCCAATCTGTTTGTGCTAGGGTCAACGCCAAACATCCCTTAGGAGAATGGTGTGCCTAGAGCAAGGACCAGCGCAGTTTATCCGAGTTAAACAACAGAGTATGACGTCCTTTTGACGAGTCCACCACAAACTTGTGAACTGTCACGTCACCCTCAAATTTAACTTGGGTAGACACGACACTGGTGATTTTGGTCTCACGACCATCAGCTCGCTTGAACCGCAAAGGTTCGCACGGGTTGTTGCCGTAGGTGAACAGTGCCATCACCTCGACTTGTTCGTTGTTAATATTGTTTGGCATAAAATTACTCCTTTTAACTAATAAATTGGAGTCATTTTTGAGGTCGCATTTTGACCTCGCCTTTTGTGCGCTAATGACTAAGACGCACAAACAATTTGCAACTAGCAAAACCAGTGACCGAAGTTTAGCTTTGCAACTATATTTTAGCATAAGCAAAATCACAATGCAAGAAAAATGCCGCTCCAAGTCTCAGAACGGCATCAAAATCCTCTTATTTACGCAAGCCCAAGGCTGCAATCGTAGTTTTGTAAGCCTCAAAATTGGTTTTTTCAAGATATTTGAGCAATTTCTTGCGTTTACCAACCATCTGCATCAAGCCACGCTTTGCCATCAAATCTTGTTTATTCTCTTTGGCATGTTCAGTCAGTTCTTTAATCCGCGCCGTCAAAACCGACACTTGCACCTCTGGTGAGCCCACATCCGCCTTGCTCCGCGCCAACTGCTTAATCGCATTCGCCTTATTCTCTTTTGTAATCATATCCCCATTTTATCACACTTTTCCCTACATTTCAAGAGGTTTTGTGATATAATATATATGGAAGGATGTCCGAGCGGTTTATGGTGCCAGTCTTGAAAACTGGTAGGTTAATAGCCTCGCGAGTTCGAATCTCGCTCCTTCCGCCAAGCATAAGGAGTTAATATGAACGAAAAGCCCCCAATCAAACTACAAACTGGCGAAAAGATAGAGTTAATCATCCGCCGTTCACGGGCTAGCCTGCTTGCTGTCTGGGTTGGCGAAACACTGGCGATTTTAGCCTTTGTCGTCTTGCTTATTGGCGTCAACACCATTTCTGGCACCAGCGACAACCTCAAAACCTTCATTATTTTAATTATGCTCGCCCTCGTAATTTGCGCCGTCCTCTCTGGTCTCGTTGGCACTTTTCTCAACTTCAAAAACAAACTTTTTATCACGAATAAACGCGCCATCTACCAAAAAACCCCAAATCTACTGACAAACGAGGTAAAAGTCATTAACTTAAACGAAGTAGAAGACGTCAGTTTCAAAAAAACCGGCATTATCGCCAACATTTTCGGCTACGGCACTCTCCGCCTCTCCACCGAAAGCGACGAAACTACTTATCTATTCCCTTATTGCGACACCCCAACCGACGAAATTGAACTCATCACCAAACTCGCGAACAAAGCCCCCAAAAAATAGCTCTCCTTATCACTATTTAGCAAGCGCCGCGTCAATCGCCTCGCGGATTTTATCCTCGTTAGCCGCCACTTCGCGCGACAACTTTTCGCCGTTCAAAAACACCGTTGGCGTTTCGTCAACGCCCTGCAAGTTCCCCAATGCCTGATCAAAACGAATTTTCACATCAAACTGTCCGCTTTTGGCATACTCTTCACGCCACTTGGCAATATCTGGCACGCCCGCCACTTCGGCTAACCGCTGGAACTCCCCAGTCCGCTTGTCAGTGCTGAGACTAGACCAAGTCGCCTGATTGGCAAACATCACGTCCAGCATCTCAAAAAACTTGCCTTGCTTGCCCGCCGCCTCAATCGCTACCGCTGCTGCCCGCGCATTCGGGTGCCCCTGCACCGGAAAATGCCGAAACACCACGCCAATTTCATCACCATAATCCTCAACAATCGCGCTCATTTTGGGCGCCAACATCGCGCAACCCGCACATTGCATATCTGCATACTCCACCAAAATTACCTTGGCATCCTTATTGCCGCGAATATGGTCCACCATTCCCGGCTGCCCAACCTCATTTGCCACCGCATCAGTAATCACTTTGCCTGCACCAGAAATCTTGTCCACCTGCTCAGCCAAAGCCTTAAAATCAACCTTATTTTGCAGCCGCCAATTCACCGCCCAAATCACCCCAACCACTACTAAACCAATAATTACAATCGTGCCAATTAATTTCCTAATCATAATAAAATTATACCATATGATATAATATATATATGAAAAAGGGACCAAAAACTGCCAAAAAGGGCACGAATTATACAAAAGCAGAAGTCCGAGTTCCGTTTTTGCATAAAGTTCGGGCAAAAATCGTGCAAAAATGGCAATCTTGGCGACAAAAACGCGCTGCAACCCGCCACGTCTCGCAAAACCCTAGCCCCCACCGCACGCTCCGCAAAACCTCCCGCCATGCCATCAAGGCCGACAAATTTGACAAGCCGGCCAAATATTTTTCAATCATCAAGCAAACTTTTCGCCTAATTTTTGGTCATAAGCGGCTCTTTTTCGGCATTGTGCTTATCTTGATGCTCGCCAGCATCGTCGCCACTGGCTTTATTGGCGACGAACGCTACAACACCATCACCGAAATCTTTGACCGTGAAAACATCGCCGGCCTTGGCAAATTCGGCACCGCCCTCGGCACGCTCGTCACTACCCTCACCCAAGGCGGCCTCAACCCCAGCCCTACCGTTGAACAACGCCTAATGACCATTTTTTGCGGCACTCTCGCCTTTATGGCCACAATTTACGCCATGCGTCAACTACTCGCCAAAAACAAAATCACCCTCAAAGATACCCTCTACAACTGTTTCCAACCCCTTGTGCCTTGTCTACTCGTTTTAATCATAACCTTAATCCAACTCATCCCTCTCCTCATCATCTATATCACCTATTCCGCCGCTATCCAGACCGATTTTCTCGCCAACCCATTTTATGCCCTGCTCTTTGGCGGTTTCGCGCTACTACTTGGTCTTCTTTCTTATCACCTCGCTTTGCCCAGCATTATCGCCCTTGTCGCCGTCACGGCGCCCGGTATGTACCCCTTAAAGGCCATCGCCAACGCCGCCGACCTCATCCGTGGCAAACGTTTTAACTTTATTCTCTACATTCTCGTCGGCGCACTCATTATTGCTCTACTTTGGGTCGCTACCTTCTTGCCCGTTGTCCTCTTTGACCAATGGCTCAAAGGTATCTGGGAGTTCTGGCAAGGCGTGCCGTTCGCGCCGCTCGTCTGGCAATTCTTGACATTCTCGGTAATTGTGATGTTCTCGGCTTATGTTTATTTGTATTATAGGAGACTTATAGATGAGTTCCGTCCCCGCCCATATTAAACAACGTGTCTTAGAACTCCGCCAAGAGATTAATGACTATCGCTATAACTACCACGAATTAGACCAATCCACCATGAGCGAAGCCGCCGCCGACGCCTTAAAACACGAATTATCGCAAATTGAGACCAAATATCCCGAACTCATCACCCCCGATAGCCCGACCCAAAAAGTTGCTGGTGCGCCATCTAGCCGCTTCCCCAAGGTTGCCCACTCAACGCCGATGATTTCTCTCGCCGATGTTTTCAACGAAGGCGAATTGCAAAACTGGGGTAGCAAAGCCCTCCTTGCAGGTACCAAAGAATTTTTCACCGACATCAAAATGGACGGGCTTGCCTGTGCTTTAATTTATAAAGACGGCAAACTAACCCAAGCCATCACTCGTGGCGACGGTAAAATCGGCGAAGATGTCACCGCCAATGTCCTGACCCTCAAAAACATACCCCACGCTATCACTCAAGAAACCGCCGAAATCCGCGGTGAGATTGTGATTTTTAAGCAAGATTTTGACAAAATCAACGCCGAACAACAAAAACAAAACAAGCCACTTTATGCCAACCCGCGCAACCTCGCCGCTGGCACCATCCGCCAACTAGACCCCCAAGTTGTCGTGAACCGCCCACTCCACTTTATCGCCTACGACCTCGTCGCCCCAGAACAACCTACTTTTAGCGAATCCTACCAACTCCTCCGCAAACTCGGCTTTCAGACCTCAAACCAAGAAAAAACCTTCCCTAATCTCAAAAAAACTTACAAATACCTCACCAAACTAGAAAAATCCCGCCAAAAACTCCCCTTCAACACCGACGGCGCCGTGATCAAAGTCAATAGCAAACCCCTCTTCACTCAAATGGGCGTCGCCGGCAAAGCCCCTCGTGGTGCCGTCGCCTACAAATTCCCGGCGGAAGAAAACGTCAGCGTCATCAAAGATATCGTGCTTTCTGTCGGCCGCACTGGCATCGTTACCCCTGTCGCATTTTTTGACCCCGTCAATATTGCGGGCTCTACCGTCCAATACGCCAGCCTCTACAACGCCGACGAAATTGAAAAGCAAGACATCCGCATCGGCGATACTGTCGTCATCTATAAGGCAGGCGACATCATCCCTAAGATTAAAAACGTCATTTTGCGCCTCCGTCCCAAAACCGCCAAAGAGTTCAATTTTGCAAACGAACTAAAACACACGTTCCCCGATAGCAAATTCAAACGCGACGGTGTTGCTTGGCGACTAGACGGCGATAGCCAAGCCACCCTCACCCGCGCCATCATCTATTTTGCCGGCCGTGCCACGATGAACATTCTAGAATTAGGCAAAAGCACCGCTGCCGACCTCGTGCAACAAGGTTTTGTCAAAAGCCTACCCGACCTTTATACTCTCAGAGTTTCTGACATCGCCAGCCTTGAAGGCTACGGCCAAACCAGCGCCGAAAAACTAGTCAAGAGCATCCAAAACAGCCGCACCGCCCCGTTAGACAAGTTTGTCGCCGCCCTCGGCATCCCACTGGTCGGCATCCGTATCGCCCACGACCTCGTCGCCCATTTTGGCACACTACAAAATCTCCAAAATGCCACCCTAAATGACCTCCTCACAATTGACGGCATCGGCGACAAAGTCGCCGAAAGCGTCCTCCTCTGGTTTAACGACCCAGACAATCTCGCTATGCTCACGCGCTTCGCCGAACTCGGACTAAACCCCACCCCGCTCAAAGTCGGTGCCAAACTCGCAGGCCTCACCTTTGTCCTTACTGGCACCTTCACCCAGTCGCGCGAGAGCCTCGCCGACCAAATTGTCGCCGAAGGCGGCAAAGTTTCGGGCAGCGTTTCTGCCAATACCTCGTACCTTGTCGCTGGCACTGGCGGCGGCAGCAAACGAAGCAAGGCCGAAAGCCTCAGTATCAAAATTATCTCAGAGCGACAGCTTTCTGAACTTCTAGAAGCTTAGCATTCGCAATCTCATTTGCCAGTTTTTCGCCTCGCACCAGAGCCGCCAAAATGTCCTCGTCCGAAACTTCTGCCGCCTTCGCCTGAAACTCATACATAAATTGCTCTACCGCATCCGCCACTTTTCGCTTAAACTCACCATAACGCGTTTCGCCCGCAAATCGCGACGCTACGCTCTCCAATGTGTCGCCTGTAACTAACGCTAAAATCTGCAACAAATTAGAGATTCCCGGCTGGTTGAACATATCAAATTGCACTTTATTGACGCTATCCGTCGTCGCACTCATAATTTTCGCCGCCGCCGCCTCTGGCGTGTCGCTCATCATAATCTTGCTATTCTCGGCACGACTGGACTTACTCATCTTCTTCTCGGGATTTTGCAAATCACGAATCCGAATCCCATCCGCCTTTTTGCCCTCCGCCGCTAGCCCTTGCATAAATGCCGCCTGCTCCGCCGTCGCCGCAGGCAAAGTGAACACCTCGCCAAACCGATTGTTAAACCGCTCCGCCAAATTCCGCGTCAATTCCAAATGCTGGAATTGATCCTCGCCCACCGGCACATATTTTGCCGAATATAACAAAATATCCGCCGCCATTAACACAGGATAATTAAAAATCCCAACATTCGTGCCGTCGCCTGCACCCGATTTTTCCTTAAACTGCGTCATCCGATTCATCTCGCCCATCGTCGCCACGCAATCCAAAATCCAGCAGAGTTCCGAATGCGCTGGCACATAGCTCTGCCGATAAATCGCAATGTTTTCGTGTGCCAAATCTAGCCCCGCCGCCGCATAATAACGCAAACTCTTCAGCGTATTCGCCCGCAAATCACCATCCACATCCGCAATAATCGTATGTAAATCTGGCACAAAAACATTTATTTTGTGTGTCGCCTTATATTGCTCCGCAAGTCTACTCATTGGCAGCAATGCCCCCAACAAATTCCCCAGCGTCAATTCGCCATTTACCCGTATCCCCGTTAAAATCGTTTCCATCACTTCAATAAACTTTCTACTGCCACTTTCAATTCTGGCAGATTCATTTTTAATGCTTCTTCTATCTCTTCTTCTAAAATATTATCATACGAATGCACAATGATATTTCTCAAACCAATAATCTGTCGCCAAGGGATGTTCGGCTGCTTCGCCAAAATCTCCGCGTATTTTTTCTGCAATTTATTCACGCTCTCACCAATCTGGATTAAATCAATCGCAATCGCCTTATAGCCAACCTTACGCAAAAACGCATCGTCCGTACCCACCAACTTATCACGCTCCTGCTCGCACTCCGCAACAAAACGCAAAATCCTCTGTAAAATATCTCGCGCCTCATCATTCATACTGTCATCACCTTCCTGACTTTTTCTTGCACAAAACTATCGCTCGCCAATGCTATATCAACCGAACACCCTAAAACTTGCGCCAAATCAGTCGCCAGCCCAGCCCGTGCCAATAGCCGACCATGTGGTGGATTCTGCAAATCTACAATCAAGTCAAAATCGCTCCCTGGCCCTGCCGTTCCTTGCGCCACCGAACCAAACACACGCAAATTGTTCGCGCCATATTTTACCAACACCTCATGCAATGCCTGCTTTTTTTGCCGCAGCAATCGCCGCATTCTAATTGAATTAATTGTCGGTATCACAATACTCATATATATATTATATCACAAGTTGATACGCGCCCACCCGGCGCGTTGTTTGTTTCGGTTTTTGTGTTCTGCACTGGGCGCTACCAGCGCGCCAATGCGTATCAACACCCTTAGTTTAGCATAAGAAATTTGCCCTGTCAAGCCTAAAATATCAGTTTCTGTATGTAAAACTAGAAATTCTAGGTTTGACCTAAATATTCTCGCACGACCTCTGGCGTAATTATCACCGTTTGCCCCGCGCCAGTCGTGCCTTGCAACACCGCTTTGGCTACCGCATTCTCTACCACTTTTTGCACCACTCGCCGCATCGGCCGCGCCCCCATTTTTGGGTCATAGCCCGCCTCCACCAGTAGTGGCTTCGCCTCCGCTGCCACTTCCACGCGAATTTTCTGTGCCGCAAGCGTCTTATTCACGCCGCCCACCATCAAATCCAAAATCTTATTCAATTGCTCCAAATTTAGCGGCTGGAATGTGATAATCTCATCCCAACGATTAACAAACTCCGGCCGAAACGCTGTTAAATCTGGCGCATTAGACGTCGCAATCAAAATACAATCGCGAAAATTCACCTCTCGCCCCTTGGTATCCCTTAAAACCCCCTCATCCAGTACTTGTAATAACGCCGTCAAAACTAACGGATGCGCCTTTTCAATTTCGTCCAGCAGCACCACCGAAAACGGCTTTTTCATCACGCCCGCCGTCAGCGAATCAGGATTATCTGCGCCATCGGCCGTCAAATCCGCCACCGATTCCGCCGTTACATACTGGTTCATATCCACCCGCACCAAATTCGCCTCATTACCATAATAAACCGCCGCCAAACTTTTGGCCAGTTCCGTCTTGCCGACGCCCGTCGGCCCCATAAACATAAACGTCCCCACCGGCCGCGTCGTCGCCCGCACACCCGCCCGCGCCCGTCGCAATGCATCCGACACCGCCCTGACCGCCCGCTCTTGCCCCACCATTCGCTCGGCCAAATGCTGCTCCAAATTCAACAATTTATCCTTATCTTCTGCCGACGCCGCCACTGCCACACTCACCCCCAACATTTTCTCCACCGCCTTTTCTACATCCGCCGCAAAGACAATCCCGCCTCGCCTCGCCTGCCTGCCCGCACCATCCGCCACACTACTCTCCGCAAAATTACTCGCCGCCTCTACCAAACTTATCGCCTTGCCCGGCATTGCCCGGTCATAAATATACCGCTCGGCGAGTTCCACTGCCTTTTTTAGTGCCAAATAAGTATAAAACACGCCAAAAACTCGCTCGCTCTGCGACGCCGCATCCTCCACCGCCGCCAAAGTTTCCTTGGCGTCCGCTGGTGCAATATTCAAGCGATTCAACGCCTGCACCAGTTGCGGATTTTCTTTGGTAATCGCCAGCAACTTTTGCTCGTTTATCGTCAAAATTAGCCTGAGGCCGCCGTTTTCCAGCACTGGCAAGAGCAAATTCGCGATATTCACACTCCCCGTACCCTCCTCAAAAAACAACTGCGCGTCATCAAGACACAAAATAATATTTTTTGCCGCCGCCGCTTCGTTCAGCACTCGCGTCATTAAGCCCTCAATCTCGCCCCGATTTGGCGCGCCAGCAATTAACGCTGCCGAGTCCAACAAAAACACCTGCCGAAACTTCAAGTTTTTGTCAATTTCGCTATCTGCGTCCAATAATCGCTCCGCAAAATCGTGCACCACACTCGTTTTGCCCGCACCGTCAGGCCCGACAATCGCCACATTTTGCCGCCCGCCGCTGCTAAAAGTCCGAATAATCTGGTCGGTAATCTCCCGCCGCGATGGCAGCATTAGGCTCATCGTCCGTCCGCCCTTGGTCGCAATCTCCGCCGAAATATTCCGCGAATATTTGCTCAAAGTCGGCGTCCAACCAAACGACCAGTCGCGCGCAACCCCACCCGTGTGCATTTTGCGCCGCGCATCAAGTCGTTTTTTAATCTGTGCATCACTCCATTTTAGCCCATTTTCCAAATCTGCAAAATCCAATTTCCGCTCCGCCAAAAGCCGCTCATAATTCGGCGTATTTTTAACAATCGCCAACAACAACTCGCCACCCGACACTGTCGCCACTCCGTCACTCCCCGCCCCTGCCTTTGCTGTCGCAATACTTTGCGCCGCTGGCGCCGACTGCAAAGCCTGCAAAAATGTCGCATCCAGCATAAACCGCTGCAATAAAAACTTGCCACTCTCCGAATCTGCCGCTGCGAGCAACAATTGCTGCGTTGTCGGACTCTCTGGCAATACTAAGAAAATATCAAAAATCGCATCCTCGTCCCGCACCTTCCGCCAATACCAATACATCACCGCCCACCCCAGCACTACCACTAGTGGCAACGCTATATATAGCGTAGTGATAACCACAGCACACACTACCCCTAGTGTCATACAGATTAGACCAATCAAAATTAGCCCCGAGCGAAAAATCACCCCCGCCAGCCGTGCCGTAAAGCCGCTCACCAAATCCTCAATCACCTTATCTAGCCCAGTTTTATTGCTCGCATAATCGCTCTGCTTAAACGGCTTAAAAAATGTCGCGACGAGCGACCCAACACTAAAAAAGTCCCAAATCCCTCTAAGAAAGTTGCCGCACACACCCAAAAACCGCCCCAGCCCCCGACCATACCAAAATGCCACCACTTGCATACTTTTATTATACTACAAACTATGCTATTATAATAGTAAGAAAATCTTGTGTTTTTAATAAAAATACAAAATTCAAGCCAAATTCATTTTGGATTGAATTTTATAACTAGGTTTTCTTAGGCGGTTTTCTTTTCTAAAAAGAAAACCGAAGGTGTGGTGCGTGGCTAGGGCAGTTATAGAGCGGTCTGCAAAACCGTCTAGATGAGTGCAACTCTCATACGCACCTCCAAAATCATTAAAATAACAGTAGTATATCAAAAAACGAGTGGCTGGCCTCCGCTATCCAGCAGTGGCGTCCACTCGTAATAATTAAATTATATCAAACAATTTACTTTGTGTCAACACTCATTTCGCCATTTTTCTGAATAATAATTAAATTTTTAACTACCGGTGTCATTCTAAACTGTCGCTTTATCTCTCCAATATACTTTGAGCTTGGCAGCTTAGATTTTCGTAAATCAAAAATAATGTTTCCCGACTGGTTTATGGCAGTTCTAAAGTTATTCTCTATTGTATGGCGGCTCGCCCCAGTCACGATCTTAATCTCCCACCTCTTGCCGCTCATTTCAAAATCTGGCGTCTTAACACCTGATATACGCTCCGGTGCCAAAAAAAGAATATCCTCACCGAATTCATCAAACACCCTTTCCGCAGTACCCCGCTCCGCCTTTGTCGGAAACGCATTAACCTGTTTCAAAATATGTTCATCATATTTACTCATACACATATTATACCACAAAAACCGAAAATTAGGTCAGATTCACTCTGACCTAATTTTCTTAATTAGATCTCTTTAGGTAGTTTTTCTTTCTAAAAGAAAAACTGAGTTAGTATCGCCGTGCGTTCTTCAATTCGGCGGCCTTGCGGACGCGGAGAATCGCAAAGAGAATCAACGCCGCAATTACCACCAAAATCACCACGAACATAAACAGTGGCATCAACAGCACCGTCTTTTCAATCACCTTACTGTCAATCACTTTGCCATCTACGCTTTCTAGCACCACCTCGTATTTAACCTTAAACAACCCCAAGTGCGGTGCACCATCCCAAATTGTACTGAGCTCGCGTGTCGTGCCCGGCATCACCACATAGTTTATCTCTGATTTATGCACTTCTTTATCGCCCATTGTCGCCACTGTCATATTTATTTTAGTAAAGAAGTCAATATTCCCCTCGTTTTTCGCCGTCATACGTGCCGAAAGTGGCCGCTTGAACTGCAAACTATCCACCTTTGCCGACAATAACTCCGCCTTTAGCTCCGCCCCAATCGGGTTATAGGCAAAAATCTTATAACCCAATGTATATTTTGCCTCTAAATTACTGCCGCCCATAGACTGGAACTGCACAGTAACTCCGGCATATTGCGAGCCGCCAGGCAGGTCTGTGGTCGGCACACTAATCGTATATTCAACCTCCGTCTCATCGCCAGGGTTCAAGCTTGTATTATCCACTGCAAGCGTCATCCAATCTTTTATTTTTGTGCCACTTGACGCCTCGCACCCATCAAATGTATAGTTATAAGTACTATTCACGCACAAAGCAGTCGGCGTTACCGTAACGTCAATTTTTTCGTCGCCAGTATTATAAATCATAAAACTTCCCCTCTGCACCATGCCCGGCTCGAGCACAATCGCGTCCGAGCTACCTGGGCTCATTGTCATCTTTGCCTCCGCCCAAGCCTGCCCACTCAGCCCCAACACACCAACCACACTCAACACCCCCGCCAAGCCAGCTAACAATCCGAATCGTTTCATTTTACCTCCATTTCCCATATTCTACATTAACCACCAGCATTTTTCAAGCCCTTTTTGCCCCAAACTCGTAAAACCTATTGACAAACACCTCCAGCTATGATACAATAAAAACATAAATCTCTGTTCATTCAGAGCGTGTACCCCCAGTAGCAATACTGGGGCAAACAAATACCCCCATTACTGCAAAATCATTTTTGCTACTGCAGCTTTTATGAGTTTTAACATCTGGCGATCAACCTGCCCGATTTTATCACCCAGTCGCAAAGTATCTATCGCTCGGATTTGGCTTAGTAGCAAAACCCCATCTTCGCCATTTAGTACAATCGGCAAAAAATACCTGCCCGACTTTTTCTGGCTGCTAAGCGGCAAGCCAAGCACGAGCTCTGCCGAAAATCCACGCAGAATCAAGACTGGTCTTGTATAGGCTCGCCCTTTGCCGTCTTGCTCAAACCCAATATTCTCACCAATGCTCGCCCAATATACATTACCCTCACGATAGGAAGGCATTCGCTTGCCGCTATTCAGACTCGCCTTTACAGGCGTCCAGTTCTCATAATTTTTCATACCTCTATTATACCATAAAACTAATCTAAAGAGCCAACTATGTATGCTATAATATACCAAACAGGAGGTTTATGAAAACACTATCGGTTATTATGCCCTATTTCAACGAGGACTTGGCGCTGCCGCTACGGGCGCTAAACAGTATCACCGCCCAAGTCGGCGTGGATTTTTCGCGGATTGATGTCTGTATTGCCATAGATAACGGCGGCAACAGCAAAGGTATCGCTAAATTGCTTAAAGAAAACGACTTCCCTTTTGCCGTCAAATTCATCACAAGAAAGGGCGAGAACTCCCCCGGCCTCAACCGCCAAAACGGCGTTGACCAAACCGACGGCGACTATATTATGTTCATTGACGCCGACGACACCCTCTGGGGTGATATCGCCCTCGCCCCCGTATTCCGCGACCTAGACAACGACGACCCCAAAAAGCCGACCGACCTCTGGAACTACAAAATCCAACACGAAGGCTATGACGCCGACAAGAAACT
This sequence comes from Candidatus Nomurabacteria bacterium, assembly GCA_031262695.1. Taxonomy (GTDB): domain Bacteria; phylum Patescibacteriota; class Saccharimonadia; order Saccharimonadales; family Saccharimonadaceae; genus WQUV01. The sequence goes on along the minus strand of JAISHF010000004.1, from coordinate 25,811 downwards.
CCTCATCACCCAAGCCCCCCACAATCGCACTTGGCTCCACGCTCGCGTCGTCCGCCGCGAACTCCTCAAACAGCACGACATCAAATTCTCCTCCGAAATTATCTACAACGAAGATGTCTATTGGGTCAACCTCGTGCTTGGTCTCAGTGAAAATATCATCCACCGCGAAGAATCCATCTATTTCTGGCGCTACAACCCCAATTCCATTACGCGCAGCAACACCAACTACAATCTCCACCATTTTGACGATTATATCCGTGCCATGCGCCTCTCTACCCTACTAATACCAAAGCCAAAACACCGTCGCGACGCCGCACAGCAAGCTCTTTTTCGCTCCTTCTTCGTCCTCACCGACCCCGCCAGCGACACGCCCGAAAACTCCCCGTACATCCAAGCCTCTAACAACCAATTGCGTGCCATGTGCCATGATTTTAGCGGCGAGCTAGACTTTACCACCCCCGAAACCACCAAAAACTTCGTTGGCACTCTTAGCAACAGTAATCAAATCCTTCAATTCAATCTTTCTTTCCTTGGTTGGCTCAGCCAAATCACCAAATAACAAATACCCCCTCACTTTTCAGAGGGGGATTTTGTTTTTCGCGCACTTTTCGCGTGTTCTTTGTTGCTAAACCAGACGCTTAGTTCGTCGTAGCAGTATAGGTAATAACTGCGCCGTAATTGCCTGCTGGGGTGGCCGCACCAGCTTGTGCCGCAAAAGTCACAATGGTTGGCTTAGATGCCAACGCTGTGCTACTTGCCGCGATCGCAACCGAAGAGGTCGGCACCGACACATAGTTGTCTGCAGTCCAGCCACTCATGCGATAGCCCCAAGCCCCGGTATCTGGGATGCTCGTTGATGGCGCAAAAGTCGCCCCACTAGACAAGGTTGCCTCATTGTAAGCACCCGTAGTGACCGCACCAACCACAGTACCAGCACCAACACCCGTAAAGCCACTAGCACCATCATATGTGCCAGTAGCGCCAGTATTCTCTAAGCGCAATGCTGCATTGTCGGCAGACATAGCGAGGGTGTACCCTTTCGTAGCACTTGTAGAAATTGTAATCGTGTGTGTACCAGTCTTGACCGCACCAGCCGAAATATCGGTACCAGTAAAGTTCAAGCCTGTTGCACTATTGTCAGCGTCGGTAATCGTGATGTTTTCCGCCACGCTTGCCGTAACATTTAAGTTCGTGCTGTGCGTATCCGCATAGCTCGCCAACGGCGCTACGATTGCACCAAGCCCAGCCACTAAGCCAAGCCCAGCAATTGCTTTTGTTTTTGTTGTCATATGTTCTCCTTTTTATTTTATTATGACACCCCTATTTTAGCATAAGCAAAACCCTATGTCAAGACTTTTTTCGCATATTTTCACATATTTTTCCGACTTTTTTGCCAAATCCCCCGACTTTTCCACAGGCTCTATGATATAATGTATTTTATGAACGATCGAATAACCCTGCAAGATGGTGCGTCGCCAAAAGAACGCGAAATTGAAACTGCAAACTGGCTCATCTCGCATGATAAAAAGTTGACAATTAGATTTTTAAAAGAAAGCAAAATTGAAGGCCAGCGCTCGCCAGATGCCGAGCTAAATCACGACAAAAAGTGGGAAATCAAGAACCCCGAACAAGATGGCGAATACACCCTCTACCATGCCGTGCGTCACGGGCTAACACAGTCAGACTACCTGATAATCGACCTCCGCCATTGCAAAATATACGAAGACAAAGCCGTCGCCTACCTTACGAAAAACTTCAAACTTACAAAATCATGGAAAAGCCTTTGGATTATTACAAAATCACAAAAACTCTTGACATTCGAGAAATGACTTGCTATAATTAAAATACAGAAACACCCTCCTGCTGGATTGCTCGAGGGTGTTTCTCTGACTATTTCCCCAACACCACTTGATTGGCGTAGAACCAGCCGTCTAGCGAACCACCATCTAGCCACTCCGACTTTGCTGGCACGACTTTAATCTTGCCGCCCTGCCGAATAAACTCCAAAATCGGGTCGGTAATCATATATTCTTGTTCTAACGGCGAAAAATCGTGCGTTTTGACATATTCTGCAATCATCTGCAAGAGTTTTGGGCAGAACACAAAGCGGTTCGTATTCGCTAAGTTAGAGGTCACCGCAGCCAATTCAGGCTTTTCTACCAGCCCCGTCATATAGCCGTCCGCCACCTCCACCATACCAAAACTCGGCATCTCCGACTCTTTGCGCGCAATTGGCATCGTCGCCGCCTCGCCCTCCGCCACCCCTGCTAGCAGATTCGCCATCTCTGAACTCTTGCCATCCCAAAAGAAATCGTCACCATTGGCAAACGCCACGCTCTCGTCCGCCCCAATCGCTGGCACCTCACCCCGCTCCGCCGCCGCCAGCACCAACGCCACTGGCACCGCCGTGCCATACTGCTTGTTCGGGTCTTGCACCACAAAATGAAACCGCACGTCCTCTGGTGCGGTCTGTAATTTTGCCAGTTTTTCGCTCGCCTTACGGTCCGCCAAAAACTCCGCGAGTAGCGAATTTTTGCCATAATAAGTCTCAATTTGCGTCGTATCGCCGAGCGTGCGGTTAATCACAAAATAAATGTCCTTAATCCCAGCCTGAATACAGTCCGCCACCGCATAATCCACCAGAGGTCGGTCGCCAATCGGCAACATTGACTTTTCAATCGCCTTCGTCAGCGGCAGCCGCCGCGTGCCATAGCCAGCCACAGGAATAATCGCTTTTGTAACCGCAGACATAAAATCTCCCTTAAATACCCCACCATTATAGCGTTTTTTGCCCAAATGTCAATAACTGCCACCTCCACCCCAAAACGCGTCCTAGCCCCCTCTACGTGCGTCACAGGCCATATCACACCACAATTTCATAGGTTCTGCAAGCATTTTTATGACTTTTTTGCCAATTTTAGCCACAATTTCGCGTGTTCTGCAAGCATTTTCTCCAGCGAAAACTGCTCTTTTACCCGTTTAACGCAATTTTCGGGCCTAATTTCGTCAATTTTTGCCATTTTCGCCGCCATTTCATCCACCGAATCAGCAAAAAACCCACTTTTACCCTCTTCAATTATCTCTGGTAGCGCCCCATTGCGACTTGCAATCACCGGCGTGCCCACCGCGAGCGCCTCAATAGCGGTCATTCCGAACGGTTCTTCAAATTGCGACGGCATTAACAGCCCCCTTGCCCCTGCCACAAGCGTCTGGAGCGCTTCTCCGCGTTTGAACCCCAAATATTCAATTTTGCCACCTTTTTTGCGAGAGGCCCCTCCTGTGCCCTCTAAATGCGTCGCAATCTCCCGCTCAAAATAATTATCGTCATACCTTTTGCCGACAATTTTCAGATTAACTCCCGCCCTCTCTGCTGCCGCAATCGCCAAATGCACCCCCTTCGGCTCAATAATCCGCCCGACATAGATGAAATATGGGGTAGTATTTTTGGCTCCGTGCGAATTCATCGCCCCGAAGGCACTGCGGGGTGAATTGGCAGAGCTTTGCTCTGCCAAGAGGGGCGCTAAGCGCCCTGTGTTCGTGCCTTCGGGGCGACAATTCGCAACAGGAGCCGACAACCTAACCCCATGATAGATATTCGCCACAAAATTCGTCCCCTCTGGCGCCGTCCGCTGCTGCGCCAACGACATTGACACAAAATTCCGCCCCCGATACTGCGGAAACACACTCTTATATTTAATCAAAAAATTATAGGGGTCGTGATGCGTAAAAACCACTGGTACACGGCACAAATCCGCAAAAATCAGTGCCTGATCCTCTTCGTTGGTATAAATATGCACCAAATCAAACTCGCCCGCATTTGCCCGCGCAAACGCCGAGGCGATAATCTCCCCCTGTAACTGCCTACTCAAAGCCACAAATAACGACGGGTGCTTTTTTAGCAACTCCAAATAACCATAGCCCCGCCCAGCCAACTCCCGCTCAAAGCCAGAATAATCCGCCACCACTGTTGGCGCCTTGCACTTAACAGGTAGCGGCGTAAACAAAGTGAGTGATATTTTAGCGCCTTCCGAGGCAATGCCTACAAAAACCCCGCAAGACGCTAAAATATCACCCCAATCCGCATTGGCAAACTCTCGCGCGAGTTCACCTGGCGAAAAAATCACCTGCTCACGCAACTCGTCGCCCATAAACACATGCGGCACTACCAACGCCACCCTTAAAGGGTGCTTAATCGTCATAACTGTCGTGGTCTACCGACTCGTCGTCATCATCCAAAAAACTAATGTCCAAATCGCCATCCATGGCCATTTCTTCGCCATAGTAGCCGTCCGCCGCTGGCTGCTCGCTCGTATCTAGCACATCATCTACATTATTATCTTTTGCTTCAACCATTATCCTCCTTTACTCTATTTTATCATACATATTTTATCTGTCAAAATATTGCTCAACAAACCCTACCTGTCAAAGAACAGCCCCAACCACGCTCGCCAATTCGCTGCCACACTGGTTTTTTCACTCTCTCGCACCTCTGTTGTCGGCGCCGCCAAAGCCACCTCCTCCCGCTCTGGCAAAATCAACATTGTCTCATCTGGCAATTTTCGCCCCTGACTTTTTAGCACCAATTCCCGATACTCATCTGTCGCATAAAACAACCCGTCTGCCTCCAACTCCGCTCGCTCGACCTGCAATGCCGCTTGCTCGGCCCGCAAATCAGCCAACCGCCCCTCCAACTCTTGCGATTTAGAAAAATTCGTGAGTACCGACCCAATCAACCCCAAAAACACCAGCCCAAACACCGCCGCGCCCCCATAAAATGCCCCCCGACTCTGCGCTACCTGCTTCCAAAAATACTGCCATTTTTTCTGCCACATACTTTATTTTAGCATATTTTGCCCCAATTTTCGCAAAAACCACTACCCTCGCCGCTTTTGCCCATCACCACGTCATATTATTTGCATTTTTTCGCACAAAACCCCCACCCTCGCCACAAATATGATACAATATATTTAAGTGGAATAACTTTTATAAGGAGGTGAGATGATTGAGAGGTCGCGTCAAAGCCGGCATCGGCATCGCCCTATTTAGCATAACCATTTTCGTTCTCGGGTTCCTCTATTCACCGCAAGTTGTGGCCATATCTGCCCTTGCACTCGGATTTTGTATTTATTGCGAAATCGCATCTTGGCAAGAAGTAGACAGGCCCAAACAGCCCAACCCCAAGCAAGAGCAGCCCAATCCCAGCCCAGAGCAGCCAAAACCCGAGCAAATCAGCTCCAAACAAGCCGAGCCCAGCCAGCCAAACTACAAGCAACCCAAGCCCATAACTAGGCAAGGTGTCTGGCAAGCACTTTTTGGCTTGTTTGCAATGTCGCTATTTCTATTTGGCAGCATCGCGCTCTATCTGCTTGCATTGCGTAGCCTCGGGCTTGCCGTTGCCGTTTTTGCCGTCGCTTACACGACTGATATGGCAGCGATGGGTCTCGGGCGGCTGGCATCCAAAAACCCTATAATCGGCAAAACCGACCCGCCGCTCCTCAAATGGGCGCCCAGCAAAACCCTCGCCGGCTTCATCGGCGGCTACCTCGGCGGGCTGATTATGGCAAGCGTAATGTTTCGGCTTTTGCCCGAACTTCTGCCGCAAATCTTCGGCGTTCCCAATTCTCCAAGCGTCGCTGGCGTCCCTGCGCAACCGAGCCTATTCAACCTGATTGGCTTGTTTGGCTTAGCCGGACCGCCCCAACCTATGCCGCTTTTCGCAATTTTCCTCGCACCGATTATCGCAATTTTTGCCGACCTGCTCGGCTCCCGCTTCAAACGAATCAACGGCATCAAAGACAGCGGCCAAATCTTGGCCGAAGAACGCCTGACCGAAACCCCCCAATGCATCCGCGGCCCCCGCGGCAGCGTCTTAAAAGAATACACCATTTATGGCGGCAAAACCCTCTGGACGCGAACCCTCGGCCGCCTCTGGCGCGGCATCCTCCCCCACGGCGGCTTTCTGGACCGTTTCGGCACAGTAGTCGTTCTCGCACTTTTCGTGCTCACCAGCACGCGATAAATCAGGCGCACTCTACGGAGCGCGCCTTTTTCGCCACTTTTCGCCACTTTTCGCCACTTTTCGCTTCCCCAATTTCCCCACTTCCCTTTCTGCCCCAACTATGCTATAATCAAACTATGCGCGAGTGGTGAAATTGGTATACACGTATGCCTTAGGAGCATATGCCATCGGCGTGCTGGTTCAAGTCCAGTCTCGCGCACCATAGATAATTATAGTGGGCAGAATTATAGAACAGCCCAATGAAAATCAAAGACAGGTATCAAGACGACCGCCCCCGCGAAAAACTCTTGGCCAAAGGAGCATCGGCCTTAACCGACACCGAACTATTAATGGCAATTTTAGGTAGCGGCACAGCAAAATCCGATGTCGCCACCCTTGCCCGCAAAATCAACAATCTTTTTCGCAGCCTCAGACCAAAACCGAACACCGACCAAACCTCCGAAGCCGACCCAAATCAAACCCCAAACCACCTCACTAAACCCAACCTCCAAAAAATCTCCGGCCTCGGCCCCGCCAAAACCTGCCAACTCCTCGCCGCCCAAGAATATTTCACCCGCAAACTCACAAACCCTGAAAAACCCATCCTAGACTCCCCCGAAAAAATCTACGACCTCTTAAAACCCTATGCCGCCAAACAACAAGAATATTTTATATTATTGACCCTAGACGGCGCCAACCGCCTCATCAACCAGCACATCATCACCATCGGCACCCTGACAAGCAGCCTCGTCCACCCGCGAGAAGTTTTCGCCCCCGCCATCGCCGACCGCGCCGCCAGCATCATCGTCGCCCACAACCACCCCAGCGGCAGCACCACCCCCAGCCCAGCCGACCGCGAAGTCACCACTCGCCTCCAATTCGTCGCCACCACCATCGGCGTCCCCCTCCTCGATCACCTCATCTTAACAAAATCCGCCTACACCAGCATCATCTAATCTTTTAGTTCGTCAAACTTTGCCTTCATCGTCGAATTACTGCGAGTCAACCGCTTGACCGACAAATCATCCATCTTATTTTCCGCAGCCAGCAAATACCATAAAACCTAGATCCCTGCCGCAACACAAAAGGGCGTGGCCCAAGCTGTCCAGCAAGAGCAACGCCCTATCAGAAGATGTGGCCCAAGCTGTGCAGCAAGAGCGACACCTTCTGTACTCATATTATAGCAAGCTATTTTTGGAATGTCAAGACTTTGTCGCCAGGCCGCACAATCATCAGTAGTCCTCGCCACCCCTTGCGCTTCTCAAACTCTTTCTGAATCTCTCGTGCAGCCTTGTCTTCTAGTTTAATTGCCAATTTTCGCAGATCAAATATCAAATTATCTGCCTGCTCCAACCCAGTTCGCTCGGCATGAGCCAACGTATATTTTCCCAATTTCTCAATACTTTTAATCTCCCAATAGTTACCATCCATCAACAAATCTGGCGTTTTAGAACCCTTTACGCGATTAGGCTTCAAAAACTTTACCGACTTTTTAACAATGTTGTTCAATACCAAAATATCCACCACCTCCATCTCGGCTTTTGACGGTATCGCCCCTAACTCCTTCTCAATCACAACCTTGCTCATAGAATATATTATATCACAAAATCCCCAAAATATGCTATAATATATATTATGAAATCCCCACAACCTAAAAAACAAGCCGCCCAATCCACCAAGCAAGCAAAACCAACCAGCCAACAAGCCCCCGAGCAAGTCTCTGCCAAAGAACGCGCCACCCTGCTCAAAGCCCTCCAAGTCACCCAAGCCCAAGGCCCCATCGTTGAAATGGGCTGCTTTCAAGGCGACACCTCCGTCCTCCTCGCCAAATTCGGCCGCCCGCTTTACCTCTATGACTCATTTGCAGGCCTACCACCAAAAACTACAGAAGACACCAGTTCTGCCGGCCAAAATTTCCGCGCAGGCGAACTATATGCCAGCAAAAAGCAACTCCTAGAACGCTTCCACAAAGCCCATCTCCCACGCCCATTTGTCAAAAAAGCTTGGTTCGCCGACCTCACGCCCCAAGACCTCCCCGACCAAATCGCCTTCGCCTTCCTAGACGGCGACTTTTACGATTCTATCGCCACTTCCCTCGCCCTCGTCACCCCCAAAATCGCCCCACGAGGCGTCATCGTCGTCCACGACTACCAAAATATTGAATTACCCGGCGTAGCCAAAGCCGTCAACCAATTTCTCGCCCAAAACCCAAACTGGCACCTCCAAGTCCGCGCCGACCTTGCCATTTTGCAAAAATAAAACGCCGCAAACTCTAACTCGCCAAGGCCAAGACTAACAATCTACCCTAAAACACCCGCGCGCAAATCCAATACATTAACCACGCCAGTAGCGCCGCCGAATACAATAGCCGCCCCGATTTACCCCGAACTTTGGCCGCCGCTATTCTATCTAATGCCTTCTCGGTCAACGGATAAACCACCAACATAAACACCGTCGCCACCAGCCCAAACAGCAACGTCAGCGGCGGCCAAATCTGCCCCTGCACGTTCAACGGCAACGCCGAATAATCCCAATACGGATTATGCCCAAATTGCAACACCGACCACCAGCCCGCCAAATATTCCGCCACCGCACACACCCCCGTCAAAATCAAATAAGTTTTCACAAAATACGCCCAATTTGCTCGCTCGGTCCGCCTCACCAATTTTGGCAACAAAATCACCGCCCCGACAATCGCAAAACCATACACCGGATAAGGCTCCAAGAACGACGCCATAATCCCGCCGTGCATTTTCTCGCCCGTCGCCAGCGCATAAATCACCTGCCCAACAATCTCCACCCAATGCCCCAAAAAACTCGCCCCGACAAAATATACCGACCACCGAGCGAGATTTCTCCAAAATTTTTGCATAAAGCTCCCCCTTTCCCCCATTATATCATAGCATAAGCATTTTGTCAAGACTAAACGCAAAAAAATCACCGAAAATGCCTTTTAGCCGCCAACCACCTAACTTAACCACCTAATATTTGTGGTAATTTTGCCCGTTTGCCAGCGTCTGCGCCCGATAAATCTGCTCTGACACAAGCAACCGCACCAACTGATGCGGGAACACCAACCGCGACAAACTCCACACCAAATCCGCCCGCGCTCGCACCGTATCCGTCACGCCCAGCGACCCGCCAATCACCAGTACCACATTTTGCTCGCCCAATTTTTCTTGCAAAATTTCCGCAAATTCTGGGCTACTCAAATTTTTCCCCCGCTCATCCAGCAAAATCACAAAATCCCGCCCACCAGCCGAACTACTAGCCGCCCGCCCGCCACCAGCCACACTACGCCCCGAACCGCCAACCGCCCGCAAAATCGCCTTCTCTTCACTCGCTTTATCGCCATCCGCCAGCACCACCCACTCCAAATCAAACGGCTTCCGCAGTCGTTTTTCATACTCAGCAATCCCCAGCCCCACAAACTGCTCCTGCTTTTTGCCCACCGTAATAATTTTTATCATCTAATACTCCCGCGGCGGCTCGATGAGCGGCAATTCGCGCTCGGCAATTCGCACCAAACTCTCGGACTCCGCCCCAAGTTTTCGCAACGCCGCCGTCACCCCCAACTTTTTCATAATATCGCGCAATCGATTCGCCGAATCATAGTTTGCCAAATCGGTCTTCATCGCAAACCGCTCAATCTCCGCCCCTCGCACCACAAACGCATCGTCATTTTTCTCCACCGTAAAGCCCTTTGCTCGCTTGCTCTCTGGTAGCGTAATCGTCGCAATCTCCTCGCGCGAGTTGCTTTCACCGAGGGCACTGCGGGGTGAATTGGCAGAGCTCTGCTCTGCCAAGAGGGGCGCCAAGCGCCCTGCGGTTGTGCCCGAGGTGGAAGAACTCGCGACAGGAGCCGACAGTAATTTTACAACCTCTCGCAAAACAGCGTCAAGCCCGCTGTGTGCCTGCGCCGAAATCGCCAAAATCGGCGAATTTGTCGCTGCGCGGAGGGCCGAAATTTGCATTTCCAATAATTCCGCGTCAAAACCCTCAGTCTTCGTCAGCGCCACCACCTCTGGTCGTTCCAAAAGTGCCGCGTCAAACTTGCCGAGCTCCGCCCGAATCGCCTTGTATCGCCCTACCACGTCGTCCGAATAAGCATCAATCAAATGCAAAATCACCTTCGTCCGCTTAATATGCCGCAAAAACGCCGTGCCAAGTCCCTTACCGTCACCCGCGCCTTCAATTAGCCCTGGAATATCGGCAATCAAAATATCCCGCCCGTCAATCGTCGCTACACCCAAATTCGGCGACAAAGTCGTAAACTCATAGTCAGCAATCTCAGGCTTAGCATTCGTCACCACCGCCAAAAATGATGACTTACCCGCATTCGGGAACCCGACCAACCCCACATCCGCAAGTAAACGCAACTCCAAAACCGCGTCAAAGCTCTCCCCAGCGAGACCCAGCTCCGCCACTTTTGGCGCCTGCCGCACGCTGGACTTAAAATGCGCATTACCAAATCCACCAGCACCACCTCTAGCAATCACTGCCCGCTCGCCATCAAAAGTCAAATCCGCCAATATCTCGCCCTCATCATCCGCACCCTTTACCACTCGTCGCACAATCGTCCCGACTGGCACTTTCACCACCAAATCTTTGCCACTCCTACCTGCCGCCTGCCGCCCCGCACCAGCCAAGCCATCGCCCGCAAAAAGTTCTGGATTATAACGAAACGACAGCAAAGTGTTCTCATCCTTAGACGCCAGAAATATCACATCACCGCCCTTGCCACCATTGCCACCGTCTGGGCCGCCCTTATCCACATAAATCTCATGCCGAAAACTAACCGCACCATCACCGCCCCGCCCCGCACGCACAATCACTTTCGCCGTATCTATAAACATACTTTATTATACCACAAAACCCGCCGCTAGTAAATATAGCGGTATTTTGGCACACCGCTAGCGTTCACCGCCGTTGCCGCTGACATCGCAATCTCACGCCGCGAAATCACATTGCGCTTATAATTATAATTCATATCAGTCACAATAATCGACTCCTCGCCCACACTCTCCACAATCGCCACGTGTCCAAAACTATAACTGTTATCGTTGCCGCTCTGCATAATCGCCCCCACCGCTGGCGTTGTGCCCACCGCATAGCCATCTTTTTCTGCTTGCGTTGCCCAAGTCCGTGCGTGTCCCCAGTTATTCTCCACCGGCAAGTTCAACTGCCGCCGCCGTGCAAACGCATAATAAGTACACTGCCCCCACGCATAAGTATTACCCCGACCTGCCGCAATCACCGACTGCAATGGCGACACATAATCTGGCCGCTCATTATTCGGCAAAATGCCATTCGGAATAAAAATCTTCTCGCCAATCGGCACCTCCCGACTATCCAACTCATTATATGCAATCACCTGCTGCACATCACCCTTATACTTCGCCGCCACTTCCTCTACTGTATCATCTGCGTGCCACGCATAAATCACACCATCTTCTGCCGGCAATAACAAATCTTTGCCCGCCGAAACCTGCACATTGCGCCGCATATTATTCGCCCAGCGCAAAGTCTGCTCAGTAATCCCCCGCGCCCGCGCAATACTCGCCACCGTATCGCCCGCCTTTACCCGATAGACTTCTACACCACGTGACGCCGTAATAATCGTAATCGGCTGGTCTTGCCCGCCACCCGCCGCAAAAATTACCGCAAGCGAAGTTGCCATATCACGCGCATCACCCGCACTAGCCAATTTCGCCACCTCTGCCGACTGTGCCACCAGTGAAGTTTCTACCACATTTATAAAACTTATATTCACATCATCATCTGTTAAATAAGTAAAATTATCATTGCCCGCCTGCTGACCCCTAGACCCCACCACAAACGCCGCCGTAAGCGCCAAACCCGCCAAGCCATAACCTGCGAACAATCGCATTATCCGCCCCCGCTTTGTCCGCGGAGTGCTCGTGATTTTTTTTACAAGCTCGCGCATTTTACCTGACAATGCTCCCTTATGTTCTGCTGATGCTCCACCTCGTTCCGTGCAAAATAAGTAATATTATCGTCGCCCGTCAAAAAGTAATAATAGCCACGCATACTTTCAGTATCTGGCTCGGCCACTGCCAATAACGCCTCTAAACTTGGGCTATTTATCGGCGTCGGCGGTAACCCCGCTCGCACCCGAGTATTCCACGGCGAGTCAAAAGTCAAAACCGACCAATTCGTTGAACCATCAGTATTTTTTATCGGCACGCCAGCCAAATTCGCCGCATAAATCGCCGTCACATCACTCCCCAGCGTCCAATTCGCCCGCAAACGATTATAAAATATCGCCGCCACCTTCGCCGCGTCCTCGTGGTTGCCGCCTGTTTCTGCCTCTACAATGCTCGCTAGCGTCAAACCCTGATAAAATGTCAGCCCTTGCGTTTGGAACTTCGCCGCCAAATCCTCATCTGCCGCCGCCTTGTCTAATTCTGTCGCCATTCGCGCCAAAATCGTCTCCACATCCACATCCGCCAAAAAATTAATCGTTTCAGGGAACACAAAACCCTCAATCCCCGCACCATCCTCTGGCAACATTTTGCCAGCGCCCGCCACCTGTGCCGCCGTAATATTCGCCAAAGTCGCCGGCCGCCCCAGTTTTGCCATTGTGCTATATTGCTTTGCAAACGCCGTATCAATCTCGCTCTCGCTAAATCCGCGTGCCAATAACCGCTCTTTCAGCCAAAACATCGTCTTGCCTGGCAAAAATGTCATCGTGATTTCTGCCGCCTTTTCGTTCTCAATCCGCTCGTATTCTGCCTGCCGTGCTGCCCGCTCGTCCAACTTCTTTTTTATCCATACGCCACCCAACGCCACCCCGGCCAGCACCACCACAATCAGCAACGCCAACATCCACTTCAACGACCTTTGCATTGTTTTTAATAATTTCATTATTTTATCTCCTTCGCGACTTTTTCCAGTATAACCGTAAAAACTCGCATCAAAAATTCTCCTCCGCCCAGCCTTCTAAAATCACACAGGCCGCCTCGGCGTCAATCACCCCAGCCGCCCGCGCCTCACGAATCTTCACATCATCAAACCCCCGCTCCCGTAGCCGCTCAATCGCAATCTTCGTCGTCCCACTTTCACCAAAAAACACCAATTTAACATTTTCTGGCAATGAACTCTTCAATTTCATCGTCCAAATCTTCACCATCTCACTCTGTGCTGTCAGTTCACCCCTTTGGTTCGTCGGCATCCCCACCACCACCAGCGTGTCATCGTCGCCCGTTGCCAATTTTGCAACAAGTTCATCCATTTTATCAGCCAAAAACACACCAACTGGCGTCACAATCTTCGTTTCGGGGTCAAATTTTGCCACCCCCACTCGCTTTTCGCCGACATCTAGACCGAAAATCGCCATTATTGGTCCGCCTGAATCTTAACCGTAATCCGCGAAATATCCTCTGGCAAGCGACTGGCCCAAAACGGCTTCAAGGTAATACTCACCCGCTGTACGCCCTTCGCCTCCATTGCCAAACGGTTTGCATCACTCAGTTTTTGCCCCTTCACCACAGCCGCAATCTCGCTCTCCGAAATATCGTCGCCCGCCGTCGCCACCGTTTTGAGTAGTGCCGTCATCTCGCTGACTATGCCAGTTTTTGGCACGCACGGCTCGCCTCCCTCTGGCGTTTCCGCTGGCGCCTCTGGGCAAATCGTCCCTCCCGTCTGTGCCGTAATCATCGCTCGCTCCAAAAATAGCCCGCCATCCGCAAAACTGCCAATCTGATAAATCTTCTTACCGTCCGCCTGCTTTTCCGCCAAACTCCGTGCAAACTGCTCCATATCTGGCTTGCTTGCCGTCATAATTTTATAAGTCTGCATCCGCTTAATCGTCGCCTTCGTGCCGTCCGCCACCGTCTCACCCACCTTTGGCGACACCTCTACGTTGCCACTTTCCGCCAAAAATGTCAAGTCAAACGCATACAAATCATCTGCAAGCGACGCTTTTAGTCGCGAACGCCCCTCTTCAATACTCAAAGTATCCAACCGCTCCGTTGCATTCTTCACATCCTCCTCCGACACCACCTTGACCGTCTGTTTAGTGCCGCCGCTGATGCTGGTTGCTATCACTTTAGTCTGATAGCTAAACGGATCGCCTGAAAACGCCATGCTATTACTGTCGGGCTCGTTAAACTCTTCGCCCATATCAGCTGCCGTCACCTCCAGCGACGCCGACTTCCAGCTACCATCAGCACACAGCGCACCATCCAAGGTAACCTGCTTATCCAAATAAAAACGTTTACCAGCACCTTCAAAATATTGTTGCGTCGTCAGTGTCTGCGGCGAACCACAATAGCTCACACTGACCGTCCCCTTCGCCTTCTCGCCCACCAGTTTCTCCCCCGTCGCCTCAAACTCCTCTGCTTGCTCCACCCCTAATGACTGCTCCGTCAACTGAAATAGCCCACCCTCAACGTTATTATCTTTCACCTTAAATCGCACCTCACTCCGCACGTCAATCGTCTGCATCACCGTCGCAATCTCTACTGTCGCACTCGGCCTAACCAGCAAAAACAGCACCAAAACCCCAATCAAAATCGCCCCAACCAGCAATCCACCCCCTACCAACACCTTCTTCCACAGCGTATCTACCTTTGCCGTCAATGCCGTCCATCGCCGATTTTTTGTCGCCGACGGGCCGATTTCGTCGCTTTCGTCGTTTTCGGCTCCGCGCGAGCTTTCTTGCAAGGTGGCCGCGAGGGGCGTCTCGGAGGCCGGCAGACCAAGAGAGAGGCGCGGCTCACCCGTGGCGACGGGCTGAGCCGACGCCGCACCCGAGCGGCTACCTTGCGAAAGCTCGCTAGCAGAAGTTGCCCAGCTCAGCCCCTCGCCCACCGCCAACTCCTCTGCCACCAACTGCCCCTCTGGCGCACTCTCTATCTCTGGCACCTCTGGCTTACTCTGCAAACTCGCCGCCAGCGGCACGCCTGCCACCCCTGCCAAAGTCCGCATCACAGGGCTATCAGATACCACTGCCACAATCTTGCCAGCACTTTTTGCCGCCTTTTTCAGCAATTTCAAGTTCATCGCGCTACGCAATGCCCCCAAATTCTTCGGCGCTACCACCGCCACCACCTGCTCGTTCGCCGCCATCACGCGGCTAATCACCGCCGCAATATCCTCATCTACCTCTACATGAATAATTTCTTTGCCCATTTACTTTATTATATCACAACCCCAACTTTTGCCAAATTCGCCCGCCTTTTTGTCGCCCTGCCCCTATCTTGTGGATTTATCCCCCACTTTTCCACAGTATTACAACACATTTTTGCAAACTTTGCACCACATTTTGTATAAAAATCAACTTGACATCTTACAGGGGTTATTGCAAAATATCACCCCAATTTTCCCACAAAACCTGCCAAAACTATTGACTTTTAAGCACGAGTGTGATATAATGAAAGTGTGAGTCGATCCGGATCGAGCTTCTATACTAGTCCGGACGACCGGACATTAGTATTGTGAAGTATCAACGGCGCACGGCCAACGAGGGCCAAACTCGAATATTTTTAGGAGGTTTTCACTATGAAAACTAGTTTCGCAACCCGCGGCCGTGCTCTTAAGACGGCCATTTCCGCTATTTTAGCGTCTGTTTTTATGTTCTCACTGTCTATCGGCGCCTCCGCGGCAACCGACAACACCGAACCCCTCACGGGTGATTACTCCAGCCTCGGCAACACCGCCGTAGTCGATTCCGGCTTAGATTGGTGGCAATATGCTCTCTTAGTTATCGCAATCGGCGCTATTATAGCAATCTTTCTCTTTTTGCTCCAGTTTTTGTTCGGCAAAGATGCCCGCACCCGCAAAGTCAGACGCGACGGAATTGACGACGATGCAATCGATGAAATCGACGATAAAAAATCCGGTCTCTATTTTGACAAAAAAAGCGGAAAACTCCGCGAAAGAGAAGACCACGGGTTCCGCATTGAGCGCAAGAGCAACGGCGACGTCCTCTTAAAACGAGACAACAACCAACGGTCAAGCCGCGCTGCTGACGACGACTATGATGATCGCCCCACCCAGAACGACAGTTCTACAAGAACGATTATCATTCGCCGCAACAACGGCTGACGCTACTTCACGACACAAAAGGGCTCAAGTTTTTACTTGAGCCCTTTTAATATTTTGCATTTTACGCTAAAACTATTGACTTTTTGCTTATGGTATGATATAATCTAGATAGAGAATGGCCCAGAGGGTGCCATGCTGGCACCTTGATATATTGATTGCTATTCTAAACTTAGTTGGAGGTATTACTCATGAGTAAATACTATTACCGCAGTAAACGCGACATCGTCGGCCTGCTTATCGGTATAACCTGCTGGATCGTCGGCGGTTTTGCCTTTTACGGCACCGTCTATGGGTTCGCACAATTAGCAGGAGAAAAACTCTCTTCTTCGGACACGACATTTGCGCTTGTCTCTTATAGTATTATGGCGTTTATCGGCATAGCTATCTCGGTAATCGCCATCTATGCCCGGACTTTCTCTGTTCTGCTGATTGGCCAAGATAAAATCATCCACAAATACGGATGGCTCACCAAGAACGAACGAGTAATCCCCGCCCACCGCATCCGCACTTGCTCTAAACACCAAGGTGTTCTCGGTCGCCTTTGCGACAGCATTGACATATCTATTACCACTAGCGGCGATTCATCGGAAATCTATTTCCGCTGCATCAACGCCACTACTGGTGATAACGCTTATGTTCAAATCTGTAAAATGGCCGGCATTGCCGACGACGACAGATACTAAGCCCAAGCAATCAACAAATAAGGCGCTATCGTAAGATAGCGCCTTATAAAGGCTTGCAATTTGAACAAAAATATGATATAATGTAAATAGGCGGCACTAACAGCTCAGTTTCGCGTAATTTTATTTTGCAAAATTATAACCTATTTATAGGAATTCAAAGGAGGACTCTCTATGTCTAAAATTCTTAAATTCTTGGCGCTCATCTTGGCTTTCGTCTTAGCTCTGGCTTTCATCGGTTTTATCTCCGAGCACCTCGGCGGCTACATTGCGGCCGGCTGGGATATTATCTCGCCGTTCTTAATCGCTGCCCTCGTCATCTTCGTTGTCCTGTTAGTTATCGGGGTTGTTGTCGCACTCGCAAACGGAGTGGATACCGAGACCGGCGAAATCAGCACTCCTATACAACCTGCCGCCAACAAACCAACGCCCACGTCCAACTTAGTCTTTATCAATGTCGACAACTATGAAGAATAGACCAACTATTAGGTCGCCTTTTTGCAGAACACACAAGTAATCCCCCGCTAATCATCCTGATTGCGGGGGTATCACTTGTGAAATAATGCGATGAAATTGCGCCGAAACTGGCGGCGGTTAAGCTTTTTTAGTCTTACCGGGCTTACGCTTTGCACAAAATGCAAACGCCTTTTTCTTGCCCTCGGAGATATCCAAGGCAAAAAAATCAGCCTTCTTGTCGGAGCTTACCTTGGCCTGCTCCTCTGCATATGCAAAAAGATTAGCGAAAGCTACTTTACTGGAGATGCCGACGGGCACGCTTGTAGCTTCATCCCAGACATCTTCATCGTCATCATCATTGTCGCCGTCGCCATCAATACCTTCATATAGACTGGCTACGGCAATATCAACTTCTTCGTCATTTCTTGCGCCGTTAATACTACTTCCCGCATCAGCAGTAAAGCGGCAAAGTTTGCCGTCTCTGATTGCCACGAATACTACATATTCACCAAGTTTGTTCGCATATTGCCCCAGCTTGTCGTCGATGAGCTCCTGGAAAAGGGCCTCTTTTTGATCATCTGTAAGAGCACCGCCCCGGAAAGTACCAAGAAATCTTAACATAAAATAACCTCCTAAAATTTGAGGTCGCATACTTCACAAGTTAAAGTTCACGGATCAGTTCCGCGAATGCTTTAACAAGTCGTTGCGAAACCTCTTCTTATTATCATTATATCACACTCGTGCTTAAAAGTCAATAGTTTTTGCCTATTTTCTCGCAATTTACAACATTTCCTAAAAACTGGTCGCCCCTTGACAACTCGCCCCGAGTTTGGTATGCTGTAGATACAATAAGGCGCTTCGGCGTAATCGAGGAACCCAAAGCAATCTAGGGTTCCGTTTTTTATTTACCGTTCAATCCCCAAACGCTTCCTTCACAAGCATCTGGTCGACCTCAGAAACCCGCCCCGTATAACGCAATAAACGCTTCGCACCCCAAGTTAGCCCCCACCGCACACCACCAAACTTGCCCTGTGTTAAGAACCAGCCGCCGCTCAGTCTGCTCAAGCCTCTTTTTCTGCTTGTTCCACCCGTCAAAGCCGCGAATCCACAATTCATCCATTGTCGGCCTCTTCACCGCTGTCGTTTTTTGTCAACATTTGCACTAATTTTGCACGAATTTTATCGCCAAAACCCTGAATTACATCAAAAACTCGGGCAAAAATCGCGATTTTTCGTAATTTTTCACGCAAAACCCAACAGATAACCGCCAAGACCACCAGCACGCCTACTGCCGCCAAAACCACCCTCCACCCCTGAATCTGCCCATCATCACCCTGAAAAACCGCCCCAACCGCACCCAGAACGCCAGCCGCATCACCACCCACCTCACTGCCATCACCGCCACTATCTGGCACGCCAAACCCTGCCGCCACCCCTGTATTTTCCCGCACTTTACGACAGCGATTTGTTTCTGGGTTTCGCTCGTAGCCCTCTGCGCACGGCACCAGCCCGCTCGCCACTGCCACCTTCTTGCACCGATTTGTCTCCGGATTTCGCTCATAGCCCACCGCACATGGCGTCAACGTCTTCGCCGCCTCTGTTTCTACCTTCTTGCACCGATTTGTTTCCGGATTCCGATACCGCCCCTCGCCGCAATCCGCATACTGTTTTTGCTCTGGCTCTTCTTTGTTCTCCGCTGCCTCATCCACAACCACATCCCCAACCCCTGACGCAATCTCTGACACAATTTTAGGCTCAACCTCTGGCCCAACCTCTGGCCCAACTTCTGCCGCAACTACTGGCTCAGGCTCAGCCACCACTTTTAACGCCTCTGTTTTTTGCTCCGCCACTGGCTCGCTATCTATCAACGGCTCATTCTCCACCTCTGGCTCTACCTCTATAAACTCTGGCGCCGTCAGATTGTCCGCACTCGGGGTCGGCGTCGCATTAACCCATTCACCATCCACTAGCGCCCACGCCTTGCCCGCCGAGCTCTTCGGCAAACCGGCCAATTCCACCGCCAAGACCATTGCGCCACCGCTGTTCTCAGCCCCTTCGCCACCGCTGTTCTCAGCCCCTCCACCATCACCATCCACCACTTCCAAACCATCCCACAACTCCATCACCCGCTCTAACTTCGGCGCCTTTGCCACCCTTAATCCCAAACTCTGCAAACTATACGCCCGATACTCGCCCGCCCCCACCGACACCTCGCCAAACACCGCCTCTAACACCTTGTTGCTATATTTCGTCCGCACCACACACCCCTGTAAAGATAAGGTTTCCGCCGTCGGGTTCAAAAACTCCACAAATTGCTCGCTCTGGTCATTTTTGTAGTTCGTAAATACCTCTGTTATCTCAAATTCCGCACAATCAGCCACCTCTGTTATACCTCCCGCCGCCGAATCGCCATCCAGCCCACCAGGACCCCCACCAACCCCCTCTACTGCCCCAACCGCCCTAACACCCCAAACCACCCCCAAAACCGCTCCTACACACCCTAAAACGCCCCACAAGGCCATCTTCCTTGCCTTTTCTGCCATTTTATGCCAAAATATTCCACCCCTCCCTCCTATTTTGCCGCCTCCTCGTTCCGACGCCGCAACTCTCACCCCTGTCTTACCAAATTTTTGCATTTTCCTCCTTGCTTTTTATGCTTATATTTGATATACTCTATCCAGAGGTTGCCGGCATAGGCAACAACCTCTGGATGGTTTGGGGTCTAACCGCTATTTGCGGTTAGACTTTTTTCGGCGCTTCGGCCTCAAACGAGCAACAACTACAATCTGTAAAAACAGCAAATCTGCCTTCAAGATTTTCATCGTCCTCCTTTCTCGGCTTCTAATGTCCTAGCCCATCGTTTCATGAAGCCTCCACCTATTCACGAAATGCTCACACCGCCAACCCACACGCATAATCTACCACCCCAATCAACCCCTTGCAAGCATAAGTGTCAACGCTTATGCTTTTTTTGACCCCAAGAGGCTATTGGGGCCAAAAACTTTATAAAAAAATCGCCTTTTCGCGGCCGTTTTCTGAAAAATATGTTCTAACTCACAAACGGCTTCACACCATCAGGGAGATAGCTTTTTTCGTGGTGGAACCCCGCCTCCCACTTCTGCCCCTTACCAAACTGCAAATCTTTCATCAGTTTTGTCGGCGCATTTCTGAGATGCAACGGCACTGGCGCATTCGGCGTCCGCTCGGCTGCCACCTTCGCCAAACTCCAAGCGTCATAACTACTCCGACTTTTCGGCGCTTTTGCCAGAGCATAAGCACAATGCGACAGAATAATTCCGCCCTCTGGCATCCCCACTCGCTCCACCGCCGTAAAACACGAAGTCGCAAAATTAAGCGCCGAATTGTTCGCTAGCCCCACATCCTCAGAGGCAAAAATCACCATCCGCCGTGCAATAAATTTCGGATCCTCACCCGCCTGCACCATTCGCGCCAAATAATAGAGCGCCGCATCCACATCGCTACCTCTGAGCGACTTGATAAATGCCGAAATAATGTCATAATGCATGTCGCCTTTTTTATCATAACCCGCCACCACTTTTTGCGCCGCCTGTTTTATCTCATCCACCCCAATCGTCGCCGTCCCAAGCGATAATGCTAACTCCAAATTACCGAGCGCCACCCTTGCGTCCCCTGCCGCGAGTTCCGCCAAATAGTCCAAAGCCTCCTTTTTAACCCGCTTTTTCACCCCTAATTCCTTCACCGCTCGCTCTAAAATCGTCAAAATTGCCGCCTTGCCCAAACGCTGCAAAACCACCACTCGCGATCGCGAAATCAGCGGTGCAATCACCTCAAAACTCGGGTTTTCTGTCGTCGCCCCGACCAAAATTATCAACCCGCTCTCCACGTGTGGCAAAAACGCATCCTGCTGCGCCTTATTAAAACGGTGGATTTCATCCACAAATAGCAATGTTCGCCGCCCCAAATTCCAATTTTGGCGCGCCTGCTCCACCACCTCCAAAACATCTTTTTTACCCGCCGTCACCGCTGACAATTCCACAAATTCCACACCCAACTCTCGTGCAATAATCCGCGCCAAAGTCGTCTTGCCCGTCCCCGGCGGCCCCCAAAAAATCAAATTTGCCGGCACTTTTGAAGCCACAATCTGCGTCAAAATCTTGCCTTCGCCAATCAGCTCATCTTGCCCCACCACCTCCGCCAAAGTTTTTGGCCGCATTTTTTCTGCCAGTGGAATATTCATACCCATATTATACCACATTTTATACCCAAAACCAGCAAAATCTGCCTAAAATCTTGCAATTTTACCACAAGTATGATATAATATAGATAACGCTGGTGTGGGCCCTAGAAATGCCCCCCCCCAGCACCGCTTTACGCGGCACGATTTGGGCTAGCAACTTTATAGAAAGAGAGGGATATTTTATATGTCCACTATCCAAAGTTCCCCTACGCAAGCCAAACAGAAGATTCTTGGCTTTTTGTCAAACCGAGGAGGTGTCGTCCGCGCCGGTCAATATTCTGTGCAGCAATTCGTTCATCTTATGGCCTTCAAAAACCGCAACGGTTCTAACCACCATGCAATCTCACTCGTCCAAGACTGCCTGGAAGAATTACAGGCCGAAGGCAAAATTGTGCTGCGCACCAACGACCGAGGTATGCCGAACTATGTAGCACTAGCTACTGCCGATAACCCCGATTCTGCAACTGGTGGCGAGCTAACCGACGAAGAGCGTGCCGCCTGTCGCAACGACTATGCCGAAACACTTTACGACACCTTATCGCAACTTGTCATAGCCCAAAAAGAAGCCGCTGACAACCTGCAACTTGCAGAAGAATACGACAAAGCAGCCCAAGCCGCCAACACGGCTATGCTTGAAGCACAAGCAAAACAGCAAGCCGCCGAGACCGAGCTCGTCGAACAAGCCGCCAATAACAACCCTGATGGCATTCGCAAATTACTCACCGAACAAGAAGCTGAATTAGCTAAGCTGCGTACTGAAAAAACTGAAGCTTGGTTCGTTGTTGAAGAAAAAACAAGCGAAATCAAACGGCTCTCCGAACGCAACGCATATCTTGAAAGCCAAAATGCCTCCCAAAAAGACCTTACCGACAAACTACAACGAAAAATCAAGACTGCCGAAGCCGAGCATAAAACAGAACGCCGCTACCACGCTAATCTAATATCTGACTTAAAGAACCAAATCCGCGTATTGGAACGCAGCGACGGCTTGACCCCAGTCAAGGCAACCGCTGTCGCTCTCGGCGTTTCTCAGTCGGTTCTTAATGAGTCTATTACAGATATCAACGAATCACTACACCAGATAGCCAAAAAGACCATCAATGCGATGCTTGAAATCACCGACGAGGAGATTGAAGCTATGATAGGCAAAACTATGGAGAAAATGGCCCGAACTATCATCGGCAACTGTGAAAAATACCTGCCTACAGATAAGCGTGAAGCCTTTTTAGATTCCGTCGGCGATACCTACCCGAAAATCAATATCTCAGAAATCACAAACGACCAAGTCGTAGCGGTCAAAATAGCTTAGCTCTCTCTTATTTTAAGGCGTTGTCGCAAGATGACGCCTTATTTAATGCCCTAAAAACCAATCTCTCGCAAAATGCCTTACTTTTTGCGAAAAATCTCAATCTCCGCCGCTGCAAAAGTCTTCTCATAAACTTTTTCCAGCCCCAAACTCGCAAAATCCGCCACCAACTCATCAGGAATCGGCGTCGTTTTCGCATGCGAAATCACCAGTTTTCCGCCACTCGCCAGCCGCCCAGGCAGCTCCGCCACTAACCCCCACTGCGGCTTATCGTACGGCGCATCGCTAAAAATAATCTCATATTGCTGTTCGGCTCCGCGCGAGTTGCTTTCACCAAGGGTGCTGCGAGGGTTGATGTCTAGCCCGCGAGGCTCTACACTTCCCGAGGGCACTGCGGGGTGAATTGGCGACGCGGTAGCGGCGCCAAGAGGGGCGCTAGCGCCCTCGTGCCCGAGGGAAGTCGTAGAGCGAGCGGGCGTAGGCAAAATTGCGCTTATATTGTTCTTTATTATCTCGCGAGTTTTTGGATTATTCTCCACAAATTCCACTGACGCCGCCCCGCGCGAAACTGCCTCCAACCCAAGCGCCCCCGACCCAGCAAACACGTCCAAAACTCTCGCCCCTTCAAAACCGCCAAGCGAAAATAACGCATTAAAAATCGCCCCCCGCTCTCGCTCGCCCATCACGTGTGCCGCATCGGCCGAAGGGGCTTCTAACCGAAGCCCCTTAAACTTACCTGCAATAACCCGCACACTAGATGTAGCGTGCCTACCGCTACGCACCACGCTAGCCCTAGCGTTTTGCTTATTTGCCAACGACTTCACCCTCAACTGCGTCGCCGTCAGTCGCCTCAGCCGCAGCCGCACCAGTCGCACCAGCACCCTCGGCACCCGCTGCACCGCCAGCCGCACCCGCCTCTTTGTAGAGTTTCGCGCCAATCGGCATAATTCGCTCATTCAAGTCCTTTGCCGCCTGCTCCAACTCATCCTTATCTTCTGAAGTCAACTTAGTTTTTGCGTCCTCAACCGCCTTTTTCACATTTTCTTTGTCCTCGTCGCTAATCTTCTCCGCAAACTCAGTCGGCATTTTCTCGGCCTGATAAATCGTATTTTCCAAGTGGTTGCGCGCATCCACGACCTCACGCTTACGCTTATCTTCCTCGGCGTGCGCCTCGGCCTCCGCCCGCGCCTTCTCTACATCCTCTTTGCTCATATTGCCCGACCCCTGAATCGTAATTGACTGCTCCTTGCCCGTCCCCTTATCTTTTGCCGTCACATTCAAGATACCGTTCGCGTCAAGATTAAAAGTCACTTCAATTTGCGGCACGCCACGCGGCGCTGGTGCAATCCCGTCCAGCACAAACGTGCCAAGCGACTTGTTGTCGCGCGCAAACTCCCGCTCGCCCTGCAAGACGTGGATTTCCACCTGTGGCTGGTTGTCGCTAAAAGTTGAGAAAGTCTGCGATTTAGAAGTCGGAATTGTGCTGTTGCGGTCAATCATCGGCGTCCGCACATTGCCAGCCGTCTCAATCCCGAGCGTCAGCGGTGTCACATCAAGCAACAAAATATCCTTGACATCACCCTGCAACACGCCGCCCTGAATCGCCGCACCAACCGCCACCACCTCATCAGGGTTCACCCCCTGCATTGGATCCTTACCAAAAATCTTCTTCACCCGTTCCACCACTGCTGGCATACGGGTCATACCACCAACCAACACTACCTCGTCAATGTCTTTTGCGGTCAATTTTGCGTCTTTCAAGGCCTTCTCCACTGGCACCGCCAAGCGGTCCAGCAAACCAGAAGTCAATTCCTCCAATTTTGCCCGCGTCAACGTGTGTTCAAAGTGCTTTGGCCCGTCCGCATCCGCCGTAATAAACGGCAAATTAATATCCACCGAAGTCGCAGACGACAACTCCTTTTTCGCCTTCTCGGCCTCATCCTTAATCCGTTGCATCGCCGCTGGATCGTTCTTCAAATCAATCCCGCTCTCCGACTTAAAGGTGTCAATCAAGTAATTCACAATCACATTGTCAAAATCCTCACCACCAAGGTGCGTATCGCCGTTGGTACTCTTCACCTCAAAGACGCCGTCGCCAAGTTCCAAAATGGACACGTCAAATGTGCCGCCACCGAGGTCAAACACAGCAATCTTTTCGTCTTTTTTGCTGTCCAAGCCGTAGGCCAAGGCCGCCGCGGTTGGCTCGTTAATAATCCGCTTGACTTCCAAGCCCGCAATTTTACCTGCGTCCTTGGTCGCCTGCCGCTGTTGGTCGTTGAAATAAGCCGGCACGGTAATAATCGCCTCGGTCACCTTCTCGCCCAAGAACGCCTCGGCATCCGCCTTGATTTTGCTAAGCACCATCGCCGAAATTTCCTCTGGCGTAAAGTCCTTGCCGTCCATTTCTACCGCCACGCCGTCGCCCTTTTTCACAATCTCGTAAGGCATAATTTTCAGGTCGCGTTGCACCTCGTCGTCGCCATATTGCCGGCCAATCAAGCGCTTCACACTATAAATCGTGTTTTTTGGGTTGGTCACCCGTTGCCGCTGGGCAATTTTGCCGACCAGCCGCTCGCCCTTTTTCGTCTGCGCCACCACGCTCGGTGTGGTGCGGTCGCCCTCGGCATTCGTAATCACCTCTGGCTTACCCGCCACCATATAAGCGAACGCCGAGTTAGTCGTCCCGAGGTCAATTCCAATAATTTTACTCATTTCTTATCTCCTTCTATTGACTTTTAAGCATAAGTGTGATATAATGTAAAGATAGGCTCTTTTTTGCCCATTTTCATTAAATTAGCACTCGCTATGCTCTACTGCTAGTATATCATACTTAGCACTCGTGTCAATAGTTTGCTAAAACTTTTTGCAAAAACCGCTATGCCGCCCCTTTACTTCTAATAATTGCTATGATATAATAAATTACACGGGCGAGTGGCGGAATGGTATACGCGGCAGACTCAAAATCTGCTATCAGCAATGGTGTAAGGGTTCAAGTCCCTTCTCGCCCACCATTGTAGAACAAATTTCAGATTTTCCGCTTTCCGAGCGGATTTTTTGGTCTAAAATTTGCAATTCCGAATA